>CBFHJA010000042.1:0-44996 GCA_965656085.1 uncultured Aliishimia sp. | reverse complement strand
CTGAATCTGCTCCGTCCATGGTCATACCTCCTCGATCTGGCGGATGAACGCGGTAACCAGGGTCGAGCCATCGGTCAGCGCATAGGGCGTGAATCCTGCTTCTTTCTTGAAAAAACCCTCATCGGCTGAGGTATTCAGCACCACCCGGCCGGCCCCTAGCTGCGCCAGCCGTTCAGCAAGCATTGCAACAGCCGCATCGTTGACGGCGTCGCCCATGTCGCGGGCGGGAGATCCTTCTGCAGGCACATGCCCGGAGGTCAAGAGCCCACCGTCATTCATAAGGTGATAGGCAATACCGACCTGTCGGCCAATCAGCGGGTCCATCCCGTCGCCGTCGCGCCGGATAGGACGGGCGAGCATGTCTCGGTATAGCCCTGCTTGCAGATCCCACCCGGCCTCCATTCGCCTGCGCCGGGCCGATGTGCCGCTTTTCTTGTGATCGACGACAAGCAGCGTACCGTCTGGCAACTCAAGGATCGCATCAGCCTTACCGTGCAGGTTGATGCCATGCGCCTCACCCGCCAGCCAGATCTCGTTGCCGATGATTTTTGCGCCAAGCGCCAGCAGATGTTCGCGCCAGCGCAGCGCCGCCTGAAGGATCTGACGCTCGAGCCCGCTGCGCTCCATTTCCCATGATGCGCTACGCAGAAACCCAGCATGGCGGGTCAGCGCTCGATCATAGGCCTCGGCAACTGCAGCGGTCAGTGCCGCAGGTTCTGGCAGGGGTTGATCCTTCAGGAACACATGTTCAAACACGTCATGGGCAATGTTGCCTTTGGCCATCACATCGAGTTCCTCAGCGGACCAAGACATGTCGCCCGCGCCAACCTCGTCCAGAAGCCATGCCAGCGGGCTGACCAGAAGTGTTTCCAGCCGTGAGGGTGACTGAGGTTTGCTTGTTCCGTCATCTTTGCGACGGAGCGCCAACAGGTCGAGGCCTGGGAACGAGAGCGCCTCGGGGAGTTCGTCCGATTCCGGCAACGGTGGCATACGGTGATGTGCCACAGGCCAGTCGCCAGGCGGCAGGCGCGACAGGTCGAGGATCAGATCATGAGCTTCTTCTACATCCGATATTGCGCGTGCGACCAGTGATAGCCCAGCTGAAGGTTGCTGCCGCACGCCCGACAGATCGCGCCACGGGACCAGAAATGTCACAGACTCCACAACCGCCTGAAGTTGCTGGTCAAAGAGGAAGAGGCTTTCAGCCAAACCCTCTGCCTTCCCGCGAAGCTGCAAACCGGTGGTGGTTCGAATTGCAGTGATTTCGCTGTCCAGAAACAGCGGGTTGGTGCGAGGCCGGGTCGGATACCGACCGTCGGTGAAATCCGTGATGATCAGATGTCGGCATTGCCGCCACGGAGTTTCGTGCGCAGACCAGAGGCTTACACCTTCAAGGTTGCGCTCTGGATCGGGACTTGACGGGGATGCAATCTGGATACCGCGCAGAATAGCTTCCCAGTCTGGGCTACCCTCGCCGGGCGGGATCGACAGACGGGCTCGAACCTCGTTCCCTTGCGCAATGCGCTCACAGATACGGTCGATCAGGAAACGCAGTTGCGCAAGGCTGCCGGCTGAGGCGCGCATGTCCGTCCAGAGGTCTTTGTGCGCTTGGGTGGGCGACAGGACATCGCCGCGAAAGTCACCATTCATAATGCTTTCGGCAAGGTCGCGCCCGGTTTGGGCTGACCATGGCATCAGCGGTGACAATGCGAGACTTGCAAGGACCATCGCAGGTGTGGGTGTGCGCTTGGCTAACGCCAGTTGAAGTGCTGTTTCACCAACGATGTCTCGCTCTGGCAGGCTGCCGGGAAGCCCTGAAATCGGCACGCCCTGCTCGGCAAAGGCACGCGCGATCTGTCGTGGGTCACCAGAGGCCAGCACAGCAATCTCCCGCGCCGGGGTGCCACTTTCGATCAGGGCACGCGTGCGGGCGGCGGCAAAATCAGCGCAGGCAGCCACATCGCGCAAACCATAAAAGGCGAGGCTGTCATCCTTTGGCCCGGCCTCGATTGCTGCCTCGGCTACCCCGCCCTGCAAAGCGTACAGCCGCGATCCTTCACGCGCCGTGCGCCCCTCAGCGGGTGCAGCCGCAGCCCCGAATTCATCCTTAAGTCTTCCATAAAGCGCCTTCATCGCGGCTGGTGCATGCGGGTCAAGGGACCCTTCAACAACCGGCAATGGGTCAAGGAACCGCCCATGCGGCAGGTCCAGAACATGGCGGACCGCAGCCAGCCCCTCGGGCAATGCGTCACCCAGCTTGCGCCAAAGTGCGATCAGAGCATCCAGATGTCGCCCTGCACGGCTGTCGCCCATCGCGCCCGCTGATGGAACGCGCAGATCGGCAGTGGCCAGCACCAGACCTTCCAACGCCGCGCTGACGGCCGACATTGTCTCGACCGGTGCATTGGCCAAGCTCTCTTGCCACACCGGGTGAGGCTCTTCCGCTACCACTCGCCCCGGCACCCATTCTTGGGCTTTGGGGGCAAGTGATAGCTCTGCAAGACCGGTATCGGTCAAACGGTAATGTAGGCCGGAGCGGGGATCGGCGACGAGAAAAGGGTAGAACATGGATTTCGGGCTCACTCTGCAAATTGATACTGTAATGGGAAATTATTTTGAATCAATGGCTTGTGCGGCTATTGTCATTCTCTTTCGAACTCTCAATCGATGCATTTCGGATATTTCCCCATGTATCTAACCGCCCGGATAAAACTCGAAGAGATCCTCTGCCGCACCACTGTCAGATGAAAGCTCCCTGTAATCCCGTACCAGCTGCGAGATGATGTCTGCCCCTTCAACGATTTCGGCCCAACGGTGTTGAAGCACAGCTGCAGGATCAAGCAGACCCAGCATATTCCCAGCAACCGCCGCTGTTGAATCGCTGTCTCCACCATGGGTAGCCGCAATCAGTAGAGCCTCTTCGAAAGAGCCTCCAGCAAGGCAGGCATAAAGCGCGATGGACAGCGCTTCCTCGGCGATCCAGCCGCCACCGAGAGATTCAACGGTTTCTCCCGAACCGTCCCGCGGCGCGCGGAGCGCAGCCTGGATTGCCCGCGCAGTCTCTTCGCCCTCGGTCAGTCGCGCATAGGCTTCTGCAGTCCGGGTCGCACTCTCCTCAAGGTCGGCACCTGCCGTGACATCGGCAAGTATTTCCGCCCAGGCTGCAGCTGCAAGCTGGCCGGTTGGGTGGCCATGCGTCAGAGCAGATGTCTCGATAGCCATTGCACGGACCTGTTCGCGGGGGAACATCAGGCCGACCGGGGCCACCCGCATGATAGTGCCACATCCTTTGCTGTTGTTTCGTGCCGGTTCCCCGAAATGCGGGCTCGCTGCCAAGGATGACAGGCAGGTATTGCCAGGCGCGCGACAAACCCGCAGGCGCGGGTCGTTAATCAGTCCCACATCATCAGTCTGAACCTGCGGTTTGCCGCCTTGGGTTTTAAACCAACGCAGCAGCGCGTGATGGATCACGGACGGCGGGTGGCAGATACCCTTGAGAACGCCGCGGATCTGCGCGCGGATGATCCCCTCGGCCGTAAACAGGGTCATTTGGGTGTCATCTGTGATGGCACCGTGCAGCCCCCTGTGCGGTGGTAGCTCCGCAATGCCGTCCGGAAAACGACGGCGAATTTCGGTTAGAGAAAGGAATTCGATATCGGCACCCAAACTGTCGCCGATCGCCCCACCTAGAAGGCTGGCGTGCAGTCGGATAAGCGACAGCCCGTCATGTCGGGCGTAGTCGCGAACAAAGCGTTCCTGTACCGGCGTTTCAATGGCTCCTGACCGCGCGGCACGGACGAGGGCCATGGCCTCGCCTGCTGGATGCCCGCGATCAACCAGCAAAAGGGCTGCAACGGTTCCCGCACGCCCCAGTCCCCCTCGGCAATGGACCAGCACACGGCCGCCAGTTTCCAGAATGCTATGAAGGCGGGGCGCCAATTGGCGCCAGCGCGCCTTGGCATTTGGCGTTGGTACATCCAGATCGGGGATCGGGAAGTGGTGCCAGTCCATACCTCGTGCCTTGGTCGCATCGCCAAGACCCGTGACAGAAAGCAGCTCTAACTCCGAGGCCTCGACTAGGGTCACAACGGCTTGCGCGCCCCAAGCCTTGATTGCATCGAGATCAATGTCCAGATCGCGTTCCCATCCCGCGCCAAAGACACTGTCGCCTTTTTTGCCGGGACACAGGGTCAGGCCGAGATGACCGTTGCCAACAGGCAAGCTGTCGATGCGAAGGGGGTGAGATGTGCTGTTCCGAAGCAAGTGCGATTCTTTCTTTGTTGATCCTACTTGAGACTACTGCCCGCACACGTCACTTTCGGTCGTATCAGACGAAGAGTTACCCGAAATCTCCAAGAATTGCGCCTCAACCTGATCTCCCCATCTTGCCAGATACCAGTCCATCTCCTGCCGTCCTCCCGCGCGGAAACGGACGATCAGTGACCCGTCCTCCATCCGCCTGGTCTGCTGCTTAGGATGAAACAGATATCCCGCAGCTTCATCGGCAACGTCAGGCAGAAATCGCCAGACGACATCAAGCGGTTCTTCCCGCCACACACCAAAGCTCTCTGATAGCCATTCCTGCAGATCGAACCCTTTGGGGCGTTCATAGACCTCAGGTTCCAACGAAACCCGTTCAAAACCAGAAAGCGCAAACAGTCGAAGATCGTCCTGATATTCGCTCCAAGCCAAAAGGTATTGGCGCCCTTGACCAAATAACATGGCAATTGGGCCGAGCCGGGTATTGCGTGAAAGCTTTGCCGAAGCACGGGCGCGATGATCAGCAGAGATCATAACCCCTGCAAGGATTGCTTCGCGAATTGTAGATAGAGTCTCGGGCGAAATTTTTTCTCGTGGTCCGGGCCGGAATGCAACGCCGTCAGCCAATAATTGTGCTTCAAGGTCAGCAGCAATTAAACGGCGGCGATCCTCGCGGAACATTGCCTGCACCTTCACCAAAAGGCGCTCCAATGTTTCCGCTGTTAGCTCATCGCCCTCACGCCGCGCAATAGCGGCGGCGCGGTGGCCGGCGGTCAGTTCATCCAGCGTGGGTTCAGCCATTCGGCCCAAGGATCCCGGCGGAAAGCGCCAATATTTTCGACCACTTTCGCCGGAGATTTCCTCAATTTGAGGGTAGGCGTTGCGTACGGCATCACGCATGCGTTCTGCCGTGCGACGGGATACGCTGAATTCTCGCTCTATATCAGAAAGCGAAATCCCCTCGGCTGACCCCTGCATTATCAGAGCGAGACGTTGCAAATCTTCCTGGCGAGCGTAGCGCATAACTCCTCCTAGCAATTCAGAGCAACCATTGTGGTGGAGCACTTTGGCGTCAACGGCCAAAGCCAATCGGTCGCGTTGTTCCTATCTTTGCCGCATCCTCAATGGTCAGAACGCGCAGAATTTCCTCTGGGTCCGCAACACCCAGTGCCTGCATTCTGCGGGCCACGTTCGCGAAATCTCCCGGAGTAAGCCGATCAAGCGTAGCCAGTTCCTTCGGGGGCGAACATGAGAAATGCGCAGCCCAAGCCAGAGGCAGTTGATCGACTGAGAGAAAATCGAAGCGGATGCGGAAGGTAAACCGGCGCTGAGTTGCAGGGTCGAGCTTTTCGACGAAGTTGGTAGTGCAGACGAAGGGCAACGGGTGGCTTTCCATCCAGGTCAGCATCTCATTGACCTGGCTCACCTCCCAGCTGCGTTCAGCGCCACGACGATCAGCCAGCAGACTGTCAGCCTCGTCGAAGATGAGCATGGCACCGTCGGCGCGTGCTTCAGAAAAGGCCCGCGCGATGTTTTGCTCGCTTTCGCCAACCCATTTCGACATGAGGTCCGAGGCGCGCTTTTCGATCACCGGCATGCCGATGACCCGGGCCAGATGCCGTGCCCATGCGCTTTTGCCGGTCCCCGCCGGTCCTTCAAGACAGAAACTGACACGGCGAGGTGCGCTCGGAGGCGCCAGCCGCGCTTCGATCCGGGCAAGATCGGCGTCGGCGCGAGCCAGACAAGGTTGCCAAGGCACTTCTGAATAATGCCGCGGCGCGCTATCGGCTCCGCCCTTTGCCAGACGGGCAGCGGCATCAAGCACCTGCGAGACAACAGCCGGCCCACCATCGCAAAGCCTTGCCACCACCATCGCGTCCGAAACAAGCGCCGGAGCCTGGTCATGCCGTTCCGCCATGTCCGGCAGGGCGGTGTCCGGTATGCCGGCACCATGTCGCTCCTCGAGGCGTTGCCAGATACGTGCCCTGACGCGGCCCGATGGAGGGCGCATCAGTACAGAGTAGCTGATCCGCCGCAGAAAGGCAGGATCACAGGCGTGAACCGAATTCGTGGTCCAGATCACCGGGATCGGATTTGTTTCAAGAATTCGGTTGAAATGGACCTTCGACAGCATGTCATGGCAAAAGCGGAAGCTGTGCCCACCAATCAGGTCTTCCATCTCGTCGGCCAAACGCTCTCGGCGCGATGGCTCGCCTCCGTCATCGTCCGTTTCGCCGACCGAGCGCAGTTCGGCTCCGACCTCACGCGCGAGCACCTTGGCGAACTCGGTTTTGCCTGTGCCGGGAGGGCCGTAGAGCAGTATGTGCACGCCTGGCTGGCGCTTGGCTAGCGCGTTGGACAGCAGGTCACGCATCAGGTCCGCGTCCTGGCTTAGACCTTCGAAGTCTTGCCATTGAGCCTGCGGCGCAGCTGCACGCGGGAACATCAGAGCGATCAGGTCGGCAATGCAATCGACTTCGGCAAGTAGCGCGAGGGTCAGGCGATCAGACAGATCGAATGGCATCCGGCGGTGACGCCCGCCGCTGTTGCGCTGCACCAATCCCGAGTTTGTCAGTCGGCCGGATGCCCGCATGGCTGCGCGTATTTCAGGCTCGGGCGCAGCGCAGAACCACGACAAAAGCAGCGGCACCGTGACCTCTCTGGTTTCCAGCGCGCCATCGACGACATGCTCGAACCCGTCGAACAACTTGTAGAACGCGACGAAGGTCAACATGGATGTCTCGGCTGGGGATAGCCCGAAATGCTCGCCAAGGAGGGTTGCGTTGCGCTGAACGATCTCGCCCTCGCCGCCCCCGGCGGTCGGCACAAGGTCGTGCGCGATGGTCCTGATCTTGTTCCACCATTGCGAACTTGGTCGGGTACGAGGCCGTTCGGGACATTCGACTTCGGTCAGGTACTCCAACCAGCCGGGCAGTTCCTTTGCTATACGGCTGGCCGGACCGAAACGGTGGGCCAATCTAGCGATCATTTCAAGGGCGAGATATTGTTCGTGCGTCATTGCTCAGCTCCGTCGTTTCGACAGAAGTGACATGGCGCTACGTCAGATATGGACATACCCCGAGGAGAAGGTTCGTCGGGATGATTTTTGCATGAGCGCCATGGTGAAAATGACCGCTTGTCTCTAGCCCGATGGCCGAGTCCTTGGCCTGCGATTGTCGCACGACCGTCCAGCGAAACATTACAAAGATGGAAGTGCAGAGGCTGATCCGCGAGATGGCAGGGCAGGGCCGTTGGCACTCGGTTCTGGCCAACAATGCTTGGTTCCAAGGGTTGCCGATCTGCTCTGATTGACACTCTCGAATGCCTTGGCAGCTTTACTCCTTTTTGACCATGCGTATGCTAACACTCCAACGTCATCGCGTAATTTCTCCGGCTATCACGGCCCTCCCATGAACGGCGAGCGTCGCAGTGAAGCGTGGGCAGCCGAACCTCTGGATTACGTCGAGAATGCGAGCCTCGTAAGCCGTTTGCCCGATGAGCCGACACAGGTCTGACGCGTGAAACTGCCGGTTGCCGCTAGGTGCGGCCTTGATCTGATCGTGCAGCTCACGCTGCCGTGGATCCGCTGCCTGCCGTGGCGTCGGCGCTTCCGGCGGTCGGCTTACCGAACCGGGCGAGGTTCGCCATTGGCGCATGAACCCCAGCAGGTAGCCTGCGGGAACCCTGTCGTTCCCGCGCGCCCGGTTGAAGGCAAGGAATCGGTCCCAGATAACCTGCGTGTCGACGTTCCAGCAGGGCAGGGCTCTCTTCGCGGCCTTGATCAGCTCCGCCCAACAAGTCTGAAAGACGTTTGATGCTTCAGAAATAGTGATTTGTCCCGAAAAAATAGTTTTGTTATTTCTTTCTCTATATAGTGATGTGTCGCCTGTGCCTGACTCAACATCCTGATCTCGCTCCTCAGTATCGAAGGCCGTGAAGCGGAAGAGCCAGGGCGCGAACTTGCCGTTGGGCTTCTCTCGTCTCAGCTCCAGCTCGGACGCCTCGAGTTCAGCCAGCAGCTCGGTCAGGTACTGGCGCGAGATGCCCATCTTCGATGCCAGGTCGGCGAGGGTGAAGGCGGCGGTCCCGCGCGGCAGCCCGTTGTAACCATCTTTCCACGCAATGGCGTCGAGGATGAGTGTCGCCAGCTTGTGGGCGGAAACGGACAGCTCTGTCTGGGTGATCCGTCTCAGGATCAGGCCGGTCGTGGGTTCCATGGTCGGTGTCTCCTATGAGAGACGACCCCATGCCGAGAGCAAACAACATGTTTGCCAGCAAAACAACTTTGCTGGTTGCGGTGGTTCGGACAGTGCGCTAGAAGGTCCTTGTTCACGGGTTCTTCTAGTGCGGCGTCAGGCTTTTCGGTCTGGCGTCGTTTCCCTTTTTGGGTTCGGTGCACCGTCACAGGTGCAAGATGATCAGGTGCGGACCTGCCTCCGGCAGGCCCGGGCAAGTTCAGTAGCGGACCTCTTCGAAGCCGTAGTTCCCCTCATGATCCCGCCAGTCGACGAAAACCGAGCGGTAGCTTACCCAGTTGCAGTGCCCGGTGTCGGGCAGCTGTGATGCAGGCGGGACCTTGGCGACACTCGACCGTGTCCATCGATAGTCACCCTGCACGCCGTAGGAACCGAGGCGCGTGGCGTCGTAACGGTTGCAATCGCCATCCCGGTTCTCGCGCTGGCTGAACTGGATGTGAAAGACCCGGATGCTGCGGACGAAGTCGAAGGCGTCGCCCGAAATATCGATGTCGGCCTGCTCGTCTGATTGGACTTGGACCAGGGGCAGGGGAGCTTGCGGTACGCTGACCTGAGGCGCCTCCCGGAAGGCGATGTCGTAAAGCCGTTCCATCGGCGAGAGCGGGGCAGGGGCGTTGAACGACGCCCCCATCGGGCAACGCCAGATCTGCAAGGGTGGCTCGATCGGCCAAGGTGTGATCCTGCGGATGAAGACCGCACGCGCATGGGCACAGGGCGCCGATGCCGGCCAGCCGCCTGCCAGACAGAGCAGAATGGCACAGTCGACCTGGTAGGCTTGCGCCGGCTCGACCGAACCGACGAGGCTCGATACTGTGATGGCCGCAGCTGCTGCTGTGGTCCGGACCTTGTGATTCATGACGCCGACTCCAGCTATAATGGTGCGGCGATACAAAACAACACTAATGATAGCAAGCGGATTTGATCGCTGGGGGATGGCGTGCGCTTCGGTCGTGCTTCGACGGACAGAGACAAGGGATGGAATGAAGTCCAACATCCTTGGAGATGAGGCTCTGATCCCTCGCCACAGCCATCGGTAGCCAGCCCCGCTCTTGGTTTGGGCCGTGACAAGGTTCGGGGCCCTGAAGCTCGGTCCTTTAGCCGTGTCTCAGCGGCGCTTGAAAGCCGTTGCAGGCCTTGCGGAGACGTCTACTGTCGCCGCCATGATGAGCCGGGATCACATGCGCGCCGTCTTGCGCCGCGCCGCGGCGCTTGTCGCTTTTGTCGCCGTGCTCTGGGCGATCCAGGTCGTCAACTGGATCACCGGCTACGGCCTGAACCCAGCGTTCGGGCTGATCCCACGGCACCTTGGTGGGTTGGATGGTGTCATCGCCATGCCCCTCCTGCATGGAAGCTTCGGGCACGTGATGGCCAACACCCCACCGCTACTGGTGATGGGTGGTCTTCTGGTGGCAACAACCACGCGGGCTTTGCTGCCGGTGAACGCCGTGGTGATCGGCCTCGGGGGAGGCCTCGTCTGGGTGTTTGGAAGCTCCGCTACCCATATCGGTGCGTCGGGACTGGTTTTCGGTTGGTTCGGCTTCCTCGTCGTGCGTGGCCTCGTGGATCGCTCGCCGATCACGCTGGGCGCGGCATTGGTGGTCGGTGTTCTCTATGGCTCCATTCTCTGGGGCGTTCTTCCGGGCCAACCCGGCGTGTCGTGGGAGGCGCACCTCTTCGGCGCCATCGCGGGCGCGGCCGCGGCGTTACTTGTCCGAACGCATGTCCATGCCCCGCGCTTGGGCGACGTCGATCTGGATTAAGCGCAGCAATTGATACGCCCGGCCCATAGCCGCCGTTCGGCCACTTCCAAGCTGACGTCCGCTTCAAGCACTCCACCACGTCCGATACGAAACCGGCTTACTGATCCCAGGATCTGCCGTCCTTACCTGTCGGCAGTGACAATATTGGCTCCGTCGATCTGTTCCACACCTGCAGGCAGGAGAAGCTGTTCCAGCCAGTCGAAAGCATTGCCCCGCTCGGAGCAGTAAGCGAAGAACGCCCGCTGCTTCGCTCGAGTAAACGCGACGAAGAATGAATTTAGCTCTTCGCCACGCTCCGGCGACAGGCTCCACCATGTCTTGGCATCGAGGCCGAAAAAGATCATGGTGTGGAATTCGAGGCCCTTGCTCTTATGGATTGTCATGAGCGGGACCTGGTCCTTGCCTTCGAAGTGATCAAGAACGCCACTCCAGCCCGCTGCGTTCTCGACGCATTCCCGCAAAAGAACCTGAAAGCCGTTACGCACTCGCTGAAAATCGGCGTCGCGTCGATATTCGGGGTAGGTCTGACGCAGACGCTCGATCCCGGCGAAGTCCAGAGCCTGCGCGAACAACCGGTCGGCCACTGCCGGATCCGGTGGCTCGTCACGCATCGTCTGTCGAAGGTTCCGAGAGAACTCTCCGATATCGCGCTGCAAGCGCTCTTGCCCGGCCTCATCTTCGGGACTGGTGCCCGCCAACGTTTGCAGGCGTTCCTGCGTCGCATTCCAAGTATCGGGGTCGCGAACGCTTGCACCCAGCCGCAAGAGCGGGAGGAGAACTTCGGTCAGGGGCTCGGCTAACAAATCCTGAATGGCGATTTCGCCAACATTTCTGGCAAGATTTCGCAGCGCGAGGTCCTGGACACGGAGAGCGGGCGCAAGCTCGTCTTCAACGTTGTTTGCCCGCATGCGCACGAGGATGGCAACATCGTGTGGGGCGATGCGGCCATCATCGACTTCGCTCCTGATCCATCGCGCTATCTGCTCAGCTTCCTGCTCGCGGCTGTCGAACCGCCAGATGGCCGCCGTATCCCCCTCAATCGCCAGCTCTCCGCGCGCCTCAACCTCCTCGACATCGGGATCGATCTGCCGTGCGATGACATGCTGGATGGCAACAAGCGTCCCGTGAGATCTCCAGTTCCTGAGTAGCGCATGGCGAACGGCATTGAAGTCGGCGGTGAATTCGTCGAACGCGTTATCCATTGCGCCCGCCCAACCCATGATCTTCTGCTTGTCGTCGCCGACTGCGGTAAAGACGGCATCACTTTCGCTGAACGCAGCATCCACGAGGCTATATTGCGCGTAGGTTGTGTCCTGGAATTCATCGAGAAAGACAAAGGGATATGTGAGGCGCAAAGCGCGCCTTATCCTGGGATTCGCGCGAAGCATGTATTCAACGACGCGGTTGATCATCGCAAAAGAAACAAGTGCGCCGTCCGGCATAGCATACTGGTCATCCCAGTAGGCCCGTAGCAGCTCTCTCTCGCGCGGATTTTCAACGGTTTCTTCAAGCGGCAGCGGTGTACGGGCGACCGCTCGCTCAAACCGGTCCGCACTGACGTCCGGACGGTCGTGTCTTCGCAGGAAGACCTCTATGTCCTGTCTGGAGGGAAAAGCGATGCTGTAGTCTGCGGGCGGTCGGTAGGCATAGGGGATCGCAAGGCGGAAATGATCCAGCATGTGCTTCGTAAATGCATCGAACGTCATCGAGTGAAATCTGTGGGCCTGATCCGCAGGGCAGCGCTGGCGAACCCGCGCGGCAAGGTTTTGAGCGGCATCGCGTTTGAAACTGATCGCAAGGATGCGCTTTGGTGCCGCACAAAGACCTGTCTGCAGGAGATAGGCGGCCTTCTGCGCCAGAAATTCGGTCTTGCCCGATCCGGCGCCGGCGGTAACACAAACACTCTGCGCGGTCTCTCGAAGAGCGTCCCATGCTCGCGGTTCAAGGTCATCGACGCCTTGTGGCCGCCAATCTTCCGGCGCGACGGGCATCAGTTTTCAGCCGGCTCAGGAAACAGAACGTCTCTGACATGATCGATCAGGGCGCGCAGTTCCGGGGGTGCGCGCCGAGCGAGGTCTCGACGAGCGATCCTGCTCAGCGCGGCGAGATGGGTCTCCGGTTTGCTGCGGCTGAGGAAAAGATATGGATACCAGGCGAAGCTATCGTCCCATTGCTCGCCGTCGTAGATGTCGGGATTCCCGTTGGTTTTCAGGACCACCCTTTTTTTCTCGGCAATCGCCTCTGCTGTCGTCCTAGGGCCTAGTCCAGCCGGATTGGGGTGCTGGTACGCCGCAGGAAACGCCTCAAGCATCGCGAAATCCAAGTCGATGGGGTCGGAAAAGAAGACGGCCTCATGTCTGAGAGCCTGAAGCCAGTTATTTTCCGCCCAATCCTCCAGAACATCTTCGTCATCCAAATCCTCCAGATCGTCGAGACTGATCGTGCTATCAATAACGAGGGGATTTGCAGTCAGGTCGCGATCCACCTCTTCTAGAGCCGCGAACGCCGTTCGGATCATTTTGGCTCCGCCATGAGCGCGGCCAAGATCGAAGTCGAGCAGTGTCGCGTGAGGGATGCCGAGATCGGTGAGCAGTCTCCAGAAGTGCGAGACATAGCGACCGCCCAAAGGCACGACCGGCACGAATGACGGGTCAAGCGGAACGCCTCTTGCTTCGGCTAAACGGGGCAGAACGACTCGCTCCGAGTCCCCCTCAGCCAGAATCACGAACCGCGCAAAATATAGTTCGGGGTAGGAACGGACCGCGAGGCGGACATATGTGCTGGCTTGTACATCGTCTTCAGGCAAGGTCAGCAGCCTGACGCTCGCGCGGCGCGTCTGGCGGTCAAGCCGAAAGTAGCGAACTTCGTCCGCCTCGATGCGGGAGAGGATGCTGGCGCTATGGCTCGAAATTAGCGCCTGCGCCGTGCTCATCTCGCCGATTTCCCGCGCCAACGTCACGATCCGAGACAAGAAGAATGGGGAGAGGCTGTTTTCAGGCTCTTCAATCGCAAGAATCGTCAGATGCGTGCGCCTCAGCTTCTCCTGATCAAACGGGCTCTCCGCCGCAGCGAGGGCAAGCGCAGCCTGTTCGGTCTCGAGGGTCGCAGCCGTCAGAGCGATGTGGAAAAGCGAGCGCTGTCCGTCACTGAGATCGGTGAGGATTCGGTTTCGACCGGCCTCGTCAGGATGAAAAACGAACTCCGCGCGCCGGACAAGCTCTTCGATCCTGCTCTCAATCAGCCGAAGATTAGGGGTTGTGTCCGTGTCGCCTTCGTAAACCTGCTGCCACCTGTGCGTCAGACGCTCAATGATGAAGCTTGCCGGGGCTTCCTGATCGAACTGGTTCTGGATAAGTTCGGCCCCTTCCGTCGCGCGGGCGCCAAGATCAGCTGACCATAGCGCCGCTCGCCATAGGCGTCCTTTCAGGAGCTCGGTGACACGGTCGGCCGCGTTGCGAAGGGCGGGAACGTAGACAACCTGTATACTCGCGCGATCCACAGCGGAGACTTTCGGAAGCGTCTCCCATTCAAATTCGTTGCCGAGGGTCGTGATCCATCTGATGTCTTCTTCGACGGTCCCGTCAGGCGTGCCGTCTTCGATCCACCTGGCGATAAGCCGCATGCGCGCCTTTAGCGGTTCATCGGGGCCAGAAGCAGCCATGTGATTGAAAAAGTCGGGGACGGCCGAAGCGTCTTCGTCCTCTTCTTCGTCGAGCTCTGGGAAGCCGAGCAGACACTCGATCTCCAGAGCCCGCCCGTCCGGCAGCTCCTCTTCGTTCTGCGCGATATGGAAGTCTTTCTTTGTGACGGTCCTGTCCGCCCTCGTCACTCCAAAGAGACGGGAAAGCGCCTGGAAGAGCGCCGTCTTGCCTGAGCCGTTCCCTCCGACGAAGGCCGTTACCTGCTCTTCCAGGCTGATTTCCATCCAGTCGGGACCAAAGCAGCGAAAATTGCGCACGGCAATATTCTCAATCTTCATGGGCAGGCTCCACCGCAAAGAATCTTTCCGCACAACCAAGGTAGGATTTGAAAAAGGGGCTACTCCACAACTCTTCGTCGGCAAGCGGAACTCTCGGCGTCTCGCCGCGTGGTTGCAACCCAAATATCGCGCCCCACACAACCCTGTCAGCCGCCAGATAGGCGGTGACTAGCGGTGCAAGTTGATCAATTGCCTTTAGGCCTTTAAGCACTGAACCAGCCTTTGATCCTCTTCGCAGCCAACGACCGCTTTCCGACCCTTCGCAAAGTCTCTGACACGTCCGCAAGCCAAGCTGAGAACGTCGCGGGTGCGAAACTCAATGCATTCGGCGAAGGCTGCGGCGCAACGCGCGGTTGCCCTCTTCTGGGTCATCTTCTCCAGGGTGTTTTCCCCCGCCCTTCCAGTCATCTGACACGAGCCATTCCTCGAAATAGATCAGCCAAAGGTGGGTCCAGGGGATGATGGTGAGGTCCAGACGCTTGCTGGCGTCCCATTGTCCAGTTCCGGGCAGATAGAGACAGAGCCGATCCGGGTCATGGTAGATATGCGGCAGGTCGCGTCCGCCGGCGAGCAACCTCAAGTCTGGATCTACGACCCGAACATCCGGCGTCCCGTCCCTCTCCAGGACAAGCGTGACCTGATATGATCGGGAAAGCGGCGTCGGTTGCGCCCGAAATCGCCACTCCAAACGGCCGGGCCCGAGCACACCTTCGCCGGAGATCGTCTTCGACCTCTGAAGGAACAGGTACTGCTGGGGCAGCGACAGTCGGTTTCTCGTGGTCGATCCCGCCATCGCGCCTAGTCCCCGAAAAACTCGTTCCTGGGAACGGGCGTCGAAGCGGCCGATTTTTGGGTCGTCAGGCCGACACCGGCACCAAGCATGAGAGCGCCCGTCTTTCGCCCTTCGTTCAGCGCATCCATCCGCCGGTTTATGGTCCGGGCAACAAGTTTGTCACCCAGGCTGTCCTTCATGGAGCTGACAATCGCGTCGAGGCCAACGAGGTCACGCAGGGATTCGAAATCCGCAAGCGCCTTGCCGTGCCATTTGTAGAAGGCCTCGACCCTCGCGGGTTCTTCATTCCAACGCTCGGCAAAGTTTTCGCCTTCGGTGGTCTCGTTCCAGACCGCGTAGATCTGGCGGCCGTTGACAAGGGGGCGCTCGATGAAGATCGGCATCAGGCGGATCGTGTCGATCAGCACCTGGAGCTCGTCTGCGAAAACGTGGCGCCTGACACACATCTCATAGGATCGCATGGCCAGGGTCGTGATGATGATCGAGATCGGCGCGATTTCTTCCTGAACATGCAGGAATTCCAGATCCCGGTGACGCTTCAGAAGCTGCACGGTCCGCCGCAGAATGCCTTTGACCGACTGACGTACCGGGAAGGGCTCGGTCGTGGCCGCATCGCGCTGCGCCGCGATGATCGACTGCGTCATCTTCGGGACAAGGGCCGCCCGTTCGTCGAAGAGGGTCCGATAGGCCCGGGGATTCGTCGCGTGCCAATCCCGCAGCTTGCGATCGGGCACCAGCTCACCGCCGTTCATGCAGTTCGGATTGGCAATGGTCGGGGAGATGTCGAGGTGGAAGTCACCGGCGTAGTTCAGGCGCCAGCAGCGCTTCTTTTCTTCCAGGATCGACGCGTAGTAGGCGTGTTCACGCAGGCGCTTGCCAATCGCAGCCTTCAGACGTGCCGGTGCGATTTCCGGGCCAAGGCCGAGGATGAAGCTTATCAGGTCGACATCGAACTCGTCGCGCCCGATTGGTTTGATCGAGGTGCCGAGTGCGCCAGAGCCGTGCAGGTAGACATGCAGGGAAGCAAGCATCGGGTCGCTCGATCCGGCCAACCAGTCTGCGACGGCTTCGTAACTGCTACGGGCCTTCTCGAATTGGGTCTGGGTCCATTCCAGCTCCTGGCAGATATCTTCTAGGATCGTGAAGACCTGCGCCCGCCGCTGAATGGCGGTATCGGTGAGAGGGTGCGAGAAGATCTGGTTCATGCCGCGTTCCGTTCGAGTTGATGCACGGGCACGAACGGCTCGGCAGGTTGCTGGAAGAAGATGGGGGCCAGAGTGGGGCTCGCGTGCCGGGCGCTCGAGGCGCCAAGTCCCTTGAGCCTCTGGATCTTTGTGGTGTCATCGAGGGAAAAGAAACCCTCTGGCACGCTCGGCGAATACCGATGAACAGCCGTCCGGTCGTGCGGATCGCCTGTCAGATGACGGGCAATGCCGAGCGCTCCACGGGATTGCCCGTCCATGAAAAGACTGAGGGCCTTCAACCCGAGTCCGGCTTTGCCAGGAGATTCCGGAAGCATGTAGACTTCGTCGACACAGCCGAGGCTCAGAATGTGCAGATCCTGTGGGGACCAGCCGAGCATCGAAATCGCTTCGACGGTCGCGACGCCAACCGGATTGTTGCACCAAGTACCGCCATCCAGAAGCCCGACATCATCCACCGTCTTGTGGCGCGCGAAATAGGTCGGCGCAGCCGACGTCGCCATAGCCGCATCCAGCGCAGGCTTCCGGTAATCCTTGGTGAGCCGCGGATGATGCGACGTCTTGTAGATGTAGACGCTGCGCTGATCGGCATCCCAAGCCGGGATCAGCAACCGGGTCTCCGCTTCGCCGATGAGCTTGTCGCCGAGGACGGCGTGGAGCTCGTCCCGAAGCGTGGACGCCTCGTGCTTCGGCTTGACCAGGTGACGCAGGGCAGCACGCGCGTCCCGGGCCTTTTGTCCGAGCCAACTCTTGTCTCCCGCTTGCCCGAAGATCGTGGGTCCGCGGTTTTCGTAGAGTTCCAGTAGGGTTTTGGCGCGGAGACCGAGTGCGAGGCCGATCGCCAGAATACCCCCGGTCGACGTTCCCGCAATCAGGTCGAAGTAGCGGCCAATCGGTTCATCCAAGTCTTCTTCCAAACCCGCCAGAAAGGCCGCCGGTTGGGTGCCCTTGATGCCACCGCCATCGATACAAAGGATACGTCTCATGGTTCACGTTTCTTTCCGGGATGGTGGCCTTTGCGCTTGTCACTGTCACATTTCAACTTCTCAGCCCTTGATGTCGCTGGGGTCGTTGCCATGCGAGTCCGACTGCGCGATCCGCCCATCACGGTTGTGGATCTTCAGCTCGGTCTCGGCATTGCGACTGATTTCGCGGGCGCGCTGAACCGCCTTCTGCTTGGTGTCAAAGTGCCCGCTGGAACGCGATGCTCCGCCACGACGGATATCCCATCCACCGTCCGTGTTCGGCACGACGTGATGCGTGCCCGGTCTCTTGCCTTCAGCCATTCTGGCCTCCTTGTCTGGTTTCCGCGTGAATCAAAGTTCGCATTAACGAACTTGCGTGGAAGATAGGGATTGCGCGTACGGCGTGTCAAGGACTAGATGTATTGCAAAAACGAACCACCGATGGAGAGGAGTTCACCGTGCCAACACCGCTGGGGGAGCGCGTTCGCGAGCTGCGACGAAAGCGCGGCCTCACCTTGGAGGGACTCGCCGAGCGGGTCGGATCCAGCAAGAGCTACATGTGGGAGATAGAGAACAAGGAGGTCGCGCGACCCTCGGCCGAAAAGCTGGCCCTGATCGCCACTGCACTCGGCACCACCGTCGAGTTCCTGCTGGTTGGCGATGGAGAACAGGAGGAGGAGAATGCTGAAGACGTTGCCTTCTTCCGAAAATACAAAAAGCTCGACGCTCCCGTGAAGGAGCGGCTGCGCAAGATGCTGGATATCTTGGACGACGACTGATGACGCACGGAAAGCGCAAATCTCCGCAGAAGGAGGCTAAT
The DNA here is from genome assembly GCA_965656085.1 of uncultured Aliishimia sp. Taxonomy (GTDB): domain Bacteria; phylum Pseudomonadota; class Alphaproteobacteria; order Rhodobacterales; family Rhodobacteraceae; genus Aliishimia. The sequence goes on along the minus strand of CBFHJA010000042.1, from coordinate 26,961 downwards.
CGGCTCTCGAACCTCCTTCGTCAGGTTCTTGGAGAGGACCGTTTTCCGGTCGACGTCGAAGCTCTCGCCCGTGAGGTGTCGAGAAACAACGAGGACCCGATCGGCAAGATCGTCGGCGGGGAACTACCGGGCTTCGAGGGGATGCTCCGGCCGCATCGAAGGCGCCCGGAATGGCACATCGTTTACAACAACGACCCGCGCTATCGCGGCCGTGTTCGGTTCACCATCGCCCATGAATTCGGCCACTATCAACTACATCGGCCGCCCCTGTCCGCCCATGACTATGTGAGCGGCACCCTCGAGCGCGATTGCGACTTCCAATGTAAGCCGCTGCGACCGAGCGCTTGGCAAGATGCCGAAAGGCAGCGTGAGGAGGAGGCCGACACGTTCGCGTCCTTTCTTCTTATGCCGCTCGATGACTACCGCGCACAGGTGGTCGGCGAGGAGATGACTGTCGAACTCCTGAATCATGTCACGGACCGCTACGGCGTCTCGCTCACGGCCGCCTGTCGGAAGTGGATCGACTTCACGGACAAACGGGCAGCCATGGTCGTCGCACGCGATGGCTACGCGAAATGGGGACGCGCGAGCAAGTCTGCTCTCAAGAGTGGGATCTTCGTTAGGTCAGGGATGCCAATCCCAGATGACGCGCTCGCAGCCGTTTCTGCCAACGGAAGAGGTTTTGTGTCGGATAGGGCAATCCGGCGGCCAGCAGGCGTCTGGCGCTTCAGCCGCGGGTCCCAGCCGGTGCGAGAGTTGGCGATGGTGTCGGAGCTCCTCGACATGTCCCTGACCATTCTGCAGTTCGATGAGGACGTGGATCTCAGGCAGATCGAAGCGGAAGAACCGTGGGACGCCTATGATCAATTCCGGTCCGGTCGCAACCAATAGTTTCGATGTCCCCCTCGAATTCATCGACCCACAACTCCCGTTTGTCACAGCAGCCAATAGATATCGGCTGAGCTGATACCTACCGCGCGGAGCGAGTCCGCTTTTGAGCTGTGATACCGTTATGCTCGAACCTGCAGCGAATGTCCTTCCCTCCATCGCGTCGAACGATTCACCTCAACCCCAGTCTCTCAGCCAACCCTTCAAAATCCGGCGCCTCCGCGTAGAGCTTCTCGAACTCACGGCGTGCCTGGGCCTTGCGACCCACGCGGTCGTAAAGCTCGGCGCGGTCGTGACGGATCTGGTGGAGGAGACGATCGGGGCGGTCCTTGCGACGTCGGCCAGCGCGGGTCAGCACCTCGATTGCGGCGTCGGGCAGGCCGCGGGCCGCGAGCGCCCGAGCACGGTAGAGCAGAATGCCCGTGTCGATGGGCGTCTCGTTCTGGGTGGCGACGGTCAGGGCGATCACCCGGTCGAACAGGTCGTGATCTTGGGGTGTGTCGAGCGCGATCTGGACGAAGGACAAGAGCACTACGGGATCCTCCGGCGCTATGACCATCAGCCGCTCGAGATGCTGCGCCGCGCCTTCGGCGTCTCCGCTCGCCTCGCACAGCTCCACCAACGCAAGCCGGGTGCCGCGCTCGGTGGGGGAGATATGAGCAAAGATGCCTTTGGCGATCGGCAGGGTGCTTTGCGGCGAGAGGTCATATTTTGCGAACAGCGCGCCAAGCCTGTCGCCCGCCGCAAGCGCGCTTTCCAGATGCCCGCGCGACTGCGCAAATGCCTCCTGCTTCAGGCGCATCATGCCGGCCATCCAGGCCGCGTCGGGCAGATCGCTTGCGACTTCCAGCTGGGACAGTGCCGCATCCTCATCACCCTCGTTGAGCGCACGCAGCCCGTCTATGAAGGCCTTTTCCTCGGGTGGGGTCACGAGCCTTCGGAAAAACCCGAGGGACAGCTTGTCATGCGTTGGGGTGGCTGCACGCGCGCCCTTGCGGTCCTGGATCGTGTAGAAGAGGCCCGTGCCCGGGAGGCCGAGTGTGGCGCGGTTCCCCCGGGGGCTGACGGTGTATTTGGCACCGCGTGGTCCGAACGACAGAGAGGCTGTCGATTTCGAGAGGTTCAGCGTCACTCCGGGCGCAAGACGAATACGTTGCCAGAAGCGCAAAGACACGGGGCGCAAATCCTTTCGGTAAATTGGCCGGAGACGATGTCTGATTGAACCGCATGGCGACCGCATAGGCAACCGATGGATGCGGCCTTGGACGGGATCCAGGCCGAACATCCTCCAACAAAATCATCAATGTATCATCGGTACAGGAGCAAGGGCGGCCCGTGCCAGCGGGAAGGGGGCTACTCGACAGCCTCGATGAACCGCCCGTATTCCGCGCTCACTTCCCTGGCTTCCACAAAGGCCCGCGCGCGCTCCTCGTCGATGCAGCGGAAATACTCCTGCACATCGGCGATATAGGCTTCGAAATCCCCCCGGATCAGGTCCGCGTAGGCGCGCATGTCTTCTCGGGACGCGGGCAGGAACGGCCGTTCCGGCGGGATGCAGGCATAGGCCGGGCCACTCACCACAATGACGGTGATCAGCAGCGCCAGGGGGATGTTGCACGCACAGGACATGTGCAGGGCAAAACTCCTTTGCCGCCTTTAAGATCACGACTTTGTCAGCTATCACCGTTATCGGAGCAAGGCAATCTGCGTCAAGTCGTTTTAATTGTCTTGCTATCGTTCATGTTGTCTTGTATCGCCCGCGGTGTTGCGACCCCGTGGGCCCGAGACTGCACCTCACGCAGAAAAAAGGACCCAGGGAAGGCCATGATAGAAGAAGCACCGAATGTGGTTACAGAAGACGGGCTGCGCGGCCTCCTTGACGAAGGCTATCTCATCGAGGTGGTCTGCAAGGAAGGCGCCGAGAAGCGCCACAACAGTTGGTACGGCGCCTGGGTCATCCGGGCAGTTGCCCCGGATGGTGGCGACGACAAGATGCTCGTCACCAGCCGCAGCGTCCTCAAGCTGCGCGATTTCAAGACCATCGTCGGCCTTGTCAGCTTCCTTGCCGACATGGGCTGCACGACTGCCAGCATCCCGCTCGTCGAGGGTGCCCGCGAACGCCATGCAGCCCCCGGGCGATCGCCCGAGCCGCGGACCGGTCCGGTTCTGGTCAAGGACAACTGACCGCGCGTTTGCGCTCGTCGTTGCACTGGGTACAGGTGTTTGTTCCGCACCCCCGGCCCTTGCCGACGGTTTCATCTTCCAGGTCAGCCCTGATGGCCGACTGATCGACACCGCCGAGACTGCGAGCACCTTGCGCTCGTTCACTGGCGACGACGATGCCCAGAATGGGCCCCTTCCAGATCGTCTCTTTCTCTTTGCAGCACCGCAGTCCCGCGGGAATGATGATCCCCTGAGCGATGTGACGGCTGCCGCAGCGATTGCCCCGCGCGCCGTCCGCGCCTCCCCCGAAATCCTCCACGCCATCGAGACCACGGCGCTGCGTTACGGCAGCCATGACGCTTTGCGTCAGGCAGGTCTGTCGGTCACCGATTGGGCGCTGTTCTACCGCGCCAACATCGAGGTCGAGAGCGCCTACAACCCACGCGCCTTGAGCCCAGTCGGTGCCATTGGGCTCGGCCAACTGATGCCCGACACTGCGCGCGATCTCGGCGTCGACCCCCACGACATCGCCCAGAACCTCGACGGCTCGGCCCGTTACCTGTTGATGATGCTCGAGCAGTTCGGCGATCCCGCGCTGGCGCTCGCGGCCTACAATGCCGGTCCCCATGCGGTCACCCGCCATGGCGGCATTCCCCCCTTTCGAGAAACCCAAGGCCATGTGGCCCGTGTGACAGCCGTGTTCCAGCGGCTGAGAGGAGACCTTTCGTGACGTCCAAAACTTCCTTTGTCGCGCTTGGCGCGATGGCCCTGATCGTGCTGGCCAGCCCCGCACTGGCACAAAGCATCGACCTATCGCCCGTACAGACGCTTCTGCAGGGCATCGTCGATGCGATCACCGGCCCCTTGGGTATCGTGATCGGCACGCTCGCGTTGATCGGCGTGTTCCTCTCCTGGCTCTTCGGAATCTTGGATTTCCGTCAGGCGCTCTGGGTCGTGGTCGCGATCGCGGGCATCGCCGCGGCGCCCACCATCGTCGCCGCCATCTGGACGACCTGAGAAGTACCCATGTCCGACCAGTCCCGCGTCTTCATCGGCCTTCTGAGGCCACCCAAGCTGATGGGCTTGCCGATCATGTATGCCATGGTCTGGCTCTTCGGCTCGACGCTTCTGTTCCTTTGGGTTCAGAGCTGGGTGGTGGCTGTGTTCGCGGGGTTGGCCTGGCCGGCGCTTTGGAAAGCCGCAGACTGGGATCCGAACTTTCTCGATGTCCTGGTGATCACCTTGCAGGAAACCCCGCCCACGACGAACCGCAAGCTTCACGGGGGCGACAGCTATGCCCCATGATGGAGTAGCCGATGACGTGGAGGGCGCCCTCGACCCGCAGACCGCGCTGCCTGCATGGGTCAAGGGCGAGAAGCGGCTCTCGTCGATGCTGCCTTATGTGAGCCTCGTGACCGACCGGACGATCCGGACGCGCGGCAATGAACTGATGCAATGCATCCGGCTGGAAGGGGTGAACAGCACCACGAGCGAGGACGGGCATCTCGACCGGATCGGAGGGTTGCTGGCTGGCATCGTCGCGCAGGTGGGGACGGAGTTCTCCTTCTACCTGCACAAGGTGTCGAAAGCGGTCGATGTGACCCTGCCGCCCGTTCTGGGCGAAGGGTTTGCGGCTGCCGTCGACGAACGATGGCACGCGCATCTCGGCCGCGCGGGTTTGCGCGACAAGACGCTGACCCTGACGGTGCTGAAGCGACCTGAGACCGGCAGCCGCTTGCCGTTCGGACTTGGGGCGTCTCGCTCGCGACATGTGGCCGACACCACCCGCCGCTTGCGCAAGCTCGACGAGGTTGTGGGGTTTCTGCTGTCCTCCTTCGATGAGCTGAAGCCCCGCCTGCTGGCCGCAAGCACCGGCGAGCTTCTGGGCTTCCTCGGCTCGCTCAACACGGGCGAAGAGCATCCACTTTTCCCGCGGTCACGCCTCGGCGTGATTGCCGAGGATGTCGCCAATACCCGCGTCACCTTCCGCGGCACGACCATCGCGCTCTCGGACGGTGCCGTGGGCGACAAGCTCGGCGCGATCTTTGCGGTGAAGAACTACCCCGCCAAGACCGACAGCCTGATGCTCGACGAGCTGAACCTGCCCGTCGACATGGTGGTCACACACTCCTTTGTGCCGATCAATGCCAACATGATGGCGGGCCGCATCAAGCGGCAGCTGCGCCTGATGCAGGCCGCCAATGACGGGGCCGTCAGCCTCGCGCAGGAACTGGAGCTCGCGCAGGACGATCTGGAATCGAAACGCCTGATTTTCGGCGAGCACCACATGACCGTGGCGGTCTATGCGCGCAATCAGGCCGCGCTCGACGATATCGCGGCCGAGATCCGCAATATCTCCGCGACTTCCGGCATCAACCTGATCTCGGAAGCCTTCGGGGCGCGGGCGCATTACATGGCGCAGCATCCGGGCAATACCGGGGCGCGCAGCCGCAAGGCCGCGATCACGAACCACAACTTCGCCGATCTCGCCACTTTCCACCGCACCCCGCTTGGCAAGACCGGCAGGGAAGTGCCTTGGGGCGTGCCGATCACGCTCTTTCCGACGCCGGAGCGCAGCGGCTTCCGCTTCAACTTCCACGAACAGGGCGCGCCGGATCGCGAACCCACGGGTGGCCACACCCTGATCCTCGGCCGCCCCGGCTCAGGCAAGTCCGTGCTCGCGGCCTTCCTGATGACCATGGCAAGGCGCGCGGGCGCGCGGCTTTTCGTCTTCGACTATCGCGCCGGCATGGAAATGGCCGTCCGCGCGCTTGGCGGCAGCTATTCAACGGTGCGGGCCGGACGGCCCACGGGCCTAAATCCGCTGCAGACCGAGATTGACCCTCGCGGCCAAGCCTGGCTGGCCGACTGGCTCGCAAGCCTCCTCGAGCGCCGCGACCGACCTCTGACCCCGGTGCAGACCAACCGCTTGCAAGAGGTCGTGCGCCAGAACGCCAGTGCTGGGAATGCGGGCCTGCGCAACTGGTCGGATTTTGCCTCGCTCCTCGTCTCGACCGATGACGAGGGCGATCTTTTCGAGCGGATGCAGGAATGGACCGCCGAGGGCCGCTATGGCTGGATCTTCGGGGCCAATGCTCAGGACAGCTTCAGCATCGACGGTGACGTCGCGGGCTTTGATCTGACCGGCATCCTCGATTCCGAAAGTGAGCGCGAACGCATGGCGGTGCTCTCCTACCTCTTCCGCCGGGTCGAGCGCGTGATCGAAGATCGCAAGCCCACGATCATCGTGATTGATGAGGCCTGGAAGGCGCTCGACAACGCGTATTTCGCGGAGCGGCTCTCGAACTGGTTGGTGACCGCGCGCAAACAGAACGCCGTCGTCGTGATGATGACGCAGTATGCGAGCCAGCTCGAGCGGACCCGGACCGGCAAGACCATCGTGGAAGCGGTGCCGACCCAGGTGCTTCTGCCCAACATCCGCGCCTCGGCCGCGGATTACGCAATGCTCGGCCTCAGCGACAAGGAACTCGACGTGCTTCTGGGCGTCGGCTCCGCCTCGCGGCTGGCCCTCGTCCGAGATGACCGGGGTGCTGTGGTGATCGACGCCGATCTGAGCGCGCTCGGCCCCCTCGTGACCATCCTTGGCGGCATGGAAAAGGGCGAGGCCCTCGTCGGCGCCGATTACCGCGATCGCCCTGATTTCTGGAGAGTGACATGACCCGTACCATCACCCGCAGCGTCGTGCTGCTTGGCCTCGGCCTGACCCTGACAGCCTGTGCGCAGCACAATCCCGCGCAGGCCAACTGCTTCAACTTCCGCGATGCGCTCGCACAGGCGGGAAATGCCACGGCCACGATCTCGACGATGGGGGCAGAAGTCACGCGGCGCGACACGGCCTGCGATTTCGTGATGCTGGGGGCGGGCGGCTAAGCCGATGCGGACCTGGCTCCCCCTCTCGATGATCGGCCTCGCGCTGGCTGGTCCCAATGCGGGGCCAGCGGTCGCCCAGGGCGTGCCAACCTTCGACCTGCGCCTTTTCGCAGAGCGGCAGGCGATCCTCGAGCAGACCGATCGCGACCTAGCGCTGCAACAAGACCGGCTAAGCCGGGAGGAGGAACTGGCCGAGATCGAGCGCCGGCAACTCGCCTCGCTAGAGGGGCTCATGGATGCGATGTCCCTCGGCTCGGGTGATGTCGCAGGCACCGTGGCCGGTCTGGAGGCAGGGCAGGGTGCGGTTGACGAGGTCGAGAGTGCTGCGGCCAGCCTCTATGCGCCCGAGGACAACAACCCGGCCGCAGCCCGGATGTTCGGCGATGCCCGGGAAGGGATCGAGGAGCTGATCATCCGCGCCGCACGCGACACCCACGGACTACCAGGCGTAAGCCGCGCGGGCTTGTCGCTTGTGCAGTGGCGCTGCCTTCTGCAGGCGCTGATCTGGCAGGAAAGCCGCTTCCAGATCGGGGCGCGCTCCCCCGTGGGGGCGTTTGGCCTTACCCAGATCATGCCCGGCACGGCGGGCGATCTCGGGATCTACCCGGCCTATTATGACGACCCTTGGCTGCAGGTGACGGGGGGCGCCCGCTACCTCGCGCAGATGCTGAACATGTTCGATGGCAACATCATCCACGCGCTTGCCGCTTACAACGCAGGTCCGGGCAACGTGCAGAACTACGGCGGTGTCCCGCCCTTCGCGGAGACGCAGCATTACGTCGTCGTGATCCCGCAGCAGTACAACAGCTACCTCGCCGCCGTCGGCGGCATCGATGCGCTCGGCACCATTGACCCTGTCCTTCTGGCGAATGCGAGCTTCAGCCTCTCCGCCCATGGGGCGGGGGTCTATGGGGACTATTCGCTGGTCTCGGTCCGCGCGGCGGCCCTGCGGGTGCAGGACATCATCACCCGCATCAATGAGACCGAAGACCTGCAAGAGGCCATCGCGCTCAATACCTATGCGCGCGCCGAGCTTGCGCGACTGGTCGCGATCCGGACCCGGATCAAGGCCGCCCATACCCAGCCGCTGAGCGAGGAACAACTCGCCATGGCCGCAGCCCAAGCCGCCGAGCGGCAGTTCATGGATTTCACCCAGGAGACATTGCGATGAAAAGGCCACTGCGCATTTCCCTCACCACCACCGCCGCGACCCTCGCGCTGACCGCCGCCCTCGCGGGGCCTGTCACCGCACAGGGCGTGCCCACGGTCGACACCCAGAACATCGCCCAGGAAATCCGCCAGCTTCAGCAGATGCTGCAGGATTTCGGGATCCAGACCGATCTTCTGGACAATGCGCTGGCGCAGCTCGAGACGCTGCAAGGCCAACTCGATCAGCTGAACGAGATGTACGCCTCACTGACCGGGCCGCGTAGCATCCTCGGCCTCGCCATGGGCGGCGATCTCGATGGCCTCCTGCAGGCCAATTTCGAAGACATCCCCGGTCTGATCCGGGGCATCCAGGCGGGCGACTGGTCGAGCCTGATCGGACCCAACGCCGGGCCCCTGCGCACGCAGATGGAACAGGCGCTGGCCAGTGCCGGGTTCGACGAGGACTCGCTGCGCGAGATCGCCACCAGTGGCAATCCGGGGGCGGAAGGTGTCGCCACCCGCGCCACGACCGGTGCCGTGATGTCGGCGGCAGCCCAGAACAGCCATTCCGAGGCGGCGCAATCGCTGGAACGCGTCGAGCAACTCGTGTCGTTGATCCCCGACATGGAGGACCTCAAGCAGTCGATGGATCACAACACCCGCGTCACGGCGGAACTCGCCATCGCCATGACCCGGATGTGGGAGCTTGAAGCTATCCAGACCCTTGGTGCGGGCAATGTGGGCGTGGTGGATGCCGCGACTATCGCCGAAGAGCGCCGGTACATGGACTTCACCCTGCCGAGCCTGCGGCCATGACCAAGGCACCGGACATGACGGCAAGCATGAGCACCCGTGAACTGGTCGAAGAAGAACTGATCCACGGCGCGCTGCGCCGGGAGCAGCTTTGGCGGATGATCGGCCTTGGCGGGGCGGGCTTCGGTGTTATCGGCTGCCTTGCCGCTGCAGCCGTTGCCCTGATGGTCGAGACACCGCCGCCGGTCGTCGTGCCCTATGATCCCGCGACTGGTCTCGCTCTGCCGAACGCCACGGTTGAGACGGTCTCGCTTGCCGAACGCCCGGCCATTATCGAGGCGCAGATCTACCGTTACATCCTTGACCGCGAGGCCTACAACCAGCTCGACAACGACCTGCGCGTGCGCCGAGTGCTGGCGCAATCCACCGGGGCGGCCGAGGCCAGCATGCGCGCCATGTGGACCTCCGGGCAGGAGAGCTATCCGCCGACCCGCTACGGCCCCGCGGCAGAGATGGCCGTCGAGATCGCCTCGATCACGCTGATCGGTGACAACCGCGCCCAGGTCCGCCTCAGAAAGCGCCTGACCAGCCCGCAGGGCGCGCAGGACGGATCCTTCACCGCAACATTGATGTTCGCTTTTCAGCCCGAACGGACCCGCTCGATCGACGACGTCTGGCAAAACCCCTTCGGCTTCACCGTTACCCAATATGCCATCCGATCGGACCGTTCCGAATGACCTCTGTTCCAGTTCTCACACCCGTTCACGCCCTTCTGGTCGCCGGTGCGCTGGCGCTCATGGCGCCCGCAGCGCTGGCCGAGACCACGCCGCGCCCCGGCCCCCATGACAACCGCGTCCGGATCGCCACCTGGACCGAGGGGCAGGTCTACCGCGTGGTCACCACCCTGACCCGGGTGACCACCGTCGAGTTCGGCGAGGGCGAGACGATCCGTTCGATCATCGCGGGCGACACGGTCGGCTTCCAGTTCGACGGCGTGCCAGGCGGGCGTGCCTTCGCAATCAAACCCGCGGCCTCGGGCGTGGCGACTAACATCACCGTCTACACGAACCGCCGCTCCTACTATTTCCACGTGGTCGAGGCGCGCGAGACCCCGCATTACGTCGTGCAGTTCCGCTATCCCGAGAGCCGCGTCCAACCGGCCCGGGCCGTCGCGGCTGATGCGCCGAACGCGAACTATGCCGTCAGCGCCCGGGAGGAGTTCACACCGACCGCCATCTGGGATGATGGCACCTTCACCTACTTCCGCTTCGCGCGGAACGCGCCCGTCCCGGCGATCTTCCGCTATGCCAATGGCGGCGAGCGGGCGGTGAATAGCACCGCGATCGAGGACGGCGTCATCCGCGTCTCGGGCGTGAACCGGCAATGGGTGCTGCGTCTCGGCGAAGACGAGGTCTGTGTTCAGGGTATGGGCGGGCCCACGTCATGAGCCAGGACACCGAAGACCTTGCCGCACGCCTCGCGGCTCTTGAAGCGACGGGCGACAAGAAGCGCGGTGCCCCAAGGCCCTCTCCGCTGGCCGCTATCCTCGGTGTGGCCGGGATCGTGGCCGTGGGCGGCCTGGCCTGGGCCGCCCTGCAGCCATCGCCGGAAGCGCCCCTGCCGACCGCAGCCCCCGAAGAGTTCCAGACCACAGGATCGGGCTTCGGTGACCTCGCGCCCATGCCCGTGGTTGAGTCTGCACCGCCGCTGGCCGAGACCGGCCCCTCCGCGTCGGAACTGGCGCTGATGGAAAGCCTTGCGACGCTGCGTGCTGAACTCGAAGACCTGCGCGAGCGGCCCGTCGAGGCATCGGACAGCGACGCGGAGCAGGCCATCGCCGATCTCACGGCGCAGATCGCGGCGCTGCAGGAGGCCTCGACCGAGGCGCAGCGCGCGCTCGAGCGGCAATTGACCGAACGCGACCGCGAGCTCGACCAGCTGCGCATGGACCTCGAGGTCGCGCGGCTGACCCCGCCTGCCCCCACCGACCTCGGGCCGAACGAGGAAGAGTTGCGGCTCGCCGAACTTGAGCGCCGCCGCATCGCGGAGGCCGAAGCCCGGGCCGAACGCATCGCGTCGCCCATGATCGCGTTTTCCGGTATGGGGGCAGGGACCGACCGGGAGAACAGCCTCGAAGCCGCGCGCCTGAATGAGGACGAAGCCTTCGTGCGCGCAGGTGCGCGGCCCGCACCCGTGGCGCGGGCAGAAGTGATCGTCAACCCCGGCAACACCGTCGTGCAGGGCACGATGATTCAGGCCGTGACTGAGACAGCGCTCGACAGCACGCTGCCCGGCGCGATCCGGGCCATCGTCTCCGAGGACGTTCATTCATTCGACGGCACGCGCGTCCTGATTCCGCGTGGCGCGCGCCTTGTCGGGCGCTATCGCTCCGATGTGGCGCTCGCGCAGTCGCGGGTGATGGTGGCCTGGGACCGCATCATCCTGCCCGACAATCAGACCGTCGAGATCAGCGCCTTTGGCGGCGACGAGCTTGGCCGCACCGGCACCACCGGTTTCGTCGATACTCGTTTTGTGCAGCGGTTTGGCTCGGCCGCGCTGATCTCGTTGATCGGGGCCTTGCCCGCAGCCGCAGCGGGCCAGATCGAGGATGAGGCCGCGGCCGACATCGCGAGCGACGTCGGCACGGACCTGCGCGACAGCACCCAAAGCGTGATGCAAGACTATCTGGCAATCCGGCCCGTCATCCATGTCGACCAGGGCACCCGCATCACGGTCATGGTCGACCGCGATCTGGAGATCTTCTGACATGGCTGCAAGCTATCTCGAAGCCTCGCTCGACCGGCTGGGCGCACCTGTGCAACGAGACGACACGATCGAGATCTGCATCAACCCCGACGGGCAGGTCTGGGGCGAATTCCAGGGCGATCATTTCATGCGCGGCCTCGGCACGCCGCTGACCCAGACCGAGATCAAGGACCTCGGCAATCAGATCGCCTCGGCAGCTTTGAGCACGCTCAGCACCAAGAAGCCCATCGTCTCGGTCTCGATCCTCTATCGGGATCGTCCGATCCGGGCGCAGGTGATCCAGCCGCCCGCCGTCGAGGGTGGGTTCTCCATCTCTCTGCGGTTCTTTTCCTCCCTGCCGCTGGAAGCCATCAAGCTTGGTTTCCTCTATGGCAAAGAACGCAGCCTTGAGGGCCTGCGCTTTGAGCGAAACGCTGCGCTGCGCGATGTCGTGGCCTCCGGCGACATTGATGCCGCCCTGCGCTTCTGTGTCGAAAACAAACTCAACATGATCGTCTCAGGCGGCACCTCGACCGGCAAGACGGTCGCAGCGCGCAAGATCCTCTCGCTGATCCCACCCGAGGAGCGGATCATCACAATCGAGGAGGCAGCCGAGCTGCGCCCCGAGCAGCCGAATGCCGTGACGTTGATCGCGGACCGGGACACGGAGGCGCGCAGCGCCGATGTGCTTCTGGCCTCGACCCTGCGCATGCGGCCTGACCGCATCGTGCTGGGGGAGGTCAGGGGCCGCGAGGCCATGACCTTCCTCGAAGCGATCAACACCGGCCATGGCGGCTCGCTGACCACCTTGCACGCCGAGACCCCGCAACTCGCTGTCCGCCGCCTCGCCATCGCGGCGCTCAAGACCGATGTGCCGATGACCTATGCCGACATGGTCGACTACATCGAAGGCTCCATCGACGTGATCATCCAGGCCGGCCGTGATAATGGTGCCCGCGGCATCACCGAGTTCTTCCTGCCGGGGCAAGGAAGACATCCAGATCAGAACACTACAGGAACCGGGGGCACCAAGCGCCCCACGGTCGCGGCCGAATGAACCGAAAGGAAATCCCCATGCGCAAGATCACCCTCACCGCCGCTGTCACCCTGCTGGCCGCGCCCCTCGCGGCCCAGACCGCGCCTCAGGTGACGAACGATCTCACCGTGACCATGTCGCCCCAGCAATACCGGATCTGCAACGACCGGCCCGCTCGCCCGACCTGGATGGACGAGGTTCACCCGCGTGAGGCCTACAAGGCGCTGACGTTGATGCGGCTCTACGAGCTGCGGTCATGGGAGGCGATCAAGGAAACCGGCGATTGCGGCTGTGATGTCCGCTTCCCGTCATGGGATGCAGCCTCCGCCGAATACGAGGAACGGTTCGGAACAAGCACGCAGGCCGAGCATACTCAAGCGCGGCTGGCCATTCGAAACGAGCAGAACCAGATCGGGCGCGACGTCCATGATATCTGCGAAGCGCAAGGCAACTGGTAATGAGCATCGTCAGCTGGATGGTCGGAACCGCCGACGGCTTCCTTGCCGATGCCGCCGAGTCCCAGTTCGGGGCTGTGGCGAGCAATACCGGCACGATCGTCCTGCTGATGGTCACGCTCTCGCTGATCGGCGTCTGCATCAACATGGCCTTCCAGTTCCGCAGCATGGATGGCGCGAGCTTCTTCTGGTACCTGATCAAGCTGACCCTGATAGGTTTCTTTGCCTTCAACTGGGCCAACTTTAACGCGGTCGCCAATGCCGTTATCGGCGGGCTCGACTACGTCGCCGGTGCCCTGATCTCCTCGGTCGGTGGCGGCGGGGCAGGGGCCACGTACTTCGCCGCCGAGTTCGATGATCTCATCACGGAATTCAGCCAGTACCTGAACGCGATCGGCAACAACCTGAACTGGATGACCGGCGCGATCCTGGGCGGGATCGGCCTTGTCATGTTGAGCCTGCTCGGCTTCATGACTGGCATCGTCCTGATCTTTGCCAAGATGATGCTGACACTCATGCTCGGCCTCGCGCCGATCATGATCGCGCTGTCGCTCTTCGATGCGACCAAGGATTTTTTCCACAGATGGGTCTCGACGACGATCAGCTACGCCTTCTACCCCATCGTCATCGCCGCCATGTTCTCGACCGTGGTCGGTATGGCGAATTCGCTGCTGGCCCAGCTCGGTGACCCGAACTCGGCCACTAACATCGGCTCACTGGTGCCCTTCTTCGTGATGGTGTTCCTGGCCAAAGGCTTCGTCGCGGCGACGCCGCTGATCGTGCGGGGTATCTCTGGAAACCTGATGGTGGCTGCGGCACCCGCTGTGGTCGCTGGATCGACCGGAATCATGAGAGGGATCTTCAATACCGACGGCGTCAAGGGCAGGGCGCGGATCGGTGCGCTCACGACTGGCGAAGCGATCGGGCGCGGTGCGGTTCAGACGCCTGCCGCCGTGCGGAGCGCCGCGGCAACGGCAAGCGCGCAGGTGGTCAGAATGGCTGAGAGGGCGAAGCGGTTGGGGCAATGAGGGCGGCCAACCTGACTATGACAACACTATTCGCGATCTGACATGCGAAAGAAATCCACGTGCTATTGCCGCTCGATCATTACACGCGGATCGGGACTACGTTAAGGTTTTCAATTGCTGTTTCGATTTCAGTATACAGATCAGCTTCAACTTCACCGGCATCCAGCTCGACTACAAGTGCAAAACGGGCCAGCTTCTGGTCAACGTTCTTAACGGATTTTGATTTCCACCATCCCGCAACTGGGTGAACAGCGAGAAGATTCCGCCGTGCAAGGTCCGAGGCGGCACAGCGAAGCTCATCGATGTGCAAGGACCCTACGTCACGCCGGTTGCGACCGAAGATCCAGCCGTCATTGTCGGCTACCGGATCGGCATCCGAGTCATCGGCCAGCTTGTTTATCCGTGCCTGGAATTGCGCCCTGTTCTCGTTGGCTCGGTTCAGCTTGAACCGCAGATTATGGGAGGCATAGCGGAATTTCGAGCCGCGAGCCGCTTCCGAAGGATTGGGTTCAACAAAAGTGCTGAGTGCCACGCGAAGAGTGACCTCCGTCGCACCCAGCTGCCGGAGCGCCTCTCTTGGCCAAGGCAGCTGGAAAAATTTCATCTGGTTGTGGACGGGCTCGGCTCCAGCGGTGGCGCTTGGCCGGTACGGAGTGATCGTGTCTTGAACGATGAGGGACAGAGCATTCTCGGCGCTACGCCTTGCGCGTGCCTGATCGGGCACGCCGTAGCCGTATCTCTGAAACAGTCGTATGAAGTCGCCCTTTGACGGATTTGCCGGAAGGTGCGCCTCCATCTGCCGCGTCCATCGCGCAGACGAGACGAAAATCGCCCGGATCGTTTCCGGCCACAGGTGTGGGTAGTCTTCCCAAAGCTCGGTGATCGCTTTGGCTGCCAGCGCCGTCGCGGCGCTTGTGTCAGCAGTCGTCGTAAGCGACCGCAGTGGGTATTGATGGTCCGTGGTAAGCAGCGAGAGCGCCGGGTGACTCAATGGCGGCGGAAGGTGATCTTGAACCCAGTTTCCGCCCTCCATCATGATGTCGGGCTTGATCGGCCAGTGTTTCGACCAGCTTGCGGTGCGCGACGACGGTGCCAGATCGCCTGCAGTAGCAACGGCCTGCCCGGGCAGACCAGCAGGCATCCTCACCTTTTCGGTGTAGGCGCCCACACAGATAGAGTTCCAAGCCTGTGCCGGAGATTCAATCTCGTGGTCGGGGTCGTCACAAACCGAAAGGTATTCACCTCCTTGGAAGCGGTTCCGGTCAGTGTTACCTGCGGAGAGCACGAATAGCCTCTGTCGATGCTGATTGCCCGACACGCCAGCTGTCAGCTGATCGATTTCGCTCGACCATGAAGTCGGTGCACCATCATGAGGTGTGTCTTCGTCGGTCGTGCTGGCCATCGAAAACGTTCGGCCGCGCTCGGCATTTGCCTCGACCGCGTTGACAGCATTGAGCACTACGGCTCCCAGCAGATGGTGAGGGTTCTGACCAGCATCAGGAATAATCTTGGCAGACTCGAGCCGATGCCTGACATGAACCGGCATGTTGCTTTGGATCAATGGCAGCAGGTCTCCGTAGAGCGAAAGGCCCGCCAAATGCGTGCCGTGCCCACGGCTGTCGTCTAGACTCCAGCCCGGTTCCGCTGCGTGGCGGTCGGCCGGGTCAAGGAAAGGTCGAACCAAGGGATGATTCAGCCCGATGCCGCTATCGAGGAGCGTGATGTATCGCGGATCCGCAGCGTCAGGGGGCTGCAATAGATCCTCCATCGCTCGCGCCCACTCAGCCTGTTCTTCAGGCGGCATTCCTTCGAAAAAGTCGGATAGGACCGTGGGCGCGGCAAGAGCTTTCACTGTTCCATAATGGCGAACAGCCTCGGCGATCTGGTCGTGGGTGCCATAACCGATGGCGACAACGTCCTCGGGGAACTGCAGACGATCGGCCTCGAAACGGATCCCGAGAGCGTGGGCCCGCTCAAGAAATTGGTCGGCTTCGTTTCTTTCTAGCCATATCTCCCAAGGATGGACCGGGCCCTGAGCGGGAAATCTCGCATGCGGGCTCCGCCAGAGGGCGCGCAGTCCTGCTTCGACGATGCCCGAGATGCTTTGCACGAGATCCGCGTTTTTTGGCCTATCCTTCTTCGTGTTCTCGTCTTGGAAGGCCTGGACCTTCTTCCGCAGATTGCTCACGCCGGTTGGCGAAGCGAAAACGGTTGCACGGGCCGGAACTGCTTCATTCTCGGGGTCGGTAGAAACCTTAAGGAGACGGAGGCCGCTGGAATCCAGGCTCTTCGTCACAAAGGGTTCGTTCGGCATCGCTTGGATCTCGAGGTAGACACCGGGGCGGTCCTGCGCGGCCAAATTGCCGATCTCGTCAATCGATCGGAGGAGCACCTGCGCATGTGCGCGGCGGTTCGGTACGTCACTCGGTCGCCTTGGTTGACCTCCGCCCTTGGCCTGAAACGCGACCGCCTTTCCGAGGTTGTTTACGATCAGATGAGGGCGATTTCGTTCCATTCGGCAATGTTCCAAGTCCTTGTAACGAACGCCTGCGTGCCATCGAAGCGATCAGCGTGTCCGTCAGAATTCGGTCTGTCGAGGACAAGACAGCGCGTCTTCCCGCATCTTCGCCCGCCGCAACAACATCTGCCGTCGAAAGGCCTTCCGCAACCCTAGATACAGCGTCCCAATCCACATCGTTGACGTTGAAGCCGATCAGGCGCCGCCGCATCGCCTTCTGGACGGCTTCCCTTGAGGGCAGCTCATAGGGCAGCACCAGTTCGAAACGCCGAAGGATTGCCCTATCGAGAATTTCAGGAATATTGGTGGTAGCGACAACAATCGAAGGGCCAGTATCTTCATCGAGGAACTGCAGAAACGAGTTCAGAATTCGCCTAGCTTCGCCAACGTCGTTTTCGTTTCCACGGGAAGCCGCCAGCGCATCGATCTCATCGAACAGATAGACACCGCGCGTTGTGCGGATCGCATCAAAGATCAGGCGCAGTTTCTGTGCAGTTTCACCCATGAATTTAGTTATGAGTCCGTGCAGAAGCACCGTGAACAACGGGAATTTTAGCTCTCCGGCCAATGCCTCGGCGCTCAGGGTTTTTCCTGTCCCAGGCGGACCGGAAAAAAGAAGACGTCGGCGTGGGTGCAGACCCTTTTCCTCCAGAAAGTCACGTTTCCGAGTCTCGACAACGATCTGGCGCAATTCGTCGGAGAGGTGGTCCGGTAAGATCAGATCGCTGAGAGTGGTTGTCGGATAGCGTGCACCCAAGATGCCGGCGAGATCGCCGCGCGGCGCGGCCAGCGGTGTCAGCTTTGCAGTAGCACTGGTCTTTGGAACGCGCGATGCCTCTGCCCACTGGCGCAGCTGTTCCGCCAGTCGAGTGTGGCCACGCTGCTCTTCCGCTGCGGCAAGCTGCATCGCGAGATCGAAGAAACGCTCTTCGTCCCCCTCCGCGTGGCTCTTTACGAGCCCGATAAGTTGCTGTGCCGACGCCATTTTCGAGCCTTTACGACTTTCTCGGCGCAGGATGCAATTTTGCGCCGTTGTCAATACGTTAACAGTGACGAAGGCTGATACGCCAGCGAAACCGGTGTTCAGGTCGATAATTTCTTTGTCAGTTGCCACTAGAATTCATGCGGCGGAGGGTCACGGATTGGTGCAACTTGGGGATCAAGCATGCTCCGCGATGATCGCCCGTGTCGTCTGCACAGCCGCCGCGAGCTGGGTCCTGTCTGCCTCCCTGAGCCCCAGTCCCGCCAGATCGACCGACAACTGACCGGACCCACCGCCACCCGCCGCAGCGCGTGCTGCTCGGCCGCGTGCCCGACCTGATAGCGCTGGCTGCGGATCCTGCGTCTCCGCTGCAGGTGGCTCAACCGTCATCGACGAGGGCGCAGTCCCAGGCCCCTGCGCTCCCGCAGCAGCCCTAACCGCCCGCAATTCCTGCTTCAGCTTCTCCACCGTCTCCCGCGTCTCGGTCATTTGCCGATCCCGCCGCAGACCATCTTCATCTGGATAATGGAAACTCCCCGCCTGACCGGCATGCAGCACCTTGAGTATCGGGTCCTCGAAGTACTTGATCCGTCGCGCCCGGATCGGCATCTGCGCATCGATCACGAGGATCACCTCATCGAGGTCCATGCGCCGAGCCTGGTCCTCGGTCAGCAGCGGCGTGTCCTCGGTCCGCTCGGAAACACTACGTCCCTCGAACGGGTTTCGCCCGACCGCACGCGACCGGGTCACCACGCGCTTGGTGGTCTTGCCCACGGCCTGGCTTAGCTCCTCGATGGTCTTCTGCTCGGACGGGGTCAGGTAGAGCTTCACGCCCGCGCCACCCTGCAGCGACCGGCGGGTGTTTTCGCCATAGATCTCGTCTAGAGCGGGGATGGTCTGGGTGACGATGGCGAGGTTGCCACCGAAAGAGCGCAGCATCTTGATGCTTTCGGCGACGATCGGCATTTTCCCAAGGCGGTCGAATTCGTCGAGCATGATCATCACGGGCCAGGGCTCGTCATCGCCCGGCTCCTGCGCCTGCAACGAGGCGATCAGGTCGGAGAAGAACAGCCGGATCAGCGGGGCGAGGGGGCGGATCATCTCGGACTCGACCACAAGATAGATCGCATGTGGGCGGCGCCGGATGTCCCGGAAGGAGAAGTCCGAGGTCGCGGTGGCCGCGTCGATGGCGCGGTTGTCCCAGGTGTCGAGGCCCGACGTCATTAAGAGCGACAGGTAAGAGGTCAGGGTGTCGTTGTTGGTCGAGGCCATGCGCTCGAAGATCAGCTTGGCCGACTTGTTCTTCACCTCCTGTGCGCGCTTGAGGTATTCCTTTTGCTTGTCGCCGCCCGAGGCGGTGATCCGGTAGATCTCGCCGATGGTCGGCACCCCACGCTCGAAGGCCAGAAGGCCCGCCGCCACAAACAGATCAATGCCGCCTGCCAGTAGCCCGCTCAGCTTTTCGTTGTCGGTCTGCAGGAAGAGCTTGGCGGTCAGCTTCAACTCCATCTGCTGCCGGTCAGGGTTGGTCATAGCCGCGATACGCGCCAGCGGATTGTAGCGGTGGGTCGGCCGATCCCAATCGGTCGGCGCGAACCGGAACACCTTGTCGCCCATGCTGGCGCGGAAGCGCGAGGTCTCGCGGAAGTTCTCGCCCTTTACGTCGAGCACCACGGCCGAGCCTTTGTAGGTCAGCAGGTTCGGAATGACGAAGCCCACGCCCTTGCCCCGGCCCGTCGGCGCCACGATCAGCGCATGCGGGAAAGTTTTTGACACAAGGAAGGGACGCTTCGATTTCGGGCGACCAAGCTTGCCCAACAGGAACCCACCGCCCGGTTTGGCAAAAAAGCCGTTGCGCTTCATCTCTGCCTTGGTCTGCCAATGTGTCGTGCCGAACCGGGTCAGCGCCTCGCCCAAAAGCGTGACGCTGAGCAGCAGTGCTGCGACGCCAAAGCCGCCCAGGATCAGGTTCACCCAAAGCAAGTCCTTCGGGGCCGTGGCTCCAAGCGCGCGGTATTCCCGCGCGAGCAATGTGAAATCAATGCGCTCGGTCGACAGCCCATAACGCAGGATCAGATAGCCTGTGGCCACGACGTAGCCGATGGCGAGGCCGACCAGCGTCAGGCTGAGGATCCCGCCCGCGATCTTGCCCTTATCCATGGGTGATCCCCTTCTCGCCATGGGTCGCCGCGTGACGCGCGCGCTGTGCCTCGATCTGTTCCTCAGCCAAGGCATCCAGAACCCGCTCTATGGCCGGGCCGTGGGCAGTCACCTCACTGCTTTCCAGATAGGCCTTGGCGAGTTCCAACTGCCGCAATGGATGCTCGGTAAACTTCTCCAGCACATCGGCGTGGCCCGCGCGGAGGGCCGTCACCGCGTCCGGCGTGAGGTTGCGGTCGATCTGGGCGACGAGGCGCTGTCCATCCGTCTCCGTGAGCGGTTTCACGTCCTCGGCCTCGGCCCGCTGCATGAAGGTTAACACATCAGGGGCGGTCTCGGCCATGAAGCGCCGCTCGGCATAGTCTTGCCGCGCCTGGTCCTCGATGTCGAAACTCCGCTCACTGATATAGGCGCGCGATGCCCCGGCGGCGCGCAGCCGGTTGATCTCATCTTGCACCGCCGTCCCGAATTCTTCATCGGGCATTTCCGCGCGGTAGCGCGCGAGGGTGCGGTCATCTTCGGTGATCGGACCGAGATGTTGCGTAGGATCGCGCATAGCCAGGTCCATGTCGCCCGCGTGGAGCCTGCGATCCTTCTCCTCGACGGCGAACTCCTGCGGCTTGCGGCTGTCGGTGATCTTGTCCCAGGCCATCGAGGCCAATTCGGCGTGATCGGGCGATCGCTGTGCATAGGCGTTGAAGGCGGCGCGGGCTGCTTCCACTTCGACAGCACCCGCCCTGCGCACGGACGGGTCATCCGAGAACGGATGAGTGAAATCCGTCCGGCGAAACTGGGCGACCAGCTGCTGGAAGTCCTGCCGCTCGGACGGGGCGAAGGCGTCCGGTCCCGCGTGGTCGAGATCGCGGCCCAGTGGCGTCAGACGCTCGGTAAGCGAGACCTCGGCATCCTCCGCCTCATCGACATCTTCGACCGCCCGCAAGATGCGCGCATCGGTCAGAGTATCGCCCAGGCGGACGTGAACGGCTTCCAGCCGGTCCAGCGCTTCCTCGCGATCCTCGCCCTTCTCCAGATCAAGGTCGCCCGCCGTGGCGATGGCGCGCAGATCCTGCGCGAGCCACTGCCGTTCGAGGGCTGCATTGGCGGCACCCTCACGCATGCGGGCGGCAACCGCCTCGGGATCGATGCCCGTGCCCTGCAGCGCCTCCGTAAGCCGTGCCTTCACATCCCCGTCGTCGAGGCGTTCGAGTTGGTCTTCGCGCATATTGGCGCGCGCATAGACGCCGTCGCAGGACGGCGCATCAAGCAGCGCGGCTGAGCGATCTCCGAGCGGATTGAGATGCGCGACGGAAGCCAGCACATCGGTGAGCTTGCGCTCGATCTCTGGCCGCTCGGCTGCGGGCGCCCGGTCGATCGCCGCTTCGATCTGACGGATGTTTTGGGAAAACTCAGTGATCAGCGTGTCGAACGCAGTTTCGTCTTGGGACATGTAGATGGCTCCGTCAGATTGAATCTGACCGCCACTGGCAAGGATGGTGCTGGCCCGCTCGAGTGCCTCGGCCACGTCATCGAAGTTCGACCGGGATGCCTCGACCGCCAGCCCCCGATAGGTCAGCGCATTGCGCGCCACCGTCTGCAGGGCCGCGGCGAGATCAGCGCCTGTGCGCTGGCGCTCGACCGGCGGGCGGCCCTCGTCACGGGCTTTGTAGACCTCGTCTATCTCGGCGCGATAGGTCGTGACCCCCCGGTCAAGACGCCGTGTCGCCTCGAGCCGGATCCCGTGGACCTGCGCCGAGTCAACCATCGCCACCCGAAATGCATCGTAGTTGAAGTGGTGATCCTTCCCGAGAAAGAACATTTCGCCATCCTTGCTGCGGCGGTTCAGAACGATATGCGCATGTGGATGCGCGCGATCTTGGTGTATTGCAGCAATATAGTCGAATTGCGACCCCTCACCTTGAAAGAACCGCTCACAGATGGATTCCGTGATCGCGCGGACCTCTTCGCCGCTGGTGCCGACGGGAAAGGCCATCAGCAGATGCGAGGTATGGCCGAGCTTAGGGCTGTGCCGCTCACCCCACTGGTTCTCGAAGCGGCGCACGACCCGGTCGATCTCGGCCTCGGACAGGGTCTTCTTGCCATCATGTGTGCCACGACTGTCGAGGATGTGGCTCGACTTGGTGGTAAGATACGTCAGCTGGGCCTTGAGCTGCGCGCCGGTGTGGCACCCGCCCTTCGAGATCGGCTTGAAGATGGCCGGGGAATAGCCCCGCGCCGCGCGCACCATCTGCGCGTTCCTGGCGAGTCCCTGCCAGCTGCCGGAGACCCGGCTCCAGTCGCGATCGAAGAGGGCGGGCCCGACACCGTGGGCAAGGCGCTTACCCACGCCTTAGCCGATCCGGGATGAGCGGGGCCCATGCCTTTGTGACCTTGAGCGCCAGATCGGCACGGCGCTTCAAGAGAAGCGCCTGCAAGCGATCAGTCAGATCGAGGATCAGCCCTGCGAATTCGCGAATATGCCCGTGGCTTTCCGCAGTGTAGGACAAAGGCTGGCCCTTTAGCCTGGCTTCGTTCAGCCGCCGTGCCACCTGATTGATGTTGTTGCCGATACGGCTGATGTCGGCCGCCCGAGCAGAAAGGGCCTCAGTCAACGCGTGATCGGGCTCCAGGATTTCATCAGCAGCCAACACCAAATGGCGCAAGGCATCGGTACGATTGGTGATGCCATGACGGGCAAGTGCGGCATCAAACGCGGCCAACTCACGTCGGCTGACCCGCAGACCTATGACGATCGGCCGGCTGCCATTCGCGTTTTGCCGGTCCAGAGCGTGGTTCACGGCATTGTAGATCGTCTTCAGGCTGACTCCATACCGCTGGGCCAGATCAGCAGCGGCGACGCCCTGCGCACGCTCTTTGGCGATGCTCAGACGGTCTGTTTCGGTCAGTCTTCGGCCGCGTGACATTTTGAAGTTAACGTTCCTATTTCTTGCCAACTTCGTACAAGCCCGCCTTCTCCCAGCACAAGCGGAGAAGGCATTAAGGGCTTGTACTCAATGTAGAAAATCGGCCCTCGGGGCCGATTTGACGTCCTTTGGCAAATGCAGCGCGCAACGCGCTCAATGCAACGCGTCCCGCGTTCCCTGCACCGCGCATCGCGTCCTTTGGACCACGTTTTTCGCGCCCTGCAGCATGTCTTCTGGCGAGTGCCCGATGGCATGTGCCGCCTGCATCGCGCGTGGTGCCGGATGGCACACGTTTAGTGCCGGATGCGTCGCGTTTAATGCGACGCGGACAATGGCCCATGTCGAATGCCGCGCGCCATCTGGGGAACGCATCGCGCAGAAGGGAGGACGCCCGGTGCCGTGTGCAGCGTGTCTTTCGCCCCCTGCGCAATGCACCATGCGCCCCGCATTCCGCCTGAGGGAGCCCGTATCCCGTCTTCTGCTTGACGCCGTCGCACATGGAGGTTAGCGACATGGCAACATCTTTGTAGCGCTTCACCACTTTTGAGAGGACTCCACTTATGCCGAACGACAATCTCGTGGTGATCGCTGCGATGGCCCGGAAAGGGGGGAGTGGCAAGACCACGCTCTCGCGCGCCCTGATCAGCGCTGCCGTGGCTGCCGGGCGTCGGGTTCTGCTGATCGACACTGATAGCACCGGAGTGTTTGGCGCCTGGCACAAACGAGCTGAAGCGGCGGGTCTCGGGTCGCCTCTGCTGCGGTCAATCTCGGTCGAGAGTGTCGGGGCCGTCGATCGCAAGATCGAGCAGGTCTATGATGCGGACTCGGCGGATTTCGTCTTCATCGATACGGCAGGCGTCGGCGCGGAATGGTCGGACGGCATCGCGGTTCTCGCCGATCACATTGTAACGCCGGTCATGCTCTCGACCTCGGATCTGGATGTGGGTGCGCAGACCGCCGACTGGTTCGAACGGTTGCGCGCGCGCGTCGATGACCCGACGACCTTGCCGCGCCACCATGTCGTTCTGAACATGGTTGACCCGAAAGCCACGCGCGCGGATGCCGCCTTGATCAAAGTGGCGATCGTCCGGTTTCCGGTGGTTGAGACGGTGATGATGCGCCGCAACGTCTACAAGGAGATGGACGAGAAAGGCCTGCTCCACGCCATCGCGCTGCAAAAGCAGGCCGACCCAAACCCACTCATGCGCCCGCATGTCCGTCATGTCGTCGAGGCCCTTGAGGAGGCAACCGACATCCTCAACAACATCCTGGCCGCGTGAGGGTGGGGCGTTGAGAAAGAAGATTCCAACCATCACCCGGCCCGACCCAGCCTATGCTGCGTCCCTTCTGCCTGAAGGGGAGAAAGACCCGGGAAGGGAGGAGGCGGATCGGGAAGAGACCGTCCTGATGCCGATGAGCGTGACGGCAGACGTGGCGGATGAAGATCAAGCGCCGGTGCCAAGCAGGCCTTCCGTGCCTTCGCCACAAGCAAGCCCGGAGACAACAACAGAGATCATAACGGCGCCGACGGCGTCGCAGCCCAGGGTCCGACGCATTCCGGCCACCCGCAAGATCGATATCCGGGTGAACGCGCTGGAACGGCAAGAAGAAGCCCTCATCGATTGCGGCGTCGATCCCGCCCATGTCATCCGAGCCGCCCTGCGCCGTGCCGTGAAGACCTGGCAGCTGGGGCCAGAGTTCGTCCCACCATCCGAAGAGCAGAGAACGCGGATCACCGAATGGCGCGCGCGCACTTCACTGGCCGTCGATGCCAATGCGCTGACTTCCATCCTGCACGCCCATGACCCCCTCGATGTGCTCAGCAAGTGGGCCTTGATCCGCGGCCAGATCGAGCCGCGCGTCTGGGCGGAGATCGACATACTTCTGGACGAGATTGCCGCGCGTGCGGCGGCACCACAAGAGGTGTCGAAAGCGCCAAGAACCTGACCTTAAAGACAACTTGCATTCTTAACGGTGGATTTTTGCCTACCGAAAATCGCTCATCTTGCGGTTGAAGACCCCGACTTCTAAGACGATCACATTGATTTTGAGGCCTCCAAGTTCATCAGTTCTGAGGTCCGAGCTAAAGGAGCGCACCATGACCCCAAAACCCCGCCTCACCGGCGAACCGATCTTGCGCATCCTCTGCAAGAAGACCGACACGCTGGTGGGTTACCTGTACCAATGGAACAATGGCGATCTGCAGCCCGCGTGGCTGGACGATGCTTTGGCCGAGGTTCGCTACGAATTAATAAGCGACGCCGCCTGACACCTGTCAGATCGGATACAGTACGGCTGATCCGGGCCGTTACATGGAGATGTGTCCAACCTTTGGAATCGCTGGTGATGCATAGAACCCACTTCCATAAATCATCTATTTGCCACATAGTGAGTTATAGAAAGGGATTCTATAGCTCATGCCATGGAACTGGACACAACCCGACTGGCCGAACTTCCGCTATGACCGCGCTGCGATCGAGCCACTCGAACGGCGCTTTCTGTTGTCCTCAGGCGCAATCCTTGGTGCGGTCCGCCATGTGACAGGCGAGGAGCGCGACCGGCTGCGCATCGAGCTTCTGAGTGAGGAGGCGATGCGGACGAGCGCCATCGAGGGCGAGGTTCTGGACCGGCCCAGCGTCCAGTCCTCGTTGCGGCGGCAGTTCGGACTGACCACAGAAGGCGCACCCTCCGGGCCCCGCGAGCAGGGCATCGCCGAAATGATGGTCGATGTCTATTCGAACCACGCGGCCCCTCTGACCCACGACACGCTCTCTCACTGGCACGGTATGCTCCTGTCCCATGACCGCGGCCTCGAGACGATCGGTGCCTACCGTCGGCATGACGACGCGATGCAGATCGTTTCCGGCCGCATTGACCGACCGACGGTGTATTTCGAAGCGCCTCCGTCGGCGCAAGTCCAAGGCGAAATGGACGTGTTCGTCGACTGGTTCAACCGCACGGCACCAGAAGGGTCCACGCCATTGCCCGCGCTGACGCGCGCGGCACTTGGGCATCTGTGGTTCGAGAGCGTCCATCCGTTCGAGGACGGCAATGGCCGTCTCGGCCGCGCCCTGGCGGAAAAGTCCCTCGCCCAGAACATCGGCCAGCCGAGCCTGATCGCGCTGGCCTATACGATCGAACGCGACCGCAAGGGTTATTACGACCAGCTCGAAGCCCACCAGAAGACGCTGGATGTGGCCGCGTGGCTTTTGTGGTTCGGCGAGACGGTGTTGAACGCGCAGCAGGTCACACTGACGCGCGTTGCCTTCTTCATCGCCAAGGCAAAGTTCTACGACCAGTTCCGGGATCGGCTGAACGACCGGCAGGCCAAGGTGATGGAGCGCATGTTCCGAGAGGGGCCCGAGGGGTTCAAGGGCGGGCTCAGCGCCGAGAATTACATCGCCATCACCGGCACATCGCGCGCGACTACAACCCGGGATCTGCAGGACCTGGTCGAGATGGGCGCGCTTAACCGGACCGGGGAGCGGCGGCATACGCGGTATTGGCTGTTAATCTGACTTTCTGTAAACTTTGGTAGACAAAAGGTTCGAAGGTCGGCAGGTCTCGCCCTACTACTCAATCAAAGACTTGAAGCTATTGGAATGATGTTGTGGCGATCTTCAATAGGGAAGTTTCAAACCGGCCTTTATCATAGCGTGGGCCACCTCGATGAATGGTATATTTGCGACCGCATCTCCAAATAGCTGGCTCTGCCTCAATCTGTGTGGCGGAACGGTAGCATTCTCGCCCGCAACAATTCTGGACCGGCTCGGCCGTACATGGCGCGTTTGAGGGTTTTCAGGCGATTGATCTGACCTTCGGCCTGGCCGTTGCTCCAGGGCATCTCGATGGCGTTTTTGACCGCATCGAAGTCCCGATTCAAGGTGCGGGCGAAGCGCACAATGGGCGCCAGGTCGGTTTCGATCGCGTCGTCGATCCACGCAGGGAGCGGGTCTGCTTGGCGGCCACGCAGGATACCGTTGAACCGCATGGCGAGGCTGCGCATCGCCGCGAAGGCGGGAGCCCCGGCCTTGAGCGCGTCGACTTTCCGCGCCTGATCCGGGGTGAGCTTTCCGCGGGGTTTCATGCACAGCGCTGCCGCGATGACCGGGGAAATCGCGTGCCCAGTTTCCGGGTCCCGGACCGGCTCCAGGATCTGGTGTTCCACGGCGGGGCCCTTCGTTTGCTTTTCGGCGAGCTATGAGTGAATCTGGTGTCCGGGTGGTTTGAATGACGGCGGTGCATCTGGTTGGTTTGTTGTTGCGACACAAG
>CBFHJA010000041.1:0-45986 GCA_965656085.1 uncultured Aliishimia sp. | reverse complement strand
GCCCGGCCCGGCCCCGGCGCCGCTCTATCTGCGCCCCGCCGATGCCGCGCCGCCGCGCGATGCGCCCCCTGTGATTCTGGATTGACGCGACATGAGGCTCGAAGACATCGCATCCCTGCACGCGCTCTGCTTTCCGGACGCCGCGTGGTCCAAGGACAGTTTCGAGACGCTGCTCGATCAGCCCATGGTGCATCTCGTGACGGTCGAGCACGGGTTTCTGGTGGCGACGATCATTCATCCCGAGGCGGAAATTCTGACGCTTTGCGTGCACCCGGACCACCGGCGGCAGGGCAAGGCGGGGCTGCTGCTGCGCTTGCTGGCGCAGGATGTGGACAGCATGTTTCTGGAGGTGGCCGCCGACAACACCCCGGCGCTGGAAATGTATCGCGGGGAGGGTTTTGTCGAGACCGGGCGGCGGACGGGTTATTACGCGCGGCCCGGCGGCGCGGCTGTGGATGCCCTCACCATGACCTGCCACCTTACGCAGCGCTGACGCTGCGATACCCCTGACCAAATGGTCAAACCACGCCAGAATCGGTTGACCGCCAATCACTTCCCAAGGCTTAATATTGCCGATCCTTTACGATCCACGACAAGAGGCTCCTGCGCGCGCATCAGACGCGGCTGAGGGCCGAAGCCAACAACGGGAGACACCTGATGACCTTCATGAAAACCCTGCTCGGCGCTGCTGCCGCCTCCGCGCTCAGCGTCGGCGCGGCGCTGGCCGAGCCCGCACTGATCTTCGATCTGGGCGGCAAATTCGACAAATCCTTCAACGAGGCCGCCCATAACGGCGCGACCCGCTGGGCCGAGGAAACCGGCGGCTCTTACCGCGAGATCGAGCTTCAGTCCGAAGCCCAGCGCGAGCAGGCGCTGCGCCGCTTCGCCGAGGCCGGGGCGAACCCGATCATCACCATGGGCTTTGCCATGGCCGACCCGCTCAGCTCCGTCGCGCCCGACTACCCGGACACCAAGTTCGTTGTGATCGACGTGACGTGGCTCGACGCGCCGAACCTTCGCCAGATCGGCTTTGCCGAGCATGAGGGCTCCTATCTCGTGGGCATGATGGCCGGGATGAAAACCGAGACAGACACCGTGGGCTTCATCGGCGGCATGGACGTCCCGCTGATCCGCCACTTCGGCTGCGGCTATGCGCAGGGCGTGAAGGCGGTGAACCCCGACGCGACCGTTGTGGCCAATATGACCGGCACCACCCCGGCGGCATGGAACGACCCGGTGAAGGGCTCGGAGCTGACCAAAGCGCAGATCAGCCAAGGCGCGGACGTGATCTACGCCGCCGCCGGCGGCACCGGCGTGGGCGTGCTGCAAACCGCCGCCGATGAGGACATCCTCTCCATCGGCGTGGACAGCAACCAGAACTACCTGCACCCCGGCTCCGTGCTGACCTCGATGCTCAAGCGCGTGGATGTGGCCGTCTATGACGCGATGACCGCAGGTGTGGACGTGGAAACCGGCGTCTTCACGCTGGGTCTG
Source organism: uncultured Aliishimia sp. (assembly GCA_965656085.1). Lineage (GTDB taxonomy): Bacteria > Pseudomonadota > Alphaproteobacteria > Rhodobacterales > Rhodobacteraceae > Aliishimia. The sequence continues at coordinate 44,492 of CBFHJA010000041.1, read as the reverse complement.
GCCGAGGACGGTGTGGGCTACGCGATGGACGAGAACAACGCCGAGCTTGTGACCGACGAGATGACCGCTGCGGTGGAAGAGGCGAAGGCGAAGATCGTCGCGGGCGATCTGGAGGTCGTGTCCTATTACGCCAATGACAGCTGCCCGGTTCTGGACTTCTAAGGTCTTGACCTGACGGGAATACCACAGGGCCGCGCTGAGAGATCGGCGCGGTTTTTTGCTAGAGGAGATACAGATTTGTTTTCACCAAAAAACGCTTCCCTGGTATTCGGTTCGAGCCTTTTGGCCGCATGCCTCCCCGTCGAACTTTGGCACAAAGAAGGCGTTACGGCACAGCAGCAGAATAGGGATTTGACCAACTGCCAAGTAAGTGCAGCGCAGCAGGTTCCTGTGAACACCCAGGTCGGCACAACGCCTGTATACACCACTCCCGTGCAAACAAACTGCTACAATTACGGTTATTCAGTCCAATGCACAACGACAGGTGGCCAAGTGTACGGTGGGAACGCATACAGTTACGACGCGAATAACAATCTACGCGAGCGGGTTACCGGGCAGTGCATGGCAGACCGGGGTTATACGGTCGCCAGCCTACCGATGTGCACTGAGGCGCAAGTCAAAGACGCCGAACCAAACACCGGACGCCAACCTAGGATCACTGAAGCTTCTTGTGCCGTTCAGTCCAGCGGTAATAACTGGCTCATTTTGAACCCCGCTTGATTAAGGGCAAAGCACGAGCATGACAGAGCCAGCGATTGAACTGAAGGGCATCTCGAAAGCCTTTGGCCCGGTGCAGGCCAACAAGGACATTTCGATCCGGGTCATGCCCGGCACGATCCACGGGATCATTGGCGAGAACGGCGCGGGCAAGTCCACGCTGATGTCCATCCTCTACGGGTTCTACAAGGCCGATGCGGGGGAGATTTTCATCTCCGGCAAGAAGACCAACATCCCCGACAGTCAGGCCGCCATCGCCGCCGGGATCGGCATGGTGTTTCAGCATTTCAAGCTCGTGGAAAACTTCACCGTTCTGGAAAACATCGTGCTCGGCGCGGAGGATGGCTGGTCGCTGGGGGCGTCCTTGGCGAAGGCGCGCAAGGAGCTTCTCGCGCTGGAGAAGGAATACGATCTGCGGGTCGATCCCGATGCCGTCATTCAGGATATCGGAGTCGGGATGCAGCAGCGCGTGGAAATCCTCAAGGCGCTCTACCGGCAGGCCAATATCCTCATTCTGGACGAGCCCACCGGCGTTTTGACCCCCGCCGAGGCGGACCAGCTTTTCCGCATTCTGGGGCGGCTGAAGGACGAGGGGAAGACCATCATTCTGATCACCCACAAGCTGCGCGAGATCATGGAGATCACCGACACGGTGAGCGTGATGCGACGCGGGGAGATGACCGCGACGGTCAAGACCGCCGAGACCTCGCCTGCCGAGCTTGCGGAGTTGATGGTGGGGCGCAAGGTCTTGCTGCGCGTGGACAAGAAGCCCGCGACGCCCGGCGCGGTGGTGCTGGATATCCAGAACCTTCGGGTGGTGGACGAGCAAGGCGTGGAGCGCGTCAAGGGGATCGACCTGCAAGTGCGCGCCGGTGAGATCGTCGGGATTGCCGGGGTTGCAGGCAATGGGCAATCCGAGCTTCTGGAGGTGCTGGGCGGGATCACCCACGGGACCGGGACCGTCACCGTGTCTGGACAGACGCTTGCCTTGGAGGGCGCGCGCTCGGACGGGCGGGCGCGGCGCGAGGATGGGATTGGCCATGTGCCCGAGGACCGCCAGCGCGAGGGGCTGATCATGGACTATCAGGCGTGGGAGAATGTCGCCTTCGGCTATCACCACGCGCCGGAATACCAGTCGGGCGTTTTGATGAACAACACGGCGATCCGGGAGGACACGGAAGGCAAGATGCAGCGCTTCGACGTGCGCCCGCCCAACCCCAAGCTCACCGCCAAGAGCTTTTCGGGCGGGAACCAGCAGAAGATCGTTCTGGCGCGCGAGATCGAGCGCAAGCCGGACCTTTTGCTCGTCGGACAGCCGACTCGGGGCGTCGATATCGGGGCGATCGAGTTCATCCACCAGCAGATCGTGGCGCTGCGCGACGAGGGCAAGGCGATCCTTCTGGTGTCGGTCGAGCTTGACGAGATCATGGGGCTGTCGGACCGCATCGCGGTGATGTTCGACGGGCAGATCATGGGCGAGCGGCTGCCGGGCGAGACCGATGAAAAAGAGCTTGGGCTGCTGATGGCCGGGATCACCGAAACCGCGACGGCGGCGGAATAGGGAGCGCGCAAGATGCAAGCCATGCCGAAATGGGCCGAGGTGGTTCTGGTGCCGCTGATTTCGCTGCTGCTGGCGGCGTTCATCTCCGCCCTCGTGATCCTCGCCATCGGCGAAAGCCCCTCCGCCGCGCTCTGGCTGATGATCGACGGCACGCTCCTGCGCTCCTCGGGCATCGGTTATATGCTCTATTACACCACGAATTTCATCTTCACCGGGCTCGCTGTGTCGGTCGCCTTCCATGCGCGGCTGTTCAATATCGGCGGCGAGGGGCAGGCGACTTTAGGCGGGCTTGGCGTGGCGCTGTGTCTGCTCTTCATCCCGTGGCCGCACTGGACGCTGGCGATCCTCGGCGCGTCGCTCGGGGCGATGCTGTTCGGCGCGGCATGGGCGGCGATCCCGGCGTGGCTTCAGGCGCGGCGCGGCAGCCATATCGTGATCACGACGATCATGTTCAACTTCATCGCCGCCGCGCTGCTGAACTACCTGCTGGTCAACCAACTCAAACCCGCAGGCGCGATGGACCCCGCGACGGCGCGCTTTGCCGAGGCGGTCCATCTGCCCACCTTCGAGGAAATGGCCGCTCTTGCGGGGTTCGAGCGGATGTTCCGCGCCGCGCCCGCGAACGTGTCGTTCTTTCTGGCTTTGATCGCTTGCGTCCTCGTGTGGCTGCTGATCTGGCGCACCCGGCTGGGCTATGAAATCCGCTCCTTCGGCTTCTCCGAAAGCGCCGCGAAATATGCGGGGATTTCGCTCACCAAGATCACCGTGATCACCATGCTGATCTCGGGGGGTCTCGCGGGCATGATGGCTGTCAACACGGTGCAGGGCGAGGCCGAGCGGCTGGTGCTGAACATGACCGAGGGCGCGGGCTTTATCGGGATCGCGGTGGCGCTGATGGGGCGCTCGCACCCGTTCGGGGTGCTGCTCGCCGCGATTCTCTTCGGGTTCCTCTATCAGGGCGGCGCGGAACTGGCGCTGTGGACCAACATTCCGCGCGAATTGATCGTGGTCATTCAGGCGCTGGTGATCCTCTTTACCGGGGCGCTCGACAACATGGTGCGGATGCCGCTGGAGCGGATCTTCCTGATGCGCCGCCGCCGCACGCCCAAACCCGATGCGCGTTCGGCGCAGCATAGCGTGTCGGAGTAAGGCCCATGGAATTCTTGACGCTCATCCAGATCCTCGACTCCACGGTCCGCCTCGCCACGCCCTTGCTGCTGGCCTGCCTTGCCGGGCTCTACTCCGAGCGGGCGGGGATTTTCGACATTGGCCTTGAAGGCAAGATGCTGATGGCGGCGTTCTTCTCGGCGGCCATCGCGGCGATCAGCGGGTCGGTCTGGCTCGGGCTGCTGGCCGGGATCGTGTCGTCGATGCTGCTCAGCGGGCTGCACGGGCTGGCCTCGATCACCTTCCGGGGCAACCAGCTGATTTCCGGGGTGGCGATCAACTTCTTGGCTGCCGGGATGACGGTCCTCATCGCGCAGGACTGGTTTTCCCAAGGCGGGCGCACGCCCTCGCTGATGGGCGGGGCGCGGTTCGAGCCGATCACCCTGCCCTTCGCGGAGGCGCTGTCGGGCGTGCCGATCTTCGGGCCGATCTATGCCGAGCTGATCTCGGGCCATTCGATCCTTGTCTATGTCGCCTTCGCCGCCGTGCCTTTCACATGGTGGCTGCTCTTCCGCACCCGCTTCGGGCTGCGCCTGCGGGCGGTGGGCGAGAACCCCGAGGCGGTGGACACTGCGGGCGTATCGGTGGTGGGGCTGCGCTATGCTGCCGTGGGGATTTGCGGCATCCTGTGCGGCCTCGCTGGCGCGTACCTCTCCACGGCCCTGCAAGCGGGCTTTGTGAAGGATATGTCAGCGGGCCGCGGTTTTATCGCGCTGGCGGCGCTGATCTTTGCCAAGTGGCGCCCGTGGTACGCGCTCTGGGCCTGTCTGCTGTTCGGGCTGTTCTCCGCGATGGAGACCCGCCCCGACGTGATCCAGAACCTGATCGGCATGAAGGTGCAGGGCCAACTTCTGAGCGCCCTGCCCTATATCATGACGGTGATCATCCTCGCGGGCTTTGTCGGCAAGGCAATCCCTCCACGCGCGGGCGGTGCGCCTTATGTCAAGGAACGATAATTCGCAGCGCCCCCTTCCTGTTTTCCTTTTGACAAAAATATTCCGGGGGGACGCGCGCAGCGCGGCGGGGGCGGAGCCCCCTCCGAGGCTGCTTGTGATAGCGCCAGTTGGGGATTGTTTGTAACACCACCCACGCCGCAGAGCAGCATGTCCATTGATCCCCCCGCCCCCGCGCGCTACGAATAACCATGTTGATCTACCTCCCCATTGCCGAGGTTTCGGTGAATGCGTTCCTGCTTCTGGGACTGGGCGGTATGGTGGGCATCCTTTCAGGCATGTTCGGCGTTGGCGGCGGGTTCCTCATGACCCCGCTTTTATTCTTCATCGGCATCCCCCCGGCGGTGGCGGTGGCGACCGAGGCCAACCAGATCGTCGCCTCCTCCTTCTCGGGCGTGCTCGCGCATCTGCGGCGCAAGACCGTGGACCTGCGCATGGGCACGGTGCTGCTGATCGGCGGCCTCGTGGGCGCGGCGATGGGCGTCGTTCTTTTCAATTATCTCAAGAGCCTCGGGCAGGTCGATCTGCTCGTAAGGCTTTGTTATGTGGTCTTTCTTGGCGTCATCGGCGCGCTGATGTTCGTCGAGAGCCTGAACGCGATCCGCAAGACCCGGGGCGGTCGGACGGTGCCGACGCGCCGGAAGCACAACTGGATTCACAAGCTGCCCTTCAAGATGCGTTTTCGCGTGTCGGGCCTCTACATCTCGGTGATCCCGCCGCTGCTCGTCGGGCTGTCGGTGGGCGTTCTGGCCGCGATCATGGGTGTGGGCGGCGGCTTCATCATGGTGCCCGCAATGATCTACCTGCTGGGCATGCCCACGAAGGTCGTGGTGGGCACCTCGCTCTTCCAGATCATTTTCGTCACCGCCTTCACCACACTGCTGCACGCCACGACGAACTACACCGTCGATATCGTGCTCGCGGTGCTGCTGCTCGTGGGCGGCGTGATCGGCGCGCAGATCGGCACCCGGATCGGGGTGAAGATGAAGGCCGAGCAGTTGCGCATCCTGCTGGCGATGATGGTTCTGGTGGTCTGCGGCAAGCTTGCCTTTGATCTGCTGGTGATGCCCGCCGAACTCTATTCGCTCGGCGCGGCGGGGGGGCATTGATGCTGCGCTGGCTCGCCATCCTGCTGCTGCTCGCATGGCCCGCCGCCGCCGAGGAGGTCGTGCTCGGTCTCAGCAAGGACCGGGTTGCGATCACCACCAGTTTCGACGGCTCGGAAATCCTGATCTTCGGGGCGGTCAAGCGCGACAGCCCGGTGCCGGACGGCCCGCCTCTGGAAGTCATCGTCACAGTCTCGGGCCCCTCCGAGCCCGTGGTCGTGCGGCGCAAGGAAAACCGCTTCGGCATCTGGGTCAACATCGACGCGGTCGAGGTGGACGCCGCGCCCAGCTTCTATGCGGTCGCCACCAGCGCGCCATTGCGCAGCGTTCTGACCGAGGTGGAAGACCTGCGGCACCGGGTGTCGATCCCACGCGCGATCCGGTCTGTGGGCGCGCCGCCGAACATTCTCGATGCGGAGAATTTCACCGACGCGCTGATCCGTATCAAGGGCGCGAATGACCAGTATCAACTCCTTGAAAATCAGGTCGCGGTGGATCAGCAGACCCTGTTCCGCACCTCCGTGCGCCTGCCTGCCGCGCTGGTCGAGGGCGATTACACCGCCCGCATTTTCCTGACCCGTGGGGGCGAGGTAGTGTCCTTCACCGAGACGCGGATTGATGTGGACAAGGTCGGCATGGAGCGCTGGCTTTTTGATCTGTCGCGCCAGCAGCCGCTGATCTACGGGCTGATGTCGCTGGCCATCGCCATTGCCGCTGGCTGGGGCGCGTCGGCGGCGTTCAGCCTCTTGCGCAACTAGCGAATTTTGCAAAATGCGCGGGCCGGGCACATTTTGAAAATATGCCTTAGCCGCGGCCGATATAGGGCATGCGGTTCGCCATCACCGTCATGAACAGCACGTTGGTGTCGAGCGGCAGCTTCGCCATATGCAGCACCGAGCGCGCTACATCCGCCACCGCCATGGTCGGCATTTGCGGGTCCTTGGCCTTCAGCGCCGCCACCATCTCGCTCTCGGCATTGCCGATGTCGATCTGCCCGCAGGGAATGTTGAGGTCTCGCCCGTCAAGGTCGAGCTGCTTCGTGAGCCCGGTGATCGCGTGTTTCGTCACCGTGTAGCACACCGCGTTCTCGCGCGGCACATGGGCCGAGATCGAGCCGTTGTTGATGATCCGCCCCCCGCCCTGCGCGCGCATCTGCGCAAAGGCGGCGCGGGCGGCGAGGAACATGCCGGTGAGGTTCACATCGAGCGCGCGCTGCCAGTCGTCCAGCGGCGTTGCGTCGATCGGCGCGGCGGGCACGAAAATGCCCGCGTTGTTGAACAGCACGTCGAGCCGCCCGGCCTTGGCGAGAAACTTGCGCATTGCTTGTTCGAGCGCGATCTCGTTGGAGACATCGGCTGGCAGGATGACCGCGTTCGGCTTTCCGGCGGCGATCTCCTCCAGCGGCCCTTCCCGGCGGGCGAGCAACCCCACGGTCCAGCCCTCGGCCAGAAACAGTTCGGCGGTGGCGCGGCCAATGCCGGAGCTTGCGCCGGTAATCATGATGGACTGGCTCATGCGGCAGGCTCCTCGGAGGTCAGGGACAAAGGCGCTTTCGGCGCGGCTTTCAGATCATCGACGCGCAGCGCGCCGGTGGGTTTGCTCAGACGCGCGCGGACAACCCAGTGCAGACGCTCCTGCGCGCGGGTAATGGCGACATAGGCGAGCCGTTTCCAGAGCGCTTGGCCCGCCTCCACGCGGCCCATCCGGGCGGCGGTGTAGAGATCGGGCGCGAAGACCTGCACGGTCTCCCACTGGCTACCTTGGGCCTTGTGGATGGTGACAGCGGCGCCATGCAGGAAGGTTGCGCCCATGCGGGCGGCGAAGGGGATGAAGGGCTCTTCCTCGTCAGGCTTTTCGATCTTCACGATGGAGGCCGCCGAGATTTGCGGGTCCTCCGCGCCCATCACGTGCAGCCGCGAAAAGCCGGGCTTGCGGCCCGCGCCGAGATAGACCACCTGCGCGCCCTTGATGAGCCCGCGCGCTTCAAGATCTAGGCGCTTCTTGCGGTGCTTGAGCGGCAATTCCAGCCCGTCACAGATCAAAGGCTCGCCTTCGAGCAGAGCGTCTTCGGGCGCGCCATGCACCGCGCGGAACGCATTGATCAGCCGGATACGGGTCGCGTTGCGCCAGACCAGAACCGGGGAGCGGGCCATCAGGTCCACCTCGACGCGGCTTGCCCAGACCACGCGGTCATCGCGGCGCGCGGTCTCCTCGACCATCCGTTCGAACTCGTGGAACTCCAGCGCCGGGTCGGACAGGGCATGGGCGAGATCAAGGATCGGGTTGTCCGCGTCCTGCCGGTGGATGCGGCTCAGATCGTGTTTGCGCGTGTCCGGCAGACTGTCGAAGACCATGCTGCCGGACTGGTTCACCGGGGCGAGCTGCGCGGGATCGCCGAACAGGAGCAGGGTCGGGAAGATCTCCTGCAAATCCTCGAATTGGCGGTCGTCGAGCATGGAGGACTCGTCGACAAAGCCGATGTCCAGCGGCTCCTCGCGGCGCTTCCAGCCGGTGATGAAATCCGAGCCGCGCAAGCCTGCCGCGGCGAGCGCGCCGGGGATCGAGTTGTTCGACTGGTAGAAGGCGAAGGCGCGGTCGAGGGCCTGATCGGTAAGGCCTTCGATCTCGGGGCGCGCGCCATTCCCGGCGAGCCACTCGGCGATCTTCTCGTATTCAGGATCATAGACCGGGGTGTAGAGGATGCGGTGGATCGTGGTGGCCGGAACGCCCCGGAGGCGCAGCACCGAGGCGGCCTTATTGGTGGGCGCGAGGATCGCGAGGGTGCGGCGGTCCTTGCGCTTGCGGCCCTCGTAATCGCCCGAGACGATCTCGACTCCGGCGTCCTTGAGCGCCTTGGTCAACTCGGCCAGCAGCAGCGTCTTGCCCGAGCCCGCCTTGCCCGTCACCGCCATGATCTGGCTGGCGGCCCCCTCGCGGGCCGGCAGGACCAGCCCCTCGTCGAGATCGACGCCGATCCCGCGCAGCATGTCCGAAATGCTGTCGAAGGCGCTGGCCTGATCGTCCGAGAAGGTGACGGGGGTTTGGGTCATGGGCGCATTGATACTGCGCCCATGGCAGGGTTGAAACCCGAATTCAGGCCATTGCGAGCATGGGCAGGAAGGCGTCCTCTTCGGTCACCCGGCCAAAGCAGGCTTCGAACCAGCCGCGTGATTGGGTCGGGGAGATGCCGGCGCGCCGGGCGACGCGGGCCTGTGCGTCTTCTGAGAAGTCCCACAGGCCCACGCTGATCTGGTCGCGCCCCGCGCCTTGGCTGCCCAGCACTTCCGGGGACGCGCCGATCATCCGGTAGATGCGCACCATGCGCGCGTCGAACACGCCGACGAAATGGGTGATGCCGAAGCCGCGCATGATCTCGCCGCCGCCGAGCATCAGGGCGGCGGCCACATGGGCGGGCGCACCGCGCGTCAGGCAAAAGCGGGTGCATTCCCAAATGAGTGGGCTGGTCACGGTGCCGCCGCCCATCACGCCGGTGAAGTGCTCGTTGATCATCGTCCGGCCCGTGGTGGGCAAGAAGCGCATGGAGCCGCCATGGCTGCCGTCGGGCATCTCCCAGATCACGTAGAGCGGGTTCAGCGCGTCATATTGGTCGCGCTCATGGCCGTTCTCATCCACCGAGACCTCCCAGTCGAGGCGGGTGCCGAACTGGTCGGCGCGGTCTCGGAACATCGCATCGGCGAGCTTGGGGAACTTGTGCAGGTCTTCGGCGTAAACGTAGCGGAGCATGTGGGCGGATCCTTTGGTCGCTGGGCTGTGATGGACCAAAGGCGTAAAGCGGCAGGGTTAACGGCTGCGCGCACCACCGCACTCGCCGTTAACGTCTCCCCCAAAATGGCGAGTTGTTTTTCACACCACGATCAGGCCTTGTTGCATGGCGCGCGCCACTGCATGCGTGGTGTTCATCGCGCCCAATTTGAAGCGCGCGCTCTCAATGTAGACACGCAGCGTGTGCTCGGAAATGCTAAGCGTGTCAGCCACTTGCGCGCGGCTATAGCCGATGGCGAGCAAAGTCATGGCATCCACTTCGCGCGGGCTCAGGGCCTGGTTGTGTGGCGGGGTGCGATTCGGCTCAAGTTCGAGCGCCTTTTCGTTAAAATAATGCGCGATGAGGATGAGCGAGCGGCGATGATCTTCGCAGAAGGCCTGCCATGTTTCATCGTCGCAGGTATGATTCGCGGTGAACAGGGCGAATTGTCCGTTCGGGCCGCGGATCGGCACAGAGAAGCCCTGCGTGCCGATGCCAAAAGTGATCGCCTCGGCCATGAATTCGCGCGCGGCCTTCGACGACCAGTCCAGCCGTTTCCAGTCCACCGGGTGAAAGCGCTGAAAGCAGCCCACGATGACCGGGTCTATGCGTTGGTAGTTCTGTTCCTGATACCGCTGCTGCCACTCCAGAGAGTAGGTCCCCGCCCCGTATTGATCCCCGGCGGCATCGACCCAGTGATAGGCGATATGATCGATCGCCAGCGCGTCGCGCAGTTGCTCGCTGGCGCGCTGGATGCCCTCAAGCGCGCCGGCTGTTTCCAGTTCCTCCAGGATGGACTCCAACCGTGATGTCACTACCATTCTGCGCGCAGGCCCTTTTCTCTGCGGACGCAATCTCGATCATCGCCAGATCGGTGGTTTCCACCAGCTTCTCGGCAACTGCCGGTAAACCGTTGGCGCGTGCGAAGTTCTTGAGATCGACGAGTACGTCCAAAATCCAGTCATGTTGCATGGTCAGAGTCACCCGTGATTGGTTAACGAAAGGTTAAATACACTATACCATCGTTCACACCCTTGAAGAAATTCACCTATTTCAACTCCCCAGAAATAGGGAGGGGGGCGCAAAGCAAGTCTTTGAGGGAAAAGAGACCACTACCCTGAATAGAAAACGCCCGCGGACCAGAAACCTGATTCGCGGGCGAAATCTTAAGAAACCCTTAACCTGAGCGCGCCGTCCGCGCGCCCCGCCTTATGCTTCCAGAACATCCTCCAGCGTGCGCAGCCCCGTCTTGGGCGCCTGCACCAAGACCGACATATTGCCCGGCTTGTGCTCGTTGCGCAGCATCTTCATATGCGCCTCGGGCAGGTCATTCCACGTGAAGACCTCCGACATGCACGGGTCGAGCCGGCGCTCCAGCATCAGCTTGTTCGCCGCGCTCGCCTGCTTGAGATGCGCGAAATGCGAGCCCTGCAAGCGCTTCTGGTGGCTCCACATATGGCGCACATCGAAGGTACAGTTATAGCCCGAGGTCCCGGCGCAGATCACCACCATGCCGCCGCGCTTCACCACGAAGGTGGAGACAGGGAAGGTTGCCTCGCCGGGGTGCTCGAAGACCATGTCCACATTCACACCTTTGCCGGTGATGTCCCAGATCGCCTTGCCGAACTTGCGGACCTCGCCGAACCACTCCTTGTAGTCCTCGGTGCCCACTTCCGGCAGGCGGCCCCAGCAGTTGAAATCCTTGCGGTTGATCACGCCCTTTGCGCCGAGATCCATCACGAACTGGCGTTTGTCCTCCTCGGAGATCACCCCGATCGCATTCGCGCCCGCCGTGTTGATCAGCTGGATCGCGAAGGAGCCCAGACCGCCCGACGCGCCCCAGACCAGCACGTTCTGACCCGGCTTGAGATCATGCGGCTCATGGCCGAACAGCATCCGGTAGGCGGTGGCGAGCGTCAGCGTGTAGCAGGCGCTTTCCTCCCAAGTGAGATGTTTGGGGCGCGGCATGAGCTGTTGGGCCTGCACGCGGGTAAACTGGCCAAAAGAGCCGTCGGCGGTCTCATAGCCCCAGATACGCTGCGAGGGCGAGAGCATCGGGTCGCCCCCGTTGCATTCCTCGTCATCGCCATCGTCTTGGTTGCAATGCACCACGACCTCGTCGCCGACCTTCCAGCGCGTAACCTTGTCGCCCACGGCCCAGACGATCCCGGCGGCGTCCGAGCCGATGATCGCATAGGGGGCCTTGTGGCCGAGAAACACGCTGGCCGGGGTGCCAAGGCAGGCCCAGACGCCGTTGTAATTGACGCCTGCGGCCATCACGAGAACCAGCACGTCATGGCTGTCGAGTTCGGGCGTGTCCACCACCTCCTGCTGGAGGGCCTTGGTCGGCTCGCCATGGCGTTCCTGCCGCAGGACCCACGCGTGCATCTTCGACGGGACATAGCCCATCGGGGGCATTTCGCCCATGTCGTAAAGGTCCTTTTCGGGCGCGTCATAGGTCACGACGCCATCTGTATCCAAAGCCATGTCAGCCTCCTTGTTCCCCGCGCCGCGGCTGGGGAGTTGCCGCAGCGCAGAATCCTGCTTTCGGATGGGATATGGGTCCGTGGGTAATATTGCAATAGCTTTTGCGCTGGTTTGGGTAATTTTATAACCCAAACACCCAGCGACTACTGTGCGGCCGCAGAAAACGGGGGATCCGAGCGACGGATTGAGTTGGCATAGAACTGCAGCATATCCTCTTCTTGCGGCGCGATGGCAACGTCATCGCCGCGCATTTCAATAAAGCCGCGCTGGAGCAAATGGTCGAGGGCACGCGCCACACGCGGCGGCACCGCCTCTCCCTCCCGCATCAAGAAGCGCTCCGGGCTGGCCACAACCCGCGCCTCCGCCTCCGCCAAAAGCACGGCGCGCGGCACCGGCTTGCCCGCGTCCAGCAAAAGCCCCGCCAGCAAGGGCACGCACATCTGCGGCATCGCCTCGGTGATCCGATCCATCAGCGTCGCCGCCAGCGCCTCCACCTCCCGATCCGCCCCGAAGGCCCGCATCGACACCGGCGCGCCGAACACCACGCCCGCCGAGCCGAAACGCAGGAAGCGTCCGCGCAGGCGCAGCCACAGCTTGGTGAGGATGAATTTCAGCATCACGGTGATCTTCGCCCCGAAGCGCCGGTTGCCGCGCTTATGCGCCGCGATCAGCACGCGGTCCTCCAGCACCCGGTCGTAATTGATCGCCACCGGCACGAAGACGATATCGCGGTCGGCCTTCCGCCCGGCCTCGACCACGTAGCTCAGAAGGCCCATCTTTGGCGGCGCGAGCTTGCCATCGAGCGACAGACCGCCTTCGGGAAAGATCGCCTGCGTCACCCCGCCGGTGGTCGCCATCGCCACGTAGCGCTCCAGCACCTTGCGATAGAGCGCGCCGCGCGATTTGCGGCGGATGAAATAGGCCCCCATCGACTTGATGAGCCGCGAGAGCGGCCAGATCCGCGCCCACTCGCCCACCGCATAGGACAGCGCCGAGGCGCGTGCGGCGAGATAGGTGACGAGCACATAATCCATGTTCGAGCGGTGGTTCATGATAAACACCACCGTGGCGTCCGGGGAGACATCGGCCAGCACCGTGTCGTTCTGCTTGGCGGTGCGCACCGTGTAGAGCGCGTTGGCCAGAAACCGCGCGACGCGGATGCCGAAGCCGAAATACGCAAAGGCCGAAAAGCTCGGCACAATCTCGCGCGCATAGCGCTTGGCCTTCTCGAAGGCGACGTTCTCGGGCACGCCCTCCTTGCGGGCATGCTCGACAATCGCCTCGGTGACCTGCGGGTCGTAGATCAGGCGCTGGATCATGTCGTAGCGTTCGGCGAGCTTGAACGGCTCGATGGGCCGGGTCAGGCGCTCATTAAGCTGCGTGACCGCCCGCTCCAGCCGCCGGCGGAAGAACCAGCGCACCGACGGAAAGAGGAAATGCGAGGCAAAGGTGACCGCTGCGAAGAGCAGGATCAGGACAAAGAGCCAGAGCGGAAGTTCCACCACTTGCGTCATGCAGGTACACTGACAGGGCTTTGGGGCGCGGTAAAGTCGCGTCAGGCTTGCCGGGCGCCGTGAAAAAAGGCACTCTCGCCGCAACGCAGCGAATTGACACCGGCATAAAGTTTCACATATCTACGCCGGAGCGCACGATTGTTGCTCAAATGATTCACACGAGGTTCCCATGACTGAGACGCAAAAAGACCGCCCCTGGCTCATCCGCACCTATGCCGGGCACTCCACTGCGGCCGCCTCCAACGCGCTCTACCGCTCGAACCTCGCCAAGGGCCAGACCGGGCTGTCGGTCGCCTTCGATCTGCCCACGCAAACCGGGTATGACAGCGATCACGTCCTGAGCCGGGGCGAGGTCGGAAAGGTCGGGGTGCCGGTAAGCCATCTGGGCGACATGCGCACGCTTTTTGACAGCATCCCGCTGGAGCAGATGAACACCTCCATGACGATCAACGCCACCGCTCCGTGGCTTCTGGCGCTCTATATCGCGGTGGCCGAGGAGCAGGGCGCGGATGTCTCCAAGCTGCAAGGCACGGTGCAAAACGATCTGATCAAGGAATATCTCAGCCGCGGCACTTATATCTGTCCGCCCGAGCCGTCGCTGAAGATGATCGCGGATGTGGCCGAGTATTGCTACACCAATGTGCCGAAATGGAACCCGATGAACGTGTGTTCCTACCACCTGCAAGAGGCTGGCGCGACGCCCGAACAGGAGCTGGCCTTTGCCCTTGCGACCGCGACGGCGGTGCTCGACGCGCTCAAGCCGCGCATCCCGGCCGAGGAATTCCCCACCGTCGTGGGCCGGATTTCCTTCTTCGTGAACGCGGGCATCCGCTTTGTCACCGAGATGTGCAAGATGCGCGCTTTCGTGGATCTCTGGGACGAGATCTGCCGCGACCGCTACGGCGTCGAGGACCCCAAGTTTCGCCGCTTCCGCTATGGGGTGCAGGTCAACTCGCTGGGTCTGACCGAGCAGCAGCCGGAGAACAACGTCTACCGCATCCTGATCGAAATGCTCGCCGTGACGCTGTCGAAGAAGGCCCGCGCCCGCGCGGTGCAACTCCCGGCGTGGAACGAGGCGCTCGGCCTGCCCCGCCCGTGGGATCAGCAATGGTCGATGCGGATGCAGCAGATCCTCGCCTATGAGACCGACCTTCTGGAGTTCGACGATCTGTTTGATGGCAACCCGGCGGTGGACGCAAAGGTCGAGGCGCTGAAAGACGGCGCGCGGCATGAGCTGGCCAATCTCGACGGGATGGGCGGCGCGATCAGGGCGATCGACTATATGAAATCGCGCCTCGTGGAGAGCAATTCAGAGCGCCTGAACCGCATCGAGGCGGGTGAGACCGTGGTCGTTGGCGTGAACAAATGGCAGCAGGGCGAGCCCTCGCCGCTGATGAGCGCGGATGGCGGGATCATGGTCGTGGACCCGGCAGTGGAGCAACAGCAGATCGACCGTCTGAACGCGTGGCGCGCCGAGCGGGACGAAGCGGCTGTCAAGGCGGCGCTGGCCGACCTGCGCGCGGCAGCGGCGTCGGGCGAGAACGTCATGCCCGCCTCCATCGCCTGCGCTCGCGCGGGCGTGACCACGGGTGAATGGGCCGCGCAGATGCGCTCGGTGCATGGCGAGTATCGCGGCCCGACCGGGGTTTCGATGGGCCGGTCAAACAAGACCGAGGGGCTCGACGATATCCGCGACGCGGTGGATGCGGTGTCGGACAAATTGGGACGGCGTTTGAAATTCCTCGTCGGAAAGCCCGGACTTGACGGTCATTCCAACGGCGCCGAACAAATTGCCGTGCGGGCGCGCGATTGCGGGATGGATATTTCCTATGAGGGAATTCGCCTGACGCCCGAGGAAATCGTGAGGGCGGCAAAGGACGATCAGGCCCATGTGGTCGGACTTTCCATTCTCAGCGGCTCGCATATTCCACTGGTGGAAGACCTGATGGGCCGGATGCGCGAAGAAGGTTTGGGCGATATTCCGGTGATCGTCGGCGGGATCATTCCTGATGACGACGCGGAAAGATTGCGGGCGATGGGGGTGGCGCGGGTCTATACCCCGAAGGATTTCGAATTGAATACGATCATGTCCGATATTGTGGTTCTGGCCGATCCCAAGGCGGTTGCCGCCGAATAGAACCACCCCTTGATACAAATCAGAATCGCCCGGCCTCTTGCGCCGGGCGATTTTTTTTGCTTTGACAAGCGAACAAAATTGAACTGCGCATTGCGAGGAGGCAATTATGGCAGACGATCTGAGCAAAATGACACGAAAACAGCTCGAAAAGCTGTTGAAGGACGTTCAAAAAGCGCTGAAAACACTGGAAACCCGTGAGAGACGCGAGGCCAAAAAAGCCGCCGAAGAGGCCGCTGCGAAATTCGGCTTCAAACTGAACGAGTTGACCCGTGGCGAGAGCGCGGGCGGCAAGGGCAAATCCTCCAAGGCGCCGCTCAGCCCCCCGAAATACGCCAATCCCGCCGATCCGTCGCAAACATGGACCGGAAAAGGCCGTCAGCCGAATTGGTATCGCGCGGAAGTTGAAAAAGGCACTGACCCGGCCTCCATGGAAATCAGCTAAGCGCGGAGTTTTTCATGACCATTCATATCGGCGCAAAGCTGGGTGAGATTGCGCCGACGGTTCTGATGCCGGGCGACCCGTTTCGTGCAAAATGGGCTGCAGAGACTTTTCTCGACACCCCGCGTTGCATCAATGACGTGCGCGGCATGCTCGGATTTACCGGAACATGGCGGGGAAATCCGGTCACGATTCAGGGCAGCGGCATGGGAATGCCCTCCCTGTCGATTTACGTCAACGAACTCATTCGCGACTACGACGCCGAAACGCTCATTCGCATTGGTTCTTGCGGCGGAATGCAACCCCAAGTGGCCATACGCGATATCATTCTCGCAATGACCGCGACCACGATAACCTCCCCCTCCTCGGCTATTTTCAAAGAGGTCAATTTCGCGCCCTGCGCCGATTGGAAATTGCTCAAAGCTGCTGCGGATGCGTCTGAGGCGCGGGATGTGAAAACGCATATCGGCGGGATTTACTCATCGGATGTGTTTTACTCAGAACGCCCCGATCTCGATGAGCAAATGGTGGGGCACGGAATTCTCGGGGTCGAAATGGAGGCTGCCGAGCTTTACACGCTCGCCGCCCGCCACGGACGTCGCGCGCTGGCTGTTCTGACTGTGTCGGACCATCTGCAAACCGGCGAGGCGCTGCCCTCAGAGGACCGCGAGCGCAGCTTCGGCGACATGGTCGAGATCGCGCTGGAGGCGGCGTTCGCGGGATAGGCGCCCCCGCCCCTGTTTTCCTTTTGACAAATATATTCCGGGGGAGTCGGCGTAGCCGGCGGGGGCAGGGCCCCCTCCCCCACCTCAGCCATGCGTGCGGTCGTAACCATTCACGGGCGGCGACTGCCAGCCCTCCAAAGCCCCCTCCGGTGGCGCGAACACCTCCACGAGCAGCGGGTAGCAGGCCGCGCTGTCCGACGAGTGGGTGGTTGAACAATCCCCGCCCGGGCAGGCCGAGAGGTTCCCAAGCAGGTCGATCTCCGCGAAAAACTCCAGAAAATCGCCGGGCCGCACAGGGCTCGCCTTCATGAAATACTGGCCGGTATCGGGCGTGAAGCCGGTGCACATGAACACGTTCAGCACGTCATGCACCAGCGGTTCGACCTCCGTGCGGGGACGGCCCGCGTGCTCTGCCAAAGCGCGGGTCAGGTTGGAATGGCAGCAATGATGGTACTGCCCGCCCGAGAGCGCGTGATGGGTATAGGGATCGCAGCGCGTGCCGATCACGTCATGGACCGAGCCGCCAAACGCGTCGATCCCGTACCAATCAAGCGTATCCTCCACGATCGTTGCCATCGGACGCATCTGCGGGATCGTGGACCAGAGCCGCTCGCCGGTGGTCACATGAGTGCCATGCAGCGCGCGGGTCTTGCCCGAAAAGAAGCGCTCGGAGAGGTCTGCCAAGTTGTGCAGGTTGAGATCGCCCACTTGCGGACCTTCCACCGAGGAGATGCGGAAGAAATGCCCGGCGGGCACTTCGAAACAGCGCGCCTCGCGCGGCGGGACGAGGATTTCGGCTGTTTTGACCGCGCCCTTGCGCGCCTTGGCGTAGAGCGCAAGATCGGGCTGCGGCAGGGTCTCGGGAGGATAACACACCACGGGCGGCAGGGTCCGGTGATGGGCGGCGTGCTGGGGCTCTTGGGTCATGGGACGCTCCGGGTGTTGGAAGCAGTCTGGCGGGTCGGGGACCTATGAGCAAGCCCGGGGCGCGTGGTCTATTTCGGTGCGCCGCAGAAATTCGGCGGGATATCCTCGGACTGCCACGCCTCTGCCCCGCAGGCGGCGCAGCGGTAGAAGTGCTTGCTTTGGGTGTCCCCGGAGCGGTCGGTCCGCCACCGGCAATTGCGCGTGGTGCGCCGCCGCAGAGCGACGAGCGCCACCAGCCCAAAGGCCAGCAGAAGGCCGAGAACCTGTATCATGCAGCGGCGCGCGGACCTTTCGACGGACCGCCCCGGCTGCGATTGCGGCGGCGGCGGTTGGATCCGCCGGGTTTGGACGTGCCGGGCTTGCCGCCCCGCGCCGGCCCTTGGCGGCGGTTGTTCGCGGGCGGGGTCACGCCCTCCCACGGGGTGCCGCTCGCCACGGGAATGTCGAGCTTCATCACTTTTTGGATATCGCGCAGGTATTCCGCCTCATCCGGCGCGCAGAACGCCACCGCCTGTCCTTCGGCCCCGGCCCGCGCGGTGCGGCCAATGCGGTGCACGTAGTTCTCCGGCACGTTGGGCAGGTCGTAATTGTAGACGTAGCGCACATCAGGAATGTCGATGCCGCGCGCGGCCACGTCGGTCGCAACCAGCACCCGCGCCTCTCCGGAGCGGAACGCCTTCAGCGCGCGGTCGCGTTGGTTTTGCGACTTGTTGCCATGCACCGACTCGGCGGCATAGCCCGCCTTTTCGAGCACCTTGCGCAGCTTTTCGGAGCCATGCTTGGTGCGCGCAAAGACCAGCGCCAGCTCGTCGCGATGGGCGTCCAGAAGCTCGATCAGCAGATCGGTCTTGGCGGCCTTGGCGATGAAATGCACTGACTGGGTGATCTTGTCGGCGGCCTTGCCCGGGGGCGAGACCTGCACGCGCTCGGGATTGTCGAGGAAGCTCTTGGCGATCTCGTTCATCTGCTTGGGCATGGTGGCCGAGAAGAGCAGGGTCTGGCGGCCAGCGGGCACAAGCTTGGCGATCTTGCGCAGGTCATGGATGAAGCCGAGGTCCAGCATCTGGTCGGCCTCGTCGAGCACGAGATATTCGCAGCGGTCGAGATGCACAGCGCCCCGGCCCAGCAGGTCGAGAAGACGGCCCGGCGTGGCCACGAGAATATCACAGCCGCGCTCAAGACGGCGGGCCTGCGTGTTGAGCGACTTGCCGCCCACGACAAGCGCGGAGGACAGGCGCGTGCCCTTGGAAAAGGCCTGCACATTGTCGAGGATCTGGCCCGCAAGCTCGCGGGTCGGGGCCAGCACCAGACCGCGCAGGGTCTTGGGGTGCGGCTTGCCCTTGGAGGAGGCGTTGAGTTTCTGGACCATCGGCAGGCCGAAGGCGGCGGTTTTGCCGGTGCCGGTCTGCGCAAGGCCCATCACGTCGCGGCCTTCGAGGACGAGCGGGATCGCCCCGGTCTGGATCGGGGTCGGATCGGTCAGACCCATTTCGGTCAAACGGTCGACGAGAGCCGGGTGCAAGCCCAGCGTGGAAAAATCAGTCAAAGTGTTCCTTTCGGGCGCAACGCGCGCCACTTGGTGTCCCGGCGTACAAGGCGCCTGAGCGTGGTGGTGCAGGCGGTTTGCCTGCCCGGCCCCGCGTGATTTGGACCTAGGTGAATGCGCCAGCCTCTCGGCTCTACCGTGTGAACGGGCCACCTGTCTCACGCGGACAGGGAGGTTTGGCTACAGCGCATATGGGGGATGCGGGGCCAAAGGTCAAATGAAAAGGGAAGGATGGGGTGTTTTGGCGCGGGGCGCGCAGGCGGTTTGGTGAGCAAATTGCCCACCTACGCATTTGGCAAACCCGCCCCGGGTCGGGGCCCGGGGCGAGAGGTGCTTAAACGGTGCGTTCCACCATCATCTTCTTGATCTCCGCGATGGCCTTGGCAGGGTTGAGACCCTTGGGGCAGGTCTTGGCGCAGTTCATGATCGTGTGGCAGCGGTAGAGTTTGAACGGGTCTTCGAGATCGTCGAGCCGTTCGCCCGTGGCCTCATCGCGGCTGTCGATGATCCAGCGATAGGCGTGCAGAAGCGCGGCCGGGCCGAGATAGCGATCGCCATTCCACCAGTAGGACGGACAGGCCGTCGAGCAGGAGGCGCACATCACACATTCATAGAGCCCGTCGAGTTTCTTGCGGTCCTCGATGGACTGCTTCCACTCTTTCGCGGGGCGGTTGGTCTTGGTCTCCAGCCACGGCATGATCGACGCGTGCTGGGCGTAGAAATGCGTCAGGTCGGGGATCAGGTCCTTCACAACCGGCATATGCGGCAGCGGGTAGATCTTCACGTCGCCCTTGATCTCGTCCATCCCGTAGATGCAGGCCAGCGTGTTGATCCCGTCGATATTCATCGCGCAGGACCCGCAAATCCCCTCGCGGCAGGAGCGCCGGAACGTCAGTGTCGGGTCGATCTCGTTCTTGATCTTGATCAGCGCGTCGAGAACCATCGGCCCGCAGGTGTCCATGTCGACGAAATAGGTGTCGACCCGGGGGTTTTTCCCGTCATCGGGGTTCCAGCGGTAGATCTGGAATTTGCGCGTGTTGGTCGCGCCCTCGGGTTTCGGCCATGTCTTTCCGGCAGTCATCCGGGAATTCTTGGGGAGCGTCAGTTGAACCATTGTCAGGTCTCCTTTGGCACGTGTTACGCCGCAAGGCCGGCCTGCACGAGGCAGGTCGTCACGGCGGGACGTTGAGCGATATCCACGACGAGCGTGGCGGTGTTTTCATCAACGCCGACAAGCGCGGCGCGGGCGAGGGAGGCGATCTCACGGCCAGAGGCGCCATCTATCACGCAATCGGTGAAGGGGGTGACGCGGGTGCCGTCGACACCGGGGAAGCGGGTTACGAGCACCTCGTCCACGGCGGCGCGGGCGGAGGTGCGGGCGATATCGTCGCTGGCCTGCTGAACTTCGGCGCAGCCGGTCAGAAGCGCGAAGGGTAGCGCGGCGATGGAGAGCAAACCGGGGCGCATCATGCGGGGGCGGCCTCCGGCAGGGTGATGGACAGGCGCGCAGTGGCGGCCAGAGCGGTCAGGCGGCGGGCATCGTCGGGGAAATGCGCCGCGAGCGCGTCCAGAAACCCGCGATCCTGCGCGGCGGTCCAGAGCAAGGTCTGGTATTCGGGGTGATCCGCCATCGCATCGGCGCGGCGATCCGTGTCCAGCGCTTGCGCCTCCGCGCCCTTGCCCTGAAAGGACGACCCGCCACCATAGCGCTGCACCTTGCCCCGGCTGTTGTCGCGGATCGGCAGGCCGAGCGCGGCGAGGGTCTGGCTGCGGTAGTCGGCGCTCTGGTTCCACAGGTCATAGCAGATCGCCGTGAACCCGCGCGCCCCGGCCTCGGCTACGCGGGCAAGCGCGGTGGCGTAGCCGGTCAGCGCCGCCGTCATGATCCGCGCGCGCTCCAGCGGGCCATAGGCGGCATTGCCGAGGATCTTGCGCAGAAGCGACGCCGACCAGTTCAGGAATGAGCGGTAGATCAGCACCACGGTCTCGGGCGCGCGGGAAAAGAGCGGTGCGAAGGGCTTGCCCGGTGCGGGCGGCATGGCGTCCTCATAGGACACCAGAGCCAGCGGCGCCTGCCCGGCCCCGGCCAGACGTGCGGGCAGGTTGCTTCCCTTGGTGGCGGGCACCTCGGCGCCCTCGGCATAGACCTCAAGCGAGCGATGCGTCGCTACGGGATCACGGCCCGGGCGGCAATTGTTCAGAAACACCGACCCGCCCGGCGCGTTGCGTTGCAGCCAGTTGATGATCGCGTGATTGCCCGAGCGCCGCATCCCGTAGAGCCGCAGCACCCGCGACGGCGCGAGCAGCGCCTCGTTCGGCGCGGAGGTATGGCGCGCGGGCGCGTTGGTCATGGTCTCGGTCAGCCGTTGCAATAGCGCGTGCCACCGGCCATCAGATTGCCGCCCGAACAGGCGCCGGTGCGGCGGCCGGTTGCGCCGGGCACCCCGTGGGCGCCGCCGCGAGCGAGGCAGGTCTGCAGGTTGCGCTGGTAGACACCGGCCTGAATGCTGGCGCCGACCGCGCCGAGCAGCACAGCGGAGCCGAAGGAATAGGCCGCAGCCGTCCCCGGACGGCGGCTCAGAATTTCCGCGCAGTCCAGCCCCCGGCCCTGCGCGGTTTGCGGCACAGGGGCAGTGCCTGCGGCGCGCACGCCGCCGGGCTGGAGCTGGTATTTGTCCGCAAGGCAGTCATTCACATCGCTTTCACCGCGCGCCGTTGCGCCATTGCCGCCAATGACCCGGGGGAACGCCGCATCCGCAACGAGTTGGTAGCTGCCGCGCGCATGTGTCTCCTGCACGCACTGCGCCACGAAGCGCTGCGCGGTTTGCATCCCGGCGCTCTGCGCCGAGACCCCAGAGGCCGCGAAGGCCAGAAACACAGCGGTGGCAGCGCGTGCGATCATGATCAATATACCCTTGCTTTGGGCGCAATCTTCTTGAGGTCGATCCCGCCATCATTGTGACTGGTCAGCGGCTGTGTGATCACGCCGCGATACCCCAAGCTTGCCTCATTGCCCTTGAACCACACAAGAGAGTGTTTGCGCCAATTTTCATCGTCGCGGTCCGGGTAGTCCTCATGCGCGTGCGCGCCCCGACTTTCCTTGCGCGCAGCGGCGGCAGTGATGGTCGCCACGGCGTTGGGCATCAGGTTGGTGAGTTCGAGCGTTTCCATCAGGTCGGAATTCCACACCAGCGAGGTGTCGGTGACCTTGATGTCGCTGAGTTTGCCCGCCACGCCTTCCATCTTCTCCTGACCCTCGGCCAGCGTCTTGTCGGTGCGGAACACGGCAGCGTCCTGCTGCATCGTCTTCTGCATCTCAAGGCGCAACTCGGCCGTGGGCACATGGCCCTTGGCATAACGCAGCCCGTCAAAGCGCGAGAACGCGGCCTCGATGGAGCGTTGGCTCGGGGTCGGCACGGCGGTCTTGGGATCGACGATCTCGCCCGCGCGGATCGCGGCGGCGCGGCCGAAGACCACGAGGTCGATCAGCGAGTTGGAGCCTAGACGGTTCGCGCCATGCACCGACGCGCAGCCCGCCTCGCCCACGGCCATCAGACCGGGCGCGACTGCGTGCGGATCGTTCTTGGTCGGGGCCAGCACCTCGCCCCAGTAATTCGTCGGGATACCGCCCATATTGTAGTGCACGGTGGGCAGGACCGGGATCGGCTCCTTGGTCACATCCACGCCCGCGAAGATTTTCGCGCTCTCTGAAATCCCCGGAAGGCGTTCTGCCAGCGCTTCGGCAGGCAAGTGGTTGAGGTGCAGGTGGATGTGATCGCTCTCAGCGCCCACGCCCCGCCCCTCGCGGATTTCCATCGTCATGCACCGCGAGACCACGTCCCGGGACGCAAGGTCTTTGTAGGTCGGCGCGTAGCGTTCCATGAAGCGCTCGCCTTCGGAATTGGTCAGATAGCCGCCCTCGCCGCGCGCGCCTTCGGTGATCAGGCAGCCTGCGCCGTAGATGCCGGTGGGGTGGAATTGCACGAATTCCATGTCTTGCAGCGGCAGACCCGCGCGCGCCGTCATGCCACCACCGTCGCCGGTGCAGGTATGCGCAGAGGTCGCGGAGAAATAGGCCCGGCCATAGCCGCCCGTCGCCAGAACCACCATCTTCGCGGAGAAGAGGTGCATCGTGCCGTCGTCGAGCTTCCAGCACAGCACGCCTTGGCACACGCCATCCTCGGACATGATGAGGTCGATCGCGAAATATTCGATGTAGAACTCTGCGTTGTTCTTCAGCGATTGGCCATAGAGCGTGTGCAGGATCGCGTGGCCCGTGCGGTCGGCGGCGGCGCAGGTGCGCTGCACCGGAGGGCCTTCGCCATATTCGGTGGTGTGGCCCCCAAAGGGACGCTGGTAGATGTTGCCGTCCTCGGTTCGGCTGAACGGCACGCCGTAATGCTCCAGTTCGTAGACCGCCTTGGGGGCCTCGCGGGCGAGGTATTCCATCGCGTCGGTGTCGCCGAGCCAGTCGGAGCCCTTCACGGTGTCGTACATGTGCCATTGCCAGCTATCGGGGCCCATATTGCCCAAGCTCGCGGCGATGCCGCCCTGCGCCGCCACGGTGTGCGAGCGCGTCGGGAACACTTTGGTCACACAGGCCGTGCGCAGCCCCTGCTCCGCCATGCCGAGGGTTGCGCGCAGCCCGGCACCGCCGGCCCCCACGACCACGACGTCATACTCATGCGTCTCGTAATCATATGCAGCCATGTCTTGGCCTCCTGAATTCCGGTTAAAGTGCCAGCTTCGCGATGGCGAAGAGGCCGGTCGCGGCAATGCCGTAGCTGACGCAGATCATCACGAGGATGGCCACTTTCTGCGCTGTGCCATGTACATAGTCCTCGATGAGCGTCTGCACACCGCCTTTGAAATGCATCATGCCGACCGCGATGGTGAGCGCGGCGACAATCGCCGGGAAGGGCCGCGCGAAATAGGCGGTGACGGTGGCGTAGTCCGACCCGAGGATCGGCCCGAAGGTGAAGATGAAGAGCGGGATCAGGACGAGCAGCCCGAAAGATGAGACCTTCATGGCCCAGAAATGCTCGGTGCCGGCCTTGGCCGAGCCCATACCCACGGCGCGTTTGCGGTCGGTGAGATAACGCATAGCTTGGGCTCCTTACACGATGATGATGGTGAGAACGGTCAGCACACCTGCGCCGATCACGCAGGCCCAGCCGAGGGTCTCGGCGGTCTGAAGCTCAAGACCGTAGCCGCTGTCCCAGATCAGGTGCCGGATGCCCGCGAGCGTGTGATACCACAGCCCCAGCACCGAGAGCGTCATGACCAGATCGCCGAACCAGCTTGTGAGCACGCCGTTGGCTACATTGAAATAGCTCTCGGATGTGGCCGCCGCGAGAAACCACCACACGATGAGGAAGGCGGTGATGAGCAGCGCGTTTCCGGTGATCCGCGTGAGGATCGAAGTGATGGAGGTGACTTGCGGGCGGTAAATCGAAAGATGCGGCGACAGGGGGCGGTTGCCCCGGTTCACATCGGCCATGCGGATGTCCTGACTGTTGTTCTCATTGGCTTGGACTTCTTTCTATTGCGGTCTCTGCGGCAATTCCAGCGCGCAGACGGGGTTGGGGGCGCGGTTTTTTGGCGCGCCTCATGGTTTGTGATCACGCTCCGGAGAGTTGTGATCACGTCAGGGGCGCCGCTCTGTGCCGCGCAGCCCGCCGGGCGTCAGCCCTGCTGCAATGCGAGTCGTTTCGCGCTGAAGTTTGCGTAAAATTGCAGCGGGATAGTCCTCGAAGCCGGACGCGGTCTCCACGAAGGCGCGCTCGCCGCGGATCAGGTTTTCGAAGAAATATGCTGTCAAATCATCCTCATCGGTCTCGATCGCAAGCGCGTTGATGGTGATCCCGGCGGCCTTCATCTCATCGCGCAGGTCTTCGGGCGGCACCCCCTCGTTGGAGCGCCCGTCGCCGGACACATCCACCACGTGGCGCGTGCATTGGGGCACCTCGGCGAGCAGATCGCGGCTCACCAGAAGCGCTTCGCCGATGGCGGTCGAATAATTGCGCCAGATGCGCGGATCGCGTGCGACCTCGGCGGCGAAAGCGCCGACGACCGGGTAAGAGGTCATCTGCGTCCATGGGATGGTCTGACGCTGCCGGGACGAGCCGGTCCATTGCAAGACCGTGACCATCGCCTGCTGATCGACCAGCGCCTCGGCGACGATCCCGTCGCGCAGCGCGGCTGCGAGCCCGTCCATCTGGATGCGGTATTCCTCGCGATCGACGGAGCCGGAAATGTCCACCGCGAGCACCAGCGCCAGATCGCAGGCGGCGGCCTTGGTGGCGAGACAGAGGGACAAGAGGGCGGCGCGGAGCATGGGCATACGCTAGGATGCAAACCGCGCGGAGCACATGTCAATGTGCCGCAATCGCGGTCGCGCCCCGGGCAAAAAGTTAACGCTCCGAACGGTGCATATCGGCGTGAACCCGGAAACTCCCCGAAATCCGGGTTAACGCCCGTAAAACAAGGGCCATACGGCGTATGGCAGCGCGTATGGCTCGGCGTATGGCACCTGTATGGCTCGGTTTCGATTCGTTCCGGGGTTAACGCACCGTGCGGTGCCCCCACCGTTAACCTTCTGGCATGGGGTCCTCCCGGCAGCTTTTCGCAAAACGAAAAGCGCCTGCCGGACTTCGCCCGCCGCTAAAGCGGCAGGCTGAGGCAGATTGCCAATCCTACGGGGTGCCACATCGATCCCCCGGGCGCCCCGTCCAGGTTTTTTTATGTTGGAAATATCCCCAAGGGATCGTCCTTTGGTGCGCCATTGGTTCGAGACCCAATGGGCGGGCGGGAGTCCAACTCCCCCCACGCGCCACAGGCGCGTTCCCCCGCTAAACAGGAATAAGCACCCAGTAGTCGAGATCGAGCAGCACGGTCGGCAGGTACTTGCCGTCCTCCCCGCGCAGCTCGAAGGGCGCGCCGCCCTTGGTCGCCACCAGTCGCAGCCGCAGCGCGCCGACGCCCGGCGCAGCGGTCTCGGCCTTGTCCAGCACCTCGGACCACGCCCGGACGGTGTCGCCCGACAGGCACGGATTGGCATGGGCCCCGGCGTTGATCGCGGCGATCATCTGCGCATTGGCCAGCCCGTTGAAGGACAGCGCGCGGGCCATGGAGATCACGTGCCCGCCATAGATCAGGCGTGTGCCGTCGGGGCGCGCGGCGGTGTCGAAATGCACTTTCGCGGTGTTCTGCCACAGCCGCGTGGCCATCATGTGCTCGGCTTCTTCGATGGTCACGCCGTCCACATGGTCGATGGTCTCGCCGATCTCGTAATCCCCGAACCGATGCGGCTCGCCCGCGCGGGTGAAATCGTAATCGGTGAAGTCGAGCCCCTCGGGCAGGACCAGATCGGAGGCCGGCACGACCTTGGCGAGGTCCGGCACCACGGTCTCCGGCGCGGGCGCGTCGGCATCGCGCTTGCGCACCATCACCCAGCGCACATATTCCAGCACCACCTCGTCGCGTTGGTTCAGCCCGCGCGTGCGCACATAGACCACGCCCGTGCGCCCGTTGGAGTTCTGTTTCAGCCCGATCACCTCGGAGCGGGACCGCAAGGTATCCCCGGCCATCACCGGCGTCACGAAGCGCCCCTCGGCATAGCCCAGATTGGCAACGGCATTGAGCGAGACATCCGGCACGGTCTTGCCGAAGACCACGTGGAAGGCCGCGAGATCGTCGATCGGCGAGGCCGGCAGACCGCAGGATTGCGCGAACTGGTCGGACGAGTAGAGCGCGTGGCGCGCGGGGTAGAGCGCGTGATACAGCGCGCGCTCGCCGCCCGACACCGTGCGCGGCACCGCGTGGTCGATCACCTGCCCGACGCGGTAATCCTCGAAGAACCGCCCGGCATTGGTTTTGGCCGGTTTACTGCGCACTGAGCTTGGTGTCGGGAGTGTAGTCAACATTCGGAACCTCTTTGATGACCGCCTGCCCGCAGCGCATGACCCCTGCGGCAGCGTCGAATGTTTGGGTGGGGGAGCCGTAAAGCTCCCAGCCTTCGTTCAGCGCCTTGGTGACCTTGTGGCAGAAGGCGGATGTGTCTTCTTCGGACAGAAACCGGTAGAGTTTCATGGGCTTACCCCGGGAACGGCCAGACGCCGAGCCAAGCGTGGATGGCGGCGGTGACCGAGAACGTCACCAGCGTGATGACGACGAGCAGAATATCCTTCTTGGCCTCGCCGGGCGCGGGGCGCTGCCAGTTCGGCTCGGCGCGGTTGATCAAGATCACTTCGCTCACCGCCCAGGCCAGCATCCCGCCGAAGAGCACGATGGAGGCCAGATCGCCATTCACCAGCAGGTGCGCCACCGCCCAGATCTTCACCGCGATCAGTTGTGGATGGCGCGTCCAGCCGCGCAGGCGGCCCGTGGTCGCCGAGGTGCCGAAGACGAAAAAGGCAATCAGCATGAGCAGGTTGGTGATATGCACCATGAAGCTCGGCGGGGCCCAGACATAGATGAACTCGGCGCTGCGGTAGCCGATCACCATCAGCACCAGCCCCGCGAGAATGCCGACCGCGACAATCCCCTTGCCCGCATCGCCCAGCGCCGCGCGGCGCTCCGGCATCAGCCGTTTGAAGTAGTGCGCGCCCGCCCAGAGCAGCAATCCGAGGATGATCCAAACCATATTCTAGCCTTCCATGTCCGCGATAGCGTTTGCCTTGGCGAGGGTTGCACGGGCCGTCTCCACATGCAGGTTCTCGACGATCTTGCCATCTACCACGGCGACACCCTGCCCTGAAGCCTCAACCTCTTCAAAGGCCGCGATTTGTCGCTGTGCCAGCGCGATTTCGGCCTCCGAGGGCGCGAAGGCGGTGTTGGTCACGTCGATCTGCGCCGGGTGGATCAGGGTCTTGCCGTCAAAGCCCATGTCGCGGCCCTGATCACATTCGAGTTTCAGCCCCGCGTCGTCCTTGAACGCGTTATAGACCCCGTCGACGATCACGATCCCTTCGGCCTTCGCGGCGAGCAGGCACAGGCCGAGCCCGGCTTGCAGCGGCAGGCGGTCGGGGCGGTGCCGCGTGCCCAGTTCCTTGGCCAGATCGTTGGTGCCCATGACCATGCCCGAGAGCTTTGGATGCGCTGCGATGGTGGCGGCGTTGAGCATGCCCGCCGGGGTTTCCATCATCGCCCAGAGCGGGGTGTCTCCGGTGAGCGCGGCGAGCGCGTCGAGATCGGCGGGGCTCGCGACCTTGGGCAGCAGAATCGCGTCGGGGGTCAGGGCGGCGGCGGCTTTGGCATCTTCCGCCCCCCATGCGGTGTCGAGCCCGTTGATCCGGATGATCTTGGCGCGCGCCCCGTAGCCGCCTTGCGCGAAGGCCTCCGCCAGCGTGGCCCGCGCGGCGGGTTTTTCCTCAGCCGTTACAGCGTCTTCGAGATCGAAGATGATCGCGTCCACGGGCAGCGTGCGGGCCTTGTCGAGCGCCCGGGGCTTAGAGCCGGGAATGTAGAGAACCGAGCGGAAGGGGCGCAGGTCTGCCATTTGGTCTGAGGTCCTTTGTCGTAATTTTGTTGCGCAGGACCTGCCGTTTTCAGGCGAAATGTTCAAGGCCATACTTGCTGCAACGCAGCAAAAACAGACAATTCGAGACAGCGCGCGCTGCGTTAACCTTTATTTGAGGCCTCGGCGCGATGGTGGTGTCACGCGCAAATCGACGGGAGGGCCGTTCCGGCTGGCCGCCAGACAAAACCACGGTGTCGGTTTGCAGCAGATTGGAACCAGGGCTGGGCCCGGTCGTCGCAGGTAAAGCCTGCATTGGCCAGATGATCGCGTCCTTGCCTGAGATATGGAAGGCAAACCGCGATGACACATGTCACCACATTCCTCTGCGCCAGCCTGGGTCTGATCGTCCTGAGCGCCAGCGCCGCACCGGCACAAACCGCCCGCAACTGCGCCCCGCGCGACGCCGTTGTCGAGCGCCTCGCCAGCAAATACGGCGAGAGCCGGCAATCCATGGGGCTCGGCGCGAACAACGCCGTGATGGAGGTCTTCGCCTCCAATGCCACCGGGTCGTGGACGATCACCGTCACCTCGCCCACAGGCCTGACCTGCCTCGTCGCCTCCGGCCAGCATTTCGAAGAGCTTGCCGAAGCGCTGCCGGCCAAGGAAGACGATCCGGCGTGACCTTGCGGGCGGGCCACACCCGGCCCGCACACAGCGCGCCTCACGGCAGCGCGTCCGGGCGCAGGGACATGCCCCATTTCTCATCGGCCCGGAACCCGAGGGTTTCGTAAAACCCCTTTGCGCCGCGCGCCTGCCCGGTCAGAAGCATGATCTTGTAGGCCTCCGCCGCCCACGCCGCATCAATTGCAGCCTCCAGCGCCGCGCGGCCAAAGCCCCGCTTTTGCAGGGCACGCGCGGTCACTACATTCTCGATCAGACCGTAAGGCCGTCCGCCATAGGTCACATTCGGCAGAAGGTGCAGCGTGACCATTGCCGCCAGACGGGGCCCGTCCATAGCCCCGAACACCTGCGTGCCGGGATGGGTGAGCACCGACCGGAACTGCGCCGCGCCCCCGAGCGTCGGCGCGCGCGTCAATTCGCGGTAGAGCGGCGCGGCTTGCGGCCAGTCCGCCTCCGTCAGCGCCCGCACAGTCATGTCACCCCGTCCCAGATCAGTTTGCAGCCTGTGACCGTGAGCAGCACGTAAGTGAGGCCGAAAAACAGCCGTTCGGGCACCATGTAATGGAGCTTGACGCCGAGCCATGCGCCGAGGAGCGCGAAGGGGGCGAGCGCGAGATTGGCGGTGGCGGTCTGCAACGTGAACATGCCCAGAAAGGCGTAGGGAATGAATTTGAAGATGTTGATGATCCAGAACAGCAGCACGGTCGTGGCCTGAAACTCGGTCTTTCCGGGCTTGAGACTGAGCAGATAGACGGCGGCGGGCGGGCCACCCGCATGGCTGACAAAGCTGGTGAAGCCCGCCACCAGCCCGGCCAGTCCCCCCGCCCAGTGCGGCAGCGCGCGGCGTGCCACCGGGATCAGCCCGGCGCGCGCCGAGGCCTGCCAGCCGACGAAGGCGAGCGAAATGCCCCCGATCAGGATGCGGAAGAGGTCGGCATCGGCGACCGAGTAGAGCCACGCGCCCAAACCTACCCCCGGCACGCCGCTGACGATCAGCAGCAGCGAGGCGTCGCGGTTCCACTTGCCCCAATAGGGCCGCAGGGTCGCCACGTCGATCAGCATCAGCAGCGGCAGCATGACGCCCAGCGCAAGGCCGGGCTCGACGACCAGGGCCAGAATCGAGGCCGAGGCGAAGGCCGCGCCGGACCCGAAGCCGCCCTTGGAGATGCCCGCGAAGATCGCCGCCGGGGCCGCGATCAGAAAAAACCACAGATCGAGTGTCACGCCGCGCGCTCCCGAAAATCATTTGCATTTGAAGTGTTAGCCAAGCCGCAGCACGGGGACCAGCCCTGCCCGTGCGCCTGTGCCGCAAGAACGCGGACTTGCCCTGACCGCCGCGACACACTAGGGACGCGCCCAACCAAACCAACGGAACATCGGAGAGATATCCATGGCCAGACCCAAGATTGCCCTGATCGGCGCCGGTCAGATCGGCGGCACGCTTGCTCACCTCGCAGCGATCAAAGAGCTTGGCGACGTCGTCCTGTTCGACATCGCGGAAGGCACGCCCGAAGGCAAAGCGCTCGACATCGCCGAATCCGGCCCCTCCGAAGGCTTCGACGCCACGCTCAAGGGCACCCAGTCCTATGAGGACATCGCGGGCGCCGATGTGTGCATCGTGACCGCTGGCGTGCCGCGCAAGCCCGGCATGTCCCGCGACGATCTGCTGGGCATCAACCTCAAAGTCATGAAATCCGTCGGCGAAGGCATCGCAGCCAACGCGCCCGACGCCTTCGTGATCTGCATCACCAACCCGCTCGACGCGATGGTCTGGGCGTTGCGTGAGTTCTCCGGCCTGCCCCATAGCAAGGTCTGCGGCATGGCGGGCGTGCTCGACTCGGCGCGCTTCCGTCACTTCCTCGCCAGCGAGTTCAACGTGTCGATGAAAGACGTCACCGCCTTCGTTTTGGGCGGCCATGGCGACACGATGGTGCCCTCCGTGCGCTACTCCACCGTTGCCGGCATCCCGCTCCCGGATCTCATCGAGATGGGCTGGACCACGCAGGAAAAGCTCGACAGCATCGTGCAGCGCACCCGTGATGGCGGCGCCGAGATCGTCGGCCTGCTGAAGACCGGCTCGGCGTTCTATGCGCCCGCGACCTCTGCGATCGAGATGGCCGAGGCCTATCTCAAGGACCAAAAACGCGTTCTGCCCTGCGCGGCCTATTGCGACGGCGAGTTCGGCCTCAAAGGCATGTATGTCGGCGTGCCCACCGTGATCGGCTCGGGCGGGATCGAGAAGATCGTCAACATCAAGCTCAACAAGGCAGAACAGGAGATGTTCGACGCTTCGGTCAAGGCCGTGCAGGGCCTTGTCGAGGCCTGCAAGGGCATCGACAACAGCCTCGCCTGAGATATGCGGACAGGTTGAATATCAAGCCGGGCGGCCCCGCCCGGCTTTTTTGCGTTTCAGTGGGTCGATCCTCCTCTAAGCCCACTCGCCCCCCGCAACGGAATCGCGCTCTGTGGCGCGCGCGTTCCGCAGTGGTGGCCTGAGTCGCGCAGGCCCTTAAAACGCGCTGGCTTGCTGGGCGCCCCCGCAACTGCATACCGTTGTATGCGATTTTGTGATCACACTTTTTTTCCTGTGATCACAAAAGGTGCGACATGGTGGTTATTTTCCAGTCTGCGACCAAATGCTCATTTACGACACAGGCCGGACTGGTGCGTATAGGCCAACGGAAACGCACTTCAAGGACGATTTTTCACATGAATATCCACGAATATCAGGCCAAGGCGCTCCTGCGCAGCTACGGTGCGCCCGTCTCCGACGGACGTGTTGTGCTGAAAGCGGAAGACGCCAAGAACGCCGCCGGTGAACTCGACGGCCCGCTCTGGGTGGTCAAGGCCCAGATCCACGCAGGCGGGCGCGGCAAGGGTAGCTTCAAGGAAGCCGGTGCCGGGGAAAAAGGCGGCGTGCGTCTGGCCAAATCCGTGGAAGAAGCAGCCGAGGAAGCCAAGAAGATGCTCGGGCGCACGCTCGTGACGCATCAGACCGGCCCCGCAGGCAAGCAAGTCAACCGCATCTATATCGAAGACGGCTCGGGCATCGAGACCGAGATGTATCTCGCGCTTCTCGTCGACCGCGTGACCTCGCGCATCTCTTTCGTCTGCTCCACCGAGGGCGGCATGGATATCGAGGAAGTCGCCGCCGCGACCCCCGAGAAAATCCTGTCCTTCTCCGTCGATCCGGCCACCGGCTACCAGCCCTTCCACGGCCGCCGCGTCGCCTTCTCGCTCGGGCTCAAAGGCCCGCAGGTCAAGCAATGCGTCGCGCTGATGGGCAAGCTCTACCAAGCCTTTGTCGAGAAAGACATGGAGATGCTGGAGATCAACCCGCTGATCGTCACCGATAGCGGCGATCTGAAGGTGCTCGACGCCAAGGTCGGCTTTGACGGCAACGCGGTCTACCGCCACGCCGACATCGCCGAGCTGCGCGACACCACCGAAGAGGACCCCAAAGAGCTGGAAGCCTCCAAGTATGACCTCAACTACATCGCGCTCGACGGCGAGATCGGCTGCATGGTGAACGGCGCAGGGCTCGCGATGGCCACGATGGACATCATCAAACTCTACGGCGCAGAACCTGCCAACTTCCTCGACGTGGGCGGCGGCGCGACCAAGGAGAAAGTGACCGAAGCGTTCAAGATCATCACCTCGGACCCGCAGGTCAAAGGCATCCTCGTGAACATCTTCGGCGGCATCATGCGCTGCGATGTGATCGCGGAAGGCGTTGTGGCGGCGGTCAAAGAGGTCGGCCTCAAGGTCCCGCTGGTTGTGCGTCTCGAAGGCACGAACGTGGACGCGGGCAAGGAGATCATCAACACCTCCGGCCTCGACGTGATCGCCGCGGACGACCTCAAGGACGGCGCGCAGAAGATCGTGAAGGCCGTGAAGGGCTAGGACGCGGTTTGACACAGGTCCGGGTTTCGAAAATGACGCTTTGCTCAGTCGCTCTATTGGCTCTTTGCACCGCCTTGGCGGGATGCAACGACGCTATGAGTGATGCCGACCGTGCCGAATTGGACAATATCCGGCCTTGGAACATAGTGCCGCATTCAAGCCCGTCGCAACTCGTGAACACCTTTGATCGGTTTTGCGCGTCAGGGCCGCAATCCCCGTCGGAACTCGAAAGCGCCTTGCGCACAGCAAGCTATGTGCCGACCGGTCCTTTGGAAACCAACAAGGCGCAGCTTTTCGTTGTAGATGATCGCCGCCCCGCGGTTACAGTCACGCAAAGATCCTGCATGGTCATGGCGAAGGCCCGAACAGGACAAACGCAGCGGGTGCGTGACTACATAGCCGCTGAGTTTCCTGAAGCGTCCGACATCGATCCAGCGGTGTTTGCAGACAGAACGATCCAACAAGCCTGGGCCACTGGTAAAGGCATCATCGCAAGCACGCTGCACCGCGAAATCGACAACTCAGCACGATACGGCCTAATCCTGATGCGCTCAAACTCATGATTTACATTCAGACCCCTCGCCGCAGAGTGGTCGGCAACAAAACAAAATAAGGAGCCAACCAAAATGGCAGTCCTCATCGACGAAAACACCAAAGTCATCTGTCAGGGCCTCACCGGCTCGCAGGGGACCTTCCACTCCGAGCAAGCCATCGCCTATGGCACCAAGATGGTCGGCGGCGTGACGCCCGGAAAAGGCGGCAGCACGCATCTCGACCTGCCCGTCTTCAACTCCGTGCATGAAGCCAAGCACGTCACCGAGGCCAACGCCTCCGTGATCTACGTGCCCCCGCCCTTCGCCGCCGACTCCATTCTAGAGGCCATCGACGCCGAGATGGACGTGATCGTCTGCATCACCGAAGGCATCCCGGTGCTCGACATGATGAAAGTGAAGCGCGCGCTGATGGACAGCAAATCCGTGCTGATCGGCCCCAACTGCCCCGGTGTCATCACGCCCGATGCGTGCAAGATCGGCATCATGCCCGGCCACATCCACAAGCGCGGCTCGGTGGGGGTTGTGTCCCGCTCCGGCACGCTGACCTATGAGGCCGTGAAGCAGACCACCGATGTGGGCCTCGGCCAGTCGACCTGCGTGGGCATCGGGGGCGATCCGATCAAGGGCACCGAACACCTCGACGTGCTGGAATGGTTCCTTGGCGATGACGAAACGCAGTCGATCATCATGATCGGCGAGATCGGTGGCTCTGCCGAAGAGGAAGCCGCGCAATTCCTGATCGACGAGGCCAAGCGGGGCCGCAAGAAACCCGTCGCGGGCTTCATCGCGGGCCGCACCGCGCCTCCGGGCCGCCGCATGGGCCACGCCGGCGCGATCGTCGCAGGCGGCAAGGGCGGCGCCGAGGACAAGATCGAAGCGATGAAATCCGCAGGCATCACCGTGGCCGAAAGCCCCGCCCAACTGGGCGAGGCGATGCTCGCAGCCATCGGTTGAGGCCACACGAGGGAGGAGGCCCCGGGTCACGCCCGGGGCGTGTAGGGACAGAATGGCAAAACATGCCGCACTCAACCTGAAAGCCGCGCCAGACGCCCCCACCGGG
Organism: uncultured Aliishimia sp.; assembly: GCA_965656085.1. Classification (GTDB taxonomy): domain Bacteria; phylum Pseudomonadota; class Alphaproteobacteria; order Rhodobacterales; family Rhodobacteraceae; genus Aliishimia. Next base: position 9,792 of record CBFHJA010000041.1, on the reverse strand, counting down.
CCGGCGCGGCCTGTCGCATTGCGCCCCCTCAAGACCGGGGTGGTTTTGCTTCTGTGCACCGCGCTTCTGTCCGGCTGCGTGGCCCGGACGGCTGTGAAGACCACGGCCAAAGCCACCAAAACCGTCGTCAAAACAACCGGCAAAGTCGCGGGGGCTGTGGTCTGTACCGCGACCGACGTGGTTGTCCGTGATCCCAGATGCAAAGGGTAATCTTCCAATGACCGACCAATCTTCCAATGACCAGTTCCATGCCTCGTCCTTCATGCAAGGGCATAATGCGGAGTATCTGGAGCAGATGTATGCCCGCTACGCCGCCGATCCCGCAGCGGTCGATGAAAGCTGGCAAGCCTTCTTCAAGGCGCTTGGGGATGACGACATTTCGGTCAAGAAAGAGGCCGAAGGCCCGTCCTGGGCGCGGGGCGACTGGCCGCCCGCGCCGGGCGGTGATCTGACCTATGCGCTGACCGGCGAATGGCCTGCCGAGGTCGAGACCAAGGCCGCGGGCGAGAAGATCAAAGCCAAGGCGCAAGAGAAGGGCGTCGAGGTCAGCGATGACGCGATCAAGCGCGCCGTTCTGGACTCGATCCGGGCGCTGATGCTGATCCGCGCCTACCGGATCCGGGGCCATCTGGTGGCCGATCTCGACCCCTTGGGCATGCGCTCTCAGGAGCCGCACCCGGAGCTCGACCCGAAATCCTACGGCTTCACCGAAGCCGACATGGACCGTCCGATCTTCATCGACAAGGTGCTCGGGCTCGACATCGCGTCGATGCGGCAGATCATGGAGATCGTGAAGCGCACCTATTGTGGCACCTTCGCGCTGCAATACATGCACATCTCCGATCCCGAACAGGCCGGTTGGCTCAAGGAGCGCATCGAGGGGTTCGACAAGGAAATCAAGTTCACCCGTGAGGGACGCAAGGCGATCCTGAACAAGCTCGTCGAGGCCGAAGGGTTCGAAAAGTTCCTGCATGTCAAGTACATGGGCACCAAGCGCTTCGGGCTCGATGGCGGCGAGGCGCTGATCCCGGCGATGGAGCAGATCATCAAGCGCGGCGGCAATCTGGGGCTAAAGGAGATCGTCATCGGGATGCCGCACCGCGGGCGCCTGTCGGTTCTGGCCAATGTGATGAGCAAGCCCTACCGCGCGATCTTCAACGAGTTTCAGGGCGGCAGCTTCAAGCCCGAGGACGTGGACGGCTCGGGCGACGTGAAATATCACCTTGGAGCCTCCTCGGACCGCGAGTTCGATGGCAACGAAGTGCACCTGTCGCTCACGGCCAACCCCTCGCATCTCGAAGCGGTCAATCCGGTGGTGCTCGGCAAGGCCCGCGCCAAGCAGGACCAGCTTGGCGATGGCGAGCGCACCGCCGTGATGCCGATGCTGCTGCATGGCGACGCGGCCTTCGCGGGCCAAGGCGTCGTGGCGGAGTGTTTCGCGCTCTCGGGGCTGCGCGGCCACAAGGCGGGCGGCACGATGCATATCGTGGTGAACAACCAGATCGGCTTTACCACCGCGCCCCACTTCTCGCGCTCCTCGCCCTACCCCACCGACAACGCGCTGGTCGTGGAAGCCCCGATTTTCCATGTGAACGGGGACGATCCGGAAGCTGTGGTGCACGCCGCCAAGGTCGCCACCGAGTTCCGTCAGAAATTCCACAAGGACGTGGTGATCGACATCTTCTGCTACCGCCGTTTCGGGCACAACGAGGGCGACGAGCCGATGTTCACCAACCCGGTGATGTACAAGCGCATCAAGGGGCACCGCACCACGCTCTCGCTCTACACCGAACGGCTGGTGAAGGACGGGCTGATCCCCGAAGGCGAGATCGAGGACATGAAGGCCGCGTTTCAGGCGCATCTGAACGAGGAGTTCGAGGCCGGGCGCGAGTACAAGCCCAACAAGGCCGACTGGCTCGACGGCAAGTGGTCGCATCTGGACCGCAACAAGGACGAATACGTGCGCGGCGAGACGTCGATCAAGCCCGAGACGCTGGCCGAGATCGGCACCGCGCTCACGACGCTGCCCGAGGGCTACCCGGTGCACAAGACCATCGGACGGCTGCTGGAAACCCGCGCCAAGATGTTCGAAACCGGCGAAGGGTTCGATTGGGCCACCGGCGAGGCGCTCGCGTTCGGCTCGCTGATGACCGAAGGCTACCCGGTGCGTCTTGCCGGTCAGGACGCCACGCGCGGGACCTTCTCGCAGCGCCATTCCGGCATCGTCAATCAGGACACTGAAGAGCGCTATTTCCCGCTCAACAATGTCCGCCCGGGGCAGGCGCATTTCGAGGTGATCGACAGCGCCCTGTCGGAATACGCGGTGCTGGGCTTCGAGTATGGCTACAGCCTCGCCGAGCCCAACGCGCTGACGCTCTGGGAGGCGCAGTTCGGCGATTTTGCCAATGGCGCGCAGATCATGTTCGATCAGTTCGTTTCATCCGGCGAGAGCAAATGGCTGCGCATGTCAGGCCTGACGGTCCTGCTGCCCCATGGCTATGAGGGCCAGGGCCCCGAGCACTCCTCCGCCCGGCTGGAGCGCTTCTTGCAGATGTGCGGGCAGGACAACTGGATCGTCGCCAATTGCACCACACCGGCGAACTACTTCCACATCCTGCGCCGCCAGCTGCACCGCGATTTCCGCAAGCCGCTGATCCTGATGACGCCGAAATCCCTGCTGCGCCACAAGCTCGCAGTCTCCCGCGCCGAGGAATTCACGGATGGCTCGTCCTTCCACCGGGTGCTCTGGGACGACGCGCAATACGGCAACTCGGACACCAAGCTGGCCGCGGATGACAAGATCAAACGCGTCGTGATGTGCTCGGGCAAGGTCTACTATGATCTGCTCGAAGAGCGTGACGCACGCGGGCTCGACGACGTGTATATCCTGCGCTTCGAGCAGTTCTACCCGTTCCCGGCGATCTCTGCGGTCAAGGAGTTGGAGCGCTTCCCGAATGCCGAGATGATCTGGTGTCAGGAAGAGCCCAAGAACCAAGGCGCGTGGACCTTCATGGAACCCAATATCGAATGGGTCCTGAACCGCATCGGCGCCAAGCACACCCGTCCCCGCTATGTGGGCCGCGCAACCGCCGCGTCGCCCGCCACGGGGCTGGCCAGCCAACACAAAGCACAACAAGCGGCGCTCGTGAACGAAGCGCTCAGCATCGAAGGATAAGACTATGAGTATGGAAGTCCGCGTGCCCACCTTGGGCGAATCCGTGACCGAAGCGACCGTTGCGACGTGGTTCAAGCAGCCCGGCGACGCGGTGGCGGTCGACGAGATGCTGTGCGAGTTGGAAACCGACAAGGTGACGGTCGAAGTGCCCTCGCCGTCTGCGGGCACGCTGGCCGAAATCGTCGCGCCCGAGGGCGAGACGGTGGGCGTCGATGCGCTGCTGGCGATGATCTCCGAGGGCGCGGGCACGGCGCCGGCGCCGAAACAGGACGCCCCGAAAGCCGAGGCGGCCCCGGAGGCCGCGCCCTCAGGCGGCGGCGCGACCGTCGACGTGATGGTGCCGACGCTCGGCGAAAGCGTCAGCGAGGCCACTGTCTCCACTTGGTTCAAATCGGTGGGCGACAGCGTCGCCGCAGACGAGATGCTCTGCGAGCTTGAGACCGACAAGGTCTCCGTCGAGGTGCCCGCTCCGGCGGCGGGTGTGCTGACCGAGATCAACGCGCCCGAAGGCACCACCGTGGATGCCTCCGCGAAACTCGCGGTGCTCTCCACCGATGCCACTGCCGCCACCGGCGCGCCGCAGCCCGCCGAGGCCGAGGATGACGCTGCGCACGGCGCGCAATACACCACCCCCGCCGCTGGCACCGACAGCCTTGGCAAGGATGTCAAAGACGGCCCTGCCGCCGAGAAGGCGATGGCCGAGGCCGGGATTTCGCGCGATCAGGTCACCGGCACGGGCCGCGATGGCCGCGCGAGCAAAGCAGATGTGGCCGCCGCTGTCGCCGCCGCCTCCGCTGCACCGACCCAAGCCGCAGCCCCCGCCGCGCCGCGCGCCCCGGTCGCAGCCGATGATGCCGCCCGCGAAGAGCGCGTGAAGATGACGCGGCTGCGCCAAACGATCGCCCGCCGCCTCAAGGACGCGCAGAACACCGCCGCGATCCTGACCACCTATAACGAGGTGGACATGACCGAGACCATGGCGCTGCGCAGCCAGTACAAGGATGAGTTCGAGAAGAAACACGGCGTCCGGCTTGGCTTCATGTCCTTCTTCACCAAGGCCTGCTGTCATGCGCTCCGCGAGGTGCCCGAGGTCAACGCGGAGATCGACGGCACGGATATCGTCTACAAGAACTTCGTCCATATGGGCGTGGCCGCTGGCACCCCGCAGGGCCTCGTCGTGCCGGTGATCCGCGATGCCGACGCCATGTCCTTTGCCGAGATCGAAAAGGCGATTGCCGAGAAGGGCCGCCGCGCCCGTGACGGTAAGCTCTCGATGGCGGAGATGCAGGGCGGCACGTTCACGATCTCCAATGGCGGCGTTTATGGCTCGCTGATGTCCTCGCCGATCCTGAACCCGCCGCAATCGGGCATTCTGGGAATGCACAAGATTCAGGACCGCCCGATGGTGATCGGCGGCGAGATCAAGATCCGCCCGATGATGTATCTCGCCCTCAGCTACGACCACCGCATCGTCGATGGCAAAGGCGCGGTGACATTCCTCGTGCGGGTCAAGGAGGCCCTTGAAGACCCGCGCCGCTTGCTGATGGACCTCTGAGAGGTGGGCAGAATTGCCCACCCTACCCCGTAGGTTGGGCAATTTGCCCAGCTTGCCCCCGCCCCGGACCTGTTCCGGGGCCCCGCATTACAGGAACCTACCCTATGACCGAAGCCACCATCCTCGCCCTCTACGGCCTGCTGGTCGTTGTCACGCTGCTCTTGCAGGCCACCGGCGCGATGACCCAGCTTGGCATGGGCTACTTGCTCGGCAGCCGCGACGAGGGACGCACGGTCACCGGCATGACCGGCCGCCTCGACCGCGCGCTGACCAACTCCGTGACCGCGATGGCGCTCTTTGCCCCGGTGATCCTGCTGCATATCGCCAACGGCACCACCAGCACCCAGACCTTGCTGCTCGCGCAGGCCTTCCTGATCGGACGCGTGATCTACCTGCCCGCCTATGTGTTCGGCCTGATCGGTATCCGCACCGCGGCTTGGGCGCTTGGCTTTGTCTCCACCGCCGTGCTCTATTTCCTCGCCCTGTGATGTCTCGCCTTGTGAGCCGCCCATGACCATGCCTGCCGAACTCACCGCCCTTGCCCTCGCGGGCCTGCTGCAAATGCTGCAATTCGCGCTCTACTCGGTGCTGGCCAACCGGCAGGTCGGGGTGCACTACGCGATGGGCGCGCGCGATGAGCCGCGCCAATTGACCGGCGCTGCGGGCCGCGCCCAGCGCGCGATGAACAACCATTTCGAGGGGTTGATCCTTTTCACGCTCGCTGTGGTCGTGGTCACGCTCTCGAACCAATCCACCCCTGTCACCGCCGCCTGCGCGTGGGTCTATCTCGTCGCCCGTGCCGCCTATATCCCCGCCTATCAATTCGGCCTCGCCCCATGGCGCTCGCTGATCTGGATGGTCGGCTTCGGCGCGACCCTTGTCATGCTCATCGCAGCGCTCTCATGATCTTCACTTAGCCAGATAAACTCCGGGGGAGTCGGCCACGGGCCGACGGGGGCAGCGCCCCCTCCCACCCCCACACAATCGCAAAGGACCCAACCTCATGGCACATTACGACGTCATCATCATCGGCTCCGGCCCCGGCGGCTACGTCTGCGCCATCCGCTGCGCCCAGCTTGGCCTCAAGACAGCTTGCGTCGAGGGCCGCGAGACCCTTGGCGGCACCTGCCTCAATGTGGGCTGCATCCCCTCCAAGGCCTTGCTGCACGCCTCCCACATGCTGCACGAGGCCGAGCACAACTTCGCCGCCATGGGCCTGAAGGGCAAATCCCCGTCCGTGGACTGGAAACAGATGCTGTCCTACAAGGCCGACACCATTGGCCAGAACACCAAGGGCATCGAATTTCTGTTCAAGAAGAACAAGGTGGACTGGATCAAGGGCTGGGCCTCGATCCCCGAGGCTGGCAAGGTCGCGGTGGACGACGAGACCCACACGGCGGGCAACATCATCATCGCCTCGGGCTCCGAGCCTGCGTCCCTGCCCGGCGTAGAGGTGGACGAGAAGGTCGTCGTGACCTCCACCGGCGCGCTGGAACTGCCCAAGGTGCCCAAGCACATGGTGGTCATTGGCGCGGGCGTGATCGGGCTGGAGCTTGGCTCGGTCTACAAGCGCCTCGGCGCCGACGTGACCGTGGTCGAGTATCTGGACGTGATCACCCCCGGCATGGATGGCGAGGTTCAGAAGACCTTCCAGCGCATCCTGAAAAAGCAGGGTCTGAACTTCGTGATGGGCGCTGCGGTGCAAAAGGTCGATGCCACCAAGACCAAGGCCAAAGTGAGCTACACGCTGCGCAAGGATGACAGCGAGCATGTGATCGACGCGGACACCGTGCTTGTGGCGACGGGCCGCAAACCCTTCACCGACGGCCTTGGCCTCGATGCGCTCGGCGTCGAGATGTCCGCGCGCGGCCAGATCAAGGCCGGCAAGGATTGGCAGACCAATGTACCGGGCCTCTACGCGATCGGCGATGTGATCGACGGCCCGATGCTGGCGCACAAGGCCGAGGACGAGGGCATGGCCGCCGCCGAGCAGGTCGCAGGCAAGCACGGGCATGTGAATTACGGCGTGATCCCCGGCGTGATTTACACCCATCCCGAGGTCGCCAATGTGGGCGAGACCGAGGAAAGCCTGAAAGAGCAAGGCGTTAAGTATAAGGCGGGCAAGTTCTCCTTCATGGGCAATGGCCGCGCGAAAGCGAATTTCGCCGCTGATGGTTTCGTGAAAATCCTCGCCGATGCCGAGACCGACCGCATCCTCGGCGCGCATATCATTGGCCCGGCGGCGGGCGATCTCATCCACGAGATCTGCGTGGCCATGGAGTTCGGCGCCTCCGCCGAGGATCTGGCGCTGACCTGCCACGCGCACCCGACCTATAGCGAAGCGGTGCGCGAGGCCGCGCTGGCTTGTGGCAGCGGGGCGATCCACGCCTGACCCCATCCCCCGCCCCGGACCGACCCGGGGCGGGGGTCAACACATGAGGGCTGTCATGATCCGCAAGCGTCTCTTTGTTCTGAACGGTCACCCCGGCGCAACCTCGCTCTGCCGCGCCCTTGCCGAGTGCTACGCCGCCGCCGCTGAGGCTGCCGGGCACGAGGTCCGCCTGACCCATCTGAGCGATCTCGACTTCGACATGGATTACGGGCTCGGCGGTTACGACAACCGCAAACCGCTTGAGCCCTGCCTCGATGAGGTGCTGCAAACCCTCGAATGGTGCGAGCGCATCACCGTCGTCTCACCCCTTTGGTGGGGCGGATTGCCCGCCAAACTCAAGGGCCTGCTCGACCGCGTTCTGGTGCCGGGCCGGACCTTCGACACGCGGAACCTGAACTGGTACGGGATGCCGAAACCTTTGCTCACAGGCCGCACAGGGCGTGTCATCATGACCTCCGACACCCCGCGCTGGTTCCTGCGCATGGCCTATGGCAGCGCCATCATCCGGCAACTCAAGGGCCAGATTTTCCACTTCGTCGGGTTCAAGCCCCTGCGCGTCACATGGTTCGCGGGCGCGTCCGATCCCACGGAAAAACAGGTGAAAAGCTGGCTGCGTGCGGTCGAGGAGCTGGGTACATCCGGCGCGTGATCACCACATCGCGCCAAAGGCGCGTGATCACCACATCGCGCCAGAGGCGGGTAGTCACCAAAGGGTCTGGGCCGCGCGGGCAGGCCATTCGGCATCATATGCCGCGCCGCCTTCCGCGCCTTGGGTCTGTTCGGCCAGAATATCGCCCGCGCTTGGCAGCCCCTCGGACTGATCGCCACTGACCCAAAGCTCCGAGCGCATCAGCGCCCGCGCGCATTGGGTGTAAATCTCGCCGATGCTCACCACGATCACCGAGCGCGGCAGGCGTCCCTCATGCGCGAACCGGGCGCGCAGGTCGTCGTCGAGCGTGACCTTGCCCCTGCCATTCACCCGTACCACGGTCGTCGATCCCGGCACCATGAAGAGCAGCGACAGACGCCCGTCCGAGACGAGATTGCGCAATGTATCCATACGGTTATTGCCGCGCCAATCGAGCATCGCGAGAGTGCCGGGGTCAAGCTCCAGCACCACCGGCCCCGCGTCGCCGCGTGGGCTGCCATCGGTGCCGCCCTCGCCCACGGTGGAGATGATGCAAAAGCGCGACCGCATGATCCAGTCCCGGTAGAGCGGCGTCATCCGCTTTGCCACCTTGTTCAGTGACGCAGAGCCCGGTGCCCCGTAAAGCGCTTCCAGTTCTTCAATATTTTCAACGAACTCCATTGAAACCCGCCTCCTGCATCAAGGCGTTGGAGCGGCCCTCCACGACCTCTTCGAGATGCGCCATGAACGCCCCGCGTTCCATGCCGGGGGCGATCTCCGGCAGGAATTCGACCACCGCCACGCCCGGTTTGCGCAGGATGCCCTTGCGCGGCCAGAACACACCCACATTCGTCGCCGCCGGAACGCAGGGCTGGCCAAGCTGCTCATAGAGCACGCCGGTGCCGACCTTGTAGGGCTTGCGGTCGCCCGGTGCGACGCGGGTACCTTGGCTGTAGATGATGAGCTGCCCCGGCTCCGCGCGGCCCGCCTCCACATCGCGCACCATCTTGTCGATGGCCTGCCCGCGCTTGCCCCGGTCCACGGGAACGCAGCCCAGACGTTTGGCATAGATGCCGATCACCGGGGTCCACAGAAGCTCTTTCTTCATGATGAATTTCGCCGTGGGCAACGCCTCGAAGATCAGCAGAATATCCAAGAATGACTGGTGCTTGGCGGCGATCAGCACCTCGCCCGTCGGCACCTCGCCCCGGACCTCGCCGCGCAGGCCGATCATCCAGCGCGCAGTCCAGAAGCACCAGCGGCAATAGGTCTTGCACGCCACACGCGCGCCCTTGGGCGAGGCGATGGCATAGGGCGCGAAGACAATGCCGAGCACCAGCATCGCGACGTAAATCTGGATCACATAGACCAGCGAGCGCAGCCATTGCAGCATCACGTCAACCTTTCCAAACTCTTGCGGGCGGCCATCCGCGTGGCAGCAAAGGCCACGGCAGCGGCGAGCGGCGGCACCGCCAGAGGCAGCAGCCAGCCGAAGCCCGTCAGCCCGATCCCGGTCAGAATGCCCGCGCTCGCGCCCGCCGAGGGCAGCGCCAGCAGCGCCAGCATCCCCAGCGCGACCCCGGCCAGCGCCCCCGCGCCTGCACGCAGAGTGAAGCGCCGCACGAAGGCGTTGGCGATATAAGCATCGGTCGCGCCGACCAGCCTCAGCACCTGAATAATCTGGGCATTCGCGGCCAGCGCCGCGTTTGCCGCGAGCGTGATAATGACCGCCGTCGTCGCCGCGATCAGTCCAAGCGACAAAGCCCCCAAGAGCCGCAGCCGTCCTGCGGCGCGGGTGAGCGGCTCGCGCCAGCGGCTGTGATCGTCCAGCACCGCGCCCGGCGCTTCGCCCGCCAGACGCAGACGCAGCCCGTCCGTGTCCAGCCCCTGCCCGTCCTCGCGCACCTCGATCAGGCGCGGGACCGGCAAATCGCTCAGGTCGAGCCCTTGCCCGAACCACGGCTCCAGAAGCGCCTGTTGCTCGGCATCGCTCAGCGCCCGCGCGGTGGCCACGCCGCGCGTCGTCTCCAGCACCCGCAGCG
>CBFHJA010000040.1:0-47881 GCA_965656085.1 uncultured Aliishimia sp. | reverse complement strand
GGCATACCATCGGCGAGATCGTCGACTGCTTCACGCCGCAGGAGTGCGAAAACTACTTCGCCGCCTGCGGATACGATGCAGATTGATCGGAAAATGCTCTAAACTTGATGACGATCTCGCCGTCGTCGCAGGCGGCGGAGAGCGCGGTCGCGCTGACGCTCAGCGCCAGAGCAGCAACGGCTGCTTTCATGAATTTCATGTCGTTTCCTCCCATTCGGGTCTGTGAGCTTCCAAGGGCCGAGGCGGCACGTTTAGAGCCGCTCCAGCGTCCCTGCGTGACTATGGCCCGCTCATGGGGGTGTGAAAAACGTCCCAGTCGTTTTTTTGGGCAGAGCTAGATTTGTATTTTGTTTTCAAAATATCGAAGATCTCTTGTACTACACTCACGAATGGGACTGCGCGCAGATATGCGAAAATCCGCACAGTCGCTGCGTCGGACGTGCGGAAACCCGCACACTATGACCGGCGGAAATTCTCGGCGCGAATCCCATGACGCGCCAGTTTATCGTAGGAGGTTTTACGCGGCAGCTTGAGCGCCTTGGCCGCTGCACTTGCCTGCCCCTCTACCCGATCAAGGGCCTGTTCAAGGAGACTTTTCTCCACCTGTGCCATTTGTTCCGCCAGCCCAAGCCCTCCGGCATCAGGCACAGCCTCTGACCAAAGCCCAAGCGCAAACCGCATCGCCTCGGACATCAGCGCTCGTGCATTGCAAGGCCAGTCACGCCCCATCAAATCCGACAACAACGCCGGCGGAATATCCGGCTGCGACAAGCCCGCCTGTTCACAGGCCTGCGCCACATAATGGCGAAACATCACCGGAATGTCCTCGCGCCCTTCGGCGAGCGACGGAATGCGCACGGTCATACCCGCAAGCCGATAAAACAGGTCGGCGTGAAATCGCCCCATACGCACCTCTTCTTCAAGATTGGCTGATGCGCCGCGCAAGAGCCGGGCCCGCCCGCTTGACAAAGGGCGCCTTCGAGTTCGGTGCGCAAAAATGAATGACCTCGGCGACCTTGGAGATGCCCGAACCGGGCGGGCCGAGCACAAGCGCGTCGCTTTGCGTCTGTGCGATCCGCCGGACTTTTTCGCGAAGCCGGTTCGAGGCTTGCGACACGCCGAACAGCATCCGGGCAGCAGGGTCACCCTGCGTGACCCGCGCACGCAGGGCACGGTTCTCCAAGACCAGCGCGCGCGTCTGCAGGGAAATATGGGCCCCGGCCCAAAGTCCAAATCTCGTGCTCCTGCACGTAGTGGCCGTCGAACGGCAATTCCGGGCCTTTCGGTGCAACAAGACCCGCCGCGCCCGGTGGACGTTGCCAATAGGTCAGTTCCGACCGGTTTGAGATGAAAACCAATCCTGCCTCATCGGTGAAGAACACGGCAGGGTTTGCCCCGGTCCAGTCCCATTCGATCTCGCCGATATCGACAGCAACCACGACCGCACCACCAACATCGCCGACCGATGTGAAAAAGGGAGCTGCGAGGTAATACGCCCGTTGATTCAAGAGCCCGGCGACGGCATGGCCGGCACCGAGCGCTCCGGTCAGAGCCCGCCGCAAGTAGTCTGTCTGGGCCATTCTCGCACCAGCCGCCTCCCGAGCTGCAGCCTGCACGGCTCCAGATGGCTCCACGTAAAGCACTTCGAGCGCCCCGGTCTTATCCGCAACCCGCTCGAACAATGCATTGGCAGCATCTGGCTCCGCACCGGCATAGAGCTGCGGAATCACCGGGTGATCAGCCATGAGCACCGCCAGCCCACGATACCGTTGCAATTGAGACGTGACCCGGTCAGAGGCCAAGGTGAGGTCCGCCGCTCCGCGCTGCCCCAATTGCCCAAGCGCATGGATATAGCCATACCGCCAAACGCCTGCGCCGAGAAGCAGAACCGCAAAGAGAAAGGCCGCAATGAGTGCTTGCCTGGAGCGGAGAAGCGGTCTCATGGATCCCATTTTGCCTCTGCAGCCCTGCTGTGACCAGCGCCAATGCGGTTTCATAGCGCCACGGTCTGCCTGCAGCAATCGCCTACCGACCCAGCCTTGGCACAAAAACCCTTACCCCTTCTGTGACCGCGCCCGCGCACCAGAACCTGTCGTGTTCTGGGAAGACATGGGCATGTCCGCAGCCTTCGATCACGCGACCATCTTCACCTTGCTCCGCGACCAGCGGCTGGAGCAACCCCACTGCCCCCCACGCCCGGCTCCGGACCATCTGACCGCGACAAGGGCGCTCGAAGCTGACGCACTGCTCGAATTGAAAACACCAAGCCAAACGCGGCTGGGTGCTCTGGCTATAAGGGCATTCACCTCACGATGGGAGGCGATGCGGAAAACCAATATCCAGAAACGTGATGCAACAATGAAGCTCCATCTGACCGAACCGCGGCGATTTGCACACAGCGACCGCCTCCACAGGCACGACCGTTGGATGGTCGCCGGTTAGGTCTGTGAGTTCAATGGCAAGGCAGTTGTCGACTTGATTTCTTCCATCGAGAGCAGCGCGGTCACGTTGTAGACCTTCACCTCCGAAATCAGGGCCTGATAGAAAACATCATAGGCACGAGCATTCTTCACCCGGACTTTCAAAATATAGTCGATATCGCCAGCCAACCGATGGGCCTCCTGCACTTCCGGCCGGTTCAGAAGCGCATTCAGAAACCGCGCCTGCCAGTCCGCGTCATGCTCGGAGGTGCGGATCAGAACGAAGAAACACGCCTCGAAGCCGAGCGCTTCGGCGTTGAGCTGTGCGGCGGTCGCGCCGATGACCCCGGCCTCGCGCAACTTGCGGATTCGATTCCAGACAGGGGTCTTCGACGAGCCCACTGCCTGCGCGATCTCCTCGAGGGACTGCCCAGCATCGCGCTGCAACTCCGCAAGAATTTTCCTGTCGACCTCATCAATACGAACGCTCATTCCAAACTTTCCCATTTCTTGGACTTGTGACCTGCACTCGAGACACATACAGAACATATATCCTTATTTCGATGGAGATATAGTATTTAGTCGGGAAATTTTCCTACATTGCCTCAGAATTCTAGTTACAATGAGGCTGCCGTGGACCACTTTCCAATTTTCTTGTCGACCGCCGGACGGCGTATCGTGGTGTCGGGCGGCGGCGAGGCCGCAGAAGCCAAGCTTCGACTGCTGTTGAAGGCAAGTGCTCACATAACTGTTTTTGCCGCAGCCCCCTCCGCGACGATCGAAACATGGGAACAAGAGCGACGCATCACGCTCATCAGGCGGAAAATGGAGCCCGGAGACACGTTATGCGCCGCCCTCTTTTATGCGGCCGATGAGGACACCGACGAGGATCGCCGCACCAGCGGTCTGGCGCGCGCCGATGGGGCCTTGGTGAATATCGTCGATAATCTTGCGGACAGCCAATTCATCACGCCCGCCATCGTGGACCGCGATCCTGTAACCATTGCTATCGGCACGGAAGGGGCTGCCCCAGTCCTGGCCCGCGCGATAAAGGCCGATCTCGAAACACGTCTGCCGCCCGTCTTGGGGCACTTGGCACGGGCCGGAAAGGCGTTTCGAAAGGCCGCCGAGGCCCTGCCCTTCGGCCGGCCGCGTCGGGATTTCTGGCGGGACTACTACTTCAGCACCGGCCCGAAGGCACCAGACGCTACACATGAGACTTTGCAAAAAGTTTTGGAAACAACTTTGCAAACCCATCTCGGCCATGACACGCGCACGGGCCATGTCGCCTTTGTCGGCGCCGGGCCGGGCGATCCGGAACTGCTGACACTCAAGGCCCGCAAGGCGCTCGACGAAGCGGATGTTGTAATCCACGACCGCCTGATCTCGGGCGGGATTCTGGAACTCTGCCGGCGCGAGGCCGTCATGATCGACGCGGGCAAGGAAGGCTTCGGGCGGGCCATGACACAGGCCGAAATTAACCGCCTCCTCGTCCACCATGCTGGTGCCGGCGCTCAGGTGGTCCGTTTGAAGGGGGGCGACGCCACCGTGTTCGGACGGTTGGACGAGGAGATCAACGCCGTCTCGCGGGAACAGATCGGCTGGCACATCGTCCCCGGCATCACATCAGCCTCGGCCGCCGTGGCCGCGCTCGGTCAAAGCTTGACCAAACGCGGACGCAATAGCGGAGTAAGCCTGCTGACCGGTCATGACATGCACGGTTTTGCCGATCACGACTGGCGCGCCCTCGCCGCACCGGGAGAGATCGCCGCAATCTACATGGGCAAACGCGCCGCACGCTTCATTCAGGGCCGCCTGCTCATGCATGGGGCGGACCCTGACACACCCGTCACCATCGTCGAGAACGCATCGCGCCCAGATCAACGGCTTCTGACCACGACACTGTCCGAACTGGAGCCGACACTCGGTGAGGCGGACCTGACCGGCCCCGCACTCACCCTTTACGGACTTGCGCCGCGCGCCGCTCAAGACATTGTAAAAACAGCAGACTTCAACGCCCCGCTACAGGAGGCCCTATGATGCCGAACCCCGTCTCACCCAAAGTCGTCACCGCAAATGATCTGCTGCGCGGCGATGTGGTCTACCAGACCCCAGCCGGCTGGACCCGACGCCTTGCGGAGGCCGAACTGCTCGCAGACGAGGCAGTCGCAGAACTCCGCCTGCGAGACGCGCAGCAACAGACCGGTAGGGTCGTGGGGGTCTATCTGGCCACTGTCACTCAAACGGCAAACGGGCCGGAGCCGGCTCATATCCGCGAAGGCCTACGCGCCACCGGCCCGTCCAACTATCCACACGGCAAACAGGTGGAGCAGGAAAATGTATGAATACAACAACTTCGACGCCGCGTTCATCATGGAGCGCAACAAGCAATTCCGCGCGCAGGTGGCCCGCCGCCTCTCTGGCGCACTGACCGAGGACGAGTTCAAACCGCTAAGGCTGATGAACGGACTCTATCTGCAACTTCACGCGTATATGCTGCGTGTGGCAATTCCCTACGGCACGCTGAATGCGGCACAGATGCGTAAATTGGCCGAGATCGCCGAACGCTGGGACAAGGGCTACGGGCATTTCACGACCCGTCAGAACATCCAGTACAACTGGCCGAATTTAGAGGACGTGCCGGACATGCTTGACGCGCTGGCGGAGGTCGGAATGCACGCGATCCAGACCTCCGGCAATACGATCCGCAATGTGACCGCCGACCATTTCGCCGGGGCGGCCGCCGACGAGGTCGCCGACCCGCGCCCCTACGCGGAGCTGATCCGTCAATGGTCCACCGATCACCCGGAATTCCAGTTCATGCCGCGCAAGTTCAAGATCGCAGTCTCGGGCGCGGCGGCGGACCGCGCCGTCATCAAGGCGCATGATATCGGTCTTCGCCTCTTGCAGCGCGATGGCCAACTTGGCTTTGAGGTGATCGTCGGCGGCGGGCTCGGACGCACCCCGATGATCGGCAAGGTTCTGAACCCTTTCGTTCCCGAAGACGATATCCTGCCCTATCTCGAGGCCATCGTTTCGGTTTGGAACCAGATCGGGCGGCGCGACAACAAGTACAAGGCGCGGATCAAGATCACTGTACACGAACATGGGATCGCGGCGATCCGCGAGTTGGTCGAGGCACGGTACCTGCAACTTCGACCGGTCTTTACCGGTGTCGACCAAAGGCTGTTGCGGGAGATCAAGTCTTATTTCCAAGGCCCTGATTTTATTCACAAGCCCCAGTCGGCATTCTTCGAAGCCTATCACACTGATCCGGTCTTCCGGTCATGGGCCGACACCAATGTCGCGGCCCACCGGCAGGACGGATACAGTATCGTGACGGTTTCGCTGAAACGGCACGGAGCCACGCCCGGAGATGCCAGTGCTGCGCAAATGCGGCGTCTCGCTGATCTCGCCGAATGCTACGGCCACGACGAGTTGCGCATCAGTCACGAGCAGAACGTGATCCTGCCCAACGTACACAAGGCGGACCTGCCCGTACTCCATGCGGCCTTGCGCGCGGAAGGTCTTGCCACAGCCAATGCCGGGCTGATCTCTGACATCATCGCGTGCCCCGGAATGGATTATTGCGCGCTGGCCACCGCCCGCTCGATCCCGATCGCCCAACAGATCGCAACCCGGTTCGAGGCTCTGAAGATCGAGCACGAGATCGGTCCTCTGAAGGTCAAGATTTCTGGCTGCATCAATGCCTGCGGGCATCACCACGTGGGCCATATCGGTATTCTCGGTCTCGACCGCGGCGGCGTCGAGAATTACCAGATCACGCTTGGCGGCGATGCCACGGAAAGCGCGGCCCTCGGCGACCGCGTGGGTCCGGGCTTCTCGGCGGAAGAGATCATCCCGGCCATCGAGCGTCTGGTATACGCCTATCTGGACATGCGCCAAGGTCGAAGCGAGAGCTTCCTCGACACCTACCGCCGCGTCGGGCTCCAGCCTTTCAAGGACGCGCTCTATCATCCTCGATCCGTGGCGGCTGAGTGATGTCTTACTTACATCCCAAATCGCCCGGACCGGACACGCGGCCCGCGCTGCAAGCCAGAGCCAGCCAACTTAATGCGCGCTTCGACGGTCGTGCGGCAGAGGACGTGATGCAGCACGCCTTGCAAGAACTTGGCGAGATTGCGCTGGTCTCGTCCTTCGGAGCGGACGCGGTGGTGCTCTTACACATGGCAGCGCAGATCGACACAGGGGTCCCAGTGCTCTTTCTCGATACGGAAATGCTGTTCGCGGAGACCCTCGCCTACCAGGCAGAGGTGACGCGCCTGCTGGGACTGACGAATGTTCTGATCCTGCGTGCCGGGGATAGCCGTGTTTGGGATCCCGCCGGAGATCTGCACAAGACAGACACCAATGCCTGCTGCGCGCTACGCAAAACCGCACCGCTGCAAACCGCGCTGCGGGGCTTTGATGGGTGGATATCCGGGCGCAAGCGTTTTCAGGGTGCGACGCGCGCAGCGCTTGAGTTTTTCGAGCCGGACGCGCTTATGCCGCGCCTGAAAATCAATCCACTGGCCCATTGGCGGCCCGAGGATGTGCAAAGCTATATGACGGCCCACAGCCTGCCGCGCCATCCCCTAACCGGCAAGGGTTACCTCTCGATTGGCTGCGCGCCCTGCACAACGCCCGTCAAGCAAGGTGAAGATCCACGGGCAGGACGTTGGCGCAACTCGGAAAAAACCGAATGCGGCATCCATTTCATTGACGGAAAACTCACACGTACAGGGGTGCCCTCATGACACAACTCATCAATGACACCGGCTTTGTGGCCGACGATTGGACCGACACCATTCTCGACGTGCCCGCCGACGCCGACCCTGAGCAGGTTCCGCTGGATGCAGGCCTGATCCGCATCGCCTTTCCCTCTTCGGCAGACGGGCGCGGTTTCACCATTGCACGCATGCTGCGGTTGCGGGGATATACAGGTCGGCTGAGGGCTGCTGGGCATGTGCTGCCCGATCAATACGCGATGGCGCGCCGTGTCGGCTTTGACGAGGTGGAAATCCCGAACGATCAGGCCGCCCGTCAGCCACAAGAAGACTGGTTGTTCCGCGCGGACTGGCGAGCGCATGATTATCAGGCGCGCCTGTGCGGACCTTGGGCCTGCGCGGCACTGTGACGCCTGCCCCGCACACAAAACACTGGATAGAAAGGAGGCGCAGGTGTAAATCTGCGTTGACATAGTTTGACCGAGCTCGCCCCCGTGAATGAATCCTCCGCCATCAAGGCCCAGCCCACCCTGCCCGACGCGCAAACCGTGACCGAGGTGAAACACTACACCGACCGGCTGTTCTCTTTTCGCTGTACGCGACCGGCCTCGCTTCGGTTCCGCTCAGGGGAGTTCGTGATGATCGGTTTGATGGGCGATCCCGACCCCAAGACCGGCAAACAAAAGCCGCTTCTGCGCGCCTATTCCATCGCGTCTCCGTCCTGGGACGAGGAGTTGGAGTTCTATTCGATCAAGGTACCGGACGGGCCGCTCACATCGAAATTGCAGCACATTCAGCCGGGAGACCAGATCATCCTGCGCCCCAAACCCGTCGGAACTCTGGTGCATGACGCGCTTCTGCCCGGCAAACGCATCTGGTTTTTCGCCACTGGCACCGGGTTTGCCCCCTTTGCATCGCTTTTGCGCGAACCCCAGACCTATGAGGATTATGACGAGGTCATCATCACCCATACCTGCCGTGAAATCGGAGAATTGACCTACGGGCGCGATCTGATCGAAGCGCTGAAGGAAGACGAGCTTCTCAACGAGGTAATCGGCGAGGGCTTTTGGAAAAAGATCAAGTACTACCCGACCACGACCCGCGAAGAGAGCCCCAAGATGGGCCGCATCACCGACCTCATGAAATCCGGAGAGGCCTTCGAGGATCTTGGCACCACGCCCCTCGACCCTGAGACCGACCGCGCCATGATTTGCGGCAATCTCGCGTTCAATCTCGAACTTAAAGACATGCTGGAAGCGTATGGTCTGGAAGAAGGCGCAAACTCGAAACCCGCTCAATACGTGGTCGAGAAGGCCTTTCTAGACTGACGCGACGCCCTTTGGAGGGCTGACCTTGGCGTCGCTGGTCCAGCAATCATTTGGTCCGGACCATCCTGAAAGTGCATGTCGCGCGCAACGCAGCGCGCGACGTATTTCCATTAAAGGCCGAGTGCGTCCTTGATACGCGTCAGCACATCGGACAGCAGATCAGGGTTTCCGCGGGCCTGCTCAAGTGCGCCCTTCAAGGTGGTTTTCTGCAGGTCATTGATATCTGCAGTATCGATCAGCTCCGATACCTTGTCGAAATCGAACCCGTCTACGGTCAGCGCTTCGAGCGCGTCACCTGCAGCCTCGCTTGCGGTCCCGGTCACATCGCCCGCAGTGTCGACGGCCTCTGATGTGCTTTCGGACACTTCGGCCGAGGTCTCCTCGGCAGCTTCTGTGGCAGCTTCAGCTAGGTCGGTCGCTCCCTCGGCAGCAGTTTCCGCCGTCTCGGCAGCCGTTTCCATCGCTTCGGATGCAACCTCGGTGGTTTCTGTCGCAGCGTCCTCGGCAGCATCGGTGGCGACCTCCACGGCATCGCCGGCTGTCTGCGTCGCCTCGTTCGCAGCCTCGTCGAGCGCCTCAGCCGCGTCCTCGGCAGCCTCCGCCGCTGTTTCCGTCGCTGTTTCTGAAACGGACTCAACGGCTTGGCCAGCGTCTTCCACAAGGGCAGCAGCCTCTTCCGAGGCTTCAGCTGCAGCAGTTTCGGCAGCCTCGACCGCGTCGCCTGCGGCTTGCTCTGCAGCCTCGGTAGCTTCTGTGACGGCCTCTTCGACCGCGCTTGCCGCTTCGCCGACAGCCTCTTGTGCGGCATTGGCCGCCTCGGTTGCGGTCTCTTCTACCGAGCCGGTAGCCTCGGCAGCCATCTCTTCACCCGCTTCGGACACGCTCTGCTCTGTTGTAGGCTCCGCGGTAGACGACACCACGTCGACGGCCTCAGTGGCCACTTCTTGAACCGAGCGGCCGGAATAGAGCAGATAACCTCCGGCGGCGATGATCACCGCAACCAAAACCCAGATAACATTACGCATTGTTGTCGCCCTCTCGTATTGTGTGCGGGCAGGTAGTCACACGCCACCCGTGCCGGTCTTCTTACGTGCCACATGCGCTTTGAAACCCCAACTCGCAAGGGGGAAAACACGGATTTCGGCGCGGAACGACCATTCCCGGCTTGCAGTACAGCGCATGCGCGCTTAATTTGCGGCCCTGTTCACACTGAAGCAATCAAAGGACTAAAACCATAGCCCGAAGACCACACAACGCGCCGCCGCAACGCGATACCGGCCCGCGCGTCAACGACAAGATCCGTGCACCCGAAATCCGCCTGATTGGCGCGGAAGGGGAAAACGTCGGGGTCGTAAGCCCAGCCCGAGCTCTTGATCTGGCCGAGGCGGCCGGACTCGATCTCGTCGAGATCTCGCCGAATGCAAATCCGCCCGTCTGCAAGATCATGGATTTCGGCAAGTTCAAATATGAGCAGCAGAAGCGCGAGAGCGAAGCACGCAAGAAGCAGAAGGTCATCGAGGTTAAGGAAGTGAAGTTCCGGCCGAACACCGACACGCATGACTACGACGTGAAGATGCGAAACGTGTACAAATTCCTTGAGAACGGGGACAAAGTGAAGGTGACCCTACGCTTCAGGGGCCGCGAGATGGCGCACCAGAACCTAGGTCGTGCCTTGCTTGAGCGTGTTGCCGAGGACACCAAGGAATTGGGCAAGGTCGAGAACATGCCCAAGATGGAAGGCCGGCAGATGGTCATGATGATCGGGCCCCTCCCGCAGAAAGGGTGATATGTGGGCGTCGGGCGCGCAATGCTGCGCCCGTTAGCCTCTCCACTCATGGATGTCGGCCAATGAGCTTACCTCGCCAGTAATGCAAGAACAGCCGAAGAACCTGCCGTCGGCCCCTGCAGGCTGAGATCACTGCCGAACAGGTAGGCGTTGCGGATCTCTGCGCGCATCTCGGGGCTGTCCAGATCGGCGAGATCAGTCGCCCCAAACCGGGCCTCCGAGCGCTCCTTGAGCACCGATAATTGCCGGTCCACGTCCAGCGTACCGAACCCGCCGGGCAAGCCGAAAACTGTTTCGAACACCTCCCGCAAAGGTCCTGAGGCCATCACCGCGAACCAACGCGAATTTTCCGTTGCCCCGTTTTTGATGACCTCATCAAGTGAACGGTCAAAACCGAGAGCGACTCGCATGGACGGGTCCTGTTCCCCGATCTGGATTTCAAACTGCCGGTCCACATAGCGCTGTGCGATGGCGTCTGCGAACCGGTCAGGATAGCTGCGCGTGGTGTCTGGCGGCTGGAAGTTCAACGCCTTTTGCAGCGCCCCATAGCGCGGATCGGAGACGAGGTTCACCAATGCATTGGGATCGCTCGGATCAGACTCCAGAACCCGCCCAGCGTATTGAATAGACCGCCCCGCGCGCGGCAGGTCCATCAGATCAAACACCGCAAAGAGGCCATCGAAATCACTGAAGAAATCCGACACGCCGGTATAAGCTTCACTGCGGCTTCCCATGGCCTCTGTAAACCGCGTGATGAGCGGAGAGACAGGCATGGACACCGGACCGGACGCGCCCTCAGGACGCTGCGCCTCGGCACTGGCAAGACGCGCGGGATCGCCAAAGCCGAACATCCGTGAAATCGCCGCGTAGCGTGGGTCCTCGAGACGGTTGACATAGGAGGCCGCATCGCCCGTATCGCTGTTGAGCACCTTTTGCCAGAAGCCGCGATCCGTGCCGGGGTCGCTCAAGCCGAAGAACTCCGCAGTTGCCGCAAGGATCTGGGGTTGATCAAGCACGGCCTTCGTGTTGACGAGACTGTCCTGCGCTCCGGCCAGCATCTGCGCAAACCCAAAAACACTTTGCTCCTGTGCCTGCCGCGTGCCGAAACCGAACCGCGCCGAAAACTCCGCGTAGCGCGGATCCGACAGCCGGTTCGCAAAGGAGCCCGGATCGGCCGGATCAGACTCGAGCACCAGCTTCAGAAAATGCGTGTTCCGGCTATCGCTGCCCAACCCAACTACGTCGAGCGCGGCGCGCAGCAAGGCACCGTTGCCGAGCAACTCCTCCGCAGAACCCAGCCCTTCTATCTCCGCCTTGACGGCATCGACGCTCTTCAATTCGTCAAGCTGCGGTCCGGCACTGCCGGCAAAGTTGAACGCGCGCGAGAACTCCAGATAGCGTTTATCCGCCAGTCGATTGACGAAACTCCCCGGATCCTCGGGATCAGCCTCCAGAACCGCCTTCATGAAGCCCCGGTTTCCGATATCCTCATCGAGCCCGAACGCACCAAGCGCAACCTTCATGAGTTGGTAATTGTCGAGCAGCTCATCAGGGGTTTTCACAGATCGGATTTGCGCCGAGAAGGCGTCGAGATCGCGCTGCACCTCGGGCGCTGCCCGAAACAGCGCCTGCTGCTCGGTCCGCGTACGGCTCAGGTAGTTATAGCCGGCAACACCTGTGGCCGGAATGATCGGCGTGTAGGCCATCGCCATTCCCTTCCGTGGCGGATGAAATATCCGTCACCCAGCTTCAGCGAAAAGCGTAAACGCACGGTAAGCCTGCACAGGCAAAATGCATAAAACCCAAAGGGACTGGTCAGGCGACCCAGATCAGGCGTGTGAGGTGGAACACGACCGGACTGGCGAAAATCACCGAATCCAAGCGATCGAGAAACCCGCCCTGCCCGTCGTTCATATGTCCCCAATCCGTTACGTCGCGATCTCGTTTGATGGCCGCCATCACCAAACGCCCCATCCCGCCGCACGCAGCCGCGAGACTAGCCACCGCCCAGGCCCCCGCGATAGGGAACGGCGTCAGCCAGAAAAGCGCAGCACCGAGCGCACCGGCGAGCAGCACTCCGAGCACAAACCCTTCCCAAGTGCGGGACGGAGAAATCGCCGGTGCGATCGGCGTGCGCCCGACAGCGACAGAGGCCGCATGCTGAAGCAAATCCCCCCCTTGAACCACGAACACGAGGAAGATCATCAAGAGCAGAGCGGAGCCACCTGCCGGGCCCGGCCCCAGAAACAGAAGCGCCGGCAAGTGGCTGAGGCTGAACACCGCCACCATCAGGCCCCACTGCGTTTCCGCCACGCGCGCCAGAAACTGGTCCGTGCGCCCTCGCAGAACGGAAATCATCGGAAGCAACAGGAAGGCATAGACCGGTACAAAGACAGCATAGAAGCCATACCACCCCTGCCCGATTGCAAGGTAATGCACAGGAAGCACGAAAAAGAACGAGGCAACGAACGCCCAATGGTCCTCGCGGGTGCGCGTTGTCAGCGTGAGAAACTCCCGAAGCGCCCCCATGGAGATCACCGCGAAGAGCACCAGAACGCCGACCGGACCCGCGACAGCGTAGAGCAAGAGGACCGACGACATGATCCACCACCCGCGCACCCGCGCGCGCAAATTGCGCGCCACCGGCGCATAGGCCTGAAGACGTGGCGCTTGAACCAATAGTTCCGACAGCAGCGAGAGGGCTATCAGCAAACCACCAACCCAGATCAGACTGCGCAGAAGATGAAGCGTCTCAGCCGTCATACGACCTTGGCCTGATGCGCGGGGATCAGCGCCTCGACCGCCGCTTGCGCCCTTTCCAGAAACGCCTCTTTGCTCTCCGCTCCGACCGGTGCCAGCGGCGCGCCGAAGATCACCTGGCAAATCAGCGGCACGGGAATGACCTCGCCACGCGGCATGACGCTGTTGAGATTGTCGATCCAGACCGGGATCAACTCCACATCCGGTGCAGTCTGCGCAAGGTGGTAAAGTCCGGACTTGAACGGCAGCAGGGGCGAGTCGGTGTCGTTGCGGCGGCCCTCGGGAAAGAGGATCAGCGATGCCCCTGCGTCCAACGCCTCGGTCATCTGGGCAACCGGATCAACGGCGCCACGCTGATTCGGATCACGCTGGATCAGAACCGTCTTGAACACAGCCGTGCCGAAGAACTTGCGCAGGTTGTTCCTCAACCAGTAGTCCGCAGCCGCAACAGGTCGCGTTGTGCGCCGCACCGTAGGCGGCAGGGCGGCCCAGATCAGAACCGTGTCGGCATTGCTGGTGTGGTTCGCGAAATAGACACGCGGACGGTGTCCGGGTGGGCTGGCTCGCCACACGATGCGCGGCGCGGTAAGCAAATGGATCAATCCTGCAAGGGCCACCCCGACGAGGTGGCCCAAGAACTTTGTCACGCCAGAGCGCAAACCTTACCCGGCCGCAGCCACGGCCCGCTTCGTCATGGTCTTGATCAGAGCCGCGCGATAGGCTGGCGTCGCGTGCAGGTCGGAGATCAGCCCATCCGCGCTTGGCGCATCCGGAACAGCATCCGCCGAGAAATTCGCCGACAAGGCCTCTTCCGCAGCGGTCCAGCGGAACACGCCTTCTTCGGATGCACCGGTCACAGCGACGCGCACGCCATCCGCGAACTTGGCCACGAACACACCGACCAGCGCGAACCGCGAGGCGGGCTGCACGAATTTCTGATAGTGGGACGCCTGCGGGATCGGGAAGCGCACCTCGGTGATGATCTCGCCCTCTTCCAGCGCCGTGGTGAACATGCCTTGGAAATAGTCGTCCGCGGCGATCTCGCGACTGTTGGTCTTGATCGTGGCCCCGGAGCCGAGCGCGGCGGCAGGATAGCAGGCCGCCGGGTCGTTATTGGCAAGGCTGCCGCCGATTGTGCCACGGTTGCGCACAGCCGGGTCGCCGATATGAGACGCAAGCCCCGCGAGGCCGGGATAGTCCGCCGCAGCCTCCTTCGCGACTGTTGCATGTGTCGTTGCCCCGC
Source organism: uncultured Aliishimia sp. (assembly GCA_965656085.1). Classification (GTDB taxonomy): domain Bacteria; phylum Pseudomonadota; class Alphaproteobacteria; order Rhodobacterales; family Rhodobacteraceae; genus Aliishimia. Next base: position 33,617 of record CBFHJA010000040.1, on the reverse strand, counting down.
CGATGGCAAGCTGGCCATCATCGGTTCTACAGACGCCCTTGATATCGGGAATCGCCGTCAGGCTGACAAGCGCAGAGGGCTGGTTCAGCCGCTGTTTGAGCGTCGGGATCAGCGTTTGCCCGCCGCCCAGTGCCTGTGCGTCTTCTGCCCCAAGCGCGGCCACTGCATCGGCAACCGAACCGGGCTTTTCAAAGTTAAAGTTATACATGAGCTTCTTCCTCCACTGCCCAAGAAAGATAGAAGATTGCTCGGAACGAGATGTCGTTCATGCAGCGCCCTTCCCATCTTCCTTTTGACAAAAATTGTCTCGGGGGTCCGGGGGCAGGCAGCCCCCGGTCCTGTCTTCTCAATCAGCCGTGCATCGCCTGCCATACCCGCGACGGGGTCGCCGGCATGTCGATGTGATCCACCTTGTAGCCACCCGAGTTGAGCGCATCGAGGATCGCGTTGATCACGGTCGGCGGTGAGCCAATAGCCCCGGCCTCGCCGCAGCCTTTCACGCCAAGCGGGTTGTGCGTGCAGGGCGTCTGGCAGGAATGGTCCACGACGTAGTTGCTCATCGCGGGCATATTGTCCGCACGCGGCATGGTGTAGTCCATGTAGGACGCCGACAGCAACTGGCCGTTCTCATCATAAGCGCAGTTCTCAAGCAGCGCCTGTCCGATGCCTTGGGCGATCCCGCCATGGACCTGACCTTCGACGATCATCGGGTTGATGACATTGCCAAAATCATCCGCCGAGCAGAAGCTTTCGATGCTGACCTCACCGGTTTCCGGATCGACCTCGACCTCGCAGGTATAGGCCCCTGCCGGGTAGGTGAAATTGCTCGGATCGTAGAACGCGGTTTCCTCCAGACCCGGCTCAATATCGTCGAGCGGGTAGTTATGCGGCACATAGGCCGCGAGGCAGACATCGCCCCACGCCACCGATTTGTCGGTGCCGGCAACCGAGAACGCGCCGTCCTTCAGTTCGATATCCCCTTCCGAGGCTTCGAGCAGGTGGGCCGCGATCTTCTTGGTCTTGTTGATGATCTTCTCCGCCGCGCGGACCATGGCCGAGCCGCCAACCGCGATGGAGCGCGAGCCATAGGTGCCCATGCCCATCGGGGTCTTGGACGTGTCACCATGCACGATCTCGACCATGCTCTCGTCGATCCCGATCATCTCCGCGATGACTTGCGGGAAGGTGGTCTCGTGGCTCTGGCCGTGGCTGTGCGAGCCGGTCATGACAACCAGACCGCCCGTGGCGTTCACCCGCACCGTGGCACTCTCATAGAGACCGGCGCGCGCGCCAAGCTGCCCCACAAGGTTCGACGGGGCGATCCCGCAGGCCTCGATGAAGCAGTTGATCCCGAAGCCCCGGAGCTTGCCTTTGGCCTCGCTCTCCTTGCGGCGCGCTTCAAAACCCGCCCGGTCGGACAGCTCCAGCACCTTGTCCATCGTTGCGTGGTAATCGCCGGTATCGTACTCGACAGCCACCGGGGTCGCGTAGGGGAACTCGGTGATGAAGTTCTGGCGGCGCAACTCCACCGGATCGACGCCAAGCTCGCGCGCGGCCTTGTCGATCACCCGCTCCAGCTGGAACGTCGCCTCGGGACGGCCCGCGCCGCGATAGGCATCGACCGGAACCGTGTTGGTGAAGACCGCCTTGACGTTCACATAGACGAGCGGGGTCTTGTAGTTCCCTGCCATCAACGTGCCATGCAGCCAGGTCGGGACCGACGGCGCGAAGGTCGACAGGTAAGCCCCCATATTCGCGTAGGTTTCCGTCCGGACGGCGGTGAAGTTGTTGTCGGCATCAAGCGCCAGTTCGATCTTCGTGACGTGATCGCGGCCATGGGCGTCCGAGATAAAGGCCTCCGAACGGGACGAGGTCCATTTGACCGCGCGGTTGATCTGCTTGGCCGCGAAGGTCACAAACGCCTCTTCCGCATAGTGGAAGATCTTCGTGCCAAAGCCGCCTCCCACATCGGGGGCCACGACACGCAGCTTGTGCTCGGGAATGCCTAGCACAAACGCACCCATCAGCAGCCGGATCACATGCGGGTTCTGCGAGGTGGTGTAGAGCGTGCTCTCATCGTTGTGCCGGGTGTAATCGCCCACCGCGACGCGCGGCTCCATCGGGTTCGCCACCAGACGGTTGTTGACCAATTCCAGCGTGGTCACATGCGCGGCCTTCTGGAAGGCCTCCTCTGTGGCGTCCTTGTTCTCCTCAACAAAGCCCCAGTCATAGCACAGGTTCGAGGTCAGATCGTCATGCACCTTGGTGGCGCCCTCGGCGACGGCAGCCTTCATGTCGACAACGGCCGGAAGCTCGTCGATCTCCACCTCGATGGCTTCAGCCGCATCGCGCGCTTGCTCATAGGTATCGGCCACAACCGCCGCCACGATCTCGCCCACATGGCGCACCTTGCCTTGCGCGATGATCGGGTGCGCGGGCTCTTGCATGGGCTCGCCATGCTTGTCGGTCACCTGCCAGCCGCAGGGCAGACCGCCAACGCCTTCGAAATCCGAACCCGTGAAGATCTTCACCACACCCGGCATCGCGGCTGCGGCCTCGGTGCCGATGCTCTTGATCGTGCCATGCGCCACATCCGAGCGCAGGAAATGCACGTAGGCCTGACCGTTTACGTTGATATCGTCCGTGTAATTTCCGGCCCCTGTCAGGAACCTTACGTCTTCGCGCCGCTTTGGGCTGGCGCCAATGCCATGATCCTTCGGCATGTCTATCCTCCCTTAGGATTTTGTCTGGCGGATGCGCACCATAGCTTGCCCGCCGCGTAGTGTCTCTCGTCTGTCAAAGAGGGCGCAGCCCCCTCGGCCTGCAGCCTCACCCTCGGAGTTTATCCAGCCAAGCGAACGAGGTACGAGATGTTCTTCGTGGTCGCTTGGCCCCTGAACTCTGGGGGAGGTGCCAATGGCACCGGGAGCAATGCCCCCAAACGCAGGTTTACTCTGCCGCCATCGCCGGAACCTCTTGGCCCGACGCCGCCAAAATCGCCTTGACGATGTTGTGGTAGCCGGTGCAGCGGCAAATGTTGCCTTCGAGGTAATCGCGCACCTCCTGCTCCGTCGGCTTGGGGTTTTCCTTCAACAGCGCGGCGGCAGACATCACCATGCCCGGTGTGCAGAAGCCACATTGCAACCCGTGATGCTCTTGAAAGGCTGCCTGAATGACGCTCAAAGAGCCGTCCGCATTGGCTTGCCCCTCGATTGTGGCCACCTCGCAGCCCTCGGCCTCCGCCGCCAGCATCGTGCAGGACTTTACGGCCTCACCGTCGACATGCACGACGCACGCGCCGCATTGCGACGTGTCGCAGCCGACATGCGTGCCGGTCAGGCCCAGACCATCGCGCAGAAAGCCTGACAGAAGCGTCCGGCCCTCCACCTCGCCCGAGACCTCGCGGCCGTTCACAACCATGGATACTTTCATGAATTTTCCTCCCGAAGTCGTTTGCGTCCAGATAAGCATCCTCCCTTGCAGAAAGGAACAGCAAATCTGCGGATTTGAGAAAACAGTTTGTCAGGTCCCCTGCTCTCCCCCCTGCCCGGACCTGCGCTCGCGGGGCCGTGGGCGCGTCGGGATTTCCTTCAGAAGCCCACCAACACCCATTGCGGCGATATCCGCAGGCCCCACCGGCACGCCGCAGAGCACCCGTTCCAGCACCCAATCGGCCCCGTTCAGCGCCGGCGACCGCGCGCAGCCGGGCAATCCGATCACCGGGCGGGGGCCGATTTCGCCGAGAAACAAGAGGTTCCCCGGATCGACCGGCATTCCATAATGCACAACACGCCCGCCAGCCCGCACCAACCCCGATGGCGCCGTGTCGCGCACATCGGACGTGGCGGAGCCGGTCAGAATCAGAACCACATCCTCAGCACTCGCGCGCACCGCCTCCGCGATCTCATCTTCCGAATGCGCCACGACCCGGCGCGGGCTCAGCGCAACGCCCAGACGGTCCAGCCGGGCCTTCATCGCCCGGCGGCCCTTGTCCGGCGGGGTGTCCGGTCCGACCCGTGTTTCGATCAGGCACGCGCTGTTCAGCACCGGTGGCAACAACCGCAGCGCGCTGCGGGCAAGCGCGCAGGCGCGCGTCAGGTCTGCCTCCGCCACGGCATAGGGGATGATCTTGATCGTGGCCGCGAGATTTCCCGGCGCGAGGCGCTGAAAGGGCGGCACTGTCGCAATGGTGATCCCCGGATCGAGACTGTTGGCCGCGAGGATCTCCGCCTCGGCGACCGCGACCAGTCCGGGCCGGGCGGCGCGCAGGTTCACGCGCCCGGTTCCAGCGGCACCGATCTCCAGCCCGTCATCGCCGCCCTGCACGGCTGCCGCCAGACGCTGAGCCGCCGCGTCCTCATGCAAATCGCCCGGCTCGAGCTGCGCGACCACGACCTGCGCAAAACCGCTCTCGGTCAGGGCCGCCAGATGCGCTTCGGTCAGCACGGTTCCCTTCGGCAGTTTGCGCCCCCCGGCCCGCTCGGAATGCGCAAGGATCGCCCCGAGGCATTGCGCGACCGGCACCGGGCCGAATTTCATACGCCCTGCCTCAGGACCTGAAGCATTTCCGCAAGAATCGATACGGCAATTTCCTGTGGGCTGGCGGCGCCGATATCCAGCCCGACCGGGGCATGAATACGGCCAATTTCCGCTTCGCTGAACCCCGCCTCGGTGAGGCGTTCCACCCGCTTGGCATGTGTGCGCGTCGAGCCGAGCGCGCCGATATAAAAGCAGGGCGACTTCAGCGCGAGATGCAGCGCCGGGTCGTCCAGTTTTGGATCATGGGTCAGCAGAACCAGCGCGGTCCGCGCATCGAGCCCATAGGCGGCAAGCGCCTCGTCAGGCCAGTCATCGAGGATCGTCTCACCGGGAAAGCGGGCCTCCGAGCCAAAGGCGCCGCGCGGGTCGATCAGCACCGGATCGAAGCCGGCGATTCGCGCCATCGGCACCAACGCCTGCGCGATATGGACCGCCCCGACGATCGCAAGGCGCAAGGGCGGGTTGTGGATGGCCACGAAAGTGACCTCGTCGTCCTCGAAGCCGGACCGGTCCTTTGCAAACCGCGCATCGAATCCCTCATCCGCAAGATGGCGCGCGCCGGTCTCGGTATTGACCACATAGGCCATCGCGCGGCGCGTCGCGCGGGCCGCCACCAACGCGTCGAGCAGGTCCACGGGCATCCCTGCCCCGACCGGCTCGACCCAGATGCGGATCGTCCCGCCGCAGGCCAGCCCCACGGAAAAGGCGTCATCGTCGGAGACCCCGTAGGTGAGCATGCGCGACTGCCCGTCCGCGATGCTGTCCATCGCCTCGACCAGAACCGCGCCTTCGACGCAACCGCCCGACACCGATCCCTGCATCTCGCCGTCTTCGGTGATCACCAATTGCGCCCCGACGCGGCGCGGCGCGCTTCCCCATGTCTGCACGACCGTAGCGAGGGCGACACCGCGCCCCGCCTTGTGCCATTCCAGCGCCTGTTCGGGCGCGTGGTCCAATCCCATCTCGCTCATGGGCACAAGAGTGGCGAGGGCGCAGGCGAGACGCAAGGGGCGATCTGGCAGCGCCGTCCCGTTGCGCGGGTTTACCGCCTTGCACGGCTCTGCGGCGCGTCCTACATCTGGTGCAGGACCACGACAGCGGAGCCGGACCCATGCCCATGCAAGCTCAGGAAATTGAAGACCTGATCCGCGCCGAATTCCCGGACGCGCAGATCACCATCACGGATCTGGCGGGCGATGGGAATCACTATGCTGCGGAGATCATCGACGCGTCCTTCGCGGGCAAGAACCGTGTTCAGCAACAACGCATGGTCTATGCGGCGCTGAAGGGCAAAATGGATGGCAATCATGGCGAGTTGCACGCGCTTGCCCTGACCACCAAAGCCCCGTGATGCATCCCGTGATGACCCTTTGGCAGCGCCTGACCTATCCGTTTCGCGCGGCCCCCCGCCGCCCACTTGCCGCTCGGCAACCACAGGCGGCACAGCCGTCCTCGGAAACTCCGCTGGGCATGGAGGCGACCGACCTGAACGCGGTCTCGGCGGTGAACCGCCGCAACGACTCGCTGGAGCGCAGCTTCGGCGGCATTCGCCCCGGTACGCGGGCACAAGACAGGGCAGCGCATGTCGAGCGGATGCCCGATGACGAAACCTATGCCGCGCGGTACCACCGCGCCTTCCAACAGAAAGGCTCGTAAAAGATGAGCGACGCAAAGACACGGATCGAAGAAACCAATTCCGCCAACAACGTGGTGCTCTACATGAAAGGCACCAAGACGATGCCGCAATGCGGGTTTTCCTCCCGCGTGGCCGGGGTGCTGAACTACATGGGCGTCGACTATGCCGATGTGAATGTGCTGGCCGATGACGACATCCGTCAGGGGATCAAGGATTTTTCCGACTGGCCGACGATCCCGCAACTCTACGTCAAGGGCGAGTTCGTCGGCGGGTGCGATATCATCACCGAGATGACGCTTTCCGGCGAGCTTGACGCGTTGCTCGAAGAGAGCGGGGTCGCGTTCGACAAGGATGCCGCCGACAAGATCCGCGAAGCCAACGGGTAAGCCGCTCTTGCACGGCGGTTATTGCCAATCGGCGCCGGCGGCGGCAGTCTCTCCAAAACATCCGGAGAGACAAAATGCCCGCCGCCTTCACCGCAGAAGAATATGAGCGCCGCCGCCGCGCGATCCTGTCCGCCATGGAGGCGCGTGGTCTTGACGCCCTTTTGATCGGCGAGCCGGCCAATGCCACATGGGCGAGCGGCTACGACGCTTGGGCGTTCTACACACCGCAATACCTGCTGGTGGACCAGCACGGCGATCTCTACTGGATCGGACGCCTCATGGACCGGGGCGCCGCGCGCTTCACCACCTACCTGCCCGAGGCGCAGGTGATTGCGTATCCCGAAGACCTCGTGCAGCGCGATGGCCAGCATCCGGGTGATTGGGTCGGCGCGTGGATGCGCGATCACGGGCTTGCACAGGCCAGAATTGGCTTTGAGCCGGACGCCTACGCCCTCTCACCCCGCTCCTTGCGCGCCGTGCAGGCGCAATTGCCTGACGCGCGCTGGGAAGATGCCGATCTGCTGGTGAACTGGTGCCGCTTCGTAAAATCGGACGCCGAGATCGCCGTGATGGAAAAGGCCGCGCGGATCGCGGAGCACTCCGCGGAAGTCGCGCTCAGCGGGCTGGCCGCCGGACGGCGGCAATCGGACCTGATGGCCGATGTGGTGGCCGCGCAGGTTCGGGGCGTGGGCGATGTGGGCGGCGATCTCACAGCGGTCCCGCCGCTGCTGCTGGCCGGAGAAAAGGCGTCCACGGCGCATCCCTCATGGGACGATTCGCTCTTCGCGACCGGGCAGACCGTGGCCTTCGAACTTGGCGGCTGCCACCGGCGCTACAATGTCGGGCTGGCACGCACCGGCCATATCGGGACCCTTCCACCGGAGCGCCGGACGGTCTCGGAGGCGGTGCAGGAGGGCATGCAGGCGGTGATTGACGCCGCAAAGCCCGGGGCCACGGGCGCGCAGGTCCATGCCGCCTGGCAGACGGTGCTCAACCGCTACGGGCTGTCGAAACCGTCCCGCATCGGCTATTCGATCGGCTGCGCCTACGCGCCCGACTGGGGCGAGCACACGTTCTCGGTGCGCCCCGAGGAAGAGCGTGTCATCCCGGAAAATGCCGTGATTCACATCATCCTTGGCATGTGGATGGACGATTGGGGGCTGGAATTGTCGGAAACCCTGCACATCACCGCATCGGGCGCGCGCCAATTGTGCGACTTCCCGTGGGAGGTGCGCGAGGTCTGAGGCCGCAAGGACCCGCTGGCCTGCACGCGAGGCCCTGCCTCACCCGGCCTTTTCGTCGATCTCCGCCGCGAGGGCTTCCGCACGCGCCGCAAGCTCCGCGAGCGTGTCCGTGACCGATTGCGGAATAACGGGCACTTCGATGCGCTCCGGCTCTGCCGGCGCCATGTTCCGAAGCCCTTCAAGTTCCGCCTCACGCTCGGCCAATTGCGCTTTGACCTCATTGACCTTGTCTTCGAAGCTCGCGGTCTTGTCGGCCAGCATCAGCCCGGCCATCAGCAACATGCGCGCCTCAGGCATGCGCCCGACTTGATCGGACAAGACCTGCGCCTCGTCATCAAGCATCTTGGCGGCGGCGTGCAGGTATTCTTCTTCACCTTCATGGCAGGCGACTTCGAAACTGCGCCCGCCAATGGAGATCGTCACTTCAGGCATCGGATGTCTCCTCTGTCTCCGCCTCTGCAAGCGCAGGGGCGAGTGCGGCGAGAATAGTCTCTGTCTCAGCACGCTCAAGCGCACGCGCGGCCCGCAGCGAATCGAGTTCCGCCACGATCGATATGTTGATCAGATGCGCATTGCCGACGCCGTTCTGGTTTGCCTCCCGCAGCGCCTGATTGGCGTCGCGCAGCTTGTCATTGGCCTGCCGCAGCCGTTGCATGTCGGTGTCCATGGCCCCGACTTTCTCCAGCAGATCGCTCCGGGCGCTTTCAGCAGCGGCCCGGCTTTCGTCCAGCTTCTGTTTGAGCGCGGACACCCGTTCCTGGAGTTGTGCGGAGACCGTGCGTTCCTCGTCCAGCGCAGCTTGCAACGCGGCGATATCACCGGGGCCCGCTGCGTCCATTTGAGACAGCCCATAGGCGACGCGGTCCATGGCCGCGGTAATGCGCTGCTGCAATTGCTCGATATCGCTCATGGCGTGATCGCCTCCTCGCCTGATGTGCCTGCGCCATCCGCCGGATGTCACGAATCGCACATGTTCCACAGTTTATAGATTACACAATTGCGTTGGAAAACACGCGCGTTTCCTTTCAAGGGTTTGCGCTGCGACATTAAAGTGCGGGCCGCGTTCGGGCTTGCGCGGCGCTTGACGTAGGCAGGGCGGCTGTTATGCAGCGCCGAACGACTGGTTAACATATGGCTGTGGGAGACCCGCCCCGTGACGCAAACCGCTGATATCGCCGCCTTGCAGGCCGCACATCCCGAGCATTGGCAGATGGCCACCGCCATCCGCGCGCTGGCGCTGGATGCCGTCAACGCCGCCAATTCGGGCCATTCCGGAATGCCCATCGGCATGGCGGACGCCGCCACGGTCCTGTTCGGAAAGCACCTGAAATTCGATTCCAAGGCACCGGGCTGGGCGGATCGCGACCGGTTCATTCTCTCGGCGGGGCATGGCTCCATGCTGCTCTATGCCCTGCTCTACCTGACCGGGTCCGATGAGATCACCCTCGATCAGATCAAGACCTTCCGCCAGTGGGGCGCGAAAACCGCCGGTCACCCCGAAAACTTTCTCGCGCAAGGGATCGAGACCACCACCGGCCCGCTTGGACAGGGCCTGTCGAACGCGGTTGGGTTCGCCATGGCCGAGGAAATCCTGCGCGCCCGCTACGGCAAGAAGGTCGTCGATCACCATACTTATGTAATGGCTGGCGATGGCTGCCTCATGGAAGGCGTCAGCCAAGAGGCCATCGGCATTGCCGGACGGCACGAGCTTGGCAAGCTCATCGTGCTTTGGGACAACAACAATATCACCATCGACGGGCGCGTGGACCTGTCGGACCGCACCGATCAGGTGATGCGCTTCAAGGCCTCGGGCTGGCATGTGCAGGAAATCGACGGGCACGATCCCGCGCAGATCGACGCCGCGCTCACCGCCGCCAAGAAGTCCAAAAAGCCCTCGATGATCGCCTGCAAGACGCATATCGCCCTCGGCCACGCCGCGCAGGACACCTCGAAGGGACATGGCGCGCTCACGGATGACGCGCAGAACCTTGCGGCGAAAGAGGCATGGGGCTGGACAACCGGCCCGTTCGAAGTGCCCGCCGAAACCTTGGCAGCGTGGCAGGCCATCGGCGCCCGCGGCGCGGAGGATCACGCTGCGTGGACGGAGCGTTTCGCCACCCTGTCCGCCTCCCGCCAAGCGGAGTTCGAGCGCGTCATGGCGGGCAACGCCCCAAAGCGGCTCACTTCCACCCTGCGCGCGCTCAAAAAGCAGATGTCGGAAAGCGCACCCAAACTCGCCACCCGCGCCGCCTCCGAAAAGGTGCTGGAAGTGGTCAACCCGATCATGCCCGAAACCGTGGGCGGCTCGGCGGACCTCACCGGCTCGAACAACACCAAGACGGGCGATCTCGGCGTGTTCGACCCCACGAACCGCAAGGGCCGCTATGTCTATTGGGGCATCCGCGAGCACGGCATGGCGGCGGCGATGAACGGCATGGCGCTGCATGGCGGCATCCGCCCCTATGGCGGCACCTTCATGTGTTTCACCGACTATGCCCGCCCGGCCATGCGTCTGGCCGCGCTGATGAAGGTGCCAACGGTCTTCGTGATGACCCACGACTCCATCGGTCTGGGCGAAGACGGCCCGACGCACCAACCCGTCGAGCATCTCGCGATCAGCCGCGCGACGCCCAACACCTATGTTTTCCGCCCCGCCGATGTGATCGAAACCGCAGAAAGCTGGGAGCTGGCGCTTTCCACAAACTCCACACCGTCTGTGCTCTCCCTCACCCGCCAAGGCCTGCCAACCGTGCGCACCCGGCACAAGTCCAAGAACCTCACCGCGCAGGGGGCCTATGTGCTCGCCGATGCCGAGGGCAAGCGTCAGGCGATCCTGATGGCGACCGGCTCGGAGGTGAGCATCGCACTTGCGGCACGGGACATGCTGCAAGCCGAGGGGATCGGGACGCGCGTGGTGTCCATGCCCTGCTGGGAGCTGTTCGAAGAGCAGGACGACGCCTATCGCAAGCGCGTCTTGCCGGGCGGCCCGGTGCGGGTAGCCATTGAGGCCGGCGTGCGCATGGGCTGGGATCGCTGGCTCTATGGTGAGCGCGGCAAGCGCGAGAAATCCGGCTTCATCGGGATGCATGGCTTCGGGGCCTCGGCCCCGGCGGACGTGCTCTACGAAAAGTTCGGCATCACCGCCGACGCCGCTGCGCAAAAAGTGCGCGACCTGCTGGCTGGCAACTGGCAGGACACCCGCGCGCCCAACAGCGCGCACTAAGCTGGGCGATCTGCGCGTGGCGCGTCAGTGTGAGCTGACCGCGCCGCGCGCGAAGACCGCACGCCACAGCGGCGTGACGACCTTCTCTCCGAGCGGAATGAGCAGCGCGCCGATCGCAAGGCCGAGAATGCCGTTCATCGTCGCCTTCGCGAGCCATTTGACGACCCCCTGCTCGCCGCCAATAGCCGTGGCGAGTCCGTAGATCAGATTTTCAGGCCCGTGCCAGCCAAGCACCGCCGTGCCATGCACGATGATCTCACCACCGACCCAAAGCATGGCAGCGGTGCCGACAATCATCAGCAGCTTCAGAAAGCCCGGCATGGCGCGCACCAACGCGCGCCCCAAAAGCCGGGTCACGCCCAGCCGACCCGCCGCCGCCATGTGCAGCCCCACATCGTCCGCCTTCACGATGATCGCGACCGCGCCATAGACCGCGGCCGTGATCATCACCGCAACGGTCGCAAGCGTCGCCGCTTCGAGCCAGAACGTGCTTTGCGGGATCGCGGCGAGCGAGATTGTCATGATCTCCGCCGACAGAATGAAATCGGTCTTGATCGCACCCTTGGCCTTTTGCTCTTCGAGATGCGCGGGGTCCTGCGTCTCGGTCTCTTTGCCGGGGTAGTCTTCATGCCCATGCCCGCCGATGCCGAGCGCATGGGCGACCTTTTCGGCGCCCTCGAAACACAGATAGGCCCCGCCGAGCATCAGAAGCGGCGCGATGAGCCACGGGGCGAAGGCCGACAGGGCGAGTCCGATCGGGAGCAGGATCACCAGCTTGTTGACCAGCGAGCCCTTGGCGATCCGCCAGATGATCGGCAATTCACGCGCGGCAGAGAAGCCTTGCACATATTTCGGAGTGACAGCGGCATCGTCGATCACCGCACCGGCGGCTTTCGAGCCGGCCTTGGCCGCCTGCCCGACCACGTCATCCACCGAGGCTGCCGCCACCTTGGCGATTCCCGCCACATCGTCGAGAAGAGCCAGCAAACCGCTCATGTCACACCCCGTCTTGTGATTTCTTGCGTCACCCTAGGGGGCTGACGCAACAATGCAAGCGGCAGCCCGGACTCTGTTAGCGCCGCCGTTAGCGCAACCTTTAACCATGCAGTGATGTTTATCGCTAACATGCTGAAAGGTCACACCAAATGCAGTTCCGCGATGCGGCGAAGCGGTCTATAGAGCGCCCAACGATCAGACGCATGTTCAGGAGTGGCTTCAATGACGATCAGGGTAGGCATCAACGGATTCGGGCGTATCGGGCGCTGCACACTGTCTCACATCGTGGCCTCGGGCCGCAACGATATCGAAGTCGTCAAGCTCAACGCGACCGCCCCGATCGAGACCGCTGCACATTTGATGCGCTACGACTCGGTGCATGGCCGCTTCCCCAACGACATCACCTTCGGCGAGGGCTGGCTCGACATGGGCCGCGGGCAGATGCAGGTGCAGTCCACCCGCGAGTTGGGCGAGCTTGACTGGGACGGCTGCGACATCGTTCTGGAATGCACCGGGGCCTTCAACGATGGCGAGAAAGCCAAGGCGCATCTGGAGCGCGGCGCGCAGAAGGTACTGATCTCGGCCCCGGCCAAGAATGTCGACAAGACCATCGTGTACGGCGTCAATGACCGCCTGCTCACCGCTGGCGACACGATGATCTCCAACGGCTCGTGCACCACCAACTGCCTTGCGCCGCTGGCCAAGGTGCTCGACGACGCCATCGGCATCGAGCGCGGGATCATGACCACGATCCACGCCTATACGGGCGATCAAGCCACCCACGACACCCGCCACAAGGATCTTTACCGCGCGCGCGCGGCGGCCATGTCGATGATCCCCACCTCCACGGGCGCGGCCAAGGCGCTTGGCGAAGTGCTGCCGCAACTCAAGGGCAAGCTCGACGGCTCCGCGATCCGCGTGCCCACGCCGAACGTGTCGGCCGTGGACCTGACGTTCGAAGCGTCACGCGATGTGACCGTGGAAGAGGTGAACGCCGCCGTGGAAGCCGCAAGCAAGACCGAAATGGGCCGCGTTTTGGCCTATGATCCGGAACCGAAGGTGTCCATCGACTTCAACCACACCGAAGAAAGCTCGATTTTCGCGCCGGACCAGACCAAGGTCGTGGGCGGCCGCACGGTGCGCGTGCTGGCGTGGTATGACAATGAATGGGGCTTCTCGGTGCGGATGGCCGATGTGGCTGTCGCCATGGGCCAGCTGAATTAAGTCGCGATCAACCTCGATCTGCGATAGAGCGGCAGGACGGGACCTCCCCGCCCTGCCCTTTTTGTTTCAAGAGCACCGTGACATGACGAATTCCATCGCAATCGGCTTGGGTCTTGTGATCCTGTCCGCCGTTGCCGTGGATGCGGTTCTCTATGGCTGGGACCATCTGATCTTTCTGGCCAAGAAGGGCGTGGAGTTGATCGAATGGATGGCCTTCTGGCGCTAAAGCTCTGTATCAGGGATGGTCCGGTCCCGAGGAACGCGTAACCGACTCGGCCCTGGCCGGTTGCCAAGCGGGACCATCTGTCCACCACCAGCACCCGATCCGCCACAAAGGTTAACGCGGCCCCACCGCACTGTGGGTTAACCTTTTCAAATCGCGGAACGAATCGCGATTCGTATGTACAGTGTATGTACAGGTGCCATACGCCGAGCCATACAGCTGCCATCCCTTGTTTTTATGGCGTTAACCCCCGAAACCCCGTTTTTCGTGAAAACGGCGGCGCGCAACGGTCGCTGCGTTAACCTCTCAAAGCTCCGGCGCTTCGTTCGGTCGGCGCGATCAGCCGAGCCGTGCGATCAGGGCTTCGCGCACGGCCGGGGTCACGAACTGGCTGACATCACCGCCGAGACGCGCGATTTCCTTGACGAGTTTCGAGGCGATGGCCTGATGCTTGGCCTCGGCCATCAGGAACACGGTTTCGATGCTGTCATCCAGCACTCGGTTCATGCCAACCATCTGAAATTCATACTCGAAATCCGCAACAGCGCGCAGACCGCGCACGATGACGCCGGCGCCCACGTCGCGTGCGCAATCGATCAGAAGGTTCTCGAACGGATGGACGACAATTTCCATCTGCGTTTGCGCGGACAAAACACTGCACTCCGCCTCGATCATCGCCACGCGTTCGTCGAGCGGGAACAACGGCCCCTTGTCGCGGTTGATCGCGACACCGATCACCAGCTTGTCGACCAGCGCCGAGGCCCTGCGAATGATGTCCATATGGCCGAGGGTGATGGGATCAAACGTGCCCGGATACAGACCTGTGCGCATGGGGTGCCCCTCTCGGTAACTTTGCCGCACTGCATCAAAACCTCTGCCAGTTTGCAAGTCGGGCAAGCGCAGATTTTTTCTTTTGGTTGACTTTGTTGCGGCGCGGACTTCACGTGGGCCCGGCGGGACTGGGTTTCGCGGCGGGCGCCCGGCGCTAATGCCCCATGATCATACCTTCAAGCGCATTTTTCTCCATCGCCAGTTCCGACAGTTTCGCCTTGACCACATCCCCCAGCGTGATGAGGCCGATCAGCGTGCCATCTGCATCCACCACCGGCATGTGGCGGAAACGCCCGTCGGTCATCGCCTGCAGGACCGCGTCGGCATCATGATCCACATGGCACGTGGTCAGCTTGGTCGTCATGATCGTATCGACCGGGTCGAGCAGCGCCTCACCGCCCCGGTCCGCCAGAACCCGCACGACATCGCGCTCCGAGACGATACCTCTGGCGGTCTTACCGTCATCGTCCGAGACGACAACGGTCCCGATACGCCGCTCGGAGAGGATTTCGGCTGCCTCCCGCAAACGCGTCACGGACGGCACCGTGACCACGGCATCATCGCCCTTGGATTTGAGAATTTGTTGCACGCGCATGGGGTGGCTCCTCCTCTGTGCCTATTGGCAAGCCTGTGCGCCCGCCGGTTCCCGCAGCCCTCCCCTTGGCCCGGGCTTTCAGCGTTCCCCAAATCCGCCCGATCTGTCAAGGCTTTGGCAATATGACACGGATCAGATCAGGCCAGTGCTTCGAGGCGGGAGACTTCGGTGCGCAGACCGGCAAGCAGGGCCGCCGAAAACCGCGTGAGCCGCGCGTCGCGCCTGTCGTCCATGTGCCGCACAAGATAAAAATGACGCTGCAGAGCCAGCTTGTCTGTAAGGATGCGTGTCACGCCGCCGACAATGGGAAGCGCGAAATCGTGCACGATACCGATCCCCCCACCCTGCCGTATCCAGTTGAGTTGCACGGCCACCGAGTTGGAAGCAAGCGCGATGCGCTGCAGCCCGAGACCGCTGAGATAGTCGAGCTCCTTGTCGAAGATCATGTCGGGAATGTACCCGATCAGGGGGTGCAGGTGCAGATCGTCAAGCGTCAGCACGGGGGGGCGCCCTTGTAAGTAGGTCGGTGCGGCAGCCAGATGCAGGTGATAAGCGCAGATCGTTTGAACCGTCAGTCGCCCGGCAGTGGGCGGCGAGACACTGATCGCCATATCCGCTTCACGCCGTGACAGGTTGAAGACCCGCGGCAGGGCGACGATCTGTATGTCGAGTGCCGGATTGTCCCGGGCGATCCGCGCACAGACCTGTGGCAACAGGAAATTCGCACAGCCGTCGGGTGCTCCGATGCGGATCTGGCCACTGAGGCGGGATGTTCCGGCGTCAGCCCCGGGCAGCGCCTCGACCCCTTGCAGCGCCCGTTCGACCTCCTCGGCCCGTTGCATCAAGCGGGCCCCGTCATGGGTCAACTCGTATCCTTGCACCGATTTCACGAAGAGCGTTTGTCCCAGATCCGCTTCCAGCCGCGCGATCCGGCGGCTGAGTGTGGCCGGGTCGAGTTTGACGAGCTTGGCAGCCGATGACAGCGTTCTGCTCCGCGCAATGGCGAGAAACAGGCGTAGATTGTCCCAATTCTGCATGCGTAGGCCAGCCCCTGCTCCTGTTCACCGACACGCCTTGAAGCCTGCGCGGGCCCGTTCCGCGTCACTCCGCCCTGTGTGCCAATCTCCGCGCGTCCCGGTGCGCGCCCTCCAACAACTTTGCCAATTGCTGCGGGCGCGTGTGTAAACGGCCTGAGAAGGCTTCTCCAATGCCATGCACAAACGCAAGGCCAATTTGAGAAATTTGGGCTACTCACAACATTTTCGCAATGCTATTGATGATGCAACCCGGCGCGTGACGCCGCTTTTGACTTGGGAGGGCTTCATGACCGAACTCACACATTACATCAACGGGGCGCATGTTGCCGGAACCTCCGGCCGCTTTACCGACGTTTACAACCCGGCAACCGGCGACGTGCAGGCAAAGACGCCGCTGGCCAGCCGCGAGGAAATCGCACAGGCCGTGGAGATCGCAGCCGCCGCGCAACCCGGCTGGGCTGCGACGAACCCGCAGCGCCGCGCGCGCGTTCTCATGAAATTCGTCGACCTGCTGAACCGCGACATGGACAAGCTCGCCGAAGCGCTGTCCCGCGAGCATGGCAAGACAATTCCCGACGCGAAGGGCGACGTGCAGCGCGGGCTTGAAGTGGTCGAATATTGCATCGGTGCACCGCATTTGCTGAAGGGCGAATATACCGACAGCGCAGGCCCGGGCATCGACATGTACTCCATGCGTCAACCGCTTGGCGTGACCGCTGGCATCACCCCCTTCAACTTCCCGGCCATGATCCCGATGTGGATGTTCGCGCCGGCGCTGGCTTGCGGTAACGCCTTCATCCTCAAACCCTCCGAGCGCGACCCCTCCGTGCCGCTGATGCTGGCGGAACTGATGGAAGAGGCCGGCGCGCCCAAGGGCATTTTGCAGGTGGTGAATGGCGACAAGGAAGCCGTCGACGCGCTGCTGGAGCATCCGGTCGTGCAGTCGATCGGGTTCGTCGGCTCCACCCCGATCGCCGAGTACATCTACGGCAAAGGCTGCAGCCATGGCAAACGCGTGCAGTGCTTCGGCGGTGCGAAGAACCACATGATCGTGATGCCGGACGCCGATATGGACCAAGCCGCAGACGCGCTGGTGGGCGCAGGCTACGGCGCCGCCGGTGAGCGCTGCATGGCGATCTCCGTTGCTGTCCCTGTCGGCGACGAGACCGCGGACCGGCTGATCGAGAAACTGGTGCCGCGCATCGAGAAGCTCAAAGTCGGCCCCTATACGGCTGGCGACGATGTCGACTACGGCCCCGTGGTGACCGCCGCTGCGAAGGCCAATATAGAACGGCTGGTCCAGTCTGGCGTCGATCAGGGCGCTGAGCTGGTCGTGGACGGGCGCGGTTTCAGCCTGCAAGGCTACGAGGACGGCTTCTTTGTCGGCCCGCACCTTTTCGACCGCGTGACCCCGGATATGGACATCTACAAGACCGAGATTTTCGGCCCGGTCCTCACGACCGTGCGCGCGCAATCCTACGAAGAAGCGCTCGGCCTCGCCATGGACCATGAATACGGCAACGGTACCGCGATCTTCACCCGGGACGGCGACGCCGCCCGCGATTTCGCCAACCGGATCAATATCGGCATGGTCGGCATTAACGTTCCGATCCCGGTGCCGCTGGCCTATCATACTTTCGGCGGCTGGAAAAAATCGGTGTTCGGCGATCTCAACCAGCACGGACCGGATGCGTTCAAGTTTTACACACGCACCAAAACTGTGACAGCACGTTGGCCCTCGGGCATTAAGGAAGGCGGCGAGTTTTCCATTCCGGTCATGGAATAGTGGTGCATATCCGGTCAGTTCCAGCGGCGGCGCTTCTGCCGTCGCGGTTTCCGCGTAAATGTGAGTATACATGAGCGTCAGTTTTGAAATCTTGCCGGACCGCGGCTTGGTGTATGTGCGTTATATCGGGACCGCGCTCGTCTCCGAGTCCGCGCGATGTTTCGGTCAATATGCCGCGCACAAAGATTTCGCCCCGGGCCAGAAACAGCTCGTGGATTTGTCTGGCGTGACCGGGTATGAGCGCGACTATCCGCGCATTTTCGACCTGCAAATGCGCAAAGCGGATGTTTTCATGGATGGCGTTACACAGACTCTGCTTGTGTATTTCGCCCCAACCCAGACTGCGATGTCACTCGCATCGTTGATTGCCCGCTCTTGGGATGGGGTCCCGGGCACCTGTCCGCGTATTGTCGACACCTGCGAAGAGGACGCCTTGCGTTTGTTGGGCCAGCCGGAATCGCTCTTTGCCGAGTTGTTCCAAACAGCGTGCCCTGTCCGTTCGCGCCAGCAGGGCTGAACGGCTCTTGTCGCCGGTCTTGCGGGTTGGTAGGAATTTAACAAGTGTTCATTTAGAGAACGGCGCGCAACACACCAAAGCGGCGTGCGCGCAGGGAGGCCCAGTATGGATTTCGCGTTGAACGAAGAGCAAACCGCCATTTTTGACATGGCCCACGGCTTCGGGCAGGAGCATATCGCACCCTTTGCCCGTCAGTGGGAGGTCGAGGGCACGATCCCGAAGGCGCTCTGGCCGAAAGTCGGCGAATTGGGCTTCGGGTCGCTCTATGTCAGCGAGGAGAATGGTGGCTCCGGCCTCTCCCGCCTCGACACCACCCTCGTCTTCGAAGCGCTCTCCATGGCCTGCCCCTCGGTCGCAGCATTCCTGTCGATCCACAACATGTGCGCGCGGATGCTCGACAATTTCGCCTCCGAGGAAATGAAGGCCCGCGTATTGCCCGATGCACTCGCCATGAACACCGTACTCAGCTATTGCCTGACCGAACCGGGTTCCGGCTCGGACGCTGCCGCGCTGCGCACCCGCGCGGAGCGCACGAATGAAGGCTACACGCTGAACGGCACCAAGGCGTTCATCTCCGGCGGCGGTTACTCCGATGCCTATGTGTGCATGGTCCGCACCGGAGAGGATGGCCCGAAGGGAATCTCGACACTCTATGTCGAAGACGGAACGCCGGGCCTGAGTTTCGGCGGGTTGGAAGACAAGATGGGCTGGCGCGCGCAGCCCACGGCACAGGTGCAATTCGACGACTGCAAGGTGCCTGCGGAGGCCTTGGTGGGCGAAGAAGGCCATGGTTTCAAATATGCGATGATGGGGCTCGACGGGGGCCGGCTCAACATCGCCGCCTGCTCGCTCGGCGCGGCCCAAACGGCGCTGAACCTCACGGTGACCTATATGGCCGAGCGCAAAGCCTTCGGCCAATCCATCGACCAGTTCCAGGGGCTCCAGTTCCGCCTCGCCGATATGGAGATCGAGTTGCAGGCCGCCCGCACCTTCCTGCGGCAGGCGGCGTGGAAGCTGGACAATGGCGCGCCGGACGCCACCAAGTTCTGCGCGATGGCCAAGAAATTCGTTACCGAAGCGGGCTCGAAGGTCGTCGATCAATGCCTGCAACTGCATGGCGGCTATGGCTATCTCGCTGATTACGGCATCGAAAAACTCGTCCGCGATCTGCGTGTTCACCAGATCCTCGAAGGCACCAACGAAATAATGCGTGTCATCGTCGCGCGGGATATGTTGAAAAGAGCGTAGTGTTGCAAATTCTTCTCGTGTTCGTTTGGTTCAAAATATCCCGGGGGTGCGGGGGCTGGCCCCCGCCTAGGCTCACATGACAGACATCCATATCCGTAAATCGGGCCGCGCTGGCCGCATCACCCTGACCCGCCCTAAGGCGCTCAACGCGATGACCTACGAGATGTGTCTCGCCATCGAAGCGGCCTTCGACGACTGGCGGGACGACCCGTCTGTGGCACTGATCGTCCTGGACGCGGAGGGCGAGCGCGCCTTCTGCTCGGGCGGCGACATCGCCGAGCTTTACGAGACCGGAACCAAGGGCGATTACGCCTATGGGCAAAAATTCTGGGCCGATGAGTACCGTCTGAACGCCAAGATTTTCACCTATCCCAAACCGGTCGTGTCCTTTCTGCAGGGCTTCACGATGGGCGGCGGCGTGGGCATCGGGTGCCATGGCACACACCGGGTCGTGGGCGACACCTCCCAGATCGCCATGCCGGAATGCGGGATCGGCCTCGTCCCGGATGTGGGCGGCTCGCTGATGCTGGCGCTGGCCCCCGGACGCCTCGGCGAATATCTCGGCACGACCGCTGCGCGCATGGGGGCAGATGACGCAATTTATGCAGGCTTTGCAGACCTTTACATGCCCGAAGACCTGTGGCCCGCCGAGATCGCAAGGTTGGAGGAGACCGGGGATGTGGCGGGGCTGGAAGCGGATGCCAAATCGCCCCCCGTTGGGCGCCTAAGGGCGCTGCAAGGTCAGATTGACGATCTCTACTCCGGTGCCGGTCTGACCGACATTCTGAACGCTCTGCAACATGATGGCTCCGACTTTGCAAAGGACTGCCTGAAGCTGATGGGACGCAATGCGCCGCTGTCCATGGCTGTCTCGATCGAAACCACGCACCGCCTGCGGGACGCGGCCGATCTGAGCATCGAAAAGGCACTCGATTTGGAGTATCGTTTCACCTATCGCGCGATGGAGCACGGGGATTTTCTTGAAGGCATCCGCGCCGCGATCATCGACAAGGACCGCGCGCCGAAATGGCAATACGCAGACCGGCCGGTGCCGGCATTGGCGGTCGCCAACATGCTGCGCCCCCTTGGCGAGGCGGCGCTTGAATTGGGGGAGGAATAGCCATGAAAATCGGGTTTATCGGCCTTGGAAACATGGGCGCGCCCATGGCGGCCAATCTGGCGAAAGCGGGTCACGAGGTGACCGGGTTCGACGTGGCGGGCACCACCGCCGAGGGCGTCAAGAGCGTGGCCAGCGCAGGCGAGGCCGTGTCTGGCGCGGAGGTGGTGATCACCATGCTGCCGAACGGCGAAATCCTGCGCAGCGTGGCGGCGGAGATCCTGCCCGCGATGTCCGAAGGGGCGACGCTGGTGGACTGTTCGACGGTGGATGTGGAGAGCGCGCGGGCCGTAGCTGAAGAGGCGAAAGCGAAGGGAATTCAAAGCGTTGATGCGCCGGTCTCCGGTGGGATCGGCGGTGCGGCGGCGGGCACGCTGACCTTCATGGCGGGCGGCACGGACGCGGCGTTCAATGCCGCCCTGCCCCTCTTCGACATCATGGGCCAGAAGGCCGTGCATTGCGGCGCGGCGGGTGCGGGTCAGGCGGCGAAGATCTGCAACAACATGATCCTTGGAGTCACGATGATCGCCACCTGCGAAGCCTTTGCTTTGGCTGACAAATTGGGGCTCGACCGGCAAAAGATGTTCGACGTGGTGAGCACCTCGTCGGGCTATAGCTGGACGATGAACGCGTACTGCCCCGCGCCGGGGATCGGGCCGCAAAGCCCTGCTGATAACGACTACAAACCGGGCTTCGCGGCGGAGTTGATGCTGAAGGATCTCGGTCTCAGCCAGCAGGCCGCCGAAGCGGCGGATGCGGACACGCCGATGGGCGCGCATGCGCTCGATCTTTACCGGCAATTCGTCGAAGCGGAGGGCGGGCACGGCAAGGATTTTTCCGCCATGCTGCCGCGCTTCGAAATCCGCTCGCGCTCCTCGTAACATCCTGCGCGGGAATGTGATTTGACCGCCAGCGCTCCGCCGCGCAAGAGTTGCATAACGTCTTGATCTGGAGGGTGTTATGCTCAAGAAAAACGTCGGAAAGATGGATCGCGGCGCGCGGGTCGTGCTCGGCCTTGCGCTGTTGCTAGGCTTCGTGCTGAACGGCGATGCAAGCTACGCGTGGCTGTATTTACTGGGCGCGGTGATCATGCTCGCGACCGGGCTTGTGGGGTCCTGCGGGCTCTATTCGGTCTTCGGGGTCAATACCTGCAAAATGAAGTGAGCCCGGTGCGACGCCGGATTTGGTTAACGCAGCGTGCGGTGCGTCTGGCGGTATAATCCCGCCCTGCCTCTGACACGCGGGTTAACGCCATAAAAAACAAGGTACATACCCTGTATGGCTTGGCGTATGGCGCGGCGTATGGCACCTGTACATACGCACGGTGCGTTAACCCCCACATTAACGGGGCGTTCGCTGGGGCGCGTTAACCTTTTTGGCGGGCGGGAGGCAGAGCCTCCCCCAAAGCTCACTCCGCAGCGACTTTGCGGGCCTCCAGCATCGGTTTGAGGTAGCGGCCTGTGTGGGACGCCTCAACCTCGGCGACCTCTTCGGGAGTGCCGGTCGCGACGATTTCGCCGCCGCCATCGCCGCCTTCGGGGCCGATGTCGATGATGTGGTCAGCGGTCTTGATCACGTCGAGATTGTGCTCGATGACGATCACCGAATTCCCTTGGTTCACCAACTCATGCAACACTTCGAGAAGCTTGCGCACGTCCTCGAAATGCAGGCCGGTTGTCGGCTCGTCGAGGATGTAGAGCGTGCGCCCCGTGGAGCGTTTTGACAGCTCTTTGGACAGCTTCACCCGCTGCGCCTCGCCGCCCGAGAGCGTCGTCGCCTGCTGGCCGACCTTGATATAGCCAAGGCCCACCCGCATCAGCGCATCCATCTTCTCGCGGATCGACGGGACCGCTTGGAAGAACTCTTGGGCGTCCTCCACCGTCATGTCCAAGACATCCGCGATGGACTTGCCCTTGAACTTGATCTCCAGCGTCTCGCGGTTGTAGCGCGCGCCTTTGCAGGTCTCGCATTCCACATAAACGTCGGGCAGGAAGTGCATCTCGATCTTGATCACCCCGTCGCCCTGACACGCCTCGCAGCGCCCGCCCTTGACGTTGAACGAAAAGCGCCCCGGCTTGTAGCCGCGCGCTTTCGCCTCGGGGAGGCCTGCGAACCAATCGCGGATCGGGGTGAAGGCACCGGTATAGGTCGCGGGGTTCGAGCGCGGGGTGCGGCCGATGGGGCGCTGGTCGATGTCGATGACCTTGTCGAGATGTTCCAGCCCCTTGATGGTCTCGCAGGGCGCGGGGGTCTGGCGCGCGCCGTTGAGGCGCATGGAGGCGGTTTTGAACAGGGTCTCAAGGGTAAGGGTGGATTTGCCGCCGCCCGACACGCCCGTGACGCAGACAAATTTGCCAAGCGGGAAGTCGGCGGTGACGTTCTTGAGGTTGTTGCCCGTCGCGCCCTTCACGGTGAGTTTCTTGTTCCCCCGCTTGCCCTTGCGGCGGGTCGCGGGCACGGCGATTTCCATTTCGCCCGTCAGGTACTTGCCGGTCACCGATTGCGGCGCGGCGGCGATCTCGGCGGGGGTGCCATGGGCCACGACCTGCCCGCCATGCACGCCCGCGCCGGGGCCGATGTCGAAGACGTAATCGGCCTCGCGGATCGCTTCCTCGTCATGTTCGACCACGATCACCGTGTTGCCCTGATCGCGCAGGTTCTTGAGGGTCTGCAGGAGGCGGTCATTATCGCGCTGGTGCAGGCCGATGGAAGGCTCGTCGAGCACGTAGAGCACGCCGGTCAGGCCCGAGCCGATCTGGGAAGCCAGCCGGATGCGCTGGCTTTCGCCGCCCGAGAGGGTGCCCGCGTTGCGCGAGAGGGTCAGGTATTCGAGGCCGACATTGTTCAAAAAGCCAAGGCGTTCACGGATTTCCTTGAGGATCGCGCGGGCGATCTCATTTTTCTGAGCCGAGAGGTGCTGCGGGACCTCTTCGCACCAATCAAACGCCTCGCGGATCGACATCTGCACCACCTGCCCCACATGGCGCAGCACGTCCGGGTCGGAGGCGGAGCCGATCTTCACCGCCAGCGCCTCTTCGCGCAGCCGGTAGCCCCCGCAAGTGCCGCAGGGGCGGTTGTTCTGGTAGCGCTCGAATTCCTCGCGAATCCAGTTGCTGTCGGTCTCGCGGTAGCGGCGCTCCATGTTCGGGATCACGCCTTCGAAGACGCGGGAGACCTGATAGACGCGGCCGCCCTCGTCATAGCGGAACTGGATTTCTTCCTCCCCGGAGCCATGCAGGAACACCTGCTTTACATGGGCGGGCAGGTCCTTCCAGCGGGCGTTGCGGTCGAACTCGTAATGTTTGGCGATGGCGTTGATGGTCTGGAGGAAATACGGGGATTTGCCTTTGCGCCACGGGGCGAGCGCGCCGTCGGAGATCTTGAGCGTCTGGTCGGGGACCACGAGGCGTTCGTCGAAGAACAGCTCCATGCCAAGGCCGTCGCAATCTGGGCAGGCGCCGAAGGGCGCGTTGAAGGAGAACAGGCGCGGTTCGATCTCTGGGATGGTGAAGCCGCTTTCGGGACAGGCGAAGTTTTCCGAGAAGGTGAAGCGCTCGGGGTCAGGCGTCTCGCCGTCGTCGGTCGGGGCCGGGGCGGTCTCGAAGATCGCGATACCGTCTGCAAGGTCGAGCGCGGTGCGGAAGCTGTCGGCCAGCCGGGTCTCCAGCCCCTCGCGGATCACGATGCGGTCCACCACAACGTCGATATCGTGGCGGAATTTCTTGTCGAGCGTGGGCGGCTCGTCGAGTTCATAGAAGGTGCCGTCCACTTTGACGCGCTGGAAGCCTTGCTTGCGCAGCTCGATGAATTCCTTGCGGTATTCGCCTTTGCGGTCGCGGATGATCGGGGCCAGCAGGTAGCCGCGGGTGCCGTCCTCAAGTCCCATCAGCCGGTCGACCATGTCCTGCACCTGTTGCGCTTCGATGGGCTTGCCAGTGGCCGGGGAATAGGGCGTGCCCGCGCGGGCGTAGAGCAGGCGCATGTAGTCGTAGATTTCGGTGACCGTGCCGACGGTGGAGCGCGGGTTCTTGGAGGTGGTCTTTTGCTCGATGGAGATCGCCGGCGACAGGCCCGCGATATGGTCGACATCGGGCTTTTGCATCATGTCGAGGAATTGGCGGGCATAGGCCGAGAGGCTCTCCACGTAGCGGCGCTGGCCCTCGGCGTAGATCGTGTCGAAGGCGAGCGAGGATTTGCCGGAGCCCGACAGGCCGGTGATCACGACCAGCTTGTCGCGGGGGATATCGACGTCGATGCCCTTGAGATTGTGCTCGCGCGCGCCGCGCACTTCGATATGTTTCAGCTCGGCCATTCTGCTCGCCCCATCTTCTCGGATCGTCCGGGTCATCCTTTAAGGATTTGTACATATAACGCGCCCTGGGATTCTCCAATCCAAAACGCGGAACGTTACAGGAACATCACGACCACGCAGGATAAGTAAAGCTGCATTGGCCCGCTTTTGAGGCACAGCACTTCCTATCTGTGATTGAATTCTTTGGAAGATTTGGAGCCAGAAGCGCAAAAGTTATTGACAGAGAATGACTTGAACATGGAGGGTTTTACTTAATTATTTCTGGAGGACCGATTTCCATGCATAGACTCGTTCTCGCCGCAACGCTGGCGGCCTTTGCTGCGCCTGTTTCGGCAGCAACCTACGTTCTCGACTTCACCGGTCTTGGAGTGGTGCCCGACACGTATGGGGACAGCTCTGAGGCCGACCTGAGTTATCGCGCGATTGATGCCACGCAGTTTGGCAATGTCGCCACCACAAACACTCTGCAGTATTGGACGACCGGATACGGAGATCTTCCAGGCGCGCTTTGGGGGACACCGAACCCAAGTCATGGCGAGATCCGGATTGAGGCAACGAATGCGTCCGATACGGTTACGATTGCAAGCTTCCTCGCTGGAGGGTGGGTCGCTGATGAGGCTTTGGAATGGTATGTCTACGACCTCAGCTTCAACCAGCTTTCGTCTGGTACCGGCACAGCGCCTGACCTCACCAGTGTTTTGGTGTCGCCGAACACCTCAGCAACCGGTGGATTGATCTTCCAGTGGGGTGGCGATGCATGGGATGTCGGGATCAACGAGTTCACGTTCTCGGTTGGCGATCCTAATCCTACCATTCGCGTGACAGTGGACGCACCCGCGGTTCCGCTTCCGGCAGCAGGATGGGCTCTGCTTACCGGTCTGGGCGGTTTTGCTGCCATGCGACGCCAAGCACGGCGGGCGACGCAAGGTTGACGGTCGCTGGCGTTGACATCTTCTAGACAGCCGTTCGGCGCCTGCGCGCCAAAACAAGGTGCAGCACGGCCCCGAGGGTCATCACGGCGATGACGGTTCCAAGGAGCGCGGGGTAGCCGCCGATCAGCGCGAGCGCGGCCAGCGCGGGGGTGCCCGCCGTGTTGCCGATATTACCCATCTGGGCCATCGCACCATTGGCGCGGGCCTGATCTGCCGCCTCGGGGTTGAGCTGCGGGACGGACGCGAAGCTCGCGCCCTGGACCAGTCCGAGCGCGCCCGCGAGCACGAAGCAGGCCAGCGCGTCGCCCTCCACGACCAAGAGCCAGACGAGGCACAGCACGCAGGCCGCAAAACCCGCCTGCACCACGGCGATGGCGGAGACATAGCGCATCAGCCAGACACCTGCGCTCATCGACACGGCGATGGAGATCAGCGGTATCGCGCCGATCACGAGGGCGCGGGCGGCGGGGTCTATGTAGGGCGGGAGCAAGGTCAGCAGGGCGAGAAAGCAGAAGGTGTAGAAGAACCAGCCCAGCCCCGGCGCGGCGAGGCGGGGCGAGCGGTAGAGGGTGATATGGTCCTGCAGAACGCCGCGCAGGGACCAGCGGCGGGGCGGTGGCGCGTCTGAGGGGCGCGGCAGGCTGCGGGCGATCAGCACGGCGAACCCGGCCATCCAGAGCGCGTGGACCGCGAAGAGGCTCGGCAGGCCGAGCGCGTCCACCATCGGCAACCCGCCCCAGACCAGCGCCGTGTAGGACACGCCGAAAAACGTGCTCCAGAGCGTCAGGGTCAGGCCGAGATGGCGGCGGGCGGAGGCCTGCGCGATGAGCGTGGGCGCGGCGACGACGATCACCAGATGGGACAGCCCTTCGAACACGCGCAGCCCCAGCATGAGCGGCAGCGCCGGGAGCAGCGCCTCCAGCGCCGACAGGCCCG
This sequence comes from uncultured Aliishimia sp., assembly GCA_965656085.1. Classification (GTDB taxonomy): domain Bacteria; phylum Pseudomonadota; class Alphaproteobacteria; order Rhodobacterales; family Rhodobacteraceae; genus Aliishimia. The sequence goes on along the minus strand of CBFHJA010000040.1, from coordinate 6,835 downwards.
CCCCGCCCCACAGCGCCCAGATCAGCGCGCGGCGGTAGCCGATCTGCGAGACCAGCAGCCCCGCCACGACGCCGAAGACGATGCCGACGAAGCCAACCACAGAGACCACGAAGCCAAGCGCCAGCCCGGCCTCGGGATAGACCTGCGGCAGGCGGTCATAGATCACCGAGACTTTGCCATATTGCGCCGCCGCGCCCAAGCCAGCGCCCCAGAGCAGGAAAATGCGCCCGAAGGCGGTGGTGTCGGTCATGTTTTACGGGCCAGTGCCCATGCGCAGATCGGCATGTCGGGGTCGTTGTCGAGCGGGTCCACGCCTTCGCGATAGTCGGGCGGCCACGGGGTTTCGAGATTGCGCAGCGCGGCGTTGCGGTTGCCCCATTGATGCGCCTCGATGGCATCTTCGTCGAAGCCCGCCTCGATCAGCAGGTTCGTCAGACCGCGCGCGGACCAGCGCGAATTGTCCATGGGCGCGGCGTGGTAGGGCACGTGAAACGGCACGGCCACCCAGAAATGCCCGCCCTTGCGCAGCATCCGGCGCACGTTCTTGGTGGCGGCATAGGGCTGGTCGAGATGTTCCCAGACCTGATTGGCGAGGATCAGGTCGAATTTGCGCGGACGGCCCGCCTCGCCCAGAAACGGACCCGCGCAAATGTCATATTCGGGATAGAGGAAGCGTTCATAGGAGCGGAACTGCATGTAAGAGCCCCATTTGCCGGAAATCTCCGCCACATCGAGCCTGTCAGGGTCCAGCGCGCGGATCATCTTCCGGCTGGAGCGTTGCATGATGACACGGTTGAGACTGGGCATGGGAGGGTTATGCGCCGCAGGCGTCCGCCCGCCAAGCCCAAATCGGCTTGCCCCCGCAGAGCCCCTAAATTATGGAGACCGGAAGGAAAACACACGCAGCAAAACACAAACCCGGGGCGGAACGAGCATGGCGAAATCTTCGAGTCTCTCGAAAACGGCGGTCTGGATCCTTCTGGGCCTGCTGATCCTTGGCCTTGCCGGCTTCGGGGCCACCAATCTGGGCGGCAATATAACCTCCATCGGCACGGTGGGCGAAAAGCAGGTCTCGGCGCAATCCTATGCGCTCGCGATTCAGCGCGAGATGCGCGCGCTGCAGCAGCAGACCGGCCAGCCCGTCAGTTTCGCACAGATGCGCGAGGCCGGGCTCGATCAGCGCATCCTGCAACGGCTCATCACGACGCGCGCGCTGGATCACGAGACCACCGAGCTTGGCATTTCGGTGGGCGATGAGAATGTGCGCGATCAGGTTCTGTCGATCAGCAATTTCCAATCGCTCGACGGCACGTTCGACCGCGAGGCCTACCGCTTCGCGCTGCAACAGCAAGGGCTGACCGAGGCTGAGTTCGAGACGCAGCTGCGCGAGGAAAGCGCCCGGAACCTGTTGCAAGCGGCGGTGATCGGCGGGATCACCATGCCCGCGACGCTCACCGAGGCGCTGGTGGATTTCTCCGCCGAACGGCGCGATTTCACATGGGCCGTGCTGGATGCCACGATGCTGGAGAGCCAGCCGGACGCGCCCACCGACTTCGAAGTGCGGGCCTTTTACGAGGAGAATCTGGACAGCTTCACCCTGCCCGAGACCAAGCGGATCACCTATGCGTGGCTCACGCCCGCGATGCTGGTGGATACGGTCGAGGTCAGCGAGGAGGCCTTCGTGCAGGCCTATGAGGACCGGATCGAGGAATTCGTGCAGCCCGAACGGCGGCTGGTCGAGCGGTTGGTCTATCTCGACGAGACCGCCGCCAATGAGGCCGCTGCTGCGCTCGCCGTGGGCGGGACCAGTTTCGAGGCATTGGTGGACGAACGCGGGCTCGCGCTTGCGGATGTGGACATGGGCGATGTGTCCCGGCTTGAACTGGACGCCGCCGGGGAGGCGGTCTTCGGGGCCGAGGTCGGCGAGGTGGTCGGCCCCCTGCCCTCGCCGCTCGGGCCTGCGCTGTTCCGCGTGAACGGCATCCTGCCGGCGCAGACCACCACGCTCGACGAGGCCCGCGATATCCTGCGCGACGACATCGCGCTCGACCGCGCCCGCCGGGTGATCGACGCGCAGGTGGAGACGCTGGACGACGCGCTCGCGGGCGGTGCCACGCTGGAGCAACTTGTGGCCGAGAGCGACATGCAGCTGGGGCAGATCGACTATAACGAGCTCAGCGGCGACGATATTGCCGCCTATGAGGATTTCCGCGCCGCCGCCGCCGAGGTCACGCTGGAGGATTTCCCCGAGATCGCCGGGCTCGACGATGGCGGCGTGTTCGCGATGCGGCTCGACGAGGTGTTGCCGCCGCGCCCGGAGCCCTTGGAGGATGCCTTCGAGGCCGCGAAGGCGGCGCTGGAAGACGCAAATCTGGAAGCCGCGCTTGCCGCCGAGGCCGAGACGCTGCGGGGCGCGCTCGCAGAGGGGCAGAGCTTCTCCGATCTGGGCCTGACAGCGACCATCGAGACCGATCAAACCCGCGACAGCTTCATCCCGCGCACCCCGCCCGGCTTCCTGCCCGCCATCTTCGAGATGGAGACCGGCGCGGTGGAGGTCATCGCCGAGGCCGGGATCGTCGCGCTGGTGCAGCTTGACGCCATCAAGCCCCCGGCACAGGACCAGAGCACGCAGGCGCTCGGCCAGAACCTGCAAGCCGCGCTCGATCAGGCGCTCGCGCAGGACCTTTTCAACGTCTTCACGCAGGATGTGGGGGTGCGGGCCAACCCGCAGATCAACCCGCAGGCCGTTGAGGCCGTGAACGTGAATTTCCAGTAACCGGACGCCCGCCCCATGAGCCTCACTCCCGATTTCGACAGCTTCGCCAAAGGGTACGAGGCCGGGCAGAACCAGATCGTCTACACCCGTCTTGCCGCCGATCTGGACACGCCGGTGTCGCTGATGCTCAAGCTCGCCGGGTCTGCCGACAATGCCTTCGTGCTGGAATCGGTGACCGGCGGCGAGGTGCGCGGGCGCTATTCGATCATCGGTCTGAAGCCCGATCTGGTGTGGCGCTGTCACGGCACCGGCTCGGAGGTCAACCGGCAGGCGCGTTATGACGACACCGCCTTTGCGCCGATGGACGGCAACCCGCTGGACGCGCTGCGCGCGCTCATCGCCGAAAGCAAGATCGACCTGCCCGCCGATCTGCCGCAGGCCGCAGCGGGGCTTTTCGGCTATCTCGGCTATGACATGGTGCGGCTTGTCGAGCACCTGCCGGACATCAATCCCGACGTGCTGGGCATTCCCGATGCGATCCTGCTGCGCCCGTCGGTCATTGCGGTGCTCGACGGGGTCAAGGGCGAGGTGACGGTGGTCTCCCCGGCCTGGGCCGCCGAGGGCGTGTCCGCCAAGGCCGCCTATGCGCAGGCCGCCGAGCGGGTGATGGATGCGGTGCGCGATCTCGAACGCGGCACGGTGGCTGAAAGCCGCGATCTGGGCGAGGCGGCGGAGGTGGCCGACCCGGTGTCGAACATCACCCATGAGGCCTATCTGCAAGCCGTTGAAACCGCGAAGGATTACATCCGTGCAGGCGATATCTTTCAGGTCGTCCCGGCGCAGCGCTGGACGCAGGATTTCCCGCACCACCCCTTCGCGCTCTACCGGTCCTTGCGGCGCACGAACCCGTCGCCCTTCATGTTCTACTTCAATTTCGGCGGCTTTCAGGTCGTCGGCGCGAGCCCGGAAATCCTCGTGCGGGTGTTCGGCAACGAGGTCACGATCCGCCCCATCGCCGGCACCCGCCCGCGCGGCGCGACGCCCGAAGAAGACAACGCCAACGAGGCCGATCTGATCGCGGATGAGAAGGAGTTGGCCGAGCATCTGATGCTGCTCGATCTGGGCCGCAACGATGTGGGACGGGTCGCAAAGATCGGCACGGTGCGGCCCACCGAGGAGTTTATTGTCGAGCGATATTCGCATGTTATGCATATTGTCTCGAACGTGGTCGGCGAATTGCAGGAGGGCAAGGACGCGCTAGATGCGTTCTTTGCGGGGATGCCTGCAGGCACTGTCTCCGGCGCGCCCAAGGTCCGGGCGATGGAGATCATCGACGAGCTTGAGCCCGAAAAGCGCGGCGTCTATGGCGGCGGCGTGGGGTATTTCAGCGCGGGGGGCGATATGGATATGTGTATCGCGCTGCGCACCGCGCTGGTGAAAGACCGCAAGCTCTACATTCAGGCGGGCGGCGGCGTGGTCTATGACAGCGACCCGGAGGCCGAATATATGGAGACCGTTCACAAGGCCGGCGCGATCCGCAAGGCGGCGGCGGATGCCGCGCGGTTCGACCGGTCCGGGAACCGCTGATGGCCAAGGCGCGCGCCTTCAGATTCGGCGACGCTTCCATCGCGCCGGGCAGCCGCGCCCGGGTCACGCTTCCGGTCTCCACCCTGCCCGATCACACGCCGGTGGGCCTGCAGGTCGAAGTGATCCACGGCAAGCGGCCCGGCCCGGTGGTGTTCGTGTCGGCAGCGGTGCATGGCGACGAGGTGATCGGCGTCGAGATCTGCCGCCGCCTGCTGCGCACGCCGCAACTGGACAAGCTCCGGGGCACGCTGCTGGTGGTGCCGATCGTCAACACGTTCGGCTTTCTGACGCGCGCGCGCTACCTGCCGGACCGGCGCGATCTGAACCGCTCCTTTCCCGGCTCCGAGACCGGCTCGCTGGCCTCGCGGCTGGCGCATATTTTCCTGCATGACGTTGTTTTGAAATGCGATTTCGGGATCGACCTGCATTCGGCGGCGGTCCATCGCACCAACCTGCCGCAAATCCGCGTCTCCCTCGGCGTGCCGAACACGGCGGCCATGGCGCGCGATTTCGGCGCCCCGGTGATCCTGACCTCGCCGCTGCGCGAGGGGAGCTTGCGGGGCGAGGCCCAGACACGCGGCGTGCCGGTCCTGCTCTACGAGGCGGGCGAGGCATTGCGCTTCGACGAGATGGGCGTGCGCGCCGGCGTGGCGGGGATTTTGCGGGTGCTGCGCGGGGCCGAGATGCTGCCCGCCAAGGGCATCCGCAAGGCGCGCCATGCGCCCTATATCTGCGCCCAGTCCACGTGGCTGCGGGCCCCGTCCGGGGGGATCTTGCGGCTGTTTCGGGCCGAGGGCGACATGGTGGCCGAGGGGGACGTACTGGCGGCCATTGCCGATCCGTTCGGCGGCGCGGAGACCGAGCTTGTGGCCCCCGGCCCCGGCCTGCTGATCGGGCGCGCGATCCTGCCGATGGTCAATGAGGGCGACGCGCTGTTCCATCTCGCAACGCTCGCCCCGGCGCAAAGCGAGGATGTGGTGGCGAACCTCTCCTCCCAACTCGAAGCCGATCCGCTGTTCGATGAGGACGAGATCATCTGACGGCGGACGGCGCGGAAAGGTTAACGCAGCGAGCGCCTGCGCGGCGCGGTCTTCTCGAAAAACCGGGTTTCGGGCGTTAACGCCCTAAAAACAAGGTGTGGCAGGGGTATGGCGCGGCGTATGGCTGCGCGTATGGCACCTGTATGGCTCGGTTTTGAGTCGTTCCGGGGTTAAGGCAGCGTGCGGTGCCCCGGTGTTAACCTTTCGCCGTGGTGGCCCTCCCGGCAGCTTTTCTGTCGTGCCAAAGGCACGCTTTCAGCGTGACAAGCGCCTGCCGCACTTCGCCCGCCGCCCCCTCTCGCACATCGGCTGCGCCGATATGCTGCCGGTCATCGCCCGCCGCTTTCGCGGCAGGCTTGGCCGCGGCAGGCTTAGGCAGATTGCTCACCCTGCAGACGCGCGCGTTGATCCGCCCCGCGCCGCGCCCCTGCCTTCTTTGGGTTTCAAATACCCTCGGGGTCTGGGGCAGAGCCTCTCGCTGGCCCAGCAACAAGGACATCACTCACCGAGCCCCGCGCGCAGCACCGCCGAGATCGGGGCCACGGCGACACGGGACGCGCGGTCCTGCAAGCCCCAGAGCAGCAAGGCCGAGATCGTGTCGGGGCGCACACGGCCCACCATGATCACCGCCCCCTGCTGGCTCGCGCGGAACGCCGCCTGATCGAGGAACCGGCGGATCACCGAGGGCGTCTGCCCCTCGCTGTCGAAATCGCGAAAGAAGGTCTGCGAGGCCACGCCCTCCCGCGCCGCCAGTTTCTGCGCTGTATCCAGCCCCTTGGGTTGCCAGACAATGCCATGGCCGGTCGCGCCCATGATCGCGCTCACCTGATCGGACATCTCGCGCCCGCCCTGCAGGCCCGTGCCCGGCCCCTCCAGCACTGCCACCGCTTCGGGCACGGCGGCCAGCGCGGCGCTCAGGGTCACTTCGGTCTCCGACGCGGTCATGGCCTGCGGCAGATCGACCAGCGCCATCACCTCGAAGCCCTGTTCGCGGTAGCGCGCCATGCGGTCAGCGGCATCGGGCAAGCTCGCATCCACGGCGATGGTCAGCGGGTAGGGAAAGCTGCCGAGTGCGGCCACGCCCACGGCGCTGTCGCCAAGCTCCTTGCCCTGATCCATCAGCACGAGGCCGAGGAGCGGGCGGGTCTCGGTCGCATCGAACGGCACCGCATAGCGCTCAAGCGGCGGGGCGTCCGCAGCCGCCCCCTGCGGCGCATCGCTGTCCTGCGCGCCCGGCGCCGAGGGGGTGGCCCGGTCAATCAGGCTGGTGGCCGGGCGGCCAATGCGCGGCAGCCCGCTCTGGGCGGTGTTCGTGTCTGCGTCTTCGGGGCCCATGTTTTCGGGGCCCATCTCTTCGGGGCGAGCATCTTCGGCGACAGTTCCGGTGCCGGGCACGGTGGGCACGGCGCGCGGCTGCGGCGCAAGGGCGGCGCTCTGCTCCTGCGCGTCCGGCTGCTCCGGCGCTACGGGCGTGGGCGTGTCGGTGGCGATC
>CBFHJA010000039.1:0-48139 GCA_965656085.1 uncultured Aliishimia sp. | reverse complement strand
AAAGAGCGGATCGGTGGATAGCTTGAAGGTCTCCGAGCGGTGCGGTTGCAGGCCAAACGCATTCCAAATCCGGCGGATGGTCGTATGAGAGTACCCCGTCTCAGCGGCCATGGAACGGATCGACCAATGCGTCGCGTCTTTCGGGGTCGTTTCCAGCGTTTGCTTGATGATCTCTGCAACCTGCACGTCGGAGATGCTGCGTGGTCTGCCCGCGCGATACTCGTCAGAGAGCCCCTCAATCCGATGCTCAGCAAAACGTCTGCGCCATTTGCCAACTGTGTGTTCGGCGTGGCCAAGCTCGGCAGCGACCTCTTTGCTGGTCAGACCCTCTGCGCAGCGCAGGACAATCCGGCATCTGTCCGAAAGAGAACGCTCCGCCTTGTGCTTACGCAACTGAGCCTCCAGAAAACTGCGCTCCTCATCACTGAGTTCAATCGCAACCGATGCCCGACCCCGCATGCTCATCCCCTGATTTGCCTCAGACTCATCCCCTGATTTGCCTCAGACCAATGATGGCAAATTCAGTTCCGGGTGACTAGGTCGTGGCATCATCAAGCGCGCTACAGAGGGAAAAGAAAGTCGAGGCGGTGGCAACTTGGTCCCTTACTGCAGTCCTTGAGCCTTGGCCTAGCTTTGCGGTCGCAGCGAATGTCGGCAATGCGGGCTGCGGACGCAGCATCAACCGAACGTGGTCAACGGCAGCAATGGGCCGTTGACCGCGGGTATCAGTGAAGAGTTGAGCCAGATGCTGCGCCGCATCCGAGGTCCGGAACGAGCCCAAATCACTTGATGCTGCTGTTCCGACGAATGTCTGCTCAACCACGAATTCTCAATCAGATATCTATGATTGCCGTTGTAATCGCCTGCCATTGGTCGCGTGACACCACTTGAGGGCTCGCGAGCAGCCAGTAACTCTCCTGATGAGAAAGAGACCCGGGATCGACGCGGACCAACACTCCCGTGTCCAAGGCCTCCGAGCATAATGGCCGCGATGCCAGCAGAACGCCTAACCCAGACTTGGCCGCACCGAGAGCCGAAAGATGTGTGACTGGGCAATGGCGTCGTTGGGATACCGAACTCTTCTGCCCAAGCATGCCAGCCGGGTCGCTGACCTGCGCAGGCGATGCGTGGCAGCGCTGTCCAATGCTCTGGGCGGGCAGCCAGAGAGGGAGCGGCCACCGGGGAAAATTCTTCGGCATAGAGCCGGGCGCGATAGGGGTGCGGCCAGTCACCTGTTCCATAGCGGATGCGAATGACGTCGTCCTGCGGGGCGTCATGTGTGCCAATAACCATCGACTGGATCGAAATTTCGGCTTTCGTGAGGGTTTGCAAACGACCCAGCCTCGGAAGCAACCACCGGTCTATGACGGTTTGGCTGGCGGACAGTGTCAGGCGTCGGTGTCCGCTGCCGAAAACCGCCTCGGTGCTGTCGCGCAGACCTTCCAGCGCAAGGCGGACATGGGGCAACCACGCCTCGCCCTCGACAGTCAGCGAGATGGCCCGCGCCCGACGGTGGAACAGGGGTGTGCCGAGATGTTTTTCCAAATGCCCTATGCGCTGACTGATCGCTGCCTGCGTGCGGCCGACGTCTTCGGCGGCGGCGGTAAAGCTGCCGCGCCGCGCCGCCGCTTCGAAAGCGCGGATCCATTCGAGCGGTGGCAGACGATCTCTTTTCACAAGCCAAACGGTGCCTCAGGATATAGATTCCTGATTTGTATTTATTCGTCGAGCTTGAGAAACTCCAGCCAAGTCAAAATCAACCCTTGGGGACTCTTATGCCGTCAGTCGCTATCGATCCATCCGGAAACTATCTGACCTTTGAAACGGCCACAGGCCCGCAACGTTTTCATGCGATATGGCTGCGGGACAATGCACAGGATGCCGAAACACGCGCACCCGGCAACGGGCAGCGATTGATTGCCTTGCGCGACATCCCGTCCGAGACCCGTATTGCTGCGGCCGAGATCGCCCCGGATGGCGCGCTCCATGTCCGGTTTGTGCCGGAGGAAAAGACCGTTCGCTTCGATCCTGAATGGCTCGCGGCGCATGCCTATGACCATGCGGCACCAACCGCGCGCGGCTGGCTGCCTGACGGGATCCAGCCTTGGGATGCGGGGCTGATGGACGCCGTGCCCTGCGGTGACTTTGCCCAGTTGCAACAAGGCGGCGCCCCTTTGCGCGACTGGCTGGGGCAGATCGCGCGCTATGGGTTTGCCAATGTGGTGAACGCGCCGGTCGAACCCGGGGCGCTGTTCCGGGTCGTCGATCTTTTCGGCTATGTGCGCGAGACGAACTATGGCCGCCACTTCGAAGTGAGGACCGAGGTCAACCCGACCAACCTCGCCTTCACGGGTCTTGGGCTTCAGGCGCATACCGACAATCCCTATCGCGACCCGGTGCCGACGATTCAGGTTCTCTACTGCCTCGAAAGCTCTGCCGCCGGGGGCGAGAACATGGTAGTCGACGGGTTCGCCGCCGCCCTGCGCCTGCGCGCGGAAAATCCCGAGGGGTTTGACCTGCTGGCCAATCACTGCGCGCGGTTCGAATATGTCGGTGAGGCGGGCGTTTGCCTGACCTCGCGCCGCCCGATGATCGAACTCGCGCCGGACGGCGAGCTGATCGGCATCCGGTTCAACAACCGCTCTTTCGCGGCGGTGACGGATGTGCCGTTTGACAAGATGGAGGCCTATTACGCCGCCTATCGCCGTCTGGGCGAGATTATCGACGACACAGCCATGGAGGTGACCTTCCGCCTGAATCCGGGCGAGGCATTTGTCGTTGACAACACGCGCGTGCTGCATGCGCGCAAGGGCTATTCCGATGAAGGGACGCGCTGGCTGCAGGGCTGCTACGCTGACAAGGACGGATTGCGGTCTGCCTTTGACGCGATGTGCCGCGCGGGCATGCTGGAGGCCGCAGAATGAGACCAAATATCAACAATCTGACCGCCGAAACCATTGTCGCCTTCATCGGCTCGATCTTTGATCGGCGGGGTGGCGAGGAGTATCTAGGCGAGCCCGTGACCATGGGACAACACATGCTGCAAGGCGCGACGATCGCTGAGCGCAACGGCCAGCCCGAAGAAATCATCGTCGGCGCGCTGCTGCACGACATCGGCCATTTCACCAGCGAATTCGGCACCTTCACGATGAACGACACCGAGGACCGCCATCACGAGGACGCAGGCGCCGAGGTGTTGGAGCGGTTCTTTCCGTCCGTCGTGACCGATTGCTGCCGATACCACGTCGCGGCAAAGCGCTTCCTCTGCGCGACCCGCCCCGAGTATTTCAAACGCCTGTCTGAGGCGTCGATCCATTCGTTGACCCTGCAGGGCGGCCCGATGTCGCCCGAGGAAGTGGCCGAGTTCGAGAAGAACCCGAACCTCAAGGAGATCATCGCCGTTCGATATCTCGACGAGGCAGGGAAGGTCGCGGGGATGGACACACCCGACTTTTGGCATTTCGCGCCGATGGTGCAGCGGTTGGTCGACAAGCACTTGACCAGCACCTGATCGCACAAGTCGCTCGATCGTGTGGGGTTGGTAGGGAATCAACGTAAATCTTAGCCAACTTCTGAAAACGTAGGGCGCCCAAACCTGACACGTCTAGTGGAAGCATTCGAATGTTTCTGGCATGTTCCTCATTGCGGACATTGAAGCACTTGTCGCGAAACAGTGCTCTGTCCCGCAGACTGTAAGCTCGGCCATCCTCCATTTTGCGGTAGCAGCGAACGTCTCCTATGGCGGGCTGCGCCGCAGAATTTTGATGGGTCGCTGGAGGTCGGCTTTGGGCCGTGAGCCGCGGCCACTTCGATACTGTTTTGTCTCGATGCTGCACCGCATCCGAGGTCCGCAAGGAGCCCAATTCGACAAATGCTCCGCCATGAACAAATTGGGGCGAAGCACAGAAAGCCGCCATTTATTATGGCGAAGACGAACCTTGCCGCCATTCGTCCGGTCCCACTCGTGCTGCGGCGAAGCCGCTCAAAGTTGTCATTCGCCGCGTCTGCAAATCACGCCAGAGGCGAAATCATGCTTTGCGGGCAGGTTAGGCGCTCAGTGCAAAACGCACCAAAGCTGTACCGACGAGGTATTGAGGTCTCTCAGGAAACGCCTTCGCCGTGTATTGCTTCGTCGATTACCGAGGCATTCCCGCAGGTGCTTTCTCAAGTTCTGATGTTGGCACCGAACAGCTACCGATCATCCTTGCCTGTATCGGCCGCTGCTCCCATCTCCTGAGCGGCCTGACTGGCTGCAGCTGCGATGGAGGCCTTGTCTTCTTGAGACAAACCTTCCTTTTGCTCCATGCCGGGGATCGCGACGCGCACCTCGCGGCGGGCAAAGTCGATCCCGTTTTCGGCAAAGGCTGCGGAGACGCGGTTGAAGATTTCCCTGCGGATCATGAACTGCTTGCCCGGCTTGGCCATGAACTTTCCACGGATCACCATGCCCACATCGTCTATCTCCAACACGCCTTGAGACTTGAACGGTTGCAGGAAATCGCCCTCGAAATCAGGTACCTCCAGCATCTCCTGGCCGATCTTCTTGAAGATCTTCTTGACCTTGTTGGGGTCAGTGTCGAAGGGGACAGTAAACTTCAGCTTCATGATCACCCAGTCACGCGAATAGTTCGTGAGCTTCGGGATTTCGCCGTAAGGGATGGTGTGCACAGGCCCCTTGTGATGGCGAAGCTGCATGGACCGGATTGATATCTTCTCCACCGTGCCCATGGTGCCGTCCACTTCGACGTATTCCCCTGTTCGGAACGCGTCGTCGACGAGGAAAAAGACGCCCGACACGACATCCGTTACGAGCTTCTGCGCACCGAAGCCGATTGCTAGGCCCGCGATCCCCGCACCGGCCAAAAGCGGTGTTGTATCGCTGCCAAGGTTTCCGAGGGCCAGCAGGCCAAAGATCACGACAATTACGACCCGCGCGGTCAAGAGCACCAAGGGCAACACAGTGGACAGGCGCGAGCCGCCCGCGCCACCGCCATCACCGCCGCCCATCTCTTCGTTCTCCGGGTCATAGCCCGAGGCCGTCATTTCAGCGGCAAGTCTGCGATTGATCCAAAGCGAGACCAAGAGGGTCCGTTCCGGTTGAGGGCGCGCCCAGGGAGAACGCCGTAGGCAAGGTGCGTAAAGCATGGCTCCGGCGTGACTGGTCCAAATGATCTCTATCGGACGTCCTGCTATACCGTGACGAAAGCGCTCGCCAGACGTCGGGCTTTGGTCATGCGTTGAAGCGCGGCTGCGTGGAAATCGGCGGCTGTTTCGTCACCGAGCCTTGTCTGAAGTCTGCTTGCAACAGCATGGACACGCGGCAGATACCAGCTGTCGCCCGTGGAATTTGCACAGTGCAAGGCGTCCGAAACCGCCATCGCGCCCTCTTGCAGCCGGTCTGCTATGAGCATGACTTCCGCCCGGATGCCGAACCAGTTCGCGCGCTGCACCCGCGCGCCGGTGGAGGCAAAGACCGACAGCCCTTCCTCGACACGTTCGAGCGCACGGGTGGTCTGGCGGTCTTGCGCAAGCGCCCACCCCTGCAGGACAAGGCCAGTGCCCAGCCAGAACGGGTACCGATGAGCCTTGCTGATCGCAATTGCCCTTTCGGCCAGAGCCGCGCACCCGTCGACGTCGCCGGCACACATCAGCACGTCCGAGCAAAGCGACTGGTAGATCGCGACGGAGAAGGGGTTCGCGATACGTTCACTGAGCGCGGCGCAATGGGCCACGTGCTCCTGCATTGCATCTGTGCGACCCTGCAAGGAGGCGACCCACGCGCAATAGGCGACGCAGGTCACCGCCGCGTTCTGGACGGTGACCGTGACCGGCGGGGCGGCTTCGATCAGGTCAATGCCAGCTTCGAGGTGCGGGCGCGCCGCGTCGAGATCTCCGGTATGCAGCAGCACCGACCCGATCGCGCCATGGCCTTGCAGGCGCAAGGCAGGGTCATCGACCTGTTCTGCGAGCGCCAGCAACCTGTGCCCATGAGACAGGGAGTCGGACAGGCGGCCCGCCACCCAAGTATGTACCCAAAGCCCGAGAAGCGCCCGAAGACGCGTCTTCATCGAGCCGGTCTCGTCGCTGAGGTCGTAGGCGCGGGAGTAGGCCTGTCCGACCTCTTCCGCGCCATAGCCAAGCTGCGTCATGAGGGCCGTTGCCAACGATAGTTGTAGACCCTGCTCTTGCTTGGCCCCGTCCGACCGGGACGGCTCGATCAGGTCGAGCCCCTGTCTTGCGAAGACAACCGCAGCGTGGCCCGCGGCCCGGTAGAGTGCAGCATTGCTCGCCTGCGTCCAGTAGCCTATGGCCTTGTCCGTCTCTCCGGCTTCCTGCCAGTGCCACGCCAGCGTTTCGGGCAAGGGCGGTGTGGTGCCGGCCTCCAGAAGCCCGGCGACTCTGCCGTGCAGGCGCGCCCGGTCGTCCGGTGAAATCATCGCGTAGGTCGTGTCATGCAGCAGCATGTGCCGGAATCCGGCGCTGTCATCCTCGACCGTCAGAAACCCAAGGCCCGTCAGCTCTTTCAGACTGGTCTCCACTGCGCTGGCATCCAGGTTCAGAAGGGCCGAGATCAACGGGATCGGCGCCGGCGGGCCGATGACGGCGACCCCGTAGAGCACAGATCGCAGGTCCGAGGCCAGACCGCCGATGCGCGTTTCGATGACCGCCTGAATGGAGCCGGGCAGGTCCGTGGCCGGGTCACGGCCCGGGAGCGCGGCGAAGGCCAGCTCTTCCAGAAAGAACGGGTTTCCCGCCGATCGCTCGACCAGCGTTTCCTTCGTCGCATCGGTCAGCTGCCGGGTCGTCGCGAGGCTGCTCAGAAGCGTCATGCAGTCGCGTTGGCCCAATGGAGGCAGGTGCAGCACGGCGTCGGCCAGCGGAGCGTGCTCGGTCGGGCGGCTCGTCAGGAGCAACAACACCCCAAGCCCGTCGATTGCATCGATCAGCTTTGCGAAACAGGCGCGCGAGCCGGGATCCATCCAGTGGACGTCCTCGACCGCAAGGACCATCGGCTGTGTTTGGCAGGAGCGTCTGACAAGGTCGCAAAAGAGGGTGCGGCTGCGGTGCCGGATCACGTGCTCGGACAGCGTTTCAAGCGCCGGGGAGGTCGGCGCCGCCGGGTTCGTCAGGCGCAGGTACAACGCGCGGTCGACTTCGTCCGTGAGCGTGTCTTCGTGCTCTGGAGCGCCGATGGCAAGAAGGGTCTGGCGAACGAGTGCCAGCGGTGTATTGGACATGCGCGGCAGGCACCGAACGGTTGTCTGCTGCATGCGCTGCCGATCGGCCCATGCAAGAAATTCGCGCACAAGACGCGACTTGCCGATACCGGCGGGGCCCGAGAGCATCGCGACTTGCCCCGTCCCGGCGCTGGCGGCGTCAGCGCTGGCCGACAGGAAGGCAAGCTCGCGGTCGCGGCCCACGAAAGGCGCGCCGCGCACCGGCGGGGCCGACCGGGTTCCGGCGCGTTCTTCAGGGGCCGCCACAAGAATATGACCCTCGGCAGCTTGCGTGCACACCACTTCGCCGCGCAATTGGGACATCGCGCTGTCTCCCAACACGATCGAGCCGGTGCGGGCGCTGTGCGCCAGTTGCACCGCGCGCCGTTCGATTTCCTCCGGAAGGGACCACGTCGCTGTCTCAGGCTGGTGCGGCATCGACACTGGCCCGGTGTCGATACCGATGCAAACCGCGTCTTCGAGCGCGGTCATCTCGCTTGAAGACATCAGATCCCACGCGCAGAACACGGCACGCCTCGCGCCGTCATCCGCATGCGCGCCGATCCCGAACACGGCCGTGAAACCATCGATCATCATCCGTTGCAGCCGCCCACCCACTGCTTCGATGCGGTCCCGCGCAAGCGACAGCAGCGCCTCAAGCGTAGCGGCCGGGGCATCTTTGGCACTGATCTGCATCGAGACGACCGTGACCAGCCTGAGCTCGCGCAGGCTGATCGGCTCGGCGGTCGCGGTCTTCGCGCCTGCTTCGCTGAGGGCAGCCAGTGGCGCGACGAAACGAAACCCCTGCCCGTGATAGGTCTTGATCGCCGCAGTGCCTGCGTCCTTGCCCAGAGACTTGCGAATCGCGCGGATCGTGGTCTGCAACGCGGCCTCGGAGACGTTGGCCGACCAGAACGCGTCCAGAAGCTCGGACTTCGGCACCATACGGTCACAGTTCCGGATCAGGTATTCGAGAACGGAGAAGGGCTTCGGCGACAGCGGGACAGGCGCGCCGGCGCACCGAAGTTCATGCTGGTCCGTGTCCAGCTCATGATCCAGGAATCTGTAGATCATCGCCTGCCTGTCTCTGTCCACCCTGCAGGGTTGCAGACCCCGGCATGACCGCGCAAGCGATTTGGCCTCTCATTCTCAGAATTCACTCACAAGTTGCTCAGGATTTGCCGCCGCGCAGCAGTCTAGCATCGGGTCACACCGAGACACGTTTTGCAGAGAAGGAATTCGAAGATGCCGGTAGTCAGAAACGCTGGATTGAGATCGGATGGCGAATTGGTGCAGGCGGTCTCCGAGACGAACGCCGACAGTTTTGAGTTTGTCTCCGCGCACAGCGACACGCGCGCCGAAGACAAAGGCCATGGTGGGTGGATCGAAATCGTCGGTTTCAGCGCGCCGACACGACAAACGGAATCCGAGCCTGATGATGACGGTCTGCCGGATACGAACATCTGGGACCTCGACGGCAATACGACCGGTACGACTGGCTCGGCCTCGGGCGAGGAGCTCGTGCTGACGCATGAATTCTACATCCGGACGTGGTCGGTGGATGGCGATGATACCGGAGATGCAGGCATGAGCGCACTGCTCTTTTTCTGATCTGGCGCGAAGCCGTCGTCCTCAGAGCCGCAGCATCAAAAGCCGCGGCGCCAGCAACGCGGTGGACGATCCCGGCATGGTCCATGAGGCGATGCAGAACGGTCAGGCGGCCGACCCCTTCGCCGAGGCTGCGAGACACGCCGCACACTATACTTTGAGGGAGAGAAGAAAATGAAACCTTTTGATTTCATGACGGTGGCCGTATTTGTCCTTGTTGCCGGACTGTCCGGCACGGAGGCTCAGGCGGCCTCGCTGACGCCCGGCGACACGATCTTGGTGACCGGATCCACCGCTGCCAGCCATCCGGAGTTGGTCGGTATCGTGCAGCAGGATACGATCCTGAGGACGAACACGCGCCAAATCCCGCCCGAGGCCAACCCGCTTGTCAATTTCGCTGATTTCGAGGTCCAGAACCGCGTGACGCAGTCCAACGCGGACGCGACCATGATCTTCGGACCCCGCATCCTCTTCGGGCGGAATGTTACCTCGTTCCCGTTGCTCGTCAATCGGGTCGAGCTGTGGGGGTTCGGCAGTTTCGCCATCGACGCGTCCTACCGGATCGACGATGTCGGGGATCGCGGTCCGACCTTCGGGGCGAGGTCGGCCGACGGCCAGACCCTGACCTTCGAGTTCGGCTTTCCGCTCTTCGTGAACAACCTGTTCGCGGGCCCGCAGGAGGAGAGCCACTTCTTCTCGCTCAAGACCGATGCGACGGCATTCGAGAACACCGGACGCCTGAGCATCTTCGCCGAGGCGGCGGGTGACCCGGTGCAGGGCCGGGAGTACCGGTTCGACGTCGGCGGGCTGGCGGTTCCAAGCGAGATGTCCCCTGTACCTCTGCCCACGAGCCTGCCGCTGCTGGCCATCGCCGCCTGTGGGCTGACGCTCTTGCGACGCCGAAGCGGCACATGACGGGGAATACGCCCCGACAAACGAACTTGCGACCCCGGGCGGGGTCCCCGCCCACCCATTCGAACCCGCCTTTGAACAAGTGAGCGCGCGCCGCGGTGGCGTGCCCCCCTGTCCGGACGCAGCCATCCCGGCATGTCTCGAAAAGGAGCATCTCATGTCGAAATCATCCCTTGCCAGTCTTTTGTTCGTGACGCTGTTTACGGCCATTTGCGCGGTCCCTGCCCCCCGGGCCACCGCGCAAGAGACCGTGCTGGTCGAACGCAGCGACACAACCCGCGTCGCAAACTGGTATTTCACCAACCAGAGCGAAGCGCAGATCAACCGCCGCGCCCGCGACCTGGGCGCGCGGCCCATCGATATCGACGTCGTCGGCACCGACCCAATGCGGTTCGACGTCAGTTTCATAGCCGATAGCGGGCCGCACGCGGCATCGTGGAACTGGCGGTTCGGCATGAGCGAAGCGGGCTTGAACACCTTTGCCGACGAGACCAATTCGCGGGTGCTGGACCTCGAAACCTATGTGGTGGACGGCCGACGCCGCTTCGCCGCGATCTTCAAGAGCAATACCGGCGCTGATGCGGTCGATTGGCGCTGGGGTTTCGACATGTCGCGGGACGGGATGATCGCGGTCTACAACCGCTACAACATGCGGCTGATCGACATCGAACCCTACCTCGTGAACGGGCGCACCCGCTATGCCGCCGTGATGGTCGACAACACCGGCGCGCGGGAGACGGCCTGGAACTGGTTCCGCGACCAGTCCCAGCAAGGCGTGATCGGCAACATGACCGACACCAACATGCGCGTGCTGGACGTCGAGCGTCACGGGATCGGCAGAAACACCCGCTTCACGACCATCCTGGTGCCCTGGTCGCCGGGCCAGCAGACCTGGAATTACTACAACATCACGCGCGCCGAGGCGACGCATATGCTGCGCCGTCACGGAAGCCGGCTGATCGACATCGAACGCGCCGGGAACGGCCGGGTCGACATCCAGTTGCTGGACAACGGCTATGCCCAGTCGGGCCATTGCGGCGGGCGGCTGCGGCATTTCGGCGAGGCGATGCGCGCGCTGATGAAGCAGAACGCGATCCCTGCGGGCCAGATCGCCGTCGTGAAGGATGATCGGTTGGTCTATACCTGTGCCTACGGGCTGGCGGATGTGGATGCGCTGGAACAGGTGACGCCTGCCAGCCGGTTTCGCGTCATGTCGGTCTCGAAGCTCTTGACCCGTTCGGCAATCCGGCACCTTGAGGCGGCTGGCGCACTGGAGACCGACGAGACAATGATGTCGGCCCTTGGCGACCGCATGCCGGACGGCCCGATCAACGATGCGCGCATGGCCCTCACGACGGTGAACGACCTGATGCGGATGGATGGCGGGTTCCTGCCCGCCGACCGCTACGACCCGACACTCAGCCAGACCGCGGTGGCCGCGGACATGGGCGCGGACGCGCCGCTTGGCTGCTTTCAGATCATGCAATACGCGATCGAGGATTTTACACTGAGCTACGATCCCGGCGAAAGGCTGGAAGAAGATCCGCCGCTGTCATTCACTGACGCCTATTCCAACCTCAGCTACTGCATCCTGCAACAGATCGTGCGGGGCGCCAGTGGCGTGCGCTATCAAAAATACATGCGCGACGAGATATTGTCGCCCGCGGGTGTGACGGCGATGGCGATCGGGCGCGGTCGTTTGATCGACCGCAAGGATGGCGAAGTGGTGTACTATGACCGGCCCTTCGCGCCGCGCGTGACCTCGCAATATCCACAGGATGCCGACCCGGTCTCGAAGCCCTACAGCTTTGTCGTCGAAGCGATGGCAGGCCATGGCGGCTGGATTGCATCCGCCAATGATCTGGTCCGCTATGCCGCCTTCACGCCGACCGATCCGGGCGCAAACACGACCTTTTTCGGGAGTCTTGCCGGCACGCGGTCGATGCTGAAGGAAGAGGGCGACGTGTTCGTGGCGATCAACTGGAACGCCACGCCCTCGCAGCCGGATTTCGACGTTGCGCGCGTGTTCGGCTCACTGGTCGAGGCGGCAACCGATGCGGTGGGCGACACCTGGCCCACGCGCGATCTGTGGGCCGAATACGGGTATCCGCAGCAATGACCGCAGACGCGGGCCCGGGCACGGGCACGGGGCACCCGATGGCCGCGCGCCTGCCGGTTGCCCCTCAGTGCAACACAGTGACCTGCGGCTGGGTCATACCCGCAACGCAGCATCACGACACCCGCCGAAGGTCAGGGCTGGGCCGTCCGCACGCAACGGCCACGAGTGTTGATTTCAACAGCTTCCACAACAGCCGCCGCCTTTTTGAGCGCACCTCCGGGATATCCTGACGCATCCGCACGGCCCGAGATACGGGCCCGGCCGCCTAAGCCCGCCGCAACGTTGGAAAAATTCACGCCGCTCTGAGCCAATTGTTTGGCCATGCGCCGGGAATGTGCTTTGGTAGCGTCATGGACATGACGCACGCCGAGACCACCCGGACCGCCCCCGCCCCGACCGATCCTCTGACACGGGCGGTGGTTGCGCATCTGCGCACCATCTATGCCGATCTCGATCACGAGGCGCTCGCGCAGGACATCATCGCGGCGTTCTGGCCGGACGGGACGCGGCGGCGCAAGCGAGGGCGGGTGCCCGGCAACACCATGTGGTCGCAAAACGACGCGCTGCTCATCACCTATGGCAACACGCTGCGCGATGGCGTGCACAAGCCCCTTGATCTGCTCTACGATTTCCTCGTCGGCAATCTGAGGGGCATGGTGAACGGCGTGCATATCCTGCCGTTCTTTCCCTTCACCTCCGACGATGGCTTTGCCGTGTCGGACTTTCGCGCGGTCAACCCGCTGCTCGGTGACTGGCCCGATATCAACCGGATCGCGGGGGCGTTCAAGCTGATGTCCGATCTGGTGCTCAACCATGTCTCCTCGCAGGGCCGCTGGTTCAACGCCTATCTGCAAGGCCAAGCGCCCTATGACCGGTTCTTTTTCGAGGCCTCGCCCGAGGACGATCTGAGCGCTGTGGTGCGCCCGCGCACAACCCCGCTTCTGCGCGAGGTCGAGACGTCCCGCGGCCCGCGCCATGTGTGGTGTACCTTCAGCCACGACCAGATTGATCTGGATTTCCGCAACCCGGAGGTGTTGCTGGAATTCCTGCGGATCATCCGGCTGCATGTGGACAACGGGGTGCAGATCATCCGCCTCGATGCGGTGGCCTTCCTGTGGAAGGAAATCGGCACATCCTCGATCCACCTGCCCCAGACCCATGCGGTCGTGAAACTCATGCGGCTCTTGAGCGACTACGCGGTCGAGCCTGTCGTGCTTCTGACCGAAACCAATGTGCCGAAGGCCGAGAACCTGAGCTATTTCGGGGAGCGCGACGAGGCGCATGTCATCTACAACTTCCCGCTGCCGCCCCTGATCCTGCACGCAATGATCACCGGCACCGCGCGCTATCTCGCGGGCTGGCAGCGCACCATGCCCCCGGCCCCGCTGGGCTGCGCCTACCTGAACTTCACCGCCTCCCATGACGGGATCGGGATGCGGCCCGCCGAGGGGCTCTTGAGCGCCGAGGAGCAGGCGGTGGTGATCGACACGGTGCGCCGGGTCGGCGGGCTGGTGTCGATGCGCACGCTGCCCGGCGGCGGTGAGGCGCCCTATGAGCTGAACTGCACCTTCTATGACGCGATGCGGGAGACCGCCGACGGGCCGGACGGCTTCCATCTCGCCCGGTTCCTGTGCTCGCAGACCCTCGTGATGTCGCTCGAAGGCATCCCGGCCTTCTACATCCATTCGCTGCTCGCCACGCCCAACGATCACGCGGCGGTCGAAAAGCGCGGGATGAACCGGGCGATCAACCGCCACCGTTGGGATTACGACACGCTCAAGAGCCGTCTGGCCAATCCCGGCAGCCCGCAGGCGCAGGTCATGAGCCAGATGCGCTACCGGCTCCAGTTGCGACGGCAACAATCCGCGTTCCACCCCAACGCCACGCAATTCACCCTGCCCGCGCTTGATGACCGGGTGTTCGGGCTTTGGCGTCAGAGCCTTGACCGGGGCCAGTCGATCTTCGCGCTGCACAATGTCAGCGCCGACACCGTGAGCGTGCCCGCAAGCGCGCTCAATCTCATCGCGGACCGGGACTGGGTCGATCTGCTGTCAGGCGACCGGGTCGGGCATGGCGATATCGTGCTCGCGCCCTACCAGTGCCGCTGGATCTCCAACAAAGGTCACTGATACTCTTCGGAATCCGCGGCAACGGCGGCGTGCATGTCCAGAAGGAAGTCGGGATCGGCGGAATTGACCCGGCTCCAGCTCGGGATGAACGGAGTTTCCTGCGGGCGGTCGAGGAAGACCTGCCCGGCATAGATGATGCTCTCGGCAAACATCTCGATGGACGCCTCCTCGCTGTGCCTGTCGAGGCTGAGCCCGTTCATCTGCGCGTCCGAGTTATAGGCTTCGAGCAGATCCAGCGCGATCTGGTAATAGGTCGCCTTGAGCGTCCGGAAGGTGTTGGCGGTGAAAACCGTGCCATCGGCGGCCAGCTTGCGGAAGATCGCCTTGCAGATATCCGACGACATCCGGTTCAGCCCGGCCTTCACGTCCTCTGGGCTGAGGTCTTGATGCTTGTGATCGTAGCTGTCGGCAATCTCCACCTGACACACGGCTTTGGGCGCGAGGTTGCGCCACGCCTCCGACAGCACGCCGATCTCCAACCCCCAGTCGAACGGGATGCGCAGATCGGGCAGGATGTTCATGCGCATGGCGAACTCGCCCGAGAGCGGGTAGCGGAAGCTGCGCAGGTAATCGAGATAGTCGCGGTCGCCGATCACCCGCTTCAGAGCGATCAGCAGAGGGCTCACCAGCAGCCGGGTCACACGCCCGTTGAGCTTGCCCTCCCCGATCCGCGCGTAGTAGCCCTTGGCGATCTGATAGGAAAACGCAGGATTGGCCACCGGGTAGACCAGCCGGGCCAACAACTCGTTGGTGTAGGTCTTGATATCGCAATCATGCACCGCCATCACCGCGCTGTCCTGACAGGCGATCAGATAGCCCATGGCCGTCCAGACATTCTTGCCCTTGCCCTGTTCGATGGGCGCAAGGCCGATGTCGCCCAGACGCGCTTCGAGCGCCTGCATCCGGGGGCTGTCGTTCCAGATCACGATATGATTCTGATCGAGAGCCCGGAAGAAACTGCGGGCGTGGCGGAACTGTGCCTCATTGGCGCGGTCGAGCCCGACCACCACCCGGTGCAGGTAGCGCACCTTGGCCAATTCCCCCACGATTCGGGGCAGCGCCTCGGTTTCAAGCTCGGAATAGAGGCAGGGCAGCACAAGGCTGATCCGGCGCGACGGGGCAAAGGCCATCAATTCATGGGCAAGATCATCCGGCCCCCGGGTTCGGAGATTGTGCAGGGTGGCGACATTGCCGTTCTGATGAAAATCGACCATGTGCGCGCGCCCCTCAGTCCAGTTCCAGACGATCCAGAAGACCGTTCACAGCCGCGTTCCAACCCTCTGGCCCCGGCAGTTCCGTCCGCGTGATCCGGCCCGTGGCCTCCCCGTCGAGCGGCGGCAGCGGCGCACGATGCGGATTTGCGATGATAAAGGCATAATCGACATTCTCCAGCATTTCCACATCGTTGGGCGCATCGCCCAGCGCTGCGGTCTGTGCGGGCGCGAGCCGCGCGATGATCTCGGCCATGCGGGTCTGCTTGGTGCTGCCGAAGGACAGCGTGAGAAACCGCCCGCCCTCGCGGGCGTGCAGCCCTTCCTGCGCCAATGCGGCGAGAAAATCCTGCCTGCGCGCCGCCCTGCCCCGCCAAAGCCCCGGCTCGGAGAAGTGCCGGTCGCGGGCCAGTGCCGCCGCGCGTTCGGTCAGGCCCGTCAGCGCGGCCACTTCGCCATCGCTCATGTCGCCAAAGCCAATAAAACCTGCCCGCAACTCCGGCGCGATCCGGTCCAGACGGCGGCGCAGGTCTGCATAGGCCCGAGCCTCCGCCTCCGGCCCGTCCAGCCCGATCACCCCGGCCCCGTTCTCGACAATCGCCGGGGTGCCCGTCAACCCCATCTCCGCCTGCACCACGGCGATCTCGGCAGCGGTCTTGCTGCTGGCCAGAACCACGGGCAGCCCGAGCCGCGCAAGCCGGCTGAGCGCGGGCCCGGCGGGCGTGAAACTGTAGGTCTCGTGATCGAGCAAGGTGCCGTCCAGATCGGAGAATATGAGCAGCGCGCAGCCCTCTTGCATAGCGCCAGCGTCGGGCAAAGAGGCCCGGCCTGCAAGAGGTTTTCCGCCGCCCGGGCCTGCGCTTAGTTCTTGCGCAAGTGCTGTGCTTGCAGGCAAAACCTGCAAGTAAGTGCTTGACAATTATTTTGCGCACTTCCTACGCTGGCGTGGGATTTGCATTATATGTCAAATGCCTGTGCCGTGCTTGAAACGAAGCCGTTTGAAGAGGCGCACCTATTCGATTGGGGGTTCGACTATGGCGTGGTTCATCACGGCTGTGCTGCTGATTGTTGCAGCCATTTTGCTGATACTGTTCTTTAACCGGTACTACCGCAAAGCCACGCGCGAGATCAGTGTCGTGCGGACCGGTCTGGGCGGGCAGAAAGTCGTGCTCGACGGTGGCTGTTTCGCCCTGCCCTTCCTGCACAAAGTGTCCGAAGTGAACATGCGGACCTCGAAGCTGGAGATCGACCGGCTGGGGCCGAAATCCATCATCACCAAGGACCGTCTGCGCGTCGATATCGGTGCGGAATTCTACGTCCGGGTGCGGGCCTCCGAAGAGGGTGTCGCGACTGCCGCGCAGGCGCTTGCGGGCAAATCCTTCCGCGCCGCCGATCTCGAAGAGATTCTCGAAGGCAAGCTCGTCGATGCGATGCTCTCGGTCGCCGCCGGCTACTCGATGGACGAATTGCAGGACAACCGTGCACGCTATGCCCGGGAAATCACCGAGATGCTGAACGACAACCTGTCGCAAAACGGTCTCATGCTCGAATCGGTGTCGCTCACGCGGATCGACCAGACCCCGTTCCACGCGCTTGATGAAAACAACGCCTTCAACGCTCTCGGGATGCGGCGCCTTGCCGAGATCATCGCGGTGAACAAGAAAGAGCGCGCGGTGATCGAGGCCGATGCGGACGTGTCGGTGCGCCAAAGCCAGCTTGATGCGACCAAGCGCAAGCTGACCATTTCGCGCGAGGAAGAAGAGGCGATGATCGAGCAGCAGCGCGAGATCGAGATCGCCCGGTCGCGCTCCGCTGCCGAGACCGCCGAAGAGCAATCCGTCTCGGAAAAACGCCGCGAAGCCGCGCGGATCGCACGGGAGCAGGAAGTCCGCCTGTCGGAAATCGCGCGCGACACCGAGTTGCGCCGCCAATCGCTCGAATCGGAGCTCAACTCCGCTCTGAAGAAATCCGAAAACCTCGTCACGCTGGCCAAGAAACGCGAGGAAGAAGCCCGCGCCGAGGCCGAGGCCATTCTCGCCAAGGTCAGCGAGGCCGAAGCGCAGGAGCGCGTGCAGACGGCGCGCGAGACCGCCGCTGCCGAGCGCGAACGGGCGCTGGCGCTGATCCGCGCCGCCGAGCAAGCCGAGGTCGATGACGTTCGGGTGAAATCCGAAGCGGACACGATCATCTCCATGGCCGAGGCCGATGCGAAAGCCCTGCGCGACCGCGCCGCCGCCGAGCGCGAAAAGCTCCTCGCCGAGGCCGAGGGCCAAGCCGCGATCATCTCCTCGGAGAACACGCAAAGCCCCGAGCTGATCGCCATGAAGCTGCAAGAGGCACGCCTGCGCACTCTGCCGAGCGTGGTCGAGCGGATGATGAAACCCGCCGAGAAGATCGAAACCATCCGCATCAACCAGATGACCGGTTTTGGCGGCGCGGGCGGCACAGGCGGCGATGGCGCGGACAAGTCCACTGTCAATCAGGTCGTCGATTCGGTGCTCGGCATGGCCCTGCAACTGCCCGCCGTTCAGAAACTCGGCGAGGAGGTCGGCATGAATATCGGAGGCGGGCTGAAGGGCATCACCGCGCCGCTCGACGGCGACAGCGGCAAACCGGCCCCCGGCACCACGGACACGGACTCGGACAAACCGAGCGACACCAAGAGCTGACGCACGGGCACGTTCGCTCGACAACACCAACAGGAGACAAAAACCATGAGACTTTCCCGCAGACATTTCGTCATGGGCACAACCGCCATGACCCTCGCCGCCCCCGCAACGGTCGGGCGCGCGCAAAGCGACGCGATCAAATTCGCCTCCATTCTGGACCTCTCGGGCGGTCTCGACATCTACGGCGCGCCCATGGCTGAGACCACGAAGCTCGCCATCGAGGACATCAATGCCGCCGGGGGCCTTCTGGGCCGCGAGGTCGAACTGACGATGTATGACGCGCAGTCCACCATCCAGTTCTACACCCAATTCGCCACCCAAGCCGCCGCCGGCGACCGCGCGGCCACCGTTCATGCCGGGATCACCTCGGCCTCCCGCGAAGCCATCCGTCCCACCCTGTCGCGCTTCCAGACGCTTTATTTCTACAACGTCCAGTACGAAGGCGGCGTGTGCGATTACAACAACTTCTGCACCGGCTCCACGCCCGCGCAGACCGTCGCCAAGGTCGTGCCCTACGCGATGGAGAAATGGGGCAAGAAGGTCTATATCGTCGCCGCCGACTACAACTACGGCCAGATCACCGCGCAATGGATGCAGAAATTCGTGGCCGAGAATGGCGGCGAAACCCTCGACGTGGAATTCTTCCCACTCGACGTGACCAACTTTGGCCCAACCATCAACAAGATCCAGACCGCCAAGCCCGACTTCGTGATCTCCGCCCTCGTCGGCGGCGCGCATGTGTCGTTCTACCGCCAGTATGCGGCGGCGGGCATGAATGCGGAAATTCCGATCGCCTCCACCACCTTCGGCGTCGGCAACGAGCAAACGCTGATCTCCGCCGAGGAAGGCAACGGCATCCTCGCCTCCTACGGCTATTTCGAAGGCGCGGACAACCCGGTCAACACCGCCTTCCTCGAAAAGCTCAAAGCCAAGCTGGGCGATGACGCGCCGGTGATGAACGAGCTTGCGATCCGCTCCTATGAAGGCGCGATGCTCTGGGCCGAGGCCGTGAAGGCAGCGGGCACGGTGGACCGCGAACCGGTCATCGAGGCGCTGCGCTCGGGTCTGAGCTATGACGGCCCGTCGGGCACGGTGAGCATCGACAGCCAGACCAACCACTGCTCGATGAACGTCTATATCGGCGAGCTTCAGGATCAGGAGTGGAACATCGTCGAGAGCTACGAGGCCCAGCCCCCGGCGGATACCGCGCTGGTGTGCGATCTCAATGAGAACCCGAACCAGTCCGCGTTCCTCTTCGAGAACGGGCTCGCCGCCGCCGGCATCGACTAAACCACCCTCCGGTCCGGCGGCACGCCCGCCGGACCGGTCCTCACTTTCCCCGGGAGACCGTCTTGGATCTTGTTCTCGCCGTCCTGTTTCAACTCGTCTACGTGATCGCCAACCTTGCGCTGATCAGCCTTGGCCTTGCGATCATCTTCGGGATGATGCGTGTCATCAACCTTGCCCATGGCGAGTTTCTCATGGTCGGCGGCTACACGGTCGTGGTCGCGACCAATGCCGGGGTGAATATCTGGGTCGCGATGCTGATCCTTGCGCCCTTGGTCGTGGGCGTCATGGGCGTGATCGTGGAGCGCCTCCTGATCCGCTGGCTCTATGGCCGCATGGTCGACACGCTCCTCGCCACATGGGGCCTGTCGCTGCTGCTCATCGGTCTCGTGACCTCGATCTTCGGCGCCTCCACCGCCACCACAATCAGCCCGCCGCTTGGCACGATCCGCATCGGCGACTATTCGGCCTCGGCCTATGAGCTGTTCCTCATCGGCGTGACCATCGTCCTGTTCATCGCGGTCTACGCGGTCCTCAAGCTGACCAAGCTGGGTCTGGTCGCGCGCGGCACGATGCAGAATGCCGAGATGTCCTCGGCCCTCGGGGTCTCGACCTCGCGCATCTACATGATCACCTTCGGCCTCGGCGCGGCGGTCTCCGGGCTTGCGGGCGGGCTACTCGCCCCGGTCACCGGCGTGCTGCCCACCATCGGCGCAACGTATATTGCCAAGGCCTTCATCACCGTGATTTCCGGCGGCGCGTCGATCCTCACGGGCACCGCCGCAGGTTCGATCCTGCTCGGCGGCATCAACGGCGTGTTCTCCTTCCTCACCGGCCCGACGCTGGGTGAGGTCGCGCTTCTCGTCGCCGCCATCGTTCTGCTGCGCCTGATGCCGCGCGGGATCACCGGGCGGTTCTTCCGCAAGTCGCTATGAACGGCGGCAGCACCCTCCAACAGATGCGCCCGGTGCTGATCTTCGCGCTGATCGGCATCGTGTTCATGTTCACCGCGCCCTACGTGCTGCAACTCTTCACGATCATCAACCTGACCACGGCCATCGCCCTCGCGGTGCTGGCCCTCAGCCTTGCGTTGGTCTGGGGCTATGGCGGCATCCTGTGTTTCGGGCAGGTCGCGTTCTTCGGCCTCGGGGCCTATGCCTACACCATCGCGGCGATCAATTTCGGCGGCTCCACATGGGCGATCCTCGTGGCGATCATGGTGGCCTCGGCCTTCGCGGCCATCCTTGGCTATTTCATGTTTTTCGGGCGGGTCTCGGACGTCTATCTGGGCGTGATTACCCTCACCGTCACGCTGATCTTCTTCTCGCTGATCCGCCGCACCTCGGGGCCCGAATACAAGATCGGCAATGCGCTTTTGGGGGGCTTCAACGGCGTGACCTCGCCACCGCTGAACCTGCCGTGGAACAGCGCGTCCTTCCTGTTCCCCGAACAGGTCTTCTACGTCGCCATGGCCGCGCTGATCCTGTGCTATGTCTTCTGCGGTTGGCTGGTCACGACGCATTTCGGGCGTGTCTGCGTGAGCATCCGCGAAAATGAACTCCGCGCCGAACTGCTTGGTTACGACTCCCGCCTCTACAAGCTCGGCATCTTCACCATCGCCGCCGGGATCGCCGCCATCGGCGGGGTTCTGTTCTGCAACGGCGTGGGGCGGATCACGCCGGATGTGTTCAACCTCTACAACGCCGCGCTGACGATCATCTGGGTGATCGTGGGCGGGCGCGGAACCCTGATCGGGCCGATCATCGCGACCTTTGGCCTGTTCTACCTCACCGCCTCGCTCGGCGGGCAAACCGTGTTCAACAACAACCTCGTTCTGGGCATCCTGCTGATCTTTTTCGTCCTCTTCGTGCCCAAGGGCATCGCGCCCACGATCATCGATTGGTACACTTCGCGCCGCAAACCGAAGACCCGCGCCCGTCGCCGCCGGGGCCGCCGCAGCCAGAGAGCGTCAGACGCATGAGCCGGAAGCGGGACAGACGGGAAGTGATCGTCGAGACGCGCGGGCTGTCGATGCATTTCGGCGGTGTGCGGGCCGTGGATCAGGTGGATTTCACGCTCTATGACAAGGAACTGCGCTGCCTGATCGGCCCCAATGGCGCGGGCAAATCGACCTTCTTCAAATGCCTCACGGGCCAGCTTGTCCCCAGCGCGGGCGAGGTGACGATCCGGGGCGATGTGACCACGGGCTATGAGCCGCACGAGGTCGCGGGGCTTGGCGTGGGGATCAAGACGCAGGTGCCGAATGTGTTCGACGGGCTGTCGGTGTCCGAAAACATCTGGCTCTCTGCCCGCCGCTGGCATGGCGCACGGCGCGCCACCGCGCTCACCGCCGATACCATCGACCGGCTGCGCCTCGGTGACATTCGCCGCGATATCGTCGGACGCCTCGCTCATGGCCAGCGCCAATGGGTCGAGCTTGGCATGGTCATCGCCGCCGAGCCGTGGCTGGTGCTGCTCGATGAGCCTGCCGCGGGAATGACCCACGAGGAAACCGCGCGTACCGCCGAGCTGATCCGCGAGATCAACCAGAGCGCTGCGCTGATCGTGGTGGAGCATGACATGCAGTTCATCCGCATGATCTCGCAGCAGGTGACGCTGTTTCACGAAGGGCAGATCCTGATGGAAGACACCATGGAGGCGATCTCCGCCGACAAGCGCGCCCGCGAAGTCTATCTGGGGAGCCAGGCATGAGCGCGCTGCTGACGATCAAGGGCCTGCGCGCGGGCTATGGCCGCGTTCCGGTGCTGCATGGCATTGATCTGGAGGTGCAGGAGGGCGAAATCCTCGGCGTGCTCGGCCATAACGGGATGGGCAAAACCACCCTCCTCAAGACCATCATGGGGATCGTCCCTGCGGGCGGCGGCGTGATGGATTTCGACGGCGAGGACCTGATCCCTCTGCGCTCTTCGCGCCGTGCGCAGCTTGGCATCGGCTACGTGCCGCAAGGCCGGGGCATCTTCCCGAACCTCAGCGTGCGGGACAATCTGCGCATGGGCGTGGCCGCGCATGAGATGGACGAGAACGAGGCCATAGATCAGGTGCTGGAGGATTTCCCTCGGCTCGAACGCCTGCTCGACCGCGATGGCGGGGCGCTGTCGGGCGGCGAGCAGCAATTGCTGGCGCTGGCCCGCTGCCTGATCTCCGAGCCCGACCTGATCCTTCTGGATGAACCCACCGAGGGCATCCAGCCCTCGATCATCGACGAGATCATCGAGCTGCTGAAAGCGCTGAACGCGCGCACCGGCATTTCCATCGTGCTGGTCGAGCAAAGCCTCGACTTCATCACCGCCCTGTCGGACCGCGTGCTCCTGATCCAGAAAGGCGCCATTGCAGGCGAGGTGTCGGGCTCCGAGACGTCAGACCCGGCGCTGATCGAAGAGTTTACCGGCTTCGGCGCGGCGGGCGGCATGGCCGCGCCGCACACCGCACACGCGCCGAAGCAGCCCGCCAAGAGCCCCGCGCCCGCCGCCGCCGCATCAGACGCCCCGCCGCACCGGCCCGCCGCGCCGACGGATTTCGCGCCCGCTACACTGACGGAAAGGATGTCCTACATGACCGTCCAACGCCCCACCCATGCGCAGATGAAAGACGTGGTTGCCGAGCTTGGCATGCATATGTCCGACGCGCGCATTCAGGAATTCCTCGACGTGATGCAGGGCACGCTCGACGCCTATGACGTGGTGGACAGCCTGCCCGACTACCTGCCCCCCGTGCTCTACCCGCGCACCTCCGGCTACCGGCCCACGGCGGAAGAAAACCCGATGAACGCGTGGTATGTCAAAACCGAGATCAAGGGCGCCCCGCGCGGCCCGCTGCAAGGCAAGACCGTGGCGATCAAGGACAATGTCTGCGTTGCGGGCGTGCCGATGATGAACGGGGCCTCGACGCTCAAGGGCTATACGCCCGATCTCGACGCCACGATCATCACCCGTCTGCTCGACGCCGGGGCGACGATCACCGGCAAGGCCCATTGCGAGTTCTTCTGCCTCTCGGGCGGCTCGCACACCAACGCAACCGGCCCGGTCCACAACCCGCACAAGCGCGGCCACTCGGCGGGCGGGTCGTCCTCCGGCTCCGGCGCGCTCGTGGGCGCGGGCGAGGTCGACATGGCCATCGGCGGCGATCAGGGCGGCTCGATCCGCATGCCCGCCTCCTTCTGCGGCTGCTACGGCATGAAACCGACCCATGGCCTCGTGCCCTATTCCGGCGTCATGCCCATCGAGACCACAATCGACCACGCGGGCCCGATGACCCAGACCGTCATGGACAACGCCCTGATGCTCGAAGTGCTGGCGGGCGCGGACGGGCTCGACCCGCGCCAATACGACGTCAAGACCGACCGCTACACGGCGTCGGTCTCGCGCGGCGTGTCCGGCCTGCGCATCGGCGTGATCAAGGAGGGCTTCGGCCACGAGGGTGCGGAGTCCGATGTCAACGACAAGGTGCGGACAGCGGCCGACACCCTGCGCCGCCTCGGGGCCAGCGTCGACGAGATTTCCGTGCCGTGGCACCTGCATGGCACCGCGATATGGACCCCCATCGCACTTGAAGGCCTGACCCAGCAGATGATGCTTGGCAACGGCATGGGCACGGGCTGGAAGGGCCTGCACACGACCTCGCTGCTCGAATACCACTCCAACTGGCGCTCCCGCGCCGATGAGCTGAGCGACACGCTGAAAATCTCCATGCTGGTTGGCCAGTACCACCTCAAGCACACGCGCGGGCGCTACTATTCCAAGGCCCAGAACCTCTCGCGGCAACTGACCGAAGAATACAACAAGGTCTTCGCCTCCTATGACCTGCTCCTGACCCCGACGACGCCGATGAAGGCCCCGCCGATCCCGCCTGCGGACTCATCGCTCGAACTGTGGTGCCAGCGCGCCTTCGAGATGCTGCCCAACACCGCGCCCTTCGATGTGACAGGCCATCCGGCGATGTCGGTGCCCTGCGGGATGAGCGACGGGCTGCCGGTGGGTCTCCAGATCATTGGGCGGCGCTATGACGAGTCCACGATCTACCGCGCGGCGGGCGCGTTCGAGCAGGCTGGCGACTGGCGCTACATGTGACCGGGTCGAGGGCGCGCAGATGACCCGGCCCATAGACGGTCTGTCCCATGTGCGCGGCAGCACCGCGCGCCCGCTGCTGGACGCCACGATCCCCAGCTTTCTGGGCGAGGTGTGCCGGCGTCATGGCGACCGCCTCGCCTGCGTCTTTCCCGAGCATGGCGTGCGATGGAGTTACACGGACCTTGCCCGCGAAGTGGACAGGCTCGCGGCGGGCCTTCTGGCGATTGGCGTCTACAAGGGCGACCGCGTGGGCATCTGGGCGCCCAACCGCCCCGAATGGGTGCTGACGCAGTTTGCCACCGCGCGGATCGGCGCGATCATGGTCAACATCAACCCGTCCTACAAACGCGAGGAACTGGGCTACGCGCTGCGCACCGCCGGAGTGAGCACGCTGATCACGGCCCCGGGGCACCGCGAAGCGGATTACCTCGCGATGCTGAGCGATCTGGCCCCGGAATTGCGCCACGCCCGCCCCGGCGATCTGCGCAGCGCCGCCCTGCCGGAGTTGCGCCGCGTGGTGCAACTTGGGCCGGAAGACGCGCCGGGCATGCTCCACTTCGAGGGCGTCATGGCGCGCGGCACCTCCGGCAAGCAGGCGCGTTTGGGTGCGATCACGGCGGGGCTAAACCCGCATGACGCAATCAACATCCAGTTCACCTCCGGCACCACCGGCGCGCCGAAAGGCGCGACGCTCACCCATCACAACGTGCTGAACAACGCCATTTCCGTTGCCCGCACCATGCGACTTGCGCCGGGGGATGCGCTCTGCATCCCGGTCCCGCTCTATCACTGCTTCGGGATGGTGCTGGGCGTTCTGGCGGCGGCCTCCTATGGCGTGAAGATGGTCTTCCC
The DNA here is from genome assembly GCA_965656085.1 of uncultured Aliishimia sp. Classification (GTDB taxonomy): domain Bacteria; phylum Pseudomonadota; class Alphaproteobacteria; order Rhodobacterales; family Rhodobacteraceae; genus Aliishimia. The sequence goes on along the minus strand of CBFHJA010000039.1, from coordinate 23,048 downwards.
CGGCGAGGGGTTCGATCCCGCCGCGACCCTGCGCGCGCTGGAGACCGAGCGCTGCACCGCCGTGCATGGCGTGCCGACGATGTTCTCCGCCATGCTCGACCACCCGCACTTCGCGCGGTTCGATTTGCGCAGCCTGCGCACCGGCATCATGGCAGGCGCGCCCTGTCCCGAACCGCTCATGCGGCGCGTCATCGGGCAGATGCATTGCGACGAGATCACCATCGCCTATGGCATGACCGAAACCAGCCCGGTCTCCTTCCAGACCGCCCCGGACGACCCGCTGGAACGGCGCGTCGGGAGCGTCGGCCGGATCGGCCCCCATGCCGAAGTGCGCATCGCGGACACCGACGGAAACGTCCTCCCCGTCGGGCAGGAAGGCGAGGTGCAGACCCGCGGCTATCTGGTGATGAAGGGCTATTGGGGCGATCCCGAACGCACCGCCGAGGTTTTGCGCGATGGCTGGATGCACACCGGCGATCTCGGCGTGATCGACGCCGAGGGCTACGCGCGGATCACCGGGCGCGCGGGCGACATGCTGATCCGGGGCGGCGAGAACATCTACCCCGCCGAGGTGGAGACCGTGCTGCTCACCCATCCCAATATCGCGCAGGCACAGGTCTTCGGCCTCCCCGATGACCGCCTCGGCGAAGAGGTCGCGGCATGGATCATCCCGCGCCCGGGCGCGGCGCTCAACGCCGAGACCCTGCAAGCATGGTGCCGCGAGCGCATGGCCCGCTTCAAGGTCCCGCGCCACATGCGCTTCGACACCGAGATGCCCCTCACCGCGACGGGCAAGCCTCAGAAATTCCGCATGTCAGAAATCCTGCAAGCGGCATTGAGCGAGGCCCAACCCAGCGGCTAGAGTGTCTCGGCGCCTTGCGGACACGTCCCCAACCCCGCCCATTCAACCCATCCGGGACCACCCCTCAACACCGTCAGATCAACGCAACCGAATGTGCCCCGTTGGGGGGTACGCGCCTGCGGCGCGTGCGAGAGGCTCTGCCTCTCGCGCTCTCCGGGATATTTTTAGCCAAAGGAAGACAAGGGCGGGGCGCCCGGCATGGCGGCGTTGGACTCGTAGGGTGGGCAATTTGCCCACCATAACCCGCGCCAAAAGGTTAACGCCGGGGGCACCGTACGGTGCGTTAACATGCGAACGAATCGAAAACGAGCCATACAGGTGCCATACGCCGCGCCATACGCGCAGCCATACGCCTGCCATCCCTTTTTTTAGGGCGTTAACCCGCTTTTCGGACGGTTTTGGGATTCGAGCGCCGCGCGGGCGTTCGCAGCGTTAACCTTTCGCGGCCCGTATCAGTCGAGCACGATCTTCGGGAAGTAGAACGACACCGCCCAGTTCGGCATGTCCACGATCTCGCTGATCCGCAAATCGCCGCAAACCGAGCACAGCATATAGGCGTCGATCGGGGTCATCTGCGTCGTGGCGCAGAGCCAGTCGATCATGCCCGACACCGCATCGCGCGCCGCGCCCATCAGGTCGGGGCCGATCCCCGTCGTGACCTTGTAGCCCTTCTCGTCGAAATGCCGCGACACCGGCCCGCTGGTCTCGAAACGCGGAAACGGGATGCGCGCGTCCTTGAACAGGTCGATCTTCACGGAGGCGATCATCGGGCTTTCGATCGCCGTGCCGCAAATCTCGCCATCGCCCTGCGCGGCGTGCGTGTCGCCCAGCGACAGCAGCCCGCCCGCGACCTCGACCGGCAGGTAAAGCGTTGTTCCGACGCAATTATCGCGGATGTCCATATTGCCGCCCACCCGGCGGGGTGGGACGATGGAATGCGCGCCGGGTTGGGCCGGGGCGAGCCCGACCGTGCCCGCAAAGGGCTTCAGCGGGACCTTGCCACCCGGGCCATAGAGCGCCGGGGCCATCGAGACCGCGTCATACATCCAGATATGCAAGGCCGGGTCCTTGAACTGATCGGCAAGCAGGCCGAAGCCCGGGATGTTCGCGGTCCAGCCCCAGCCCGAGGGTTTGAAATCGAGGAAGGTGATCGCCACCGCATCGCCCGGCTCCGCGCCTTCAATGAAGATCGGGCCCGTGACCGGGTTCACCTTGTCGAAGTCCAGCCGTTCGAGATCGAGCAGCGACGCACCCGGCCCGAGCTGTTCGCAGGAGGCATCCACCGTTTCGATCTCGACCGTCTGCCCCGGGCGTACGCTCAAGACCGGGGACAGCTGGTTGTTCCAGCCGAAATGATGGTGATGCTTGTGGATGGTATGATTGCACTGCATGGCGGCGGCCTCCTTGTCGCACGATACCACCACCACTGCCACCTCTTGGCAAGCTGCAAGCAGAGGCGGCGGGCAAACCCGCGCCGCACTGCCCAATCGCGATGCGCCGATCTGCGCCGAAACTCGCCCAAAGGCAGAGCTTATTGGACAAATCCGAGGCAGTCGCCGAGACTACCCCCCTGACGGACGTGCCACAGCGTCCGCGCTCAAGGAGAAGACCCCGATGGACACCCGCCCCCTGCACTACCGAAGCCTTCTCGAAACCGGACGCGCACTGGCGGCGGGCGAGACAAGCTCCCGCGCGCTCACCGAGGCGCTTCTGGCCCGGATCAATGCGCTGGACCCAAAGTTTCACACCTATGCCCACGTCACCGCGGACCGCGCGCTGGCGCAGGCTGAGGCCGCCGACGCGGCGCTGGCGCAAGGCCGGAGCCTCGGGCCACTGCATGGCGTTCCGATTGCCGTCAAGGACCTGTGCCGCACCACATTCGCCCCAACCATGGCCGGGATGCCGATCAATGAGGGTTTGGTATCCGAGTATAACGCCACCGTGGTCGACCGGCTCGAAGCGGCGGGCGCTGTGATCCTCGGCAAGCTCAGCATGACCGAGGGGGCCTATACCAGCCACCATCCCTCAATCCCGACGCCGCGCAACCCGCTGAACCCCGATTACTGGGTCGGCTCCTCCTCCACCGGGTCGGGCGCGGCGACGTCGGCAGGGCTCTGTTTCGCCTCGCTCGGCAGCGACACGGGCGGCTCCATCCGCTTTCCCTGCGTCACCTGCGGGCTGACCGGGCTCAAGCCGACTTGGGGCCGGGTGAGCCGCCATGGCGTGTTCGATCTCGCCCCCTCGCTCGACCATGTCGGCCCGATGGCCCGCAGCGCCGCCGATTGCGCCGCGATCCTTCAGGCGATCGCAGGCTATGATCCGAACGATCCCACGTCCCTCGACGCCCCGGTGCCCGATTACATGGCGGTGATGACGGGGGGCGTGCGCGACATGCGGATCGGGATCGACACGGCCTATGCGCTGCACGGGGTCGAGCCCGAGGTCAAGGCCGCGCTGGAAGCGGCCATGGGCAGATTCGAGAGCCTCGGCGCGCGCATTGTCGATGTGACGATGCCGCCCTACGAGGACCTTGTCGCGGCATGGATCATGATGTGCGCGGTCGAGACGGCCCATGTCCACGAGGAGACCTATCCCGCGCGGGCCGAAGCGTATGGCCCGGACCTCGCCCAGTTGATCGAGGAAGGGCTGGCGACACGCGGCGTGGAGGTGGCGCGCGGCCATATCCTGCGGCTGGAGTTCAGCCGGGCGCTGGAGGCGATGCTGTCGGGGGTCGACGCGATGCTTTGCCCGACGATGCCGACCGGAACGCCCAGCCTTGCGCAGATGGAGACCTATGGCGAGGAGCCGGAGGTGCTGAACGCGATCCTGCGCTACACCGCGCCGTTCGATTTCTCAGGCTCGCCCACCCTGACCTTGCCGAACGGGGTCGCAGAGGACGGGATGCCGACCAGCATGCAGATCGTCGGCCCGGCGCTCTCGGAGGCGGTGCTGCTCCAGGCCGGGGCGGCGTATCAGGCGGCGACAGACTGGCATTGCATGCATCCCGATCTGGGGTGAGGCTGCGGAGTGGAGCGGCGGAAAGGGACGGAAGATGGATTTGGGATTGAAGGGGCGCCGCGTGCTGATCACCGGCGGCACGAAGGGGATCGGGCGCCATTGCGCGGAGATCTTCGCCGAGGAAGGCGCAAACGTCGCGATTTGCGCGCGGGACAATGCCGGGGTGACCGAGACGATCAATGCGCTGAAGCCCAAGGGCGTGACCGTGATCGGGCGCGGCGTGGATGTGGGCAATGGCCACGCGCTGCAATCCTGGGTCAGGGATTCCGCGGCGGCCCTTGGCGGGATCGACGTTGTGGTCGGCAATGTCTCGGCACTGGCGGTTGCCGATGACGAGGCGGCATGGGAGACCAGCTACCGCATCGACATGATGCATTCGGTGCGTCTCGTGAGTGCCGCCCTGCCCTTCCTGCAACGCTCGGACGCGGCTGCGATCACACTGATCTCCTCGGTGTCGGGGCGCGAGGTCGATTTCACCGGCCCTGCCTATGGCGCGTTCAAAGCGGCGCTGGTGCACTACGCGCAGGGCCTCGCTATGAAGCTGGCCGGGAGCGGCATCCGCGCCAATACGGTTTCGCCCGGCAACACCTATTTTCCCGGCGGCGTCTGGGAGACGATAGAGCGGACCAACCCCGATCTTTACGCGCAGACCCTCGCGATGAACCCGATGGGACGGATGGGCAGGCCCGAGGAGATCGCGCGCGGCGTGGTGTTCCTGTCAAGCCCGGCCTCCAGTTTCACCTCCGGCACGAACCTTGTGATTGATGGGGCCTTGACTAAAGGCGTGCAATTGTAGCCCTGCACCGGCCCTTGTGTGGCCGGACGTGTCTAAAGGGGCGCAGGCAGGTGCACCTTCTTTCGGCCTGTTCGTCCCCCGGACGCAGGCACACCTGCGCCGCCCAACCTGCAGATCAACAAATTGGAGGGGGTTGCGTGAATGCGGGTGAACGCGGCGCGCTCTAGGACAGGCTGCGTTCGACTTCAGCCCATACGCGCGCCGCGACCGTGTCCGGGTCTCCTGAGCCGTCCACGATGCGAAACCGTTCCGTTGCGCTGGCCGCAAGGTCGAGAAAGGCGGCGCGCATCTTGTGTTGCATGTCGGCGCCGAACTCCTCGAACCGGTCCTCGCCGGTGCCACGTGCCAAGGCGCGCGACAGCCCCGCCTCGGGATCGATGTCGATCAGCACCGTGATGTCCGGCTCGCGCCCGATCATCATCTCGTGAAGCGCATCCACCTTCGCCCGCAGATCGCCCCGGGTGGCGCCTTGGTAGATGCGTGTGCTGTCGGCGAAACGGTCACAGACCACGATCTTTCCGGCGGCAAGAGCAGGAGTGATGGTGCGCTCAAGATGATCGCGGCGCGCGGCGGTGAAGAGCAGAAGCTCGGTCTCAGCGGACCAGCGTCCCGGATCGCCCTGAAGCACGAGGGCGCGGATTTCCTCGGCGCCCGGGCTGCCGCCGGGCTCTCGTGTGAGCACGGCGTCGTGCCCGTCCGCCCGGAGACGTTCGACGAGACGGCGGGCTTGCGTGGACTTGCCCGATCCATCTATTCCCTCGAAGCTCAGGAACACCCCGGCGCGCGCGCTCACCCGGCCTCGCCCGCCGCGCGGCTTTCCATCCACTGGCGGATGAGCACCTGCGCCACGGCGGTCATACGGACCATGAACCCACCCTCGGGCACAGCCTCCTCGGCCACGAGCGGCACCCGCACTTCCGGCAGCCCTTCGGGTTGCACGATCAACTCTCCCAGTTGCTGACCTTTCTCGATCGGCGCATTGACCGGGCTGTCATAGACCACTTCGGAGCGCAGGTCGGCCGCGCTGAGCGTGGGCACGAGGATGGTGTGATCCTCGGCCGGGACCAGCCCCACCGTTTGCGCCTCCCCCATCCACACGGGTGCCTCGGCGAGACGCTCGCCTTGGCGGATCATATCGGCTTCGGTGAACTGCCGGAACGCCCAGTTCACGATGGCTTCGCTGTCGCGGGCGCGGTCGGCCTGCGTGTCCAGCCCGGAAATCACGAAGATTATCCGGCGGTTGCCCTGCCGGGCCGATCCAACGAGACCGTAGCCGGCTTCCTGTGTGTGTCCGGTCTTCAGCCCGTCCGCGCCCGGTACTGCGCCGAGCAGCGGATTCCGGTTGTAACGGTTCTTGCTCTCGTTGGGATCGAACAGGAATTCGCGCTCGGCGAACATCGGGTAGAATTCGGGGAAGTCCACGATCAGACGGTGCGCCAGAAGCGCCAGATCGCGCGAGGACATCAAATGTCCGGCCTGCGGCCAGCCGCTTGCATTCATGAAGGTGGAATTGGTCATACCCATCTCGACGGCACGCCGGGTCATCAGCCGCGCGAAACCGGCCTCGGTGCCATCAGGGCTGAGCGCCTCGGCGATCACCACGCAGGCATCGTTGCCCGACAGCACGATAATGCCCCGGATCAGGTCTTCGACACTCACTTTCTCCCCCGCGCGCAGGAACATCGTGGAGCCCCCGAAATCCATGGCGTGTTGCGAGGTGGTCAGTTCCTCGGTCATGCTGAGCCGCCCGTCGCGCACCGCCTCGAAGGCCATGTAGAGCGTCATCAGTTTCGACATCGAGGCTGGCGGCAGCGGCGTGTCGGCATTCTTGCTGAGCAGCACGGTGCCGGTGTTCTGATCGATCACGAATGCGGTCGAGGCGCGGGTTTCGAACGCACCAGCCTGCACGGCGGCAAAAGCCAGCGCGGCGGCGGCAAGAGCGGTTCGGATCATACGGCGCATTGGACGTTTCTCCTGTCTGTAAGGCGGGCAGCGGTTAGTTGGTCACCGGGTAGGCGTCTGTGAACCCTTCCCCCTTGATCTTGTCAAGCAAGGCGCGGCGCTCCGAGCCGGTACTGGCAGGACCCACGATCACGCGCCAGAACGGCTTGCCACCTGTCTCCCCGCGCCGGATTGTCGGCACCATTCCGGCGCTCCGCATCTGCGCGGCTGTGCGATCTGCATTGGCTTGCACGGAGAAAATCCCGACTTGCAGGTAAGGCTTGCGCAAAGAAGAACTTTGTTCGGGCTGGGTTGCCGGCGTCGGGACGGGCGTCGGGCTGGCCTCCACACCGGCTGCGTCGACCTCGTCGAGCGCGGCCCCGGCGGCGGCGATCGGATCGAGCGGCGCGGTTTCGACCTCGGCAGGCGCTGCGACGGTCTCGGCTTCGGTCACTTCGGGCGCCGCCGCCACCTCTTCGCGCCGCAGGGCAGTGACGTTCAACTCGACCGGTGCGCCGGCGAGCACACCAAGCGCCGTGGCGGCGTCGGAGGAAATTTGCAGGCGCGGGCCGGGAATATCCCGCTCGCGCCGGAAAAGCGCGCCGACGACGAATTTATCGTTCGACAGGTTGCGAATAATCACCCGTTCAGGATCCTTCACATCCGGATGCGCCACCCAGACGCCGCCAAGCGACGGCCGCCCGTCCCACAGCCCGGCCTCGGTGGCAGAGAACACATCCGGCGCTTCCACATCGCGCTCCACAGTGCGACCCTCAGCGGGCGCACCGGTCTCTTGCGGCGATTGTTGGAAGCTGTCGGCGAGGATGAACTCGCCATTCTCGTCGCAGCCGGCCAGCGTGATGGCCAGAAATGCTGCGATGCTCAGGCTCGCGGCCCGGTTGCGCGCATGACCCATGTTTTCGCCCCGTTCCGGCGTTTATCCGCCGTCTTCCACTGCTCAGTTTGGAATTGTTTTACCGGACGGACGGCGATCTGAAAAGCCAAAGCGGCTCAGGTCGGCAAATTTCCCCTCTTGCAAGGCCGGAACGGCGCGCTGGCACCTGTGAGGGTCCCGTCTTCCTTTCGTCAGACGTCAACACACGCAGGAGCCCTAGCGGCGCGCCTCGTAGGCCCGGCGATGCAGTTCTGGTTCTCTGTTCGATGTTGCACGGATGACGCCTTTTGCGACTTTCCGGTTTCAGAATCGCACTCCAATGCCTAAACGGTTACGGCACCACGCGGCTCGGAGGTTTGGCAGAGTGGTCGAATGCACCGGTCTTGAAAACCGGCGGGCGTGAAAGCGTCCCCAGGGTTCGAATCCCTGAGCCTCCGCCATTTTTCGAAAAAAATCATTTAAAGTCAACGCATTGAGTGTCGTCCGCAAGGGGCGTCCCTACATGCGTCCCCATATCTGCATAGGCATAGCCGTGCCGTTGTTGCTTCTCAACAACGAGACAAGCAAAGGCACTTAGGTGCAGAATGTGAATCATGCAACGCCAGCGTAAACTCATCGGTGCGCACTTGTTTTTTCGACGACGGAACCAGCATGACTTCAAGCAGCAAGCCTTTGGGCGAACGACACCGGGAAATTTCAGAACGGTTCTCACTTCTTGGAGAGAAGCCCCAGAATCTCTCCTTTGAAGAGATTGTGGAAAGAGTACGTGACTTCATGCTCGACCAAGAGGGATGCCGCATTGATCTGGCTTTTGGAAATGAAGTCGGCGAAGACCTAGAGGACCCCAACGATGCACGTTTTGACCCCTTCGAGTGGTACTCTAAGAAGCCCGAAGAGTTGGAAACTATTCAGATGTATGTGGAATGGGATTTGAACGAGAACGAGGACGAACTTCTAGGCCGTAAGGACACCAGCCTCTATGCATATAACACCTTGATGTTTGGTGCCGCTGTTCGTATCCGGCAGGGAAGCAACCTGTCCCCAGCCCTAAATAAGTTCTTTATTGAGCAACAAAAGAATCCACAGCCTCCAACCCAAAAGAAAGCGCGAGGAAGGCCAAGGAAAACAAACGATGACTGGTTTCTTAAAAGACAAGCTATCGAGTTTGCTGTTAAGCATGGCCTGAAGGCATATCGAAATGATGTAACTACCGAACGGATATCCGCTCTCGACGCTGTTGAGCAGGCGGCTACGCTTATCTACAGAGAGGAGCATATTGAAGAATTTTCAAGCGGCTACGGATACGAGAATCTTAAGAAGATATGGAAGAAGCGCAATAAGAAATAGCGCTATTATTTTACCCATGAAGTAGAAAAGTAAACATAGTATAAGCCTCTCATTCGAAAATAGCAAAGGAGGCTTTACATGAAGTTTTTACGTCGTTCACAAGTTGAAGAAGTTACGGGTCTATCTCGGTCCAGCATCTATGCCATGATGGCCGATGGAAGGTTTCCGCGACAGCGGAGAATTGGTAAAAGAGCAGTTGCATGGCCACAGAGCGAGATAGAGGAGTGGATGCGTGACCGTCTATCCTAAGCCAAAAACCAATACACTTTGCTGTTCATATATACTATGAACTGGCATGATGAAATCGAGTCTTTGAGTAAAGCGCGCATCAATCGCAAAGGCACCATCTCGAAGCTGGGCTAGCAAAAATCGTATTTTGCTAAATAGCTTCAACCAACCTGATTTAGGTTGGGTTCAGCATAAATATTCCATATTTATCATATGAGCAGCCAAAGCATATGCACCCGAGGTAGGTGTACTGTCGCTTGCGCTTCTCAGTTTATCACAACCAATTTTCGTCACTACACCCTGTAGCGGCCAATGCTTATTAATGTCAGAAAGGATTTAACGCATGACAAAGATACCAAAATGCTTTCCAGAACCACCAAAAAAATCACAAATCGACATACAACACATTAAGGCGATTAATGACATTGCAGCATCCCTTCAAAGGATGCCTAAAGAAGATCATAAAAACTTTGATACGAGAACTTACGCCTTTGAGTTCCCAATAACCTTTCTAGACCAAGAAGGTACTAGAAGTATCTATGACGTTACATACGTTAAGATACGGGAAACCTATAGATTTCATGAAGATGCCATTAAGATCGGAATGCTCATTGCAGCCGATGTAAACGGGACAAGATCAAGAACAGTTGAATATACAGACAGGCTGAACGCCCATGTTCATGGTGTAATAATTCTTCCACGAAGCCTCTCACCAAACAATGCAAGGTATCAGGAACAGTTGATTAACGCATGGAAAGACAAGTTGTCAGAGATACATGGCGTTCCACAATCCAGACAAATTAAACCTTGTGAACTTCCCCATGAAAGTAAGGATATCTGGATCAAACCATATGACACAAGTCGAAAGCGTATAGAAGCCTGTGTTTCATATGGTGAGAAGGCAGACAGAAACTATAATCATATGTTTGGTGAGAGTGTTGCAGCGGCTGTTTACCCATATGACAAAAAGCTGAAACATCGTGGTGTCAGGCTTGATATTGATAATCCAGATGTCCTTGATCTTGTGTTCAACCTACACCTGTTCCCAGAGAAAGTCCTGACAGAACCACATCTCGACAACTTGTCACCTTGGCAACGCCACTACCGGGAACTCTATGAAGACATCAAAGATGCATCTAAGCGCGAGATGTTAAAGCAAAGGTTCCTATCGACGGTTTTGAGCCGGATGGATGATGGTCACGCGATTTGAACCAAGCAGCATCACTGGTGATAAGTTCCATGAACATGTATGATCTTTTGTGTAGGCATGACACCTTGAGGATCGCGTGATTGACGAAATTGTATCGGGGTTGATCCAGCCGGATCGTCTATTTGAACGATCTGAGGTGATATCCAATCCGAAGTTGATACCTGCTTCAAGGGGCCTTTATGCATGGTTCTTTCGCGATATTCCGGGTAATGTTCCAACAGAGAATTGCGCCGAAGTTGAAGGGCTAACGCTTCTATACGTTGGGATTTCTCCATCTCGGGCATCCAGCAGTCAGAACCTTCGGAAGCGCATTCGCTATCATTATTGCGGAAATGCAGAAGGATCGACGCTTTGCCTGTCACTCGGCGTCTTGCTTTCTGAAACGAGTGGTTTTCCATTGAGGCGCGTAGGAAGTGGGCGCCGGATGACCTTCACTCATCTGGGAGAGCAGTGGTTGGATGACTGGATGGGGCGAAATGCCTGTGTGGCATGTCTGGAGCATCCTGAACCATGGGCGGTAGAGGCGGCTGTGTTCTCGCAACTATCTCTGCCTCTAAACATTCAAGATAATCGTGATCATCCGTTCAGTCCTGAACTGGGACGGCTTCGATCAGAAGCGAAGAAACTCGCCCGTTCTACTGCCATTGCCCAAGAGGGCAATCAAGCGCGCCGGTTGTAGCAGTTCTCTCTCGCGAACAATCAACTGCGAGACCCCGCATAATCACGCAACGTGGTGACACCTGATCCCTCAGCCACTGGCTCTGCGGTCAGCGATGTTTCTGCCGTTGCCCAAAGCCACCCTCAAACCACCCCAAAACATAGGAGGTCCAATGGACGTACGTACGAAGATCAAAACACGGCTTGATACCTTAGAAGCCCAGTTAAAGGCTGGCGATCACCTGAAATCCGCAGAAGGCACCTTACAAGTTCTCATCACCATCGGGTCCGTCACGAAGTTCTGGCGGGTTTTATCGGATGAAGAACGAGACTTCGTGAACGCGGCCAAAATGGCAGTCGAAGACGAGTTGGAGTGGCGGTGAATATTGACGGTGGCAGTTGGTAGGCGCCGGTCTTTGTAAAACCTTTGTGCGGCCTAAAAATCAGTTGGCAAACCTCAACGAAGGTTTTTTGCCGCCCAACAGACAGTTAGATGTTCGTTAGGAACAGCACGACATGAATGGGGTCGAATGACTAAGTGCATAGAATGTGGCGCAGAAATTGATCGCTGGAAGAGCGTCAAAGGGCGTTGCGAGCGGTGCAACTCTGCGCAAGATATTATTCTGACGACTGAAACAGCCCACAATCTGCCTGTTCAAGATCGGCTGGGGATTGTCACAGCCGAAGTTGTCGTTGGTATGAACATTTTCAAAGACATGCTGACGGGTGTCCGCAACGTCGTTGGTGGTCGAACTGGCAATGTTCAGAAGGCGCTGAAAGAGATGCGTGAACTGGCGCTGGACGAACTCAAGAAGGAAGCCGCGCAAAAGGGTGCAGATGCTGTCGTTGGTATCGATCTGGATTATGCGGAGATTGGTTCGACCGGCAGCACCATGTTGATGCTGGTTGCCACAGGGACAGCCGTGAAACTTGATGCGCCCGGAGCGTCTTGACGGTGGACGGTGCTGTTTCTTTACTCGCCATCCTAGCTGTCCTCATTTTGGGCATTTGGTTTTACGTTCTGCTGCCTGCAGGTATGGCTGAACGTAGAAATCGCAGTCAGCTAATTTGGGTACTCGTAAGCCTAGTCGGTTCGCCTATCTTGGCCTGCCTGCTATTGTTAGTTTTGGGCGATGCCGACTAATGGCGGCCTGAAATAGCGATGTGCAAGACCGAGTTGCGCTGAAAAAGTGCTTTTATCAGCGATAGCGCAGCGTTGAGACTTGGCGATGGGTAGGCGACGAATGGCAAACAAGTGGAACATTCCATCTTGGTTAGAAACAGAAATCCGCAATCGTGATGTGGTTTGCGTCTATTGCTCTCAGCCATTCACAACGACCGAGGAGTCCGTTCGATCCTCGCCAAGTTGGGAACACATAATCAACGATGCCACCATTGTAACGAGAGAGAACATCGCCCTTTGCTGCCGTGGATGTAACGCAAGCAAAGGACAAAAACGTGTTTCTGACTGGTTGGGGTCGCCGTACTGCAAGAAACGGAACATTTCCGAAGAAACTGTGGCGCCTGTTGTCAAGCAAGCCATCCTGAATGGTCAGTGACTGCTCGTCACCTGACGCAGGCAAGAAACTGCAGCACCAACTGGCGGAGCATTTTCTCGTGGAAAGGACATGACTATACATACAATTATCCCGGACATTCACGCTGACGCCACCCGATTGAACGCATCTCTTGAAGCCGCAAACCCTAATGGAAAGTTGCTGTTTCTCGGCGATTTCATTGATGCCGGTGAGACCGTCAAAGCACCAGATGATCTGTCGGCACTCAAGACTGTCCGAACCTTGATAGACGAAGGCAAGGCTTTGGCCGTGATGGGCAATCACGAACTCAACGCCATCCTGTATCACAGATTTGAAAACGGTACTCCCCTCCGAGAACATTCAAACAAAAACAACAAGCAGCATCAAAGTTTCATTGATGCCTTTGGTGTTGGAACTGATACCGCACTCGAATGGACGGAATGGTTTCTGACAGCCTTGCCGCTTTGGCGGGAGTTCGAAGGACTTCGACTTGTTCATGCCTGTTGGTCCGAGCGGCAGATCGATGTGATTAAGGAAAGGCGCCCTGATGGATATCTGAAGCAGGAGGACTTGAAGGAGGTGGCAAGCGAAACCACGCCGTTTGGAATGGCCGTGAAGACTTTGCTGACGGGTCCGGAAGTAGAACTACCCGAACCGTTCGCGTTCCATGATCATCATGGCAATCGCAGAAGGGAAGTTCGTTTGGCATGGTGGAACGCGGGAGCAAGGACTTGGCCAGAAGCAACGCTGTCGGTCCCAAATCCAAGTGAACTGCCCGAAAGTGAGATGCCTTCGGATGCTGTTGCTGAAATCTATCATGCGGATGCGCCCCCAGTCTTGGTTGGCCACTACAAGATGAAAGGTGAACCTCGCATCGAGCATCCCAAGGCCGCGAGCATCGACTATCCGAATACACCGTGCATCTACCGGTGGTCCGGTGAAGGTCGGCTTAGCGAAAAGAAGTTGGTTAAGCTTTGATCGATGGACTGCGCCTTCCTACAACAAAGGGGGAGTGCCTGTTGATCGAACTCAATCAAAACGCAAGGTCACAGACCGTTCGGGAATGTATTACACTCCCCATTGACATCAGTTATGCGCCTGCTTATCCAAGATGTGGTACACCCCAGAGGAGACTGAAAATGGAAAAAGTCTGTGTGAGAGTTCCTGCAAATCGGAGGGCTGAACTATTGCAGTTTGCGCAAAAACTGCGTGCTCAGGATCATGCAAAGAGACCTCAAGGATGGGACGCTAAGGTTATCCACCAGATCGCGAGGGAAAAGTTCGGCGGTCTGGAGGCCATGTATGAGTTTCACGAATGGGAAGAACGGGGCAGTGACATGATGCGTCATGTCCAGAGGCATGTTAAGACTGCATACGGTTCGATAGAAGACTTTGCGAAGCAGTTTGGCTACGAATAACAAGGGTTTTGCCGACAAGCTTGTAAACAGCTGTCGTCGCGCGATCCCTTGGCGCTTAAGTGCCGAACGGGCTGGGCACGCGAACTGAATTAATTTTCTTTTGATACGGGTGTCCAGCCGCCGCGACCATCGCTCCGCAATCGGCTATGCGATCAACAGAATGCTCAAGATAGTTAGAAAGAAATTTGTACGCCAGATAGATACCTCCGTCGGACCAGTTGGCGTACGCAACGCAAACTCTACTCGACTGATCGTGGTTGTTGCCATAGCCCTAGAGATTTGGATATCGTTGCGGCGTAAACTTTTGAGAAGATGTGTCGAATTTCCTTTTGGGACTCATCCTTTGATGACCGATGGCATTTAGAGCGGAGGTAATTTGACGATGACCATAACTCTTCCTCTTGACCCTGAAGCAACTGCGTCAGCAGATGCAGCGTTCTACAAAAAATATCCGAGCATGGTGAACTCGGACGGGTCGCGCATTCCCCTCGCACCAAATAACCCTGATCACGCGAAAATGATCGCAGACTGGCGTGCGATGTATGTAAGCGCATCATCCGACGATGTGGACGACGAAGAGCAGAACAACACGTCGCGCAAGGGAGTTGAAGGCGGCAAAGGATCAGAAGACGTTCCCGGTGCAGATCATCCCCCCGACGACCCATGCCAAACATGTGACGACGAAGAGGACGAGGATGACAAGCCTCGGGTCAAGTACCGAGTCAGTTTCTTCTTTGACGGAACGGGCAACAATCGCTTCAACGTGGGAACGGCGTACTCTGACGCAGGGGAAAGCAATGTTTCGAAGATGGAGCACTGTTGCTACAAGGGAACCAAAGATCGCTACACTTACAAATCATTTTATGTCGAAGGCATCGGAACCGAACAAGTCACTGACGATAACTGGCTTAGTAATTCGGTCGGGTTCGGAAAGGCCGAAGAAAAAGTAGGTTCAGGCACAGGAATGGGGAAACGAGGGATTGTTGCGCGCGTTGAACAGGCAATCGCCACCTTGTTGGACTATGTTGAGCAGTTGTCAGAACCGCTGCCTGTTGAGGAATTCCTAATTGATGCCATTGGCTTTAGTCGTGGCGCCGCTGCTGCGCGGTACTTTATCTGGCGCCTGAACGCTGGGTTAGGCAAAGCCGAATTCGAAGACTTCAACTATGGGTCTGACACGATCCAAGATCGTCTGGCAGCGTCACTCACTATGGAGTGCACCGCCGAGTATAAATTCCTTGGGCTTTTTGACACCGTCTCGTCACATGGGACCGATCACGAAAATGACGTGAAAGACCTGCACTTGGACGAAATCGACCATGCCAAGACAGTAGTTCAGCTTGCTGCCGCCGAAGAGCACAGGAAAAACTTTCAACTTACGACGATATCTAAAGGCACGGAGATTTATCTGCCCGGCGTACATTCTGACATCGGCGGGGGCTATGCCAACAACGCGCGAGAGGATGATTGGCAACTTTTGGATTTAGACGAGTTATGGCTTGGTAAGGAAGAAATGAATAAACTTAAAGATGATCGGAACTGGTTCATTGAACGAGGGTGGTTCACTGAAGAAGAGTTGCCAGAGCTTAACTTTTACCGTCGTTTCACGCGGGAACTCGTTGGGTCTCGCGGTCCGATCACAAACTATTACAGTCGGATACCCCTCAAAATTATGCTCAATAAGTTTAAAGAGACTGATGCTCAGTTCTTTGATAATATTCTTAAGTGGGTCTCACATACATTGGATGGAATCAGTGATAGTGAAGATAGGGCTTTTCTTAAGGATGTAGAGGAGAAAATATTGGGAGAAATTGAAAGTTCGAAATGCAGGAGTTATAGGCACTGGCTCGATAACACAGAAGATGACTGGCATAAATCGCTTCGCCACAAGCATCTCCACATCTCTGCGCGTTATGGTGAAATGTGGTATGCGCACGTTCCCAATTGGGTGCCGGACGACCCTGTGAAAGGCACCCGGAAAAGAGGGACAAATGCGGGCTAAAGTCCTTCTCATAAGCCTGATTGCTTTTCTCATCGTGGGGGGCATAGGTGCATTGGTTGCCTCTGGTCTACAAAGCGTCGGAGGTCAGGAGACTGAAATGACAGACATTCGATGGAATCCAGCCTTGGCAGCGCATAAGGAATTCCCTGTTCAGTTGATTGAGGGGGCTTACATCTATGGAGACGACAAGCGTAGAGAGTTGAGGGCCGGATCCGTTATCTCTGAAGGATGGGGTGTCACTTCCGGCATCGCGGTCATGGGGCCGTCATCCGCGCCAATGCCAAACACCCTCGATGTAACATACCTCTCTTACGCCGAGGATCGTTTTTACAGCGGTCGCGTCCCGTTACCCCAAAGCAAACTCGCAGAGTTGTTCAAAGGTGGATTTTCACATCAAGGCACTGGAGCACAAGGCAGCTACAAATGGCTGATTGCAGGCTTGGGTGGCGGCGGGCAAGGCACCATCTGGGTCTCCGGGGATCAGCATGTCCATGCAGTGATGGACTTCCAGCTTGATGAGCAAGATACCGATTGGGATAGCGTAATGAGTTCTTTCGCGCAGTCGAGGCCAGACTTCGTATCGGCGGCTTTGGAGGCTTTTGAAGCCAAGCCCGTTTTAGATGGCGCAGCCGCACGTTTCCAGCGGTTAAGCCAGCGATATACGTGGACACCAGAAATCATCAGTGCAGGTCCCGTCGGCGAAGCAAAGGTTGCTTACTTCAACGGTGAGCAGGAAATTTTCAACTTTATGCGCCCAATAACTTTTCGTGACGCGCTAGCGGCCCCCAAAATGCTTTTTCTAACTTGGGCGACAGAAGCAGGCGAAGGATATGGAGCAGAAGTCTTCTTTGATGAGGTGGAGACTCTTTCGGCTTTTGAAGCAGTAGGGTCGGATACTCAGGGCAGAATGAGGCTAGAAGTCCGCATCTCAAAGCTAAACCGTGCACTGCACTTCATTGTACGTGACAATGCACGGCTTATTCAGTTGGAAAATGTAAAAGTCAGCACGTTCCGAAACAAGTGAAGCCAGCTGATTGCAAGAAATTAAACAATAGGTTCTGGCTGACATGTTGCTTGCCTCGCGCGGTCAAACGCGTCAAGTCTTTCGGCCTCACTAAATCCGCTAGAACGCAGCAATGTGCGCGAATATGACCTTGGATCGGGATCGAAGTCGAGGTCAATCTTCATAACTGCAAGTCTTTGCAAGCTTGAAGCGTTGAAAACACCGTGCTTGCTAGCAAATTCGGTTATCTTCTCGATATGCGCCGCAATATCAGCATCGCTGCGTTCTTGCGCCCACAGTGCCCGATGTGCTCTGATATGTGCGATTGTTTGCTCGATGAAAGTAGACGAAAATGCAGTGGCCATTGCGTCGACCTGAAACTGATCAAACTTAAGCATCTGGGCACCCGACTATATCGCTCGTGATAAGAGATTAGTGAAAAGCAAGAACAGTCGGAGTTCAAGGCTTTTGTTGACCTTCTGATGCAACCTATCATGTTGTTTGGTGATGGTTTGCCGGAGAAAGCTGAGCAAAAAACCTGAATGCAGAAAGAAAAAGTATGCTGCTTGAATGAAGCTTTGGTTCGTTCATGGTGGCACGACTGTGCGGGCGTAAGAACCAGTGAAACGCGTATCGCGAAACCAAGCTGCAACAATAGAGTAGACCTATTTGTGCTGGCGCTTTGTGACGATATGCGCGTCACTTTAGGGTCTTTTCATTGCTTTTGTGACGCAATTTCTGTATATCTAGAGTGTAATGTGACAGATTGAAAGGAAATGCATGAAAGTTGGATATCGGCGCGTAAGTACAATCGACCAGAAACTCGCACGACAGGATTTGGGAGATGTTGATCGCGTTTTCGAAGAAAAGATCAGCGGCAAGAACACAGATCGTGCCGCTCTTCAGGAAATGATCGCGTTCGTGCGGGAGGGGGACGAAGTGATCGTCTTCAGCATCGACCGTCTGGCCCGCGATCTTCGTGACCTGCAAGAAATCATTGAAATTTTGAACGACAAGGGTGTCTCAATCACCTTCCTCAGTGAACGCCTAACCTTCTCGGGCGATACAGATGATGCCTTCAGTCGGTTGCAGTTGCAGCTAATGGGCGCCTTCGCCGAGTTTGAACGAAACATCATCCGAAAGCGTCAGGCAGAAGGCATCGCAAAGGCCAAGGCACGGGGCGTGTACAAAGGTCGCAAGAAGAGGGTGGACGACGCAAAGATCGTCGAGATGAAGGCGCAGGGTCAGCGGGTCACCGAGATTGCGGCAGCACTGGGTGTATCTCGGATGACTGTGTATCGGGCTTTGCAGGCAGCGGCTTGATGGTTTTCGCGTGATCGCTGCAGCATTCGCATCAAGGGCGGGGAGCGGGTCTCAACTATGAGAGCACTCTGCACCATGTCACACTTGTAAGAGCAGGCATTGACGCTGGATATTGCTCAGAAGAATCAAAATTCGTTGGAATCTAACTCGTCATTCAACTCTTGCACGAATTATGCATCAATGACACATTTAGAAAAACCGAAGAAGGCGGGAACGATGGCGACCACCAAACTTACCCAAAACCACAATCTGGTAACTACTGAAGGTGTCCAAGACCAAGCACTTAAACTGATTGAATCGCCAAACAATTATCTTGCAGCAGATCATTTTTTGAGTTGCCTTCAGGGCGAAGACGGACTCTTTCGTGCGCAAGAGGACGATCTTTTTGACTACAAGCGAGAGTTCCCACACTCAAACACGGACGCGTATTTTGCGGCCATATGCAGGTTGATCTTTGCTTTCTACAATACTTTCGGTGGTATCGTCGTTCTTGGTGTAGACGACGGAACAAGAACAGCAGGTCACAACAAAAAGATTGTAAACATCGAACGCTTAAATACTCGGCTGCGAGAATTGAGCGGCCATTCGATCAACGTTAAACATTTGCACGTGAAAGTAGAGGATGTTGATAGCGAAAACACTAAACCGATCGACCTATTGGTTGTTCCCAAGAGACCTTCGACACAACCTCCTGCAGTCTTGCTCTCCAAACTGGACAAATATTCTCGAGGCACTCTTTGGATTAGGCGCGGCCATGAGGTTTTAGAGGCTGGAAGCGGCGAGACTAGCTTTCTCTTTGGCCCCAGAAACATAGACCAATCAGAGCAGTACGATAGAATTGAAGGGTACCTACCATCAAGACCTTCTAGAGTGAATAAGTTTGTTGGTCGTATTGACGTATTGTCAAAACTTCTAATGTGGATTGCTTCAGAAGATGAACCGCGTAAATTCCTTTGGGGCAGAGGTGGATGTGGGAAAAGCACCGTTGCATTTGAATTTGCTACTTTGATAAGAACTCACGGAAAAACACTTAGGACTGTCGACGGTGGATTTTTTGATCGTGTTATCTATCTTACGGCTAAAGAGAAGGAATTGAATACTGCCGTAGCACATATACAAGACACGGAATTTAGAGATTTTACAAACTTTGATGAGTTATTGCGGTCAATTCTAATAGCAGCAGATTACTCAGTTCGGGAAGATTATGAAAACCTATCCCGGGATGAACTAATTTTTCGGATCAAAGAACTGTTTTCGTATGAGAGCATTTTGCTTGTGATAGATGATATTGACACACTAACAACGAAAGGTGAGGATGCTGGTTTTGACAAACTGTTCAAGCTTTCTTTGCAGGCAAAAAATACTGTTCGACTTCTCTACACACAGCGAAACCAACCAGTGTCATCTGAAAACGCAATAGAAGTTACAGGGTTTCAACAAGATGAAAATTACAGGGAATTTGTAGAGAGTTGTTGTGACCAGTTTAAAGTTCAACTTCCTGACGCAAAGTTCCTAGAGGGCGGTTTAAAAACTTCAACAGAATGTATACCCCTTATAATTGAGACCATTATTGGTCTGCGGAAAACATGTGGAACCTATGAAAAGGCGCATCAGATTTTTCTTGAACGGCGAGGTGCTGAAGCGAGACGTTATCTGTTCGAGAGAGAGTATGAGGCACTGAACCGCGACAACAATGCTAGACACGTGCTGGCTACAATCGCTGAGTTTGGTCGCGCGGTCAGCAATGATGAGATTGGCGCAATAGTGCGGATAGGGGCAGATGCTGTATCCGAGTCACTTGGAGAAATAATTAATTTCTTTTTGTCCACGGAAATTTCGGACGAGGGTGAAACTCGGTACTTTGTCAATCCTGTTACACGCAACTTTCTAAAGGACAAAACAAAGAGGTTAGACTTTGGACCACCTATTGTGGAAGCCGTTCGTAGTTTCAAGACGTCCGGACGGAAGAAGCCAAACGAAGTCGTGATATTAGAAAGCAAAGTTGAGAGAGCCATAGCACGTGGCGATTTGAGTACGGCACGGGCATTGGTGGAAGAGGAATTTCCTCCAAAGGTATCTGAAAACGCTGGGTTTAGAATGATACGGGCGCGTGTTTACTCAAAGTGTTATCCGCACATGGTCGCCGAAGCTAGAGATGACTTCCGCTACTGCGTGGATCATGGGTACGAAAACGCGTCGGGTATGCGGGATTGGTTTAGGCTAGAGAAAGAAAGCACATCTCTCCTGAACCAAGAAGAAGTCTGTGACATTGTCATCTCAGGAAAAGGTTATGCGGATACTGTAAAGTATGAGTTTATGGCAAAGAAGGCGACAGTTAAATATTTCAGGGCAAGAGACTTAGGGCCAGGATCGATAGATGCATTTACCTTGTACGCTGATGCTCTAAAATATCATAGTCAGGCATATATTTTTTTCTCGTCGCAAGGAGGAGAGACCATAAGTAACTTCAGATATGTCAAGAACACCGCGTTTTCACTTTTGAACTCTGCGATGTCTTTAGGGTTTGATAAAGAGTTTCTTCGCTGCATGAAAGATATTCAAAAGAGGGATGGATTCCTATGTGAGCCTATTTTGGAGCCATTTGTGGAATATTGTGGCTTTCTTGTGAAAGGTGCGGGAGGAGGAGGTGATGCAGGACGTCGACGCGAAGGTCTTTTCCGTTCAATTCTTACTGATATTGATCGGAACGTATTGTGTTTTGAGCGAGAAGAGCAAACTCGAAAAGTACAGAAAAGAATTCAACGGAATTCAATTTGAACTGTTTTTGGAGGTTCTATAGTATGTACCTTAGTAATTACCACCGCGCCAGAGGCCTACTTTTGTTGCGCTGCT
Source organism: uncultured Aliishimia sp. (assembly GCA_965656085.1). GTDB lineage: Bacteria > Pseudomonadota > Alphaproteobacteria > Rhodobacterales > Rhodobacteraceae > Aliishimia. The sequence continues at coordinate 1,957 of CBFHJA010000039.1, read as the reverse complement.
CTGCAGCAAAGTCCTTTTCGCTAAAAGGATAGTCTTGGCCGAAGCACTCGCAGAGCATCGCTGCTAGGTTCACTTCTTAGGCCTAGCAAGCTTTATCTTACCCTTGCACCGTGGGAAACTCACGCATCCTAAGAATGGCCCAAAGCGGCTTTTTCGCTCGACGAGCCAACCTTTTTCGCACTCAGGGCACCCATGGTACTCCGCGCCGCAAGAACACTTCTTCATATTTGAACCTACTTGTGCGACCGGAAGTCCATTCTCGCAAGCCTGACAAGCATTCAGAGAGAAGCCACAGAGTTCCGAGTGTTCGCATCTATACCAAGTGCGCCCATCCTTCGTAGGAAATGCCAGCAAGTGCCCGCCGCATTCTCCGCAAGTATGGTTTTGCTGCTGCTCCTCACCGGTACCAATGACACCATATTCTGGGTCTTCGAGTAGTTCGGTTACAAATCCGGACTGCTTCGATGCGGAGGCCATCAAAGTCACTGTCTTTCTCGCCCGCGTGAGAGCAACATACATGACCCGCCGTTCTTCCGCGTTCTCAAAAGGTTCTGCATCGGGAGACACCAAACTAAGCAGCGGGTCATCTACAATCTCAGAAGGGAACCCCGTACGCCCGCGAAACAGGCTAAGCACGATCACATGATCAGCCTCTAGACCTTTCGAAGAATGGATCGTTTTGAACGCGATATCCAAGTGTGGGAAGTCGCGTCGTAACTGTGGCAACCGATCCGGGGCTAGATGTCTATAGCGACCCAAGAGCAATACCGAAGTTGGTTTCTTGCCGTTTGTCGGAGCGGGTAGGGAACGAAGAACCTGTGCAAGTTTCTGATCTTCATCGTATCTGAACGTGGACACGACTTTTAACGCAGGTGTATCGGCGACACCCGCAGGAATAACTGTTTTGTTAAGCTGAGCAGGGTTCTGAAGGACGAACCGCTTTGCTGCATGTGCGATCTGATCAACCGATCTAAAGGTTCTGCCAAGATCAACGGTTCTATGAACGCCCGTTTTACCATCAAACACGCCGCCGAATTCGTCGCCGAAGTTCCGCATTAGGTTTATGTCTGAACCCGCAAAGCGATAAATCGACTGCCAGTCATCGCCCACCGCAAATACACGAGCATCAGAATGCTGATCCTTAAGCGCCTTCACCAAGCGTCCACGGCTACGAGAGATATCCTGAAACTCGGAGCTATGAGTGAATCTGGTGTCCGGGTGGTTTGAATGACGGCGGTGCATCTGGTTGGTTTGTTGTTGCGACACAAGCCACCACCCAAGGATCACCACCATCATGGACAACGCTACCATCATCGAATTCACCGGTCGAGACGCGGTTACGGACCCGCTGACCGATCTTCTTCGCAAGGGGGCGAGGGACTTGCTCCAGGCGGCGGTTGAAGCTGAGAGGGATGCCTTTCTTGCTGAGTTCGCGGCACGCCGGACATCGGATGGCCGCGCGGCGGTTGTCGGCAGCGGGTATCATCCGGAGCGTGCCGTGCAGACCGGGATCGGGCCGGTCACGGTGAAAGTGCCGAAGGTTCGGGCAAAGGACGGCAAACCGGTGACGTTCCGCTCTGCTCTCGTCCCGCCCTATGTGCGCAAGGCCAAATGCCTCGAAGCTGCGCTGCCGTGGCTTTACCTCAAAGGTATTTCCACGGGCGAAATGGGCGCTGCATTGAAGATGCTTCTCGGTCCAGAGGCGACCGGCTTCTCTGCCAAGACCATCTCGCGCATGAAGAGCCAATGGGCGACGGAATATGACGACTGGCGCAAGACCGATCTGAGCCGCGACGAATGGGTCTATGTCTGGGCGGATGGCATCTACAGCGGCTTGCGCGGCACCGATGACCGGCTCTGTGCGCTCGTTGTGATCGGGGTCAACGCGCGGGGCGAAAAGCATTTTCTGGCCATAGCAGACGGCGTGAGGGAAAGCACCCAGAGCTGGCGCGAAGTG
>CBFHJA010000038.1:0-49538 GCA_965656085.1 uncultured Aliishimia sp. | reverse complement strand
GCCGCAGTGCTCGAAGCGACGGATCCGATGCGAAAGGCGGCGCCGCTGATCGGGCTGCGCGGGCCGTCGGAGATCGCGGCCCGGATCGGGGCGCTGCGCGAGGACGCCGCCGCTCCGCCGATCTCGCGCGGGGAAATCGCGCTGTTTGAGACCCTTCTCGCTATCCGCGAGACCATACCCTACGCGCTGGAGCATTTGCGTGATCTGGCGGTTGACTTGCCTTCGATCGCGCAGGCGGTCACCACGCTGGAGCGCCGCGCCGACGCTTTGGAGTCGCGCGGTGTCGATGTGGCGGGACTGGATTTCGAAGCCAGCTACGGGCGCACCTCGATGGAGTACTACGACGGGTTCGTCTTCGGATTCTACGCCGAGACCCGCCCTGACCTGCCCCCGGTGGCGACCGGCGGGCGCTATGACGCGCTCACCCGCGCCTTGGGCGCGCTCTCGGGGCAGGACGTGCACATGCCCGCCGTTGGCGCTGTGCTCCGCCCCGGCGTCATGCTCGAACTGGAGGGCGCGGTATGAGTGTCAAGCTGGGTGTGCCGTCCAAGGGGCGGCTCATGGCCAAGACCTTCGAGTGGTTCGCCGCGAAGGGCATCACGCTCTCGCGCAGCGGGTCGGACCGGGAATATGCCGGCGCGGTCGCGGGGATCGACGGGGTGTCGCTCGTGCTGCTCTCGGCGGGAGAAATCCCGCGCGAGCTTGCCGCCGGGCGCATCCATTTCGGGGTGACGGGCGAGGATCTCGTGCAGGAAAAGCTGCCCCTCTGGGAGCAGCAGGTCGAGGCGCTCGCGCCGATGGGATTCGGTCATGCCGATCTCATACTTGCCGTGCCGCAGGCTTGGGTCGATGTGGATACGCTCGACGATCTCGACGCCGCCGCCGCGCAGTTCCGCGCCGCACATGGGTTCCGGATGCGGATTGCGACCAAGTATCACCGGCTGGTGCGCGATGCGTTACGCGAGGCGGGGGTGGCCGATTATCAGATCGTCGACAGTCAGGGCGCGACCGAGGGCACGGTGGCAAACGAGACCGCCGAGGCGATTGCCGACATCACCTCTTCGGGCGAGACCCTGCGCGCCAACCACCTGAAGATCCTGAGCGACGGGCTGATCCTGCGCTCGCAGGCCACGCTGTGGCGGTCCCGCGTGGCCCTGCTCGATGATGCCGACCGGCCCGCGTGGGAGCTTTTTCAGAACCGCGCCGGATAGCGGCATCCTTTACGCTGCGTCGCGGCTTGCGGCGCCTCGTTCGTGCACTATTTTACTCACTTAATTGGCGGCAAGAAAATGCCGCTGCGGGGAGGACAGCCGGGCTACGCGCTCTGGCATAAAGTGGGGGGCGCGCGCACCCATGCTGAAGATCGACAATCTGCATCTGAGTTTCGGCGGCATCAAGGCGCTGCAAGGCATCAGTTTCGAGGCCAAGGAAGGCGAGATCACCGGGATCATCGGCCCGAACGGCGCGGGGAAAACCTCCCTTTTCAACGCAATTTCAGGCTTTTACGCGCCGCAGCAAGGCTCGGTGCATTTCGAGGGGCAGGATATCACCGCGCTGAGCCCCGACAAGCGCGCCGCGCTTGGCCTTGCGCGCACATTCCAGAATATCGCCCTCTTCCGCGGCATGACCGTGCTCGACAACATCAAGCTCGGCGGGCACACGCGGCTCAAGACCAACGTCTGGCAGGCCCTGCGCTATTTCGGGGCCGCGCAGCGCGAAGAGTTGGAGTTGCGCCGCGACATCGAAGAGCGGGTGATCGACTTTCTGGAGATCGACCACATCCGCAAATACCCGATCACCATGCTGCCCTATGGCCTGCAAAAGCGCGTCGAGCTTGCGCGCGCGCTGGCTATGCAGCCCAAGGTGCTGCTGCTGGACGAGCAGGTGGCGGGGATGAACCGCGAGGAGACCGCCGACATGGCGCGGTTTATCTTGGATGTGCAGGAGCAGTTTGGGACCACCATTCTGCTGGTGGAGCACGACATGCACATGGTCATGGATATCTGCGCGCATATCGTGGTGCTCAACTTTGGCCAGCAGATCAGTAGCGGCCCGCCCTCGCATGTGTCCGAGGACCAAGCGGTGATCGACGCCTATTTGGGAGCGGCGGCATGAGTTTGAGTGCTGAGGGAAGCGCCCGACCCTGGGTGGGCGCTCGCAACGGGAAATCGATGCGGGGCCTCTGCGGCGCTCAGAACGGTGCTTCGGCGCGGGACGTCATCCATGCGCCCTCCCGGGGGGAGGGTCGGGCGCGGCCCGGCGTTGCCGCCGGGCAAAGCAGAAATTCTGTCGGAGGCACTGCTTGATGGGACAGTTCACGCAATTTGCCATCAACGGGCTGATGTCCGGGGCGATCTACGCGCTGATCGCGGTCGGAATCGTCAGCGTCTACAAGGCCACCAAGGTTGTCAATTTCGCCCATGGCTACCTGATCATGTTCGGGGCCTATTTCTATTTCACCTTCGCCGTGATCATTCCGCAGGCCGCATGGGCCCCGGCGTGGCTCGCCTCTTGGCAGCCCGCATGGATGGTGGAGATGAAGGAAGGCCTGCCGATGTTCTCGCCCATGGGCGCGGTGCTCGACTGGCTGGCCAATGTGCCGCGTATCCTGCTGGGGCTGGCCGGGGCGCTGGTCTGTAACGCTATTCTGGGCCGCATCGTGGAACGCACGCTGATGCGCCCGCTGATGGGCCAAAGCGTCTTCGCGATGATCATGATCACCGTGGGCCTGATCTCGATCTTGTCGGGCGCGGCCTCGATCATCTGGACCGCCGACGCGGCCTTCGTGCCGCCGCTTGCGCCCAACACGCCGGTACGGTTCGAGCTTTTCGGCACAACGATCTTCCTCTTCGGCGCGGACCTCGTGAACATGATCATCGCGCTGATCATGTTCGGTGGGATCGTCGCCTTCGTGCGCTTCACCAAGGGCGGCGTCGCGATCCGGGCGACCGCCGAGGACCAGTCCACCGCCTATTCGATGGGGATATCGGTGCCCAAGGTCTTCTCCCGCGCATGGGTGCTGGCCTGCACCACCGGGGCCATCGCGGGCGCGATCCTCGCCACGCGCAACGGCATCTCGCCGACGCTGGGCCTTTTCGGCTTCTCGGTGCTGGCGATCGTGCTGATGGGCGGGCTCGACAGCTATATCGGGGTCTTTGTGGCCGCGATGACCGTGGGCGTTCTGGAGGCGATGACGCAATGGAAACTCGGCGGCGAATGGGCGGAGATCGTGCCTTATGTCGCCGTGCTCGTGGTCCTGCTGATCCGCCCGCATGGGCTTTTCGGCTCCAAAGAGGTTGAACGGATATGATCAACGGCAACCTCAAATCGAGCTACGCCGCCGATGAGCGCGTTCTGAATAACGCCTACAAGCAGGCCTTCGTCTATGGGCTGATGGCGGTGCTGGCGCTCTTTGCGATGACCGCCAATGACTACCTGATCCTGATCGCCTGCAAGATGGGCATCCTGCTCGTGGCCGTGGTGGGGATCAACATCCTGACGGGCTACACGGGGCTCATCTCTCTGGGCCATTCGGCCTTCGTGGCCATCGGGGCCTATGCGGTGACGGTTCTGCACAACCTGATGGCCGGTGTGGTGCCGGATGGCTTGCAGGTGTTCATCGCGGTGCCGGCCGCCGTGGCGATTGCCGCCGGGGTCGGGGTGCTCGTAGGCCTGCCGTCGCTGCGGGTGAAGGGGCTCTATCTGGCGGTCACGACACTGGCCGCGATGTTCATCACGATCTTCCTGATCGAGCATGAGACCTTCGCAGCATGGACCGGGGGCGTTGTGGGCATCAACACGCCCGCGCCGAATTTCTTCGGCTGGGTGCTGGATGACAAGCGCGAGATGTTCGTTCTGATCGCGGCGGTGGCCTTCACGGCGATCCTCGCCGCGCAGAACCTGATCCGCACCCGCGTGGGCCGGGCCTTCATCGCGATCCGCGACCGGGACTACTCAGCCGAAATCCTCGGCATTTCGCTGCTGCGCTACAAGCTCACCTCCTTCGCGCTCTCGGCGGCCTATTGCGGGCTGGCGGGCGCGCTCTTTGCCTATTTCTACGCCCGCATCCTGCCCGAACAGTTCGAGCTGGACCTCTCGCTGGAGTTGGTCGCAGCGCTGATTGTGGGCGGGCTCGGGCGCACCATGGGCCCGGTCTTTGGCGTGATGCTGATCGTGATGGTGCCCGAAGTGATCAAGGTGGTCACGTCGCTCGCCACCGGGGGCAACACCGCCTCAGCCCGCTACGCCGCGCCCCTGCAGGAGATCGTCTTCGGGCTCCTGATCATCTTCTTCTTGCTCAAGGAACCTCTGGGCATCAACCATATTACCGACCGCTTGCTCCGGGCCACGAACCGCTGGCCCTTCGCACGCGGATAACAAACGAAAAACACAGTAGGGAGACTGACACCATGACCATGAACCGCCGGACCTTCCTCGGCACGACCGCCGCAGCCACGGCTGCGATGGGCACGCCGATGATCCTCAAAGCGCAGCCCGCCGAATACGTGCTCGGCGCCTCGCTGCCGCTCACCGGGCCCTTCGCCACCGCAGGCCAGCTGGTCGCGCCCGCCTTCAACCTCGCCGCCAAGCTCTTCAACGACGAGGGCGGGATCGGCGGTGTGCCGATCCGCTTTGTGACCGAGGATTCGGGCTACGTGCCGCAAAACGCGCTTGCGAACTACCAGCGCGCGCTGGCCACCGAAGGGGCAAACATGATCGGCTATTTCGCCGACAGCACCGGCGCGATGAAGCTGATCGCGCCTGAGCTGAAGGGCGAGAACGCGCGGATCATGGGCTCCACCTCCTTCGCCTCCGAGCTCGCCAACCCGGCCACGAACCCCTACCAGTACCTGTCCGGGCCGACCTACCAGAGCCAGTTCGACATCCTGTTGGAAAACATCGCTTCCGAGGGCGGCAAGACGGTCGCGTTCATCTTCTCCAACACCGAGTTCGGGCGCGACCCGCTGGAGCACGGGCGGGCGACCGCCGAGCGGCTCGGCATCGAGATCGTGCTGGAGGAAAGCACCAAGCCGCAGGGCGCGGATATCCCGACCCATGTGACCAAGCTGGCGCAGTCCGGGGCCGAGTATTGCATCTTGCAAGGCTACGTGACCGGCGTCTGGCCGCAACTCATCGGCGGCGCGCGCCAGTTCGGGCTGCCGACGAAGTTCAAGGGCACGTTCTGGGGCATGGAGAAGCTCATCGCCGACCGGATCACCGCCGAGGCCGGGCCGTTCCTTGCCGGCTATGAGGGCGTCATGCCCTACCGCTACTTCTGGGATCAGGCCGACGCGCCGCGCTACCAGCAATATGCCGCGCTCTCCAAGGAGATGTTCGCGGGCACGCCGCTGGAAAACTACATGTCCACATGGGCGCTGCAGACCATGTGCGGGCTGGAAATCGCGATGAAGGCGTTCCGCGACACCGCCGAGCAAGGGCTGGAGCTGACCGCCGACAACATCGCAGAGACCCTGAGCGGGATTTCCGATTGGGATACAGGCGGGTTCTTTGGCGGGCCGGTGTCGATGGTGAACAACGCGATCGGGACGGGCCGGGTCTATGGCTACGACCCCGAAAGCGGTCTGTTCAACCCGAAGTCGGACTGGCTGACGGTGTGATCTGGTTTCGGATCGGCTGCCGCCGATCCGACCAAAGCGGGGGCTCTGCCCCCGCACCCCCGGAGTTTGCGGGCTAAGTGAAACAGGCAAGGGGCGCATCTCGTGCTGACCATCGAGAATATTGAAGTGACGTACTATCACACCGTGCAGGCTCTGCGCGGTCTGTCGCTTGAGGTGCCCGATGGGAAGATCGTGACGTTGCTCGGGACCAACGGCGCCGGGAAGACCACGACGCTCAAGGCCGCCTCGAACCTGCTGGCTTTGGAGAACGGCGAGATCGGCGAGGGGCGGATTGCGTTCAAGGGCAAGTCCATCCTCAAGATCCAGCCTGACAAGCTTGTGCAGCAAGGATTGTTCCATGTGCGCGAAGGACGTCGCATCTTTTCGGAGATGAGCGTCGAGGATAATCTGATTGCGGCGTCCTACGCGCTCGACGGGCGTGGCGCGAAGCCCGATTACGACAAGGTTTATGACTTCTTCCCGCGCCTCAAGGAGCGCCGGAGCCAAGTTGCGGGGTACCTCTCGGGCGGCGAGCAGCAAATGCTCGCCTTTGGGCGGGCGATGATCGCGCAGCCCGAGCTGATCCTGATGGACGAGCCCTCGCTTGGCCTCGCGCCGAAGGTGGTCGAGGAGATTTTCACCACGATCAAGCGGCTCAATGAAGAGGACGGGGTGTCGATCTTGCTGGTGGAGCAGAACGCCAATGTGGCCTTCTCGGTCGCTGACTATGGCTACATCATGGAAAGCGGGCAGATCGTGATGGAAGGCGACGTGGCCAAGTTGCGGAGCGACAAGGACATTCAGAGCTTCTATCTCGGCATGGGCGAGGGCACCGAGCGCCAGTCCTTCCGCGATGTGAAGCATTACAAACGCCGCAAGCGCTGGCTGAGCTAAGCGCGCGATTTTTGCAAAAATCGCCTTCCATGGGGGCAACCGGAGGAGCAGACATGCCGTTCGATACACCGAGCCCGGATTTCAAATCCATGGTGCAGATTCTGTCCGATCACGCGCAAGAGCGCCCGGATGGGGTGGCGATGCGGCAAAAAGAGTTCGGCATCTGGCAGGAAGTCAGTTGGTCCGGGCTGGAAGAGATCATGAACGCCGCCGCCGCCGGGCTCATCGCGCTCGGCATGGAGCGCGGCGATCACGTCGGCATCCTGTCGGAAAACCGCGCCGAATGGGTGCAAGCGCAGTTCGGTATCGCGGCGGCGGGCGGGGTCGTCGTGGGGATGTACCCCACCAGCCCGGCACCGGAGATCGAGCATCTGGCGGGCAGTTCGGACACCAAGGTGCTGTTCATCGAGGATCAGGAACAGCTCGACAAGATGATCGAGCTGGAAGGCAAATTGCCGGGGCTCCAGCAACTCATCGTGTTCAATCCCAAGGGTTGCCAGGGCGTCGATTACCTCAACCTGATGACGTGGGACGCGCTTCTGGAAAAGGGCCGTGCGGCGATGGCCACCGCCATTGCCGAGGATGTGCGCGCCCGCAAGGCGGCGATCCAGCCAGAGGACACCGCGCTGATGGTTTTCACCTCCGGCTCCACCGGCCTGCCCAAGGCTGCGGAGATTTCCTATGGCAACATCCACGCCGGCGCGCAGGTCGCCCATGAGATCTTCGGCGAGTTCGGCCCCGGCACCAATGTGCTCTCGTACCTGCCGCTGTGCCATATCGCCGAGCAGGCGGTGACGGTCGTGAACGGGCTCAGCCGCCAGTTCGTGATGAATTTCGGTGAGAGCCTGCGCACCATCACGCTCGATCTGCGCGAGGTCGCGCCGGAGGTGTTCTTCGGCGTGCCGCGCATCTGGGAGCGGATGCAGGCAGGGGTGCTGGTGCAGGCGCAGACCAACACACCTTTGCGCCGGGCGCTGACGCTGATGGCGCTGAAGGGCGGGCAAAAGCGCGGGGCGAAGCGGCGCGATACGTGGTCCGCGTCCGACAAGCTCGCCCATGCGGTCTGGGACCTGATCGTCTACCGCCACATCCGGTCCTATTTGGGGCTGGGGCGCGTCAAATTCGCCATTTCCGCCGCCGCGCCGATCTCCGAGGACCTCTTGGCCTTCCTGCGCGGGATCGGGGTGAATATCCGCGAGGGCTGGGGCATGTCGGAGACCTCCGGAGTGGGCACGATCCAGCCTGCTTGGGGGACCTGCGACGGGCGCGTGGGCAAGCCGGTCAACACGGTGGAGTGCAAGATCGCCGAGGATGGCGAGGTGCTCTTCAAGGGGCCGACCGTCTTCAAGGGCTATTACAAGAACCCCAAGGCCACCGCCGAAACGCTGATCGACGGCTGGCTGCACACGGGCGATGTGGGGCGGCTGGAGGCCGATGGCTCGCTCACGCTGATCGACCGCAAGAAGGACATCATGATCAACGCGGCGGGCAAGAACCTCTCGCCGTCGCTGATCGAGAACGTGCTCAAGGCCTCGCCCTATATCAAAGAGGTTATCATGATCGCCGACAAGCGCCCCTATGCCACGGCGCTGGTGCAGATCGACATGGACACGGTGCGGCTCTGGGCTGAGGGGCAGGGGATTGCCTATACGACCTTCCGCTCTCTGGCCGAAAACCCGAAGGTGCAGGCGCTGATCGACAAAGAGGTCGCCAAGCAGAACGCCAACCTCGCCCGGGTCGAGCAGATCAAGAAAGTGTACCTCTTGCCCAAGGAGCTTGACCACGACGATGGCGAGGTCACCGCGACAATGAAAGTGCGCCGGGCCAAGGTGCACGAACTCTACGCAGCTGAGATCGAAGGGCTCTACGAGACCTGAGCGGTGTCAGGGCGCGCAGCGGCCACAGGACCGCCGCGGGACTGACATCGCGCACAGAGGCTCGACGGGCCACGTGCGGACAGACTTGCCGTTCTGCCATGTCGACGTGATGAGCGCTGTTGTCGCAACGCAGCAATTTTGCAGCCAAATGCTGTCCGTCATAGTGCTGTGACAGACTGCGGGTAGCCCGACGCCAAAACAGGCAAGTCGGGCAAAATGATGGAACGTTTTATCCCCCTCTATCACTTGACGCTTCTCTACCTTACAGGATCGCCAGAAGCTTTGTGCTCCAGAGCGTGGCGGCACAAGGACCGCGTTCCATCCCGGATTCTGATCTGGCTGGTCGGCGATGAGCATTGCAAAGAAAGCCACGGGTGGTGGCGGGAAAGGATCTGAGCGCAGGCTCCTCCGGGCGCGTCCGGCTGGTCGCCGCACTCCCTACGCGTGACCGCTGAAGGGAAGCGCTCACACCCTTGCAAACCCGGCTCCTTGCGCACAGGTGCCGTACCCCCACAGCGCTGCCGTCAAGCCGGGCATTTGTGGCGAGGGCGGTTCGGTGCGGGAGCGGTGGCTGAGTTACAAAACGCCGATATCGGCCAGCGCGCGGGTCAGGTCGGGCGGGAGGACGTCTTCTTCTGCGCGGCCCGCGCGCAGGTCGGGTGGGGCGTCGCCGGGCTTGAGGTAGCGCCAGCCTTGGAAGGGGCGTTTGGGGGTGGGGGCCGTGCGCACCACCTCCGGGTCGAGCACGATGCCGCAGCGCAGGATGCCATCCGCGCCCTCCACCTCGTCCAGCCGCAGGATGCGCTGGCGGCACAGGATCAACCCCTTGAACACCCAGTAGAGCGCGCCGCCATTCAGCAAGGCCTCCGCCTGCTTGGGCCACATCCGCGTGACATGACGCGGAAACCCGTCCGGCCCCTTTGCGCGCGGGTTTTGCTGCCAGTCCACAAGGTCCTGCACCTCGGTCGCGCCGACGCAGAGCTTCACGAGATGGATGGTTTTCACTGATTGATTCTGCCTGCTCATGGCGTATATTGTAGCTTCCTGCGCCGCAGCCTCAACAAGTCGTGTTTTTCTCCACAGTCCCCTGTGGATAACCTCAACAGGAGACAGCCCTCGTGTCAGCCTTCGCCGCCCCCATCGCCGAACAGATCTGGGACATGAAATACCGCTTCAAGGAAGCGGACGACGCGCCGATCGACAGAACGGTTGAGGACACATGGCGCCGTATCGCCCGGGATCTGGCGCGCGCCGAAGCCGACCCCGCGCTGTGGGAAGAGCGGTTTTATGACGCGCTGCGCGACTTCAAATACCTGCCCGCAGGCCGGATCACCGCAGGCGCCGGCACCGCGCGCTCGGTGACGCTCTTCAACTGCTTCGTGATGGGCACGGTCCCCGACAGCATGGGCGGCATTTTCGACATGCTCAAGGAAGCCGCGCTGACCATGCAGCAGGGTGGCGGGATCGGCTATGACTTCTCGACGATCCGGCCCAAGGGCGCGGATGTCAAAGGCGTGGCCGCCGACGCCTCCGGGCCGCTGTCGTTCATGGATGTCTGGGACGCGATGTGCCGCACGATCATGTCCGCAGGCTCGCGCCGGGGCGCGATGATGGCAACAATGCGCTGCGATCACCCCGATATCGAGGATTTCATCACCGCCAAATCCGACGCAGCAAGGCTGCGCATGTTCAACATGTCGGTGCTGGTGACGGACCCGTTCATGGAAGCGGTGAAGGCGGACGGGCCGTGGGAGTTGGTGTTTGACGGCAAGGTCTATCACACGGTGCAGGCGCGCGATCTGTGGAACAAGATCATGCGCGCGACCTACGACTATGCCGAGCCGGGCGTGATCTTCATCGACCGGATCAACGCCGCCAACAACCTCAGCTATTGCGAGACCATCGCCGCGACAAACCCCTGCGGCGAGCAGCCCCTGCCGCCCTATGGTGCGTGCCTGCTGGGCTCGATCAACCTCGCGCGGCTTGTGACCGAGCCCTTCGAGAAGGCCGCCGCGCTCGACGAGACCGCCTTGCAAGAGCTGGTCGCGACCGCCGTGCGGATGATGGACAACGTGGTGGATGTGTCGCGCTTCCCGCTGGAGGCGCAGGCCCGCGAGGCGCAGGCCAAGCGCCGGATCGGTCTTGGCGTGACCGGGCTCGCGGACGCGCTCCTGATGCTCGGCCTGCGCTATGGCTCGGACGCGGCGGCGCGTCAGACGGAAGCATGGCTGCACGCGATCGCCCGCGCCGCGTATCTGGCGTCGGTAGACTTGGCGAAGGAAAAGGGCGCCTTCCCGCTCTTTGACGCCGACGCCTATCTCGCCTCCGGCACCATGCAGGCGATGGACGAGGACGTGCGCGAAGCCGTCCGCGAACACGGCATCCGCAACGCGCTCCTGACTTCCATCGCCCCCACCGGGACCATCTCGCTCTACGCGGGCAACGTGTCGTCGGGGATTGAGCCGGTCTTCGCCTATGCCTATACGCGCAAGGTGCTGCAAAAGGACGGCTCACGCACCGAGGAAGAGGTGGTCGACTACGCCGTGCAGATGTGGCGGGACAAGTTCGGGGACGCCGAGCTACCGGAGTATTTCGTCAACGCCCAGACCCTCGCCCCGTCCGAGCATGTGAAGATGCAGGCCGCAGCGCAGAAATGGGTCGACAGTTCGATCTCCAAAACCATCAACTGCCCCGAGGATATCGACTTCGACGCCTTCAAGGAAGTCTACATGCAGGCCTATGAGACCGGCTGCAAAGGCTGCACCACCTACCGGCCCAACGACGTGACCGGCTCGGTGCTGAGCGTGGCCGAGGAGGCCCCGAAAGAGCCTGTCGTCGTGGCCGAAGGCGACGCGGAGCCCATGCAGCCCCATGGCGACGTGATCTACATGTCCGAGCCGCTCGACCGGCCCGACGCGCTCGAAGGCAACACCTACAAGGTCAAATGGCCCGACAGCGAGCACGCGCTCTACATCACCATCAACGATCTGGTGCAGGGCGGGCACCGGCGGCCCTTCGAGGTGTTCATCAACTCCAAGAACATGGAGCATTTCGCGTGGACCGTGGCGCTCACACGGATGATCTCGGCGGTGTTCCGGCGCGGCGGGGATGTGTCCTTTGTCGTGGAGGAGCTCAAGGCGGTGTTCGACCCGCGCGGCGGGGCGTGGATGAAGGGCAAATATGTCCCGTCGATCCTCGCGGCCATCGGCGGGGTGATCGAGCAGCACATGATCTCCATCGGTTTCATCGCGGGCGAGGGCATGGGCCTCAAATCCGACCCGCAACGCGACGTGGTCACTCTCGGTGCACCGCGCGGCAAGGCCTGCACGTCCTGTGGCAGCTACGAGATGCGCATGGTCGAAGGCTGCATGACCTGCGCGTCCTGCGGCTACAGCAAATGCGGTTGACCGGCTGACGCGGGCACGGGGCAGGCGGTAGGCTGTCCGACAGGTCAGGGAGCACTGGCATGCATGAGGGCTACAAGGTCGGCGTCGTCGGTGGCGGGCTGATCGGCATGAGTTGGGCGGCGCTGTTTCTGGCCAAGGGTTGCACCGTCACGATTGTCGATCCCGACCCGCAGGCCGAAGCGCGACTGGCGGAATTCCTGCCCGCGGCATGGTCCAACTTGCAGGCCATCGGTCTAGCGCCGGAGGCGCGCCCGCCGGAGGTCGCCGTGGTGCAGGACTATGCAGCGCTGGCGGAGGTGGCCTTCGTGCAGGAATGCGGGCCGGAGCGGCTGGAGATCAAGCGCGCCCTGCTGGCCGACCTCGAAGCCGTGCTCAGCCCCACTGTCGTGATCGCGTCCAGCACCTCCTCGCTGCGCGCCAGCGATATGCAGGAGGGCGCGCGCCACCCCGAACGCCTTCTGGTCGCCCATCCAATGAACCCGCCGCATCTTGTGCCCATGGTCGAACTGGTGCGCGGTGCGCAGACCTCGGAGGCGGCGCTGGCCGAGGCCGAGCGGTTTTATGCGTTCCTCAACCGCGTCACGATCCGGGTGAAGCGCGAAGTGCCGGGCCATCTGGCCAACCGCCTGACCTCGGCGCTCTACCGCGAGGCGGTGCATCTCGTGGCCGAGGGGATCGCCGATGTGGAGGATATCGACAAGGCGGTGGCGTATGGTCCGGGGATGCGCTGGGCGCTGATGGGGCCGCACCTGACCTATCACTTGGGCGGCGGTGCGGGCGGCTATCGCGGGTATCTCGACCATCTTGGCCCGACGCAGGAGGCGCGCTGGCAGAGCCTCGGCACGCCTAAGCTTGACGCGGCGACCAAGGACGCGCTTGTGGAGGGCGTGGCGCGGGAACTGGAGGGGCAGGACGCGGAGACGCTGGTGGCCCGCCGGGATGCGGCCCTTGTGGAGTTGCTGAAACTCAAACGCACCTACGGCCTCTAGCCCCTTGCGCTCCGCCCCGGGCCTGACCCGGGGCCTCGCCCTCAAGAGGTGCCGCGCAGTGGTCCGCGAGGCCCCGGATCAGGTCCGGGACGGGTATTCGACGCGGCCCTGCCGAACCGCCCGCTAAAACGTCTCCACCCAAGGCCGCACCGCGATCTCGTTTGACCACGCGCTGCGGTCCTGCTCGATCACATGGCGGTAGGTCCGGGCAATGGCCTCGGGGCGCAGCATCGAGCCGGGTTTGTCCGCCGCTTCTTCCCGTCCGGGATTGAGAATACCGCCGTCGATATTGATCCACGCCACATGGATGCCCTTGGGATGCAGCTCGCGCGCCATCGACTCGGCAAGCCCCCGCTGGGCGAATTTCCCCATGGCAAAGGGCGCGGAGAGGGGAAAGCCTTTGACCCCGGCGGAGGCGCCGGTGAAGAGGATCGTGCCGCGCGTGCCGTCCGAGGGCTCCGCCTCCAGCATCCGCCGCGCGGCGTGCTTGCCGGTCAGGAAGGCCCCGAAGGCGGTGATGTCCACGGCCTTGCGCACCTGATCGGCGGGCAACTCCGCAACGGGCCCGCG
Organism: uncultured Aliishimia sp.; assembly: GCA_965656085.1. Taxonomy (GTDB): domain Bacteria; phylum Pseudomonadota; class Alphaproteobacteria; order Rhodobacterales; family Rhodobacteraceae; genus Aliishimia. The sequence goes on along the minus strand of CBFHJA010000038.1, from coordinate 36,183 downwards.
CAGGCGGGCGGACGGGTTGTAGATCACGACCTTGGGCGCCTCGGTCAGCCCGTCGAAGAGCGCTGCGACAGCGGCCTCGTCAGTGGCATCGAGCAGGACGGTCTCGGCGCCGGTTTCCTTCGCCACCCCGGCCATCTTGGCCCCGCTCCGCGCACAGAGCGTCAGGGCATAGTCCGGCGCAAGGTTGCGCGCCAGAGCGGCGGAGAGCCCGTCGCCCACCCCCACGATCACGGCCAATGGTTTGCTCATCTGATTATCCCTTCCGTTGCACCGCAGGTCCTTGACCTCGGAAATCCTTTGAAATAGGTCGTATCACGCAGCGCGGGTATGGTGAAATGGTATCATAAGAGCCTTCCAAGCTTAAGGTGCGGGTTCGATTCCCGCTACCCGCTCCAACCCCCCTCCACGCCCTCCTGACAGCAAACTGCGCCGCTGCGCCGCAAGGTGCGCCGATCCGGCCTCTTGACCCCGCGCGTCCGGCCCGGCAGATAAATGCAACAATTTTTGGCAGGGTGCGAATGGCGGATACGAGCGCGGCGCAGGATCGCGAGAAATCGAAGAAAATCGGCGCGCTTGCGGCGCTTTGGCCGTTCATGCGGCCCTACCGTGTGTTGATGGGCGCGGCGCTGACGGCGCTGGTGCTGACGGCCTGCGTGTCGCTTGCGCTGCCGCTGGCGGTGCGCCGGGTGGTGGATCATTTCGAGGCGGGCGATGACCGCATTCTCGATCAGTATTTCCTCGCCGCGCTTGGCATTGCCGGGCTGCTCGCGCTCGGCACCGGGCTGCGCTACCTGCTGATCACCCGCTTTGGCGAGCGCGTCGTCGCCGACATCCGCAAGGCGCTCTTCGACCGGGTGATCGGGCTCTCGCCCGCCTTTTACGAGCGGGTGATGACGGGCGAGGTGCTCAGCCGCATCACCACCGACACCACGCTGATCCAGTCGGTGATCGGCTCCTCGGTCTCCATCGCCCTGCGCAACCTGCTGATTTTCATTGGCGGGCTGATCCTGATGCTGCTGACCTCGCCGAAACTGACCTCGATGGTCCTGCTGATCGTGCCTGCCGTGGTGGTGCCGATCCTCGTGCTGGGGCGGCGGCTGCGCAAGATCTCCCGCGAGAACCAGGACTGGATCGCGGCCTCCTCGGGCAATGCCTCCGAGGCGCTGCTGTCGGTGCAGACCGTGCAGGCCTTCACTCATGAGAGCGCGTCGCGCAAGCAGTTTGGCGATGTGACCGAGGAGAGCTATCGCAGCGCCAAGCGCCGTGTGAACACCCGCGCGCTGCTGACCGTGATCATCATTTTCCTCGTCTTCACCGGGATTGTCGGCGTGCTGTGGATCGGCGCGCGGGACGTGCGCGCGGGCGAGATGACCACGGGGATGCTGATCCAGTTCGTGATCTACTCGGTGATGGTCGCAGGCGGCGTGGCGGCGCTGTCGGAAATCTGGTCGGAGCTTCAGCGTGCCGCCGGGGCGACCGAGCGGCTGGTCGAACTTCTGAACACCGAGGACAGCGTGCGGGACCCTGCCGCGCCTGCCACCCTGCCGCGCCCGGTCCGCGGGCAGATCGCCTTCGAACAGGTGCGCTTCGCCTATCCGTCGCGCCCGGCGCAACAGGCGCTCGATGGCGTCACCTTGCAGATCGAACCGGGCGAGACCGTCGCCTTTGTCGGCCCCTCCGGTGCGGGCAAGACGACGATCATCCAGCTTCTGCAACGGTTCTACGACCCGCAAGCGGGCCGGGTGTGCCTGGACGGGATCGACATCGCCACGCTGGCGCGCGAGGATTTCCGCCGCGAGATCGCGCTGGTGCCGCAGGATCCGGTGATCTTCGCCACCACCGCCCGCGAGAACATCCGCTTTGGCCGCCCCGATGCGAGCGATGCCGAGGTGGAGGCTGCCGCGCAGGCCGCTGCGGCGCACGCGTTCATCACGGCGCTGCCCGAGGGCTACGAGAGCGAGGTCGGCGAGCGCGGCGTGATGCTGTCGGGCGGGCAGAAACAGCGCATCGCCATCGCCCGCGCGATCCTGCGCGACGCCCCGATCCTTCTGCTCGACGAGGCCACCTCGGCGCTCGATGCCGAGAGCGAACGGGCGGTGCAGGACGCGGTGGACCGGCTTGCGCAGGGCCGCACGACGTTGATCGTCGCCCACCGTCTGGCGACGGTGAAAAAGGCCGACCGGATCGTGGTGATGGATCAGGGCCGCGTGGTGGCGACAGGCGCCCATGACGCGCTCGTGTCCGAGGGCGGGCTCTATGCGCGTCTGGCGCGGCTTCAGTTCACCGACGGAATGGCGGCGGAGTAGCGCCGCACCCCTTACGGCCTCCTCTCTCTCATTCTTCAACCGCTTGCGCGAGTCGCAAACCAGGCGCATTCTGCATGTGACACCAAGAACCGAAGGAGGGTGCACATGGGACTGTGGAGCTTTGTGAAGGACAGCGGCAAGAAGCTTTTTGGCGGGGGTGACGAGCCGGAAGCCGAGGCGTTGAAGAAGGAGATCGAGGATCTGGGTCTGGATGCCAGCGGGATCGACATTTCCGTCGAAGGCGACACGGTGAAACTCGAAGGCGCGGCGGCCAGTGATGAGCTCAAAGAGAAGATCATCCTCGCGGTGGGCAATGTCGAAGGCGTCGGCGCGGTCGAAGACTCCACCACGGGGGGCGGCGCTGAGCCGGTGTTTCATACGGTTGAAAAGGGTGACACACTCTGGGCAATCGCCGAAAAGACGCTGGGGTCTGGCAATCGCTATAATGAGATTTTCGAGGCCAACCGTCCGATGCTGAGCGATCCGGACAAGATTTACCCCGGCCAGATGCTGCGGATCCCGCAGGGCTGAGGCGGCCTCCGGCTTTCGGCTCAGACAGTTTGGTCAGTGATCTGAAGGGGGCGGGCAAAGCGCGCCCCCGCCTTTTGTGACGCCGCGTATCCGTGACCTGCCCCCGCGTCATAATCTTGCGAAATTCTGCATTCCCGCGCATCCTTGGCCGCAAGACCAAGCATAAGGCCAACGCGCCACATCGTCGGGAGGAGAACCAGCCATGGCATTCGCCGGGATCGCAGACAAGCTCGCCATCGAACAAACCCCTTGGGAAGACCGCGACGTGCCGGTCACCCTCTACCAGATGCTGTCCAACACGGCGTCGAAATTCCCCAGCCACAACGCGGTGAGCTACCAGCTCTTTTCCGGCCCCACCGACAAGGCCGAGACCCTCACATGGTCGGCGCTCAAGGACCGCACCACCCAAGCGGCGAACCTCTTCCGCTCGCTGGGCGTCGGGGAAGACGATGTCGTCGCCTACATCCTTCCCAACTGCAACGAAACGATCTTCACCCTGCTCGGCGGCGCGGTGGCGGGCATTGCCAACCCGATCAACCCGCTGCTGGAGCCCGAGCAGATCGGCGCGATCCTGCGCGAGACGAACGCCAAGGTCGTGGTCACGCTCAAGCCCTTCCCCAAGACCGACGTGGCCCAGAAGACCGCCGAGGCGGTGCGCCACGCGCCCAACGTGGACACGGTGCTCGAAGTGGACCTTCTGCGCTACCTGACGCCGCCGAAATCGTGGATCGTGCCCTTCCTGCGCCCCAAGATCGAGGGCGGCCTGCACGCTGACTACAAGGACTTCATGAAGGAGCTCAATAAGCAGCCCACCACGCTCACCTTCGCCGACAGCACCGAGGACCGGGTTGCGTGCTATTTCCACACCGGCGGGACGACAGGCATGCCCAAGGTGGCGCAGCACCGCTATTCGGGCATGATCTACAATGGCTGGCTCGGCCATGAGCTTCTCTACACCGAAACCGACAACGTGATGTGCCCGCTGCCGCTCTTCCACGTCTTCGCCTGCCACGTGATCCTGATGTCGGCGGTGGCCTCGGGCGCGCATGTGGTCTTCCCAACCCCGCAGGGCTATCGCGGCGACGGGGTGTTCGACAATTTCTGGAAGCTCTGCGAGCGCTGGAAGATCACCTTCATCATCACCGTGCCGACGGCGATCTCCGCCAAGATGCAGCGCCCGGTCGATGCCGATATCTCCTCGGTCAAAACCGCGTTCTCCGGCTCCGCCCCGCTCCCCTTGGAGCTGTTCAAGCGCTTCGAGAAGGCCTCCGGCGTGACCATCGTCGAGGGCTACGGGCTGACCGAGGCGACCTGCCTTGTGTCCTGCAATCCCGTCGATGGCGAGAAGAAAGTCGGCTCCATCGGCATCACCTTCCCCTACACAGATGTGAAGATCTTCAAAGCGGGCCCCGGCGAGCCGGTGGACTGCGAGGTGGACGAGATCGGCGAAATCTGCATCTCGAACCCCGGGGTCTATGTCGGCAACACCTATACCGAGACCGAAAAGAACGACGATTTGTTCTTCGGCAAGTACCTGCGCACCGGCGATCTGGGGCGGGTGGATGGCGACGGCTATCTGTGGATCACCGGGCGGGCCAAGGATCTGATCATCCGCGGCGGGCACAATATCGACCCGGCCGAGATCGAAGAGGCGCTGCTCGGCCATGACGCCGTGGCCTTCGCGGGCGCGATCGGCCAGCCCGACCGCCATTCCGGCGAGGTGCCCTGCGCCTTTGTCGAACTGGTCGGGGGCGCGTCGGTGAGCGAAGCGGACCTGCTGGAATACTGCAAGGTCCACGTACATGAACGCGCCGCGCATCCCAAGCACATGACGGTCATGGGCGAGTTGCCGAAAACCGCCGTGGGCAAGATCTTCAAGCCCGACCTGCGCAAACACGCGATCACGCGGGTCTTCAACGAAACGCTGGAAGGCGAGGGGCTGGCGGCGCGCGTCGTGTCGGTGATCGACGACAAGAAGCGCGGGCTCGTGGCGCAAGTGGTGCTGAACGGCACCGATGAGGACGCGGTCGGCGAGATCCTCAATGCCTTCCCGCAGAAATGGGAGCCTGCGGGCGCGGCGCAGATGGCCGCAGAATAGGCCCGCGCGTGATGGAACCCAAATATGAGACCCTGCTCGACGACGAGATGAAGGCCTATCTGGCGCGCTGCGATGCGCTCTACCCGCCGGATGCGGTCGATCTCGACATTGCCGGGCAGCGCCGGGTCTATGACGCGATGTGCGCCGATTTCGACGTGGGGCGGCCCGAGGGTGTGACGGTCACTGATGAAGAGCATGGCGGCGTGCCCTGCCGTCGCTACGAGGGGGCGGGGGCAGCTGGCACGGTGGTCTACTACCACGGCGGCGGCTTCGTTGTGGGCGGGCTCGACAGTCATGACAGCATCTGTGCCGAGATCTGTGACCAAACCGGTCTGCGCGTCGTGTCGGTGGACTACCCGCTGGCGCCCGAACACACCTACCCGGCGGATTTCAATGCGGCGATGGCGGCCTATGCGGCGATTGCGGCGGCGTGGGACGGGCCGGTGCTGGTCTGCGGTGACAGTGCGGGGGGCAATCTCGCCGCCGCTGTGTCCGGCGCGACGCGGGGCCGGGCGGATGCGCCTGTGGGGCAGGTGCTGATCTATCCCGGTTTGGGCGGGGACTGGTCGATGCCGTCCTACACAGAACACGCCAATGCGCCGCAACTCACGACCAAGGACATGGCGTTTTACCGAATGGTGCGCTTCGGCGGCGAGCCGCCCGAGGGCGATCCCAATTGCGCGCCGCTGCACGATACGGATTTCTCCGGCCTGCCGCTGACGCTGGTGGTCACGGCGGAATGCGACCCGCTCGACTCCGATGGCGGGGCCTACGTGGAGGCCATCCGTGCAGCGGGCGGGCAGGCAGTCTGGGTAAGTGAAGAGGGGCTGGTCCACGGCTACCTGCGCGCCCGGACCATGAGTTCCAAGGCCGCCGCGAGCTTCGCCCGCATTTGCGACACGCTGCGCGAGATGGCCGCACCCGGCTGAACGCGCCCACGACGTATTTTTGTCAAAAGCAAAACAGGCGGGAGCCGCCCCCAGCCGTTCTGCGTGGGGCTCTGCAGGGGGCAATCTGCTCCCCATGGCACCACGCCGAAAAGGTTAACGCCCCCCACCGTACGCCCCGTTAAGACCCAGGTTAACGCACCGTGCGTATGTACAGGTGCCATACGCTTAGCCATACGCCGAGCCATACGGCGTATGTACCTTGTTTTACTGGCGTTAACCCACTCTCAAGGCGGTTTGCGGATTTTGCCCTCCCGCGCAACGTTCGCCCCGTTAACCTCTACCCGTCCAGAAACACCTCTGCCGTCATCGTCTCGGCAATCGGTGCACCAAGCCGCGACAGGATCGTGGGGGCCAGTTGCAACTGGTCAATGACCGCATGCGTGTCCGGGCCCGAGGCCGGGCCGAAATAGTAGAGCGCCGTTTCCTGCTGCAGCGCGCCCCGCCCGCCATGATGGCCGCGCTCATCCTGCCCGTGATCGGCGGTCACGATGATCTCGTAGCCCATCGCGCGCCACTGGTGGATGAAGGGCGCGAGCATCTCGTCCATCACCGCGCAGGCATGGTCCATTTCCTGACATTCGTGGAAGAAGCGGTGCCCCATGCTGTCCAGCGTGCAGGTGTGTAAGATCCCGTAATTCAACGAAAAACGGTGGCAAAGCGAGGTCAGCGTCGCGAAGAGGTCCACGTCCGAGGGCGTCATCTGGTTGGACTGGCCATAGCCCGTCATCGTGTGAAACCGGCCATGGTTGATCGTGTCGCTCTCCGGCTCGTCATACTCGATGTCGCGCACATAGTCGAAGGGCGCGCGGTTGAAAAACTCCGACCAGAAGGAATGGGTGACCGCGCCTGTGACGCCGCCGCCCTTGCGCACTTGTGCAAAGACATCCGGGTGGCTCAGGCGGAACACATTGCCATTGCCGGTGCAGCCATGCTCCTGCGGGCTGACACCGGTGTGGATCGAGGCATAGCAGGAGGCCGAGATCGAGGGCATCACCGCCCGGTGCGTCCAGACCTGCGCCTCGCCGCGCGCGACCCAGCCTTCGAGATTTCCGAACAAACGCCGGAAGTTACGCTCCGGCACCCCGTCGAGAATGATGAGCAAAAGTTTGCCGTTCATGGTGGCCTCCCGTCAGATTGCGGGGCCACTAAACGTCAGCACCACCTTGGGCACAACGCAAAAAAAAGGCGCTGCCGCAGCACGCGCCTTTTGTCTTCGGTCTGGCTTGGGTCAGACGGCAATCGCGTGGGCGTTGCCATCCACCTTGTGATCGTCAAACCGCGCCGCGATGATCCGCAGCATCGGGTAGCAGTCCATCGGCACATGCAGGCTGTCGCCCGTGAGTTGCACGATGCCTTCGAATTCTTCCGCGATCCGCGCCAGTTTGGGCCGGGCCGAACTCACATCGCGCCCTGTCTCTTCGGCAATGCAGTCCAGATCGACCCGGCCATAGCACATCAGATGCTCGATCAGGTCCGAGGTCAGCATCTGCGCCGGGCTCATCGCGATGCCGCGCTTGGTGGCGATGCCGGTCTTCTCGATCGAGGCAAGATAATCCGATGTCGAGGTCGCGTTGTGCAAATACCCCTGTGGATAACGCGAGATCGCCGAGGCGCCGAAGCCGATCAGCCACGGGTTGGCATCGTCGGTATAGCCTTGGAAATTGCGGTGCAGGCGCTTGTCGGCGAGGGCTTGCGCCAGCCCGTCGCGCGGTTTGACGAAATGGTCGATCCCGATCTGGATATAGCCCGCCTTGCGCAGCCGTTCGGCCATGATGTTGAACAGGTGGAGGCGCGTGCGCGGATTTGGCAGCGCGTCTTCGGGAATCAGGGTCTGGCGCCGGGACATCCATGGCACATGGGCATACCCGAAGGCCGCGATCCGGTCGGGATCGAGGTCGATCACCATATCCACCGTGTCCATGAGTGAGTCGTCGGTCTGGAATGGCAGGCCGTACAAAATGTCTAGGTTGATTGAATCGACACCCAGCCCGCGCAACCCGGAGATGCAGGTTTCGGTCTGCTCCAGCGATTGCTCACGGCCGATTGCCGCCTGCACATTGGGAGCAAAATCCTGCACGCCGAGGCTCGCGCGGTTCATTCCGGCGGCCACCAGCGCCTCGATTCGCGGCATGTCGACCTCGGTGGGATCGATCTCCACGGAGAACTCGGCATCCTTCGTGCGAGGATAGAGTCGATCAAACACTTCCATCAGGTCGCGGACCATATCGGGCGACATCAGCGTCGGCGTTCCGCCCCCAATATGTACGCGTTCAGCCTTCACGGAAGGCAGATATTGTGCCGCAAGCTCCATCTCTTCATGTAGCACCTTGAGGTAGTTCCGCACCGGTGCGTCGGTCTTGGTGCCTTGCGTGCGGCAGGCGCAGAACCAGCATAGACGGCGGCAAAACGGCACATGCATGTAGAAGGACAGAGCGCGGCCTTCGGGCACTTGAGCCATCCATTGCGCTGTGGGCGGCGTCTCGTCAAATGTTTCGAAACGATTAGCCGGTGGATATGACGTGTAACGGGGCACACGTGCGTCAAATAATCCATGGCGCGTGAAGAGATTTTCGTGTTTCATAGTGTCACGATAATCTGACACTTCCACATTGCCTTGATGTGGATCAAAAAGCGCGAACAACATGTCACAATCTCCAAAATTCAGTGAAAACTGCTCAGAGTGCCCGATCCGGCACAGGGCCGTCTGTGCGCGCTGCGACACCGACGAGTTGAAGAAGCTGGAGGAGATCAAATTCTACCGCTCCTTCTCGCCGGGCCAGACCATAGCGATGCGTGGCGACGATATGGAGGTGATCTCCTCGGTCGTCACCGGGACGGCGACGCTCAGCCGTGTTCTTGAGGACGGGCGCACGCAGATCGTGGGGCTCTTGCTGCCCTCCGATTTCATCGGGCGTCCGGGCCGGCAACATCTGCAATACGATGTGACCGCCGTCAGCGAGGTTCATCTGTGCTCTTTCCGGCGCAGCCCCTTCGAGGCTGTCGTGGCGCAGACCCCGCATATCGGCGAGCGGATGCTGGAAATGGCGCTCGACGAGCTTGATGCGGCGCGGGACTGGATGCTGCTGCTGGGCCGCAAGACCGCCCGCGAGAAAGTCGCCTCTTTCCTTCTGCTCATCCACAAGCGCTCGATCCGTCCGGGTGGCGACGAGCTTGGTGAGAACCTGCGTCTGGAGTTGCCGCTCACCCGTGAGGTCATGGCGACCTATCTCGGGCTGACCATCGAAACCGTGTCGCGGCAGGTCACGGCCTTGCGCAAGGCTGGCCTCATCGACACCGAAGGCAAGAAGGTCATCATCATCAAGGACTTGATCGGGCTGATGAACGAGTCCGGCGATGATGACGATGGCGGCATGCTGAACTGATCCATGCGGGTGTGGCCGCAGAGGCGCAAGGCCGCTGCGGGTCTGGATTCTTTGTCCAAGTCGATGTTGGCAATCCAGCGGATCCGCGTGTTCACGTAAAAGAAGACGCGCGCCTCTGCGAATAGCGTTTTCCGCCGCAGTGGATGCTATCCGTGCGCCACGCGCTTGTACCCGCGCCTTGTATCAGGACGGATCAGACCCGTGTTTGATCGACGCAAGCCGGTCCCAGCCGTTCCTTTGAAGCGCTGCCCATGGATGTGCCGGTCAGGGCTTTGACACCCCGACACCTGACTGCAGGGCCCGTTCCGCTGCCCCGCAGCGCATGAGCGCTGCTGGCTGCATTTTCCACACCCCTGAGGCGGATTGACGCTATCGGTCCATGAACTCCATGATTTCAAGGTGATTTCTGTCGGTCTGCGACCCTGCGGGGGGATTCGGTTGATCCAGATCAAAGAGCTATTCGGCGTGCCCGCGTACCTCGACTTTGAGGGCAGAGCCATTCCGGCTCTTGTTCTGTCACGCGAACAGACGAGGATCATTTATGTTGGATTACGTCAAACTTATCGCGCTGGGTCTGGTCGCTCTGGTGGGGCTCTATGCCACCTATATGGGCGTCGATCTGGCGTTTCGCGTGCACGGACTGATCATTTTCGCTGTCGCTGCAGGGCTGTTCGTTTGGACCCTGCGCGGCGCAGATGAAAAGAAAGTACCTGTCGATGCCAGTGGCTACATGGACGGGGTTGTGCGCGCAGGGGTCATAGCCACAGGATTTTGGGGAGTTGTCGGGTTCCTCGTGGGGGTGGTCATCGCCTTCCAGCTTGCCTTTCCGGTGCTCAACTTCGATTGGGCGCAGCCCTATCTGAATTTCGGGCGCCTGCGCCCGCTGCACACATCCGCGGTGATCTTCGCCTTCGGCGGCAACGCGCTGATCATGTCCTCCTTCTACATCGTGCAACGCACCTCCGGCGCGCGGCTCTGGGGCGGCAATCTGGCGTGGTTCGTGTTCTGGGGCTACCAGCTCTTCATCGTGCTCGCCGCCACCGGCTACGTTCTGGGCGCGACGCAATCCAAGGAATATGCCGAGCCGGAATGGCATGTGGATCTGTGGCTGACCGTCGTCTGGGTCGCCTTCCTGATCGTGTTCATGGGCACGATCTTCAAGCGGAAGGAAAAGCACATCTATGTCGCCAACTGGTTCCTTCTGAGCTTCATCATCACCGTGGCGATGCTGCACCTCGTCAACAACCTGTCGATCCCTGTCACGATCTGGGGCTCCAAGTCCGTTCAGGTCTTCTCGGGCGTGCAGGATGCGATGGTGCAATGGTGGTATGGCCACAACGCTGTGGGCTTCTTCCTGACCGCGGGCTTCCTCGGCATGATGTACTACTTCGTGCCCAAGCAAGCCGGTCGTCCGGTGTTCTCCTACAAGCTGTCGATCATCCACTTCTGGGCGCTGATCTTCCTCTATATCTGGGCCGGACCGCACCATTTGCACTACACAGCGCTGCCTGACTGGGCCTCGACACTGGGCATGGTGTTCTCGATCATCCTCTGGATGCCCTCATGGGGCGGCATGATCAACGGGTTGATGACGCTGCAAGGCGCATGGGACAAGCTGCGGACCGATCCGATCATCCGGATGTTCGTGATCTCCCTCGCGTTCTACGGCATGTCGACCTTCGAAGGCCCGATGATGTCGATCCGCGCAGTGAACTCGCTGTCACACTACACCGACTGGACCATCGGTCACGTCCACTCCGGCGCGCTTGGCTGGAATGGCATGATCACCTTCGGGGCTCTGTACTTCCTGACACCCAAACTCTGGGGCCGGGCGCAGATGTACTCCATGTCGGCGATCAACTGGCACTTCTGGCTCGCGACCATCGGCATCGTGCTCTACGCGTCCTCCATGTGGGTGACGGGGATCATGGAAGGCCTGATGTGGCGTGAAGTCGACGCGCAAGGGTTCCTCGTGAACAGCTTCGCCGACACCGTGAGTGCCAAATTCCCGATGTATGTGGTCCGTGGCCTCGGTGGGGTTCTCTACCTCGCAGGTGCGCTGATCATGGTCTGGAACATGTGGATGACGATCCGGGGCGCACAGCCAGTGCGTGCCCAGGTCGGTGTCCCGGCTGAATAAGGAGAGAAAAGAATGGCAATTCTGGACAAACACGCTCTCCTCGAAAAGAGCCCCACGCTTCTGCTGGTCTCCTCCCTCTTGGTGGTGACCGTCGGGGGGATCGTCGAGATCGTACCGCTCTTCTACCTTGAGAACACAATCGAAGAGGTGGAAGGGGTGCGGCCTTACTCCCCGCTGGAGCTTGCGGGTCGGGATATCTACATCCGGGAGGGGTGCTATGTGTGCCACTCCCAGATGGTCCGGCCGATGCGGGACGAAGTGGAGCGCTACGGGCATTACTCACTGGCGGCGGAGTCGATGTATGACCACCCGTTCCAGTGGGGCTCCAAGCGCACCGGGCCGGATCTGGCCCGGGTGGGCGGGCGTTACTCCGACCAGTGGCATGTGGATCACCTGATCGATCCGCAATCCGTTGTGCCGGAATCGGTGATGCCGAAATACGAGTTTCTGATGAACGCAACCCTTGAGCCGGAACGGATCGGCGATCTGATGGAAACACATCGCTTCGTCGGCGTGCCCTATACCGACGAGATGATCGAGAACGCAGCCTCGGATTTCATGGCGCAAGCCGATCCGGACAGCGATTACGACGATCTGGTGGTGCGCTATCCCAAGGCCGTGGTGTCCAACTTCGACGGGCAACCTGAGATCACCGAGATGGATGCGCTCATCGCCTATCTGCAAATGCTCGGAACGCTGGTCGACTTCTCGACCTTCGTCCCGGTCGCAAGTCGCTGAGGGAGGCTGACATGGATCAACAAACCTTTTGGCAGGGCGTTGCGGATAACTGGATGCTGCTGGCGATGACGACCCTCTACGTGGGGGCCATTCTTTGGGCTTTGCGACCGGGCACGCGCAAAACCCACGAGGATATCTCTCAGATACCGTTTCGCAATGAGACGATTTCCGACACGTCAACGGAGGCAAAATAATGGCCGACCAAAAAGACAAAGATGACGTCACGGGTGTGGACACTACGGGCCACGAATGGGACGGCATCAAGGAACTGAACAACCCTCTGCCGCGCTGGTGGCTGTGGACTTTCTACCTGACGATCATCTGGGGGGTTGGCTACACCATCGCCTATCCCGCCTGGCCGCTCGTCAGCGGGGCCACGCAAGGTCTTCTGGGCTACTCGACCCGTGCCAATGTGGCGGCGGATATCGAGCGCTACCAGGAAGCCAACGCGGGGGTCTCCGCCGAGCTTGCCGCAGCCGATCTGACCACGGTCGAGCCCGGCACACCGGTGCATGACTACGCGATCTCGGGCGGCGCGGCGGTGTTCCGGGCGCATTGCTCGCAATGCCATGGCTCGGGCGCTGCCGGCGCGGTCGGCTATCCCAACCTGCTTGACAACGCGTGGCTCTGGGGCGGCGCGGTTGAGGAGGTGGAATACACCGTCCGCCACGGCATCCGCAACGAGACCGATGACGATGCGCATTGGTCGCAGATGCCGGCCTTTGGTGAAATCCTCGAAGAAGACGAGATCCTCGCGACGGCGCATTATGTGCGTGCGATGTCTGGACAAGAGCATGACGCCACCCTCGCGGCGACCGGAACGGAACTCTACCTCGACAATTGCGCGGCCTGTCATGGCGACGAGGGGATGGGGGACATCTATCAGGGTGCCCCGAACCTCGCCGACCAGATCTGGCTCTACGGTGGGGATGTCGAGACCATCGTCGAGACCATCACCTATTCGCGCTTCGGCGTGATGCCTGCCATGGGTCAGCGCCTCAGCGAGGCCGATGTCAAGGCGGTCACGCTCTACGTCCACCAACTCGGGGGTGGCGAATAAGCCCTCCCTATAGAGATCATGCGCGCGGTGCGATTTGTGCCGCGCGCATGAGCCCCGGCCGCTCTGAGATCCTGTTCGCGCATTTCCTCAAGACCTGGCCGGGGCGTCTTCTTTTCCCCGCACCCCTCTATGCCAAACCCGCCACCGGCGCACCGGGACCGAAGACCGGTCTGCGCGTGGCCATCGCGCGTTGCGCCTCCTGTGTCTGACCGGTTTTGAGCAGAAGGTTCAGATAGGTCAGTTCCAGCAAATCGCGCTGCGCCCGGCTGCCGCCAAGCCGTGCGTGGTCTGCCATCACGGGCGTCAGCAAGCGCAGAGCCTCGGACCAGTCCTGCCGGGCAATCGCCGCCCAGCTTTGCGCCACCGGGCGCACAAGATCGGCCGCGAACCCGGCCTGTGTCTCGCCCAGCACAGCCAGCCGGTCGCCATCTCCCGCCATCGCATAGGCCAGCGCTGCGTGTATATCCGCGAAACTCATGCCCGGATCGGGAAAGCACCGCGCCGCGAAATTGGCCATATCGCGCCAGAGCGCGGGATCGACACGCAGCCCCGCAAGCTCGGCGCGGTAGAGCAGGGCGGCGCCATCGGTCAACACGTTGATCGGCAAGGAATGCGTGGCACCGGGAGCAATCGCGCTGTGGTAGATCTGCCAAAGATCGGCGGCATCGCCCTGCTCCAGCGCCCAGAGCGCCCGGTGCCAACTCAGGTGCCCATGCAGGAGTGCGTGTTCATCGTAGTCCTTGATCCAGTTGGCCAGATAGCTGCGGCCAAGCGCACTCTCGCCTTGTTCATAGAGCGTATGCGCCTTGAAATGGGACGCGTTGGCGTTGCCGTTGTTGAGCTCCAGCGAGCGCTCCATCGCCGTCATAGCATCGTCCAGCCGCCCGACCTCACACAGCGCCTGTCCGTGCACGCTCAGCAGCCACCAATCGTCGCCGAGATGGTCCAGCAGGCGCGACGTATAGGCCAATTGCAGGCTCTCGCGTCCGGGCTCACCGGACAAGCCGATCAGCCCGAAGATATTCGTGCAAATCTGTGCGACCATGACGTCGCGCGGATACTCCGCGACATGGGTCAGCACAGCCTGCCGTGTCTCGGCGGCCCGGCCTTGCAAGAGCAACTCGAAGATCGCGAGATGGCTGGCTTCGCGCGCCGTACCGCCGCGCGCATGTGTTCGCGCGTCACCAATCGCGGACCGGGCCCCGGGCATGTCGCCCGCATACATCCGCGCCCTTGCCAGTCCGACATGGGCCAGTGTGAAGGCCGGATCGGCCCGCAGCGCGGCGTCAAACGCCTCAACAGCACCGGATGTTGCGGCCAGAATGTGATCCACACCCGTTACATACGCGTCGCGGGCAGCGCCATGCGGTGTCGAAAGCGGCAATCCATATCGGTCGGTCTGCATGGGGCAACGTCCTGTCGGCTATCGTGATGCTTGGTCCTTGTTGTGACTTATCGCCTTGGCATGGCCCGAAGGCCAAGCGTTTTTCCGGGCTTTGTGGACCTCGCAAGGCTGGCTTTCGTGGAAAGCGCTGCGACGGACCGTCGCAAAGGTGATCGGCGCGGGCCGAGTTGACCCAGATCAAGGATTGATTGCGCCGACCCGGCGATATCTGTTTTGCGAATAGGAGTTACAGTTCATGTCTAACACAGATGCGCCCAAGCTATATGCCGCGCAGGAGCCGGTCTTTCCGCGGAGAGTCTCGGGATGGTACCGCAATCTTAAATGGGTGATCATGGCGGTCACTCTTGGTATTTACTACGTAACTCCATGGATTCGCTGGGATCGTGGGCCGAACCTGCCCGATCAGGCGGTCCTGATCGACATGGCGGGCCGGCGCTTCTATTTCTTCTGGATCGAGATCTGGCCGCATGAGTTCTACTTCGTGGCTGGCCTTCTGATCATGGCCGGGCTGGGCCTGTTTCTCTTCACCTCTGCGCTTGGCCGGGTCTGGTGTGGGTATACCTGTCCACAAACCGTCTGGACCGACCTGTTCTTCCAGGTTGAGCGGATGATCGAGGGCGACCGCAACGCGCGGGTCCGGCTCTGGAACGCCAAGTGGGACGGCAAGAAAATCCGTTTGCGGCTGACCAAATGGGCGGTCTGGCTCGCGATCTCGGTCGCCACGGGCGGGGCTTGGGTGTTCTACTTTGCCGATGCGCCGACGCTGCTGCGCGATCTGGTCACGCTCAACGCGCATATCGTGGCTTATTCGACCATCGCCATCCTGACCTTCTTCACCTTCGTTTTTGGCGGCTTCATGCGCGAGCAGGTCTGCATCTACATGTGCCCATGGCCGCGAATCCAAGGTGCGATGATGGATGACGACACGCTCACCGTCGGCTACCGCAGTTGGCGTGGCGAGCCGCGCGCCAAGGGCAAGCGCCGCCGGGAGATGTCCGAAGAGGCCGAGCGCATCGCCGCCGAGGAAGCCGCGCGCGGGCGCGGGGCCGCAGCCTACACGCCCACCGCCTATCCCGGGCGCCGCAAGGAGGAGGAGGACGAGGCGCAAGAGCCGATGCCGACGCTGGAGACACATGGACCCGGTGACTGTATCGACTGCATGGCCTGCGTGAATGTTTGCCCGGTCGGGATCGACATCCGCGACGGCCAGCAACTCGAATGCATCACCTGCGCGCTCTGCATCGACGCCTGTGACGATGTGATGGCGAAGATCGGCAAGGAGCGCGGTCTGATCGACTACCTCGCCCTGTCCGACGAGCCGCGCGAGCGCGCCGGCCAAAAGCCGCGCCCGCTCTGGCAGCACGTCTTCCGCCTGCGCACGATGATCTATACCGCGCTGTGGTCCGCCATCGGCATCGCGCTGGTCTGGGCGCTCTTCGTGCGGCCCGATATCGAGATCAACGTCGCGCCCGTGCGCAACCCCACCTATGTCACAATGTCCGACGGCACGATCCGCAACACCTATGACGTGCGCTTGCTCAACAAGCATGGCGAGGACCGCCCGTTCCGGATCTCGATCACGGGCGATTCGTCCTTGCGCATCCGCCTCGAAGGCACGCCCTATGAGACCGTGGATGTGCCCGCCAACCAGACCCACCTGCAGCGCGTCTACGTCCTCGCGCCGCCCACATCGGACGCGGCAAACAGCCACCGCACCGATTTCCGCTTCTGGGTGGAGGATATCAGCAATGGCGAGCGCGCGTCGCAAGACAGTGTTTTCAACGGGAGAAACTAATGACCAAAGAGCGTAAACTCACCGGCTGGCATGTTCTAGCGATCTTCGTCGGCGGTTTCAGCGTGATCGTTGCAGCGAACCTGACGCTCGCCTTCAATGCGGTCTCGACCTTTCCGGGTCTGGAGGTGAAAAATTCCTATCTCGCCAGCCAGCAGTTCAATGCCGCACGCGACGCGCAGGAGGCGCTGGACTGGGACGTGCGGGCCTATACCGATCGCGGCGCGCTGGTGCTCGACATCGCCAAGGATGGTGAACCCGTTCAGCCGAAAATCGTCTCGGCGACCTTTGGCCGGGCCACCCATGTGGGGGAGGACCAGACACCGATTTTCGTCTTTGACGGCAACGCCCACCGTGCCCCGGTTCAGGTGCGGCCGGGGAACTGGAACCTGCGTCTTGTCGCGGAGGCGGCTGACGGGACGATCTTCAAGCAACGCATCGTCGTGGACATCCGCTCGTGACAAGCGCCGCTGCCTGTCCGGCCTGCGCTGCGGGCGATCTTGCGACCCAGATGGGGGGACCGACGCAGACCGACTCGCAGCGCGTGTTCTCTTTGCCGGGCATCCATTGCCCGGCTTGCATAAAGGGCGTGGAAAACACGCTTGCGGGCCTCAAGGGCGTCAGCGCGGCGCGGGTGAATTTCTCGCTCAAACGTGTCACGGTCAGGGCGGCCGAAGATCTCGGCGATGCCGACATTCTCGCCTATCTCAACGGCAAGGGCTTCGAGGCCTATCCTCTCAATGCCGAAGTGCTGGAGAGCGATTTCGACATGCAGGGCCGGGGGCTTTTGTGGCGCATGGGGCTTGCGGGCTTTGCCATGATGAACGTCATGCTGCTGTCGGTCGCGGTCTGGTCCGGGGCCGAGGGCGCAACGCGCGATCTGTTCCACCTGATCTCCGCGATGATCGCCGTGCCGGTCACGCTGATCGCCGGGCAGCCCTTCTTCACCTCTGCGTGGGCAGCGCTCAAGGGCGGGCGGATGAACATGGACGTGCCGATCGCGCTGGCGATCCTTCTGACCCTTCTGACCTCGCTCTACGAGACCATCCATAGCGGCGCGCATGCCTATTTCGACGCTGCGATCTCGCTGACCTTCTTCCTGCTGATCGGGCGCTACATGGATCACCGGATGCGCCGCGCGGCGCGCTCGGCGGCCAAGGAACTCACCGCGCTGGAGCCGGCGCGCACCCGCATCGAGACGCAAGCCGGGCCTGCCGAGGTCGCTTTGTCGGATGTGGCGGTGGGCGATCTGGTGCTGGTGCAGGCAGGGGGACGCGTGCCGGTCGACGGCGTTCTGGAGCAGGGCGAGAGCTTGCTCGATCTGAGCTTCATCACCGGCGAGGCCGAACCGGTCACCTCTGCGTCGCAGATGCAGATCGCCGCCGGGACGATTGCGCTCACCGGCCCGCTGAAAATCCGCGCCACCGCCGTGGGCGAGGACAGCACCCTGCGCCGCCTCGCCGCGCTGGTGGACATCGCCGAGAGCGCGCGCGGCAAGTACCGCTCGCTCAGCGACAAGGCCGCCGCGGCCTATGCGCCCGGTGTGCATATCCTGTCCGCGCTGGCCTTTCTGGGCTGGTATTTCGCGACCTACGATCTGCGCGTGTCGGTCAATGTCGCTGTTGCGGTGCTGATCATCACCTGCCCTTGTGCGCTCGGGCTGGCGGTTCCGGCGGTGGCGACGACGGTCACCGGGCGGCTGTTCAAGCGCGGCGTTCTGCTGAAGAGCGCCACGGCGCTGGAGCGTCTCGCAGAAGTTACCCATGTGGTCTTCGATAAGACCGGCACGCTGACCCGCACGCGGTTTGACCCCGAGGGCGTTCCGGCGGCGGACTTGCCGGTTCTGAAGGCCCTTGCAGACGCCTCCGCGCACCCGCTTGCAAGGGCGGTTGCCGAGAGCTTGGCGGACATGCGCGCGGCCCCGCTGGAGGAGGTGCAGGAACGCGCCGGGTTTGGGGTCGAGGCTCTCCATCAGGGCGAGACCGTGGTGATGGGCGCGAGGGCCGAGCTTGGCGCGGCGGCGCAGACTGTTCTGAAAATCGGCGATCGCCCGGCCCTTGCGCTCCGGTTTACGGAAGCCCCCTTGCCCGGTGCGGCGGACATGATCGCCGAGCTGCGCGCGGAAGGCTTCGAGACGGTTCTGCTGTCGGGCGATGCGCAGCCGCGCGTTGACCGGCAGGCGGCGGCGCTTGGGCTGTCGGAGGCCCATGGCGGCCAGTCCCCGGAGGCCAAGGCGGCCTATCTGGACGCGGCTCAGGCGGGCGGCGCGCATGTGCTCATGGTCGGCGACGGGCTCAACGACACCGCCGCGCTGGCCCGCGCCCATGCCTCCATGGCCCCGTCCTCGGCACTGGAGGCGAGCCGCAACGCGGCCGACGCGGTGCTGCTCGGCGGCGATGTGACGGTGATCCCCGAGGTGCTGGCCGAGGCAAGGCTGGCGCGCGCGCGGATGAAACAGAACTTCGTGCTGGCCTCTGTCTACAACATCATCGCCGTGCCGGTGGCCTGCATCGGCCTCGCCACCCCGCTGATCGCGGCCATTGCCATGTCGTCCAGCTCGATTACAGTGATCGCCAACGCGGTGCGCGGCGTACCGCGCAGACGGAGGTTTGCTGCATGAACGTACTGGTCATTCTGATCCCGGTCTCGCTGACCCTCGGCGGCCTCGCGCTCGTGGCCTTCCTGTGGACGCTGCGGGCCGATCAGTATTCCGACATGGAAGGCGACGCGATGCGCATCCTCGACCAGAACGAGGATGCGCCTGCGCCTGCGAACGACGAGGAACGGTAGGGACGCGCCTTCGGCGGGTAAGGGGAGCTTTGCTTCAGCCTACCGCGTAGCGGTGGGCGTCACCGACCGAACCCATGCCACAGCATGGGGGGAGTCGGCCCCCTCACCGCACGGGATATTTGTTGCCAAACGAAAACAGGGAGTGGTGCTCGGCGGCCTGAGTGGGACGCCTTGAGGGCAGGCCCGGTCAGTTCCCCGCGCTTTCCATTTTTCGGGTCGCGATCACATGCTCCAGCCAGCCGAGTTTCATCTCGGGGACCGAGGACAGGAGCAGGTCGGTGTAGTCGTCGAAGGGGGGGCTAAGCACTTCGGACTTGGTGCCATAGCGCTGCACGCGGCCCTGATACATCACCGCGATGCTGTCAGAGATCGCGCGGACCGTGGCGAGATCGTGGGTGATGAACAGATATGCCACGTTTTCGATCTTTTGCAGGTTCAGCAGCAGCTTGAGGATGCCATCGGCCACCAGCGGGTCGAGCGCCGAGGTCACCTCGTCGCAGATGATCAGCTTGGGCTTGGCCGCGAGCGCGCGGGCGATGCACACACGCTGTTTCTGCCCGCCTGACAGCTCCGCCGGGTAGCGGTCCTGAAACCCGTCGCCCAGTTCGATCTCGTCGAGAAGTTCCTGAATGCGTTTTTGCTTTTCGGCGCCTTTGAGACCGAAATAGAACTCCAGTGGCCGCCCGATGATCGTGCCGACGGTCTGGCGCGGGTTCATCGCGGTGTCGGCCATCTGGTAGATCATCTGCAACTCGCGCAGGTCGTCCTTGGGCCGGGAGGGCTGGTCCGGGGTCAATTCGCGCCCGTCGAAGATGATCTTGCCCTCTCTGGGCGGCAACAGCCCGGTGATCACGCGCGCCAGCGTCGATTTGCCGGAGCCGCTCTCGCCCACCACGGCGAGGGTCTGGCCGGGGTAGAGCTCGACGCTCACATCATGCAACACGTCGAACTTGGTGCCCCGGTAGCGCGCGGTGATGTTCTCGCATCTGAGCACCGGCTCGCCTGCGGGCTGCTGTTCGGGATGGTCGATGGAGCGCACCGAGACCAGCTCTTGCGTATAGGTTTCCTGCGGGTGGTTGATGATCTGATCCACGGGGCCATATTCGACGGTCTCGCCCATCTTCAGCACCATGATATCGTCGCTCACCTGCGCCACGACCGCGAGATCGTGCGTGATGTAGAGCGCGGCCACGCCGGTGTCGCGGATCGCCTCCTTGATCGCCGCCAGAACGTCGATCTGGGTGGTCACGTCAAGCGCCGTGGTGGGCTCGTCGAAGACGACCAACTCGGGCTCTGGGCAGAGTGCCAGTGCTGTCATGCAGCGCTGAAGCTGGCCGCCGGAGACCTGATGCGGGTAGCGGCGTCCGATGTTTTCCGGGTCGGGCAGGCCGAGCTTGCGGAAGAGGTCAACGGCGCGTTTCTCGGCCTCCGCCTTGGAGAACTTGCCTTGGAACACCGCCGCCTCGATGACCTGCTCGCCGATCTGTTTGGCGGGGTTGAAGCTCGCGGCTGCCGATTGCGAGACATAGGTCACCTCGCTGCCGCGCAGCTTGCGCACGTCTCTCAGACTGGACTTGAGAATGTCGCGCCCATTGACCCAGACCTCGCCGCCGGTGATTTTCACGCCGCCCCGGCCATAGGCCATCGTGGCCAGACCGATGGTGGACTTGCCTGCGCCCGACTCGCCGATGAGGCCCAGCACCTTGCCGGGCATCAGATCGAAATCGACGCCGTGGACGATCTCGATGTCGTGGGGTTTTTCGCCGGGCGGGTAGACAGTGGCGCCGATTTTCAGGCCGCGGACTTTTACGAGGGGTTCGGTCATTACCCGCGGCCTCCTTTGAGGGATGTGGTGCGGCTCAGGACCCAGTCCGCCACAAGGTTCACCGAGATCGCCAGCAGCGCGATGGTGATCGCCGGGTAGAGCGCCGCGCCGATGCCATAGGTGAGCCCTTCGGAGTTCTCGCGCACCATGCCGCCAAGATCGGCGGCGGGCGGCTGGATGCCGAGGCCGAGGAACGAGAGGGTGGAGATGAAGAGCACCATGAAGATGAAGCGCAGACCCATCTCTGCCACGAGCGGCGACAGGGCATTGGGCAGGATCTCGCGGAAGATGATCCAGCCCCGGCCCTCGCCGCGCAGCTTGGCGGCTTCCACGTAGTCCATCACGTTGATGTCCACCGCGACAGCGCGGGCAAGGCGGTAGACGCGGGTGCTGTCGAGAAAGCCCATGATGACGATCAACACGGTCATCGTGACCGGCGTGACCGACAGAACCACCAGCGCGAGGATCAGCGAGGGGATCGACATGACCAGATCGACGAAGCGCGAGAGCGCCTGATCGACCCAGCCGCCGATCACGGCGGCCAGAAAGCCCAGCACCGCGCCCGTGGTGAAGCTCAGGATCGTCGCGAGCGTGGCGATCCAGATCGTCGTGCGCAGCCCGTAGATCATGCGGCTGAACAGGTCGCGGCCAATGTTGTCGGTGCCGAAGAGATACGCGGCACTGGATGGCTCCCAGAAGCCCGGCGAGACCACCTCGTCATAGCCGTAGGGGGCGATGAGCGGCGCAAAGATCGCGACCGCGAAGAACAGGGTGGTAAAGAACAGGCCGACAAGGGCGGCGAAGGGAATGCGAAGGTTCAACATGCGGTGCCGCTCCTCATTTTGGGTGCCGCAGACGTGGGTTCGACAGGATCGACACCACGTCGGCGACAAGGTTGAGGCCAATGTAGATCGCCGCGAAGATCACGCCGCAGGCCTGCACCACAGGGATATCGCGCTTGGTGACATGGTCGACAAGATACTGGCCCATGCCGGGGTAGTTGAACACGATCTCCACCACGACGACGCCCACCACGAGATAGGCAAGGTTCAGCATCACCACGTTGACGACCGGGGAGATGGCGTTCGGGAAGGCGTGTTTGCGGATCACCGTGAAGGTCGTCAGCCCCTTCAGTTCGGCGGTTTCGATATAGGCCGATTGCATCACGTTGAGAATGGCGGCGCGGGTCATGCGCATCATATGCGCCAGCACCACGAGCGTGAGCACCAGAATGGGCAGGGCAATGGCGTTCAGCCGGGTCAGCAGGTCGGCATCGGGGCGGAAGCCCACGGCGGTCGGCGGAAACCATCCCAGCTTCACGCCGATCAGGAACATCAGGATATAGCCGATCACAAACTCCGGCATGGAGATCGTGGTCAGCGTCGAGGCCGAGATCGCCTTGTCGGGCCAGCGCTCCTGATAGCGCACGGCCAGCAGGCCGAGGAAGATCGCCAGTGGCACCGCGATGACGGCAGCCCAGAAGGCGAGAAAGAGCGTGTTGGACAGGCGCTGCCCGATGGCCTCGTTGATGGATTGACCGGAGGTGAGAGCGGTGCCGAGATCGCCGGTCAGCAGACCGCCGAGCCATTCGAAATAGCGTTGCACGGGTGGATCGTTCACACCCAGTTCGGCGCGCAGGTTTGCGAGCGCCTCAGGGGTGGCCGATTGTCCGAGGATTTGTTGGGCCACGTCTCCGGGCAGGATCATCGTGCCAGCGAAGATCAGCACGGAGACGAAGAACAACAACAGCAGGCCCAGCGAAATTCGCTGGGCCAGAAGTTTGACGATCGGGTTCATCGATCAGGCCTTAACCCACATCCGCAGCGGGGCGTAGGAGTTCATCAGCGCGAAGCCGTTCACGCCGTCGACCCAGCCTTCGAGCCGGTCGCCGGTGGCGTCGATAAAGTCGTTGAACATCGGGCAGATCAGCCCGCCTTCATTGTGCACCATCATGCCCATATCGGCATACATCTGCTTGCGCTTGGCTTGGTCAAGCTCCGCGCGTGCCGCGATGAGGGTCTGGTCGAAGGTCTCGTTGACAAAGCGCGTGTCGTTCCAGTCCGCCGTCGACAGATAGGCCGTCGTGTACATTTGGTCCTGTGTCGGACGACCGCCCCAATAGGAGGTGCAGAACGGCTGTGCGTTCCAGACTTCCGACCAGTAGCCGTCATTGGGCTCACGCTTGATTTCGAGCTCGATGCCCGCCGCCGACAGCGATTGCTGGAAGAGCGCAGCGGCATCCGGTGCGCCGGGGAAGGAATTGTCCGAGGTGCGCAGCAGGATCGGACCGGAATGGCCTGATTTGTCGAAGTGGAACTTCGCACGCTCGGGATCATAGGTGCGCTGCTCCAGCTCGGTATAGAGCGGATAGGACGCGTTGATTGGGGTGTCGTTGCCCACCGAGCCATAGCCGAAGAGGATCTTGTCGACCATTTCCTGACGGTTGATGCCGTGCTTCAGGGCAAGGCGCAGGTCATTGTTGTCGAACGGCGCGGTGTCGCAATGCATGATGAATACGTAGTGACCCGGACCGGAGGTCTGGTGCACGGCGATGCCCGGCGCGCGGGACACAAGGCTGGCGGTGCGCGGTGGGACACGGTCGATCATGTCCACCTGACCCGATTGCAGCGCGGCGACGCGGGCGGTGTTGTCGTTGATCACGATCAGTTCCAGCTCGGCTGCATGGCCCATATCCCCCCAGTAGTTGGGGTTCTTCTCGGCCACGAAGCGCACACCCATGTCCACTTCTTTCATCATGTACGGGCCGGTGCCGATCGCGGCGGCCGGATCGTCCATGCCGCCATTCGGCTGGATCGGCAGGTGGTAGTCGGCCAGCAGGTAGGGCAGGTCGGCATTGGCGTTGTTCAACTCGACCACGGCGGTGTCGCCATCGGCGCGCACATCCGCGATGTCACGCAGCAGGCCGAGCGCGCCCGACTTGGTGTCCTCGCCCGAGTGGCGGACAATGGTCTGCACCACGTCCTCGGCGGTCACCGACTTGCCGTTGGAGAACTCGATCCCTTCGCGGATCTTGAAGCGCCATGTCTTGGCGTCCGCCGAGGCCTCGAAGCTCTCCGCGACCTTGCCGCGAATGCCGCCATCATCGTCCAGCTCGGTCAGGGACTCGCCCCACATGCGGATATTCATCAACGCGACCTGGTTGGTGGCGAGCGCCGGATCGAGGCTGTCGGTGGTGGACCCGCCTTGCAGGCCCATGCGGATCGTGCCGCCTTGCACCGGTCCGGCCGCCTTGACCGCTTGCGCCAGAAGCGTGTTGGCGAAGGCCGCCGAGACGCCGAGCGCACCGGCACGGCCGATGAACTCGCGGCGGGACATGAAGCCACGGGCCGCGCGTGCAAGGTAATATTCCAGTTGTTTAGACATTTTGGTCTCCCGGTTTTGGTTGTGTTTCCGTGTCGTTGATCTGCACGGCTTATGTGTCATGTCTGCTAAGGTTGCGCAGATTTCCCCCGCTCGCAAGTGTTAATGGCGAGCGGCGCTAGAGGTGGTCGCGCGGGATTTCCGCCGCGACCGGCTTCTCGAAAATCAGCGAATCGTCCTCATAGGCGGCCAGATGCGCGCTCAGGTAGAATGTCTCCGCATCCGACCACATCTCGCAGCGTGTCTCGGTGCGCAGGCGCGTCCCGTCCCGCTCCAGTTCGGTCGTCCAGTGGCACGCGCCGCGCGCCGACAGCGGGTCGTCCGGGTGGATCGTCCAGCGCTCGCGCGCGATGGTGCCGTTGATCAGCCCATGGCTGCTATCGCGGATCTTGCCGAAATCATCCTCGATCACCAGCGTCACCGCGCCCGTGACCAGATCGGTCTCGCGGCGGCGGACATGCGCCTCGCTGCGCAGGGTCTCGGTCTGCCGCGGCGCGGCCATCTGCGGCTCGTCCGGCAGGCTGATCTCCTCGGAGGCGCTGATGCAGGGCAGGGCAAGGCTGCCCTCGGTGAGCTCGGCGGTGAGCGCGGCCGGACCGGGCCAGATCAGCGGCCAATAGGCCGTCGAGACCGCCACCCGCAGCCTATGCCCGGCAGGCACGCGGTAGCCGATATGGTCGAGCGGCACGGTCACGGTGAGCGGCGCGCCGGGCGTCATCGGCTCGGGCGCGGCGGCACTCTTCCGATGGGTGAGGTTCAGCACGCCATAAGTGATCCGCGTCGAGGCCCCGTCCGGGTGGACATGGCACAGCCGCACCGCAAGCTGCCCCTGCGCCTGATCGGGCGTGAGCGTGAGCGTGACGGCGGGCGCGCCGCTGATATCGGTGGCCTCGGGCAGCGGGCCGGTGTCGAAACACACCGAGCGCGCATCGTCCGGGCGCTGGTCGCCGGGCATTTCAGGGCCGAGCCAGATCGCGCAATACTCGCCCGCCTCGCTGCCGGTATCCGCCGGGGAGGCGATATGCGCGCCAAGCGGGCCGGGCGTGTCCGAAAGCCCCGCATCGGTGAGATGCAAAGTCCGGGTGTCTGTCACCGGGTCCGCCACCCAACGCCCCGGGCGCTCGGTGTACCACGTCGCCGGGCGCACCCCGTCCATGATGTAAATGCGCTTGGCAGGCGTATCATAAGGCGCGCCGCCCAGCAGATGCGCGGCCCAGAAGTCAAACGCCTCGCCGAGAAAGTCCATGCGCGGCGCTGGCACCGCGAAATGCGGGTATTTGTGCACCCACGGCCCGAGGATACCCTTCGCGCCGGGCACGTTGTCCACCAGTTGCGGCACCGCGTTCTTGTAGGCATCGCCCCAGCCGCCCACAGCCAGAACAGCGGCCTTGAGCGCGCTGAAATCCTCGCAGACCGAGCCGTGCTGCCAATAGGCGTCGCGGCGTTGGTGCGAAAGCCACAGCGCGGGCAAGAAGGGCTCGGCCTTGAGCCGCTCCAGCCACATCTCTCGCCAGTTCTCGCGCAGGGCGGGGTCCGGCGCGCGCGACGAATAGGCCCACATGGTCGCGCCCCAGCCGAGGTTCTCGTTCAGCAGGCAGCCGCCCTTGTAGTGGATGTCGTCCGCGAAGCGGTCCACGGTGGAGCAGAGCGTGATGATCGCCTTCAAGGGCTCCGGCTGCAGGGCGGCGACCTGAAGCGCGTTGAACCCGCCCCAAGAGATCCCCATCATCCCAACCTTGCCGTTCGACCATGGTTGCGCGGCGATCCAGTCGATCACCTCCACCGCGTCGGCCAGCTCTTGCGGGCTGTATTCATCCTCCATCAGCCCTTCGCTGTCGCCATTGCCGCGCATATCCACGCGCAGGCACACCAGCCCGCGCTCGGCAAACCATGGATGCGCAAGCTCGTCCCGCGTCGTGGTGCCGTCGCGCTTGCGGTAGGGCAGAAATTCCAGAACCGCCCCTGTGGGCGCGGTCTCGGCCCCTTCGGGCCTCCAGACACGGGCCGAGAGGCGGGTGCCGTCGCTGAGGGTGATGCCCAGATCGGGCTCTTCGATGACGCGGTGCAGATTGGCTTGGTCCATGGCGCCTATCCCGCCCCCGGACGCCCGAAGTGTCAAGCTATGTCTTGAGGGCGATCATTAGGTCCATGACATTGGTGCCCGTCGGCCCCGTGGTGACAAGCGCGCCCTGGGCGGCCAGATAGGTGCCGGCATCGGCCCGCGCGAGCGCGTCCTCGGCCCCGTCACCCCATGTGCGCCCTGTCACATAGCCGCCCGCGTCTTCGGTCGGCCCATCACTGCCATCGGTGCCCGCGACCAGCACCTCGATATCGTCCCGCCCGGCGATCTCGCGGGCCATCAGCAGGGCCAGCGCCTGATTGCGCCCGCCGCGCCCGGGCTGGTCGGGAAGCTCGGTGGTCGGCTCGCCGCCATAGATGTAGAGGCCCGCAGGTCCCTCCCGGAGCGCCGCGCCCAGACGCGGGGCGAGGGCATGGATGTCGCCGTAAAGGCTCTCTTCGTTGATGACCACGCGGTGCGGGCTTGCTGCAGCGGCGGCGGCTCTGCCCACGGCGTTGGTTGCGACCATATGCGCGGCAAAGGCGAAAGGCGGGTTTGGTGGGGCCGCGCCGACGCCTGAGCCGATCACGCCCAGATCGTCGCCCTCCACATCGGAGATCACCAAACTCGTCGCGCGCCTGCCCTTGAACGCGGCCAGCAGCTTGCCGCCTTTGATCCGGCTGATTTCCTTGCGGCGGGTGTTGATCGCATGAATATCCGCGCCGGAGGCCACCAGCTGTCGTGTCTCCTCTTGCCAGTCGGGCAGGGTGATCCCGTCCGGCAGCAGTTCGGCCACCGCAGACGCGCCACCGGAGACGAGCAGCAGAAGGTGATCGTCCGGCCCGCAGGCCAGCACCGCGTCCAGCAGCGCACGCCCAGCCGTCAGCGAGGCGGCGTCGGGCACCGGATGCCCGGCCTCGACGATCTGCGCCGCGCCGGGCAGGGGCGCGCTGTGCCCGTGCTTGGTCACGATCAGGGTCGGGGCATCCGGAAGGGCCTCCATCGCCGGGCGCGCCATTTCGCAGGCGGCCTTGCCGATGGCGAGAATGCGGGTCACGGGCGGTGTGCCGAGACCCGGCAGCGCCGCGCGGACCGCTGCGTCGCCGCGCACCGCGCCGATGCCTGCACTCCAGATGTCAAGAAGCGATTGCCTCACAAACCCCCTCCAACTTCCACTTAAACACAGCGTTTATGGGGATTTTGCCCCGAGATGTCCGTCCGAATCGCCGATTTTGTATCGATTCGCCAAAAAGACACTAGCGCGGCGAATCATCCTCGTGTACCGCTATGCGTGTAAAAAGTGTGCGCGCAAGCAATAAAGAAGAGGCGCGTATCGAGGTGGCAGAGGCAGCTCGCGCAGACGGGCGCCCCTATGAGAGCGGTGGTGATACGATGGCGATTGACTACGTGGTGCGTGCGCCTGCGGGTGCATTGGAGCGCGGTATCGTTCCGGACACGGAGCAGGTAACAACGATTTCTGCGGGGACCGGCGACGAAATCTCCCTCAATTTACGGCAGGTCGATCTGCGCGGGTTTCAGCGCAACGGGGACGTGCTCGTCATCGAACTTGCCGATGGTCGGCTCATCGTCGTCGAGAACTACTTCAATGAGAGCGGTGCGCCGAACCGGCTGTTCATCTCCGCCGATGGCTATCTGAACGAGGTCGGCTTTGTCGACACCGCCGATGGCGCGCTCTTCGCGCAATACGGGCCGACCGAGCAATGGGGCAAGTGGAGCCCGTCGGACGATCTGATCTTTCTGGGCCGGACCGAGGTGGCAGGGGCGCCCGATGCCGGTAGCGAAGTGTCGATGCTCGGCGCGGGCCTGCTCGGGGCTGCCGGTCTGCTCGGATCCAGTGGCGCGGCAGTCGCTGCGGCCGCCGTCGGTGCAGGGGCTTTGCTGGCCAGTGACGGACGTGCAGACGGTGCCAGCGAGACCGGGGCGGCGCCCGCGCCCGAACCCGTGCCCGAACCCGCATCCGAACCTGCATCCGCACCCGCGCCCGTGCCGTCTCCCACACCCGCGCCAGACCCAGAGCCTGAGCCAGCCGCACCCTATGTCAACAACGCAGAAGGCGCTCAGTCTATTGGCGGCGACGGCGCCGATCTCACCCTCGCCGTCAGCGGCGGGGGCGAGCCGGGCACACAGGTCACGGTGACCGTCGGCGATCAGACACAGGAGGCACGGATCGGTGCCGATGGGACCTTCGAGGCGGTCTTCGAGGGGGACAGCTTTCCGTCCGATGGCAGTCACGAGGCCGAAGTCACTTTTTCCGACAGCGCCGGGGGCCGCGAGGTGCTCGGCGGGCCGAGCTTCACGATCGACACGACCCCGCCCGACGTGACCATCACCTCGGGCACCGCGGCGACCGGCGACGCCTTCAACGGCGCCGACTATGACGCGGGCATGAGCATCACCGGTACTGGCGAGCCCGGGGCGCAGGTTGCGATCACCATCGCGGGCGTGACCCGGCAGGCCACGATCCAGCCGGATGGCGGCTGGCAGCTCACATGGCAGCCCGGGGCCTTGCCGGACGGCGAATATGCGCAGGACATCACCGGTGTCGCGACCGATGCGGCGGGCAACTCGGCCAGTTTCACCGACCAGATCGTCGTGGACACCGTCGGCACCGTGTCGTTTGCCACGGCAACCGTCGAAGGCGACGGGGTGATCAATGCGGCCGAACATGCCGACGGTGTCACCCTGACGGGCACCGCACAGGCGGGCAGCACGGTCGTTGTGGGCCTCGGTGCGGCGACGCGCACGGTGACCGCAGACAGTGCCGGGGGCTGGCAGGCCGCGTTCGATCCCGCCGACATCCCGACCGGTGAATACGACGCCCAGATCACCGCCGTGGCGACGGACCCGCTCGGCAATGTGGCCAGCGCAACCGGCAGCGTGGCCGTGGATACCGCCGTGACGCCCTTCACGCTGACCGGCACGCCCGGAGGGGCCGACAGCGTTGTCAACGCCGCCGAGGCCACCCAAGGCATCGCACTCACCGGCATGGCCGAGCCGGGCGCATCCGTGTCCGTGGAGTTCGCAGGCGTGACACGGCCCGCAACCGTGGCGGCCGATGGCACTTGGACCGTGACCTTCGAGGCTGCGGAGATCCCGCCCGGCGAATACACCGCGCCGGTCACCGCCACCGCCACCGATGCGGCGGGCAACACATCTCTGCTGACCCATGATGTCGTGGTGGACACCGTGGCCAACAGCCTCGCGCTCTCGCGGCCAATCGAAGGCGACGACGTGATCAACGGGCAGGAGGCCTCCGACGGCGTGGTGCTCTCCGGCGCGTCCGAGCCGGGGGCTGTGGTGCAGGTCACCATGGGCGGGGTCACGCATTCGGGCGTGGCGGACGCTGCGGGCGCGTGGCAGGTGTTCTTCCCGGCTGCGCAGATCGCACGGGGCACGTATGACGTGGACATCACCGCCACCTCCACCGATGCGGCGGGCAATGTGAACCAGATCACCGAAACCGTGCGGGTCGATACCGAGGTCGACAATCTCGCGGTCTTTGCCGATGCAGTCGAAAGTGACGGGATGATCTCCCATGCCGAACGCGCCGACGGGGTCCGGGTCACCGGCACGGTCGAGCCCGGCTCCACGGTCGACGTGACGCTTGGGTCCGAAACCGTGGCCGCGCAGGTCGATGCCGCCGGTAACTGGGCCGCGACCTTCTCCGCCGCCGCGCTTGCGGATGGCGAATACGCCACCGACGTCGTGGTCCGGGCCACGGATGCAGCGGGCAACATGGCCCTGATCGCCGACGGGGTGCAGGTCGATACCATCGTGGACCTGCTGACCTTCGATGCCGCCTCCACAGGGGCTGCGGTCGAGGGCGACGGGACGATCAACGCGGTCGAAGCGCTCGACGGGATCAATCTTGGCGGACAGGTCGAGCCGGGCTCCACCGTTGTGGTCGCGTTCAACGGCGTTGACGTGCCCGCGGCGGTGGCGGCGGATGGCATGTGGACGGTGACGATCCCCGCGAGCGCCATTGCGCCGGGCAGCTATGACGCGAGCGTCGTTGTCACCGCGACCGACGCGGTAGGCAACACGGGCAGCATCTCACAGGTTCTGAAAGTCGACACCGATGCGCCCGATGGCCCGGTGGTGGCAGCCTTCACCCGCGATACCGATGGTCTGCGCTCGATCTCCACCGAGGGCGAGAGCACCTCCGTTGAGATGGCGCAGGTGAGCGAGACCGGGCAGATCAGCGACGTGACCAGCGCCGACACCTATATCGCGCCGCTGGACGAGACCCTGCACAGCTTCTCCGGCACCGTTCCGGATGGCTCCGACCTGATCGTGACCAATGTGGATGCCTCAGGCAACCGCGCGAGCACCTATCTCGCGCTCGACGATGAGACCGTGTCGAACGAGGTCGATCTGTCCAGCCCCGCGCTAGGCAACTTCCAGATCGAAGCGATCGATCTGCAATTCGCCGAGGCCGCGACGCTGACGCTGATCGAGGCCCAGATCATCGGCCTGAACCCGACCAGCAACGAATTGACCATCCATGGTGGTGCGGACGACACGGTGCAGATCACCGGTGCCGTGCGGACCGGCGACACCACCATGGGCGGCCAGAGCTACGATACGTATCGCAGCGCAGACGCAACCCTGATCATCGACAGCGACATCAAGGTGGACGACACGCCCATCATCTGACGCTGTCATTTGAAGATGATCCAAGAACCGGAGAGGCGCGGGCAGCAGGGGCTGCACCGCGCCCCCACATCAAACAGACCCGGACACCGGGCAAGAAGGTGGCGCATAGCGCGCCCCAGAGGCAGGACGATGGACAGGAACAGATGCTGGAGAGAGTGCGACTTGCGTCGCTGATGGGCGCGTCGGCCCTGACGCTGACCGCCTGTCTGGGCGAAGTGCCGGGCAATGTCACCCGCGCGCCGGGCGCGCAGGAAGGCCTCAACGTGGCCGGGGCCAGCGCCACGCAAAAGAAGATCAACCAGACGAGTGCTGTGATCCAGAGCCTGAGCACGCGCCGCTCGGTTCTGAAGCCCGGCAGCCCCTTCGACGAGGTCGCAAGCGCCGTGCTCGCCGCCAATGCCCGCAGCGCCGAAAGCGACTTGCGCGCCGCGCGGCTGCGCGCCGAGGCCGCTTCGAAAAACTGGCTGCCCCGGCTCGGCCCGGAGATCAGCCTGACCTCACTGAGCCGCGTGGTCGCCTCGCTGGTGCTGGAAGCCACCGTCTTCGATCATGGCCGCAAACAGGCCGAGCGCGATTTCGCCAAGGCCGATGTGGAGGTCGCTGCGGTCTCGCTTGCCGAGGACAGCAACGACCGGGTGCAGACCGCGCTTGACCTTTATCTCACCGCGCAGGAAGGCCGCGAGAAAGCCCGGCTTGACGCCGCCACGCTGCGCCGAATGGAAGAGTTTCGCTACATCATCTCCGAGCGTGTGCGGGGCGGGGTGTCGAACCGGGGCGATCTGACGGTGATCGACCAGAAACTCTCCGAAATCCGCGCCTCCGAGCAGCGCAACGCAGAAGCTGCCCGGACCGCGCTTGCCGAGCTTGACGCCATGGCCGCCCATCCGCTCGGCTCTGTGCAGGGGCTCGCCCCGGTCGAGGTCTCCGCAAGCGCCGCGCGCCCGCTTGCGGTGATCCGCGCCGAAGCAGAACGCGACCGGACCATCGCTGAGGCCAAGGTTGCGCGCGCCGATCAATTGCCCGGACTGGTCGCCTCGGCCCGCGTCGGGGACAATAGTGGCAGCGCGCTGCGCACTGAAGGCGGCTTCGGTCTCGGCACCGGCGCGCAGCTCAAGGCGCTGAAGGCCGCGCGCGAGGCTGCGGAGCGTGATGTGGCCCAAAGCACCGAGGACGCCACCCGCGTCACGCGCCGGCTCGAAAGCGCCATCGCCGCCAAGAGCCGGCAGGCCGCGGAGGCGGCCCGGCTGACCCGCGCCGCAAAGGCCAATCTCGATCTGTTTCAGGAACAGGCCGACAATGGCCAGCGGCAAGTGCTCGACGTGGTGCAGGTCTACGAGACCTTCGCGCGCCAGCAGGAAGCGGAGATCACACTGAAATACGAAGCGGTCCGGGCGCGGCTGGAACTGGCCCGCGCGCTCGGGCTGCTGGCCGATGGGGAGGCGATCTGATGGCTGGAAAAACCCCGCTGACGCTGGAAATCCGCAACGGTCAGAGCGGCGTTCTGCGCCCGGTGCCGGTGCAGGACCTGCCCCCGCCGGATAACCGCAATGCCGCCTTTGAGCGGCTGGAGGCCCGCGCCGATCTGGCCACCATCTACGCCGGTCTGCTGGGCGTGTCTGCCGCCCGCACCGATCTGCTTACCGATCTGCGCACCGGCCCCGAGACAGCCGACACCCCGGAGGCCGAAGCCCGCGCCCTTGGCACCGCGCTGCGCAAGACCGGGCTCCGGGTGAAGGTCATCGACCGCACCGCGCCGCGCGCCGATCTGTGGCCGGCCTTGGCTTATATGACGTCCGGCCAGATGCTCCTCGTGCTCAGCCAGAGCGAGGACACCCTGACGATCTATGACACCACCTGCCCCGACAACCGGGCCGAGGTCGCCCTCTCGGATTTCGCGCCCTATTTCTCAGGCCGGGTGATTCAGGCCCGTGCCCCGCTCGAAGAAGTCGCCCGGCGCTACAATCTGCTGCCGCGCTCGGGCCATTGGTTCTGGTCGCAATTCGGACGCTTCCGGCGGCAACTGGCGGAAATCGCCCTTGGCTCGCTGGTCGCCAACCTTCTGGCCGTGGCGGTCGCGCTCTTCTCCTTGCAGGTCTATGACCGCGTGATCCCGCATCAATCCGAAGCCACGCTCTGGGTGCTTGCCATAGGCGCTTTGCTGGCCCTCTTGCTGGAGGCGTTCATCAAGATCGCCCGCGCGCGGCTGATGGACGGCGCGGGACGGCAGATCGAATTGTCCGTCCTCGAACTCCTGATGCAACGCGTCCTCGGCGCGCGCTCCGACGCCCGCGGCACGGCCCCCTCGCTGCGCTTCAGCCAGATGCGCGAGTTTGGCGCGGTGCGCGAGTTTTTCACCGCCTCCACCATCGGCACGCTCGCCGATATCCCCTTCATCTTCGTGTTCCTCCTGCTTGTGGCTTCCATCGCAGGCCCCGTGGTCTGGGTGCTGATCCTCGGTGGCCTGCTGATGGTGATCCCCGGCTTTTTCCTGCAAAAGCGCATGATCCGCCTGACCGAAGAAACCCAAGGCGCGTCCGCCCGCTCCGCCCGCGTCTTGCAAGAGGCGATCTTCGAGCTCGACACGGTCAAAACCCAACGCGCCGAGGAGCGCACCTTGCGCATGTGGTCGGAACTCAACGCGCTCTCGGCGGTCAAATCCTCCGAACAGCGCCGCCTTGCCTCGGTCCTGACCTTCTGGTCGCAAGGGATGCAGCAGGCCACCTATCTCGGCGCGGTGATCTGCGGCACCTACCTCGTCTTTGCCGGACAATTCACCGTCGGCACGATCATCGCCGTGGGCATCCTGACCTCCCGCACCCTCGCCCCGCTCACCGCGCTGGCGGGCACGATGGCGCGCTGGGGTAATGTGAAAACTGCGCTTGACGGTCTCGACAGCATCGCGTCGGCCCCGCAGGACCGCGACGCCGCCCGCACGTATCTGCGCCGCGACCGGCTCGACGGCGCGTTCGAGCTCCGCGAGGTGAAATTCCGCTATGAAGAAGACGGCGCGCCGGTGCTGGACTTGCCCGCGCTGAAGATCCTGCCGGGCCAGCGCGTCGCGGTGCTGGGCGCGAACGGCTCGGGCAAATCCTCGCTCCTCAAGCTGCTGACCGGCCTCTACGCCCCGGAAGCGGGCCGGGTGCTGATCGACGGCACCGAGATCAGCCAGATCGCCCCCACCGACCTGCGCCGCCTGATCGGCTATCTGGGACAGGACGTGCGCCTTTTCGCCGGAACCCTGCGCGACAATCTCAACCTCACGCTGCTGGAGCGCGACGACGCCCGCCTGATGGCGGCGCTCGATTTCGCCGGGCTCGGGACCTTCGTGCGCCAGCACCACAAGGGGCTCGATCTCGATATCTCCGATGGCGGGCAGGGCCTTTCGATCGGGCAGCGCCAGTCGATCGGCTGGGCACGGCTCTGGCTGCAGGACCCCAAAATCTGCCTTCTCGATGAGCCCACCGCCGCGCTCGACCGCTCTCTGGAAACGGCGCTCGTGGACCGGCTCGGCACATGGATCGAGGGCCGCACGGCGGTGATTGCAACGCACCGCGCGCCGATCCTCGCGCTGACCAACCGCACGCTCGTGCTGAGTGCGGGCCGGATGCAGGTGGATGGCCCGCAGGACCGCGTTCTGGAGCACCTGTCACCCAAGATCGTGCCGCTCAAGGGGGCTGTAGCATGAGCTTGGCCGGGAGCACCGACCTGCCGGCAGAACTCGATGGCGCATTTCGCGGCCCGAGCCGGCTGATCCTGTTGAGCGCGGCGGCGCTGGTGGTCTTCGTGGTCTGGGCGGCGCTGGCCAGTGTCGACGAGATCGTGCGCGGGCAGGGTCAGATGGTGTCCTCCTCGCGCCCCCAGATCATCCAGAACCTCGAAGGCGGCATCCTCGCCGAACTCAAGGTCAGCCAAGGCGATGTCGTCGAGGCGGGCGATGTTCTTGCCCGGCTCCATTCCACGCAGTTCCAAAGCTCTGTGGACGAGCTTGAAGACCAACTTACCGCGCTGGCAGTGCGGCAGTTGCGGCTTGAGGCGGAGCTTGCCGGACAATTCGACTTTCTGGTCCCGGAGCCTTTGACACAAAGGCTACCCGAGGTCGTCGCTTCCGAACGGGCATTGCTTCAGGCCCGGCAGGAAGATTTCGTCACCCGCCGCGAAGGCGCGCTGCGCGTGCTGCAACAGGCCGAGCGTGAGAAGACACTTCTGGAAGACCTGCTGGAGCGCCAGATCGTCGCGCTGATCGAGGTGACGCGGGCGCGCAAGGCCTATGCCGACGCCAAGATCCGCTATGACGAGATCGTCACACAGGCTGAGTTGGAACGCGCGCAGACCTATTCGGACACGCTCAAGGAAATGCAGGCGCTGCAACAGACCCTCAAGGCCAGCCGCGACCAACTCACACGCACGGTTCTGGTCAGCCCGATGCGCGGGATCGTGAACAGCCTCAACGTGACCACGATTGGCGGAGTGGTCCGGCCCGGCGAGCAGATTGCGCAGATCATCCCGCTCGATGAAGAACTGTTCGTGGAGAGCCGCATCGCGCCGAAGGACATTGCCGGGGTGCGGGTGGGGCAGACCGCAACGGTCAAACTCTCGGCCTACGACTACACGATTTTCGGAGCGCTCAAGGGCGAGGTGACGCTCATCTCCGCCGACACGTTCCGTCCCGAGGGCGAGGATCAGGCGGCGTTCTACAAGGTGACGGTCGCGCTCGACCGCCAGGCCTTCACCGAACGGCAACGCGGGATCGAGCTCAGGCCCGGGATGCAGGCCGAGGTGGAGCTTCATACCGGCGACAAGACGATCCTTAGCTATCTGCTGAAACCGCTCTACAAGTCCCGCGAGGCGTTGCGGGAGCCTTAGCGAACGCGCCTTCGGCGCGTGCGAGAGGCTCTGCCTCTCGCGCTCTCCGAGGGTATTTTTCACCCAAAGAAGACAGGGGCGGCGCACCCGGAATGGCGGCGTGGGACTCTGTAGCAACTGTCTTTGTCAGGCCTGTTGTCGCGTGTAGGGCGTGTTGGTTTTGAGCATGGCGTTGAGGATCCCCG
>CBFHJA010000037.1:0-49722 GCA_965656085.1 uncultured Aliishimia sp. | reverse complement strand
GCTGCAGGCCTGCACCGTCGCAGCGGGCCGGGCGACAGACACAGCGCGGCCCGCCCCGCCGCCGCACGCGCATTGGCGGCAGCGGCTGGACTTGGCCCCGGCGCCCTGATTTTGCACAAACCCCCGGCGGAACAGCGACAGCACGCACAGAGCCTCTTTTCGAGGCTGCAAGAGGGTGCTAAATCCCGCCCCGGTCATGTGGCGATGGCGTCGCCAGAGGGTCTGCCCTCGACCGCACACGGTCCTGTACGCCGGGACGCGTCTGCGGGAGATGATCGGCCATTGCCACGCTCCCGCGCAGCCAAGCGGAGGCACAAAGATGGCGTGGTCACCTGAGAAAACCCAAGTCAAAAGCTGGAACGAATGGGACACGCTGCGCCATGTGATCGTGGGCCGCGCGGATGATTGCCACATTCCGCCCGAAGAGCCCGCGCTCGACGCCAAGGTGCCAGAAGACAGCGATATGCGCGGCCAATGGGGTCGCCGCCCGCAAGAGACCATCGACCGCGCCAACGAGCTTCTGGACCGCTTTGCAGGCCAACTCGAAGCACGCGGCATCCGCGTCGACCGGCCCACGCCCATCGACCATTCCCTGCCCGCGACAACGCCCGACTTCCACACCGAAAGCCAGTTCGGATGTATGCCGCCCCGCGATGTGCTGCTGACCGTCGGGCATGAGATCCTCGAAGCCACGATGTCCTATCGTTGCCGCTGGTTCGAATACCTCAACTACCGCCCGCTGATGCAGCGCTACTGGGAAGAAGACCCCAATTTCCGCCACGAGGCCGCGCCCAAACCGCGCCTCACGGATGCCGATTACCATCCCGATTACCTCTCCGAGACGATCGGCGTCGAAAAGCGCCTGCAATGGGCCGCCGAGAAGTTCTTCGTGACCACCGAGGAAGAGCCGCTCTTCGACGCGGCCGACGTGCTGCGCTTCGGCCGCGATCTGGTGGTCCAGCATGGCTTCACGACCAACCTCAAAGGCATAGACTGGCTGCGGCGGCACTTCCCAGATCACCGCGTCCACGCGGTGAACTTCCCCGGCGATCCCTACCCGATCCACATCGACGCAACCTTCACACCGCTGCGCCCCGGCCTGATCCTGAACAACCCGCAGCGCCGCCTGCCAGACGATCAGCGCAAGATGTTCGAGGCCAATGACTGGCAGATCGTCGATGCCGCCCAGCCGGCCCACAACACTCCGCCGCCGCTCTGCTACTCGTCCACATGGCTCAGCATGAACGTGCTGGTGCTGGACCCGAAAACGGTCTGCGTGGAGAAATCCGAGGTCTATCAGGCCGAGCAGATGGACCGCTTGGGCATGGAGGTCGTCGAGGTCGAGCTGCGCGATGCCTACGCCTTCGGGGGCGGCCTGCATTGCTGCACCGCGGATGTGTATCGCGACGGGACATGCGAGGATTACTTCCCCGTTCAATAAGACGCCGCGCCGTCGGGTGGGCAAAATTGCCTAAGCCTGCCGCGGCCAAGCCTGCCGCGAAAGCGGCGGGCGATGACCGGCAGCATATCGGCGCAGCCGATGTGCGAGAGGGGGCGGCGGGCGAAGTCCGGCAGGCGCTTGTCACGCTGCAAGCGTGCCTTTGGCACGACAGAAAAGCTGCCGGGAGGACCACTCCTCCCAAAGGTTAACGCACCCCCACCGAACGCCACTTTAACCACCGCCTTAACGCACCGTGCGTATGTACAGGTGCCATACGCCGAGCCATACGCCCAGCCATACCCCTGCCATCCCTTGTTTTTATGGCGTTAACCCCCGTTTCGGGCTGTGTCGCGAATTCCGGCCTGAGACGCACCGAACGCCGCTTTAACCAAATCCCGCCTCACATCTGCGGCGTCAGCCACCCCACCGCCGCGCTCGCCGGATCGGCCAGCGCATCGATCACATCGAAATGGTGCCGCTCCGGCGCGATCACCGTCCGGCACCCCCATGCCGCGCCAAGCCAGCCCGCCTGATCGAGCAGCGCAGGCCGCTCATGCGCGCCCACCAGCACCGTCACCGGCACCTCCGGCACAGGCTGAAGCGCCGGGCTTTCCGACCGCGCCGAGGCCGCATCCAACCCTAAAACCTCATTCATATCAGTGCGTAACAAGGGCCGCAGATCGGCCAAAGGCGCAATCGGCACCACATGGGCCAGCCGCCCCGCGACCGCCTCGGGCAATATCCCCGGCGCACACATCCGCGCCACGAGATGCCCCCCGGCGGAATGCCCCGACAGCGTGATCGGCCCCGCGACCTCCCTCGCGGCATGGCGCACCGCCGCCGCGATTTGCCGCGTGATCTCAGGCAGTTGCACATTCGGGCACAGTTCATACGAGGGCTGCGCTACCGCCCAGCCCCGCGCCAGCGCCCCTTCGGCCAGATAGGACCAAGACCGGCGATCGAACGCCTTCCAATAGCCGCCATGCACGAACACGCTCAGCCCCTTCGCCGCCCCGCCCTCGGGCAAAAACAGATCATAGCTCTGCCGCTCAGAGGCCCCGTAGGACAGGCCCAGCCGCGCCCGCCCGGCGGCCTCCAGACGGTCCCGAAACGCCTGCGACGCAGCCTCCCAGCGCGGCGGAAACACCTCCCAGCCGGGGGTGAAATCGGCGATGGCATAGGCCGCGCTCAAGTCTGCCCCGTTGTTGTTTGCCGCGAAATCTGTCATGGTCCATTCCCTCAACTGGCGCTACACCGACACCAGAAAAGCCTTATTTCAAAGGCGAACACAACACCGGGAGATCACCCATGCTCGACACAACCACCGACCTCAAATCCATGCTGTCCGATCCCGGCCTTCTGGAAACCCGCGCCTATATCGGCGGCCAGTTCGTGGACGGCGACAAGGGCACGTTCAAGGTCACCAACCCCGCGCGCGGCGACGTGATCGCCGAGGTCGCCGACCTTAGCCGCGCGCAGGTCGCGGGCGCCATCGCGCAGGCCGAGACGGCCCAGAAAGACTGGGCAAAATGGACCGGCAAGGAGCGCGCTGCCGTGCTGCGCAAATGGTTCGATCTGATGATGGAACACCAAGATGATCTCGGCATGATCCTGACCGCTGAACAGGGCAAACCGCTGGCCGAGGCCAAGGGCGAGATCGCCTATGGTGCCAGCTTCGTGGAGTTTTTTGCCGAGGAAGCCAAGCGCGTCTATGGCGAGACCATCCCCGGACACCAGCGCGACAAGCGCATTCAGGTCTGGAAACAGCCCATCGGCGTGGCCGCCTCCATCACCCCGTGGAATTTCCCCAACGCGATGATCACCCGCAAGGCGGCTCCTGCCTTGGCCGCTGGCTGCGCCTTCGTCGCCCGCCCCGCCGACCTCACCCCGCTCTCCGCCATCGCTCTGGGCGTTCTGGCCGAGCGCGCGGGCATCCCGGCAGGCGTTCTCAACATCGTCACCACGACGGACGCGTCCGACACCGGCAAGGAGTTCTGCGAGAACCCCATGGTGCGCAAGCTGACCTTCACCGGCTCCACCGCCGTGGGCC
This sequence comes from uncultured Aliishimia sp., assembly GCA_965656085.1. Taxonomy (GTDB): domain Bacteria; phylum Pseudomonadota; class Alphaproteobacteria; order Rhodobacterales; family Rhodobacteraceae; genus Aliishimia. The sequence goes on along the minus strand of CBFHJA010000037.1, from coordinate 46,231 downwards.
GCATCCTGCTGCGCCAAGCTGCCGATCAGGTGATGAAGTGCTCCATGGAGCTGGGCGGAAACGCGCCCTTCATCGTCTTCGACGACGCCGATCTCGATGCCGCCGTGGAAGGCGCGATGATGTGCAAGTTCCGCAATGCGGGGCAAACCTGCGTCTGCGCCAACCGCATCTACGTGCAGGCCGGGGTCTATGACGCCTTCGCCGAGAAGCTGAAGGCAGCCACCGAAGCGCTGAAAGTCGGCGACGGTTTGGAGGACGGCGTGACTACCGGCCCGCTGATCTCCGACGCGGCCATCGCCAAGGTGCAGGACCATCTGGCGGATGCGAAAGCCAAGGGCGGCGCGGTGATCACCGGCGGCCTGCCCCACGATCTGGGCGGGACGTTCTTCCAGCCGACCATCGTCACCGGCGTCACCCAAGAGATGAAAGTCGCGCAGGAAGAGACCTTCGGCCCGCTCGCGCCTCTGTTCAAGTTCGAGGATGAGGACGAGGTGATCGCGATGGCGAATGACACGATCTTCGGCCTCGCCGCCTATTTCTACGCGGGCAATCTGAGCCGCGTCTACAAGGTCGCCGAGGCGCTGGAATACGGCATTGTCGGGATCAACACGGGCATCATCTCCACCGAGCTTGGCCCCTTTGGCGGTGTGAAACAGTCCGGTCTAGGCCGCGAGGGCTCGCATCACGGCATCGAGGAATATCTCGAAATGAAATACGTTTGCATGAGCGTGTAAAACGCGCGCCGCGCGCGGCCTTACCTGTGCTGCGCGCGGATCCAAACTGCAAGTAGAAGCCCGAGCGCGCAGAGCCCGAACATCAAACCGAGCAGCACCGGCACGCCCGGATTGAGGGTCAGAACCCATCCTGTGACCTGCGTCATCACCGCACCTGTTGCCACGACGAGCGCACCTCCGAGGCCTGACGCACTGCCCGCAAGATCAGCGCGCACCGACATCGACCCGGCCCGCGCCGAGGGCGTCGTGAGGCCGTTGCCGATCCCCGTGGTGATCGCGGCGGCGAAGAACAACAGCGCCGGGACAGGCATCCCCAGAGAGATCAGCAGCACCGCGCCAACCCCCAACACCGGCACCATGCGCCCGAGCAGGATCATCCGAGGTATCCCGACCCGGCGCGCCACCCGGCCTGAGGCGAAACTGCCCAGAAAAAACCCCAGCGTGATGGTGCCGAGCCCGATCCCGAGCGTCGCCGCGCTCATGCCATAGGCTTGCCCCGCGACCAGCGGCGCACCAGCGATGAAGACGTAAAACGCGCCGATCCCGCAGGCCATGACCAGCGCGTAAGCCCAGAAGAGCCGCGAGAGCAGGAGGTCCGGATAGGCCCGGAACTGCGCCGCGAAACTGCGGTCCTCCCGCGTGTTGGTCTCGCCCGCATCGACCCAGCAGAGCACGAAGAGCCCGGCCCCGGCGACGGCATAGGCCCAGAAGACCGCGCGCCAGCCGAAGGCCGTGTCGAGCAGCCCGCCGATCATCGGCCCGAGCATCGGCGCGACGGCCATCGCCATCGACAGATACCCCAGACGGCTCGCGGCCTCATCGGGCTCCGACACGTCCCGTACCACCGCGCTGGAGATCACCGACCCGGCGGCAATGGCGGCCTGAAACGTCCGGCAGATCAGGAACGTGGCGATGTCCTGCGCCAGCGCCGCCCCGACCGAGGCCGCGAAAAACACCGCGATCCCGGTGAGAAGCACCGGGCGGCGCCCGTAGCGGTCCGACAGGGGTCCGAGCAGCAGGGTCAGCACGGCGGTGACCCCCAGAAAGCCCGAGACCGCGAAACTGGTGCGCGCGTAGCTCGCCTCGAAGGTGTCGGCGATGGCGGTGAGCGAGGGCGCGATGCTGTTGAACGACAGCACCGAAACTGCCGCCATCAGGGCGAGCGTGACAAAGCGCGGAGGGGTGCGGGCGGGACTCATGCGCGAGATGTCCGCTATCCTGCGGGAAGCGGCAAGCGCAAAAAAGCGGCCCGGCTGGAGGGCCGGGCCGCGAGAGTTTACGAGGGTCGTCTTGTGGTTAGTTGGCCTTGCCTTCGATGGCTTTGGTGCCGGAGGTAATCGCGATCTGGCGCGGCTTCAGCGCTTCGGGCACTTCGCGGTGCAGATCGACATGCAGCATACCGTTCTCATGCACGGCGCCGGTCACCTGCACATGGTCGGCGAGCGCGAATTTGCGCTCGAAGGCGCGGGTGGCGATGCCGCGGTGGAGATAGGTTCGAGCCTGATCACCGTCGGCTTTGCGCGCGGAAATGATCACGGCGCGTTCCTTCACTTCAACGCTGAGCTCGTCTTCCGAGAAGCCAGCCACAGCGACCGAGATCCGGTAGGTGTCCTCGGAGGTTTTCTCGATGTTGTAGGGAGGGTAGCTGGGCTGTGAGACGTCCGACGTGAGCACGCGGTCCATCAGGTCCGCGATCTGGTCGAAGCCGACACTGGCCCGGTAAAGGGGTGCAAAATCAAGTGTACGCATAGGGGTCATCCTCTTTTGTTGAGCGATACCAGTTGGGAGCTTTCCACCATGGACAAGCCCCGCGAGAGTGGGCCGGAACCCTGTTCAGGCGTTCCGGTAGCGGAGATATGGGAAGCGGTTCGGGGGCGTTCAACCCCTGATCAGTTGCTTGGCACACGCACCGATTTCGCGCCGGGCACGCGGACGATGGCGCGGCCCGCTCGGGTGCCGACTTGCACGCGGTTGATCCGCGCAACCGGCGCGGCGGTGTTTCCGGCGCGCAGCACGGCCTTAAGTTCCTCGACGAGCGGCGCGGCATCCATGCCAAGCGCGACCTCACGGCCCCGATAGGCGGCGACAGCGGAGATCACCGACAGGATGCGCCCACGCCCGTTGAGATGCGAAAAGACCGGCGCGCCCGAGGAGCCTTGCGTGACATCGCAGTCGAAGACGAAGAGCGCCCGGTCGCGCTCGGTCATCCGGCACCCGGCTTGCCGCGACTGGACCTCGGAGCGCCCCTTGCCGTAGGACACGATGCTCACGGGCCCGGGCGCGATCCGGTCGCTGTGCAGCAGGAACGGGTTGATCTGGCTGGTCGGGATCGAGGTCTTGAGCCGCAAAAGCGCCACGTCATGGCCGATATTGACGTCGCCGATCTCGTTTGTGGGCTGGAAGCGCGGATGCGCGGCGACCTGCGACACGCGGCGCGCGGCCACCGCCCGCCCGTTGCGATACCCGGCCCGGAACATGATCTGCTCAGGCGCGATGCGTGTGCCGCGCTCCATGTCATAGACGCAATGCGCAGCGGTGAGCACCAGATCGGGCGCGATGAGCGTGCCCGTGCAATAGCTCACCCCGGTGTCGATGCGGCCGATGGCTTCCCAGCCGAGCGCCTCGTAGTCACTGTCGAGCGCGCGCAGCCCTGTATCGCTTTGGGCCTGCGCAGCGAGGGGCAGGCAGAGCAGCACGGCGCACAGGCGGGCGAGCGCTCTCATGGGGTCACCGTTTTCACGTCCGTGCCGGCAGCAGGCCACGGAGGGATGGACGGGCGCGGCTTGGGCGCGGCTGCGAGTTGGGCCAGCCCGCTCTGCCCGGCAACGAGCTGCGCCTTGAGCACGTCGAGCGGAGTGGACAGCGATGTGCCGAGCGCGACCTCGCGCCCCTCGGCCTCGGCCTTGGCGGAGATCACCGACACCACATGCGCCCGCCCGCCTTCAAAGACGAAGATCGGCGCGCCCGAGCCGCCGAAATCGACCGTGCAGGTGGTCACGAGCACGCCGTTCTGCTGCGCCAGAACCTCGCAGACGCCCTGCAGACTGGGCGCTTCGCTGTGATCCTTGGCATAGGAGACGACGCCGACCACATCGCCCTTGCGGGGCCGTGCGGCGGTGCCGAAGGGTGTGATGTGCTGCTCGTCGATGGGATGGCGCAGCTCCAGAAGGGCCAGATCGTTGCGCACATCGCGGGTTTCGGGGCTGCCGGGGGGGGTGTAGCCGGGATGCACGACCGACCGGCGCACCGCCCGGCGGGCCGAGGGCCGCCCCTCGCGCCAGCCGGCAAGAAACGTAATGGCGCTGTCATCGACTTGCAGACCGGTCTCGCTGTCGAACAGGCAATGGGCGGCGGTGAGCACGAGGTCGGGCGCAACGAGCGCACCGGTACAGACGCCTTCGCCGCCGATATCGAGCCGGCCAACCGCGTCCCAAGCGCCGCTTTCCCGCGCCGCTTCGAGCCGCTTGAGCCGGGCGTCTTGCGCGAGTGCGACACTGGTCACGACCAGAACCATCAACGACAAGGACATCCAACGCCGCACAGGCAAACCCTCCAAAAACAGTACCTACGGGCTAGTCGGAGGATGCGGCGAAATTAGGGCGATGGGCCGAATTTAACGCAAAACGGGTATAGTTTCCCGGGTGTCAACAATGCCCCCCGCAAGCGCCGGCGGCTTCGGCCCGCCGGTGGCCCAGTCGAGCAATTCCACCGTATGCACCACCGGCACCCCGGTGCCCGATCCGATCTGGATCATGCAGCCGATATTGCCCGCCGCGATGATGTCGGGGTTCTTGGCCTCCAGCGTGCGCACCTTGCGCGCCTTGAGCTGCCCGGAAATCTCAGGCTGCATCAGGTTATAGGTGCCTGCCGAGCCGCAACACAGATGGCTGTCGGCGGGCTCGACCACCGTGAAGCCAGCGCGCTTCAGGAGCGTCTTGGGATGGCTCTTGATCTGCTGGCCATGCTGAAGCGAGCAGGCCGCGTGATAGGCCACCACCGTCTCCTTGTCAGCCCCTTCGGGCAGGTCGAGCGTGACCAGCAACTCACTGATATCCATGGCGATCTCCGACACCCGCGCCGCGTCTTCGGCCAGAGCCTCGTTCCGAAACATATGCCCGTAATCCTTCACCGTGGTGCCGCAGCCCGAGGTGTTGATCACGATGGCATCGAGCCCATCGCCATCCATCTCCTTGGCCCAGGCCCGGATGTTCTTGGCCGCCGTGCCGTGACTTTCGGCGGTCTTACCCATGTGATGCGTGAGCGCGCCGCAACAGCCCGCGCCTTCCGCGACCACGACCTCGCAGCCGAACCGCGTCAGGAGACGGATCGTCGCGTCGTTGATGTCGGTATTGAGCGCCTTCTGCGCACAGCCCGTCATCAGCGCAACCCGCTTCTTGCGCGGCACCTCGGCAGGAAAGCTCTGCGGGTCGTCATTGCGGCTCACCGGCGGGATGGTCTTCGGCGCCATCGCCAGCATCGCCTTGAGCCGCGCATCCGGAATGAGCGGCGCGAAGGGCTTGCCGATCTTGGCGAGCAGCAGCGCCACCCGGAAGCGCATGGGATAGGGCAGGATCTGCGCCAACGTCCAGCGCAGCACGCGCTCGAAGACCGGCCTCTGATAGCGCTCCTCGATATACTCGCGCGCGTGATCGACCAGATGCATGTAGTGCACACCCGACGGACAGGTGGTCATGCAGGCCAGACAGCTGAGGCACCGGTCGATATGCTTGACGGTCTTTTCGTCCGGGTCCCGGTCGTTCTCCAGCATGTCCTTGATGAGGTAAATCCGCCCGCGCGGGCTGTCGAGTTCATCTCCAAGCACCTGATAGGTCGGGCAGGTCGCGGTGCAGAAGCCGCAATGCACGCAGTTTCGGAGGATTTCGTTGGACCGCGCAATGCCGGGATCCGACAATTGCGCTTCAGTGAATGTCGTTTGCATTTGGAAGACTGCCCCTTGTTACGCCGCTGCGGCCATCAGGCCCGGATTGAGCACGCCGCGCGGATCGAACCGCGCCCTGAGCCCCTCGCTGAGCGCGGCAACGGCGTCCGCTTCGGGCTGGAATGTGCCCAGAGCCGCCCGCGTCGCCGCCGAGCCGCGCACCAGCGTGGCGTGACCGGCGATCCCGGCCAGCCGGGCGCGCAGGTCAGTGCCCTCGGCCATGCGCAGCCAGACCAGCCCGCCGCCCCAATCGAGCATCGCATCCTCAGCCTGTGCCGCGTCCAGCACCGCTGGCCCGTCCGACGGCTTGACCGACACGCGCCAGACATCGCCCGCACCGCCGCCGAGCCGGCTCACATCCCGGATCGCAGCCCATTCCGCCGTGCTTGCTGCGCTGTCCACCACCTGCCCGTCGCCAAACCGCGCAAGAAGGCTCTGCAATTGCGCGCCGCGGTAGCGCACCGACGGCTCGAAGCCTTCGAGCCGCAGCAACACGCGCCCCGCATCGAACGCCGCTCCCGAGACTTCGAAGGGCGATCCGAGCGCCGCCGACATCGCCGCGACCGCGTCGCCAGACTCGACGCCGTCCAGCACCAGCGTGGCCTCGGTCTCCGGGCAGGGCAGCACCTTGAAACTGATCTCGCTCATCACCCCCAGCGTGCCCCACGAGCCGCAAAAGAGCTTCACAAGATCATAGCCGGTGACGTTCTTCATCACCCGCCCGCCATTCTTCACCACGGTCCCAGACCCGTCCACATAGCGCACCCCGAGCGCGAAATCCCGCGCGGCCCCGGCCATGATCCGCCGCGGCCCGCTGATGTTCCCGGCAAACACCCCGCCAATGGTCGGCGTGCCGCCCGTGTCCAGCAGCCCCCGGTGGTCCATCGGCTCAAACGCCAGCCGCTGGTTCTCCGACGCCAGCGCTGCCTCAATCTCCGCCACGGGCGTTCCGGCCTGCGCCACAAGCGTCAACGCGCCCGGCTCATAGAGCGTGACCCCCGACAGCCCCGCCGTCGAGAGCGCCTCGCCCACCGGCGCGACCCCCCGCGTGCCGCCGCCCCGCACGGACAACGGCCCGTTCGCGGCCCGGATCATCTCGGCCAATTCGGCCTCTGTCTCAGGTCTCATCATCTTCACTTAGCCCTATAAACTCTGGGGGAGGCGCGCCGCGCCGGGGGCAAAGACCCCTACTCCGCCGCAATCCTGCGCGGATCGCTCACATCCAAAGGAAACACCTTCGCCGGGTTCAAAAGCCAGCTTGGATCGAACACATCCTTCACCGCCATCTGCGCTTCGAGATCGGCGGGCGCGTACTGGTGGCTCATCAGATCGCGCTTCTCGATCCCGACCCCGTGCTCGCCGGTCAGGCACCCGCCGACCTCGACGCAGAGCTTGAGCACTTCGGCCCCAAACGCCTCGCAAATCTCCAGATCACCCGGCTTATTGGCGTCGTAACAGATCAGCGGGTGCATATTGCCGTCGCCTGCATGGAACACATTGCCCACCGGCAGCCCATACTCCTCCGACATCTCCCCAATGCGCCGCAGCACATAAGGCAATTCGCTGACCGGAATGGTCCCATCGAGACACATGTAATCGCTGATCCGCCCAATCGCCGAGAACGCGGCCTTTCGACCGGCCCAGATCCGCGCGCTTTCCTCCGGGCTGCCGGATTCCTTGATCGCAACCGGATTGTGCCGCGCGGCGATCTCCTTGATGAGCCCAAGCTGATGATCGATCTCGGCCTCCGAGCCTTCGACCTCCACGATCAGCAGCGCCGCGCACAAAGGATAATCGGCCTTGGCGAAATCCTCGCAGACCTCGATGAGCATCTTGTCCATGAACTCGATGGCGACGGGCAGCACACCGGCCTTGATGATATCGGCCACACAGGCCCCGGCGATTTCCGCACCCTCGAAACCCAGAAGCACGGGCCGCGCGCCCTCAGGCTTGTGCAGGATGCGCAGCGTGGCCTCGGTCACAACGCCCAGTTGCCCCTCGGAGCCGCAAATCACCCCGAGCAGATCGAGCCCGCCCGCGTCGAGATGCGCGCCGCCGATCTCCACGACGGTCCCGTCCATCTGCACCAGCGTCACGCCGAGCAGATTATTGGTCGTCACCCCGTATTTCAGACAATGCGCCCCGCCCGAATTCATCGCGATATTCCCCGCGATGGCACAGGCAAGCTGGCTGGAGGGGTCGGGGGCGTAGAAGAACCCGTCTTCCTCGACAGCCCCGGTCACGCTGAGATTGGTGCGCCCGGATTGCACCCGCACGATGCGGTTGGCGTAGTCGGTCTCCAGAACCTCGTTCATCCGCGCCACGCCGAGAATGACACAATCGGCGGTGGGAAGCGCGCCCCCGGCGAGCGAGGTGCCAGAGCCGCGCGGGACGACCGGAACGCCTTCCTCATGGCAGATGCGCAGCACGTCCGAGACCTGTTGCGTGCTTGATGGCAGCACCGCGACCATCGGCGGGCAGCGATAGGCGGTGAGCGCGTCGCACTCATAGGCACGGGTCTCGGCAGGGTCGCTGATCACGGCATCTGCGGGCAGAACCGCTTGCAGACGGGCCACAACACGCGCCTTTCGCGCAAGAATCTCGGCGTTCGGGATGGGCATTTCCATAATTGATCCTCCTCCGGTAACTTTTTCTTACCAATTTTTCCACGTTTGGGCAAGCGTCCCGCCGCGTCGCGACACTGTGACTAGGCCATTGTCGCGACTCAGTGTAGACCGCAGGCATGAAGATGCTCATTCCGCTTCTCGTCGCAGGCTGCACATGCCTTGCGACAACGCTGGCCGCCGATCCTCCGGTGATCGAGAAGGTCGTCGCCACGCAGGAGGGCGCGACTTGGCGCTTCGACGTGACACTGCGCCATGGCGATACCGGCTGGGACGATTACGCCGATGGCTGGCGCGTGCTGGACATGAATGGAACCGAGCTTGGCCTGCGCGTGCTCTATCACCCGCATGTCGACGAACAGCCCTTCACCCGCTCCCTGTCCGGGGTGAACGTTCCGGCGGGCACGACGCAGGTGCAGATCGAGGCCCGCGAAAGCGTCGGCGGCTGGTCCGGCGCAATCCGCACCCTGACCTTGCCATAGGCGCGCCGCCACGCGGTGTGCAGAGCGGGACCCGCGCGTGCGGGCGCGCCTCCCGCTCCGGTCGTCAGACGAACTGCACCATCAAGGCGGGCAGCCCGAGCATTCCAAGCGCGATGATCGTGATCGACACTCCGAGACCTTTGAACATGGCGTGACTCCCTGTTTTCTGCACCATTACAGTCAGGAATTAGGCGCCATTCCGCAGAGCGGAATGCGGCGCCCGGTCGCGGTCAGAGCGGGAGAAACAGGAGAAGCTCGAAAAGAATGAGGGTGAAGAGGCTGAGCAGGATGATCACGGACCGCTGGGCTTTGCGGTCCGTGATCACCGAATGCGACAGAGGCGCGAGCGCCTGTTGCCGCGTGCTTACCTGAAAATGCGACTCGCACTCTGCGCGGCACAGAGACCCGTTGGACGCAGGGACGTGTCGTGTCATTTCCGTTACCACTCACTGACTTCGCCCTACCCAAGCACACTCTACGACTCGGTCCCGATCTGCATCAATTGAGAAAATTTTTCCGGTTTTCCGTCACATATCGCCCAGCGATGGATGATGGATCACCCATCGCCCGCCACAGGTCGCTATACCCGGTGATAAGGTGCGCCCGCGAGGATCGAGGCGGCACGGTAGAGCTGTTCGGTGAGCATCACGCGGGCAAGCATGTGCGGCCAGACCATCTTGCCGAAGGACAGCGCGTGGGCGGCCTCGGCCCGCAGGCCCGGGTCGATGCCGTCCGCGCCGCCGATCACGAAGGCAAGCTCGGACACCCCATCATCGCGCCAACCGGCAAGGCGGTCCGCGAATTGAACCGAGGTCTCGACGCGTCCGCGCTCGTCGAGACAGCAGATCACCGCCTGTTCGGGGAGGGCCTTGCGCAGCAGCGCGGCCTCGGCGGCCTTGCCCCCGCCCTTGCGGTCTTCCACTTCGATCACGCGCGCCGGACCGAGGCCCAACTGACGCCCGGTCCGATCAAACCGCTGAAGGTAATCGGAGATCAAATCCGCTTCAGGACCGGCCCGGAGCCGGCCCATTGCGGCAATCGCAACGCGCATCGCTGGTGCCCGGACTGCGGCCTAGCTGACCGCTTGTGCGGCTGGCAGCCACATTTTCTCGAGCTGGTAGAACTCGCGCACCTCGGGCCGGAAGACATGGACGATCACGTCACCCGTGTCGATCAGCACCCAGTCGCCCGCATCCTTGCCTTCGATCCGGCAGATCACGCCAAGCTCGGATTTGAGCTTGGCGGCGAGCTTTTCCGAGATCGAGGAGACCTGCCGCGAGGAGCGCCCCGAGCAAATCACCATTGTGTCGCCCATCGCGGATTTGCCGCGCAGGTCGATGGTCACGATGTCTTCAGCCTTGTCATCGGAAAGCGAAGCCAGCACGGCTTCAAGAATGCGGTCGCTCGTGGCGACGCCTGCGGTCCCGGATGTCATGGGCGATGCGCCATGGGCCGGGTGGGTCGCGGCCAATGCCGCGTCAGCTTGAACTGACAGATTTCTGTCCTCCTTGGTCTGTCTCGCCCAGACAAGGCCCCAGCCCTGTCCGCGCTGTGGGTATAGAGTAGCAACGCGAAGGTCACAATTCAATGAAACGCTGAAAGACAAACAAACAGACTGTTGCGCGGCCGTGGACAATTTACCGCGATGATTGCATTCCCGCTGGTTTGCCTCTAGGGTAACGTATTGTTTTTGAGGACAAAGCCACCCGATGCGCTGGATTTTTGGGCTCCTATTTGCGCTGACCGGTCTGGTCACGGCGCAGGCTGAGACACACGGCAAGCCCGGCGCGATCCCGCCGCCGGACAAGGACCGCTGGCATGTGGTCGCCGAGGGCAGCCCGTTTTTCAGCGCCGACATGGCAGGTCTGCGCATTGCCGCGGTGCTCCAGGAAGATGGCAATTTCGCCCGCCTCGTGCTCGGCGCCGAGGGTCAGGGGGCCTATGTCACCGTCGCCCTGCCCGGCCAGAGCCCTGCCGCCAGCCTGCGCTCGGAACTGATCTACGGCAACGGCGCACGGCTCACGCGCGACATCGCGGACAGCGCGCTCGATACCCTCCGGATGCCCGGGCCGGAGATGGTGATCTACAGCTTTTCCGTGGCCCCGGGCGATATCTCCGCATTCCGCCGCGCCGCGCGCTGGGTGCTGACCCCGGCGGGCGGCGATCCGGCGACGATCACGCTCGATGGCAGCGCGGACGCGATCGCCGAGGCCCGTACGCGCGGCGCACCGGCGGCGGAGGAGACGCCCGAGGACCGCCCGATGCTGACGGGCCTGCCCACCGAGACGGACTGACCTAATCGGCAACGGTCGCCGGAGCGTCCTTCAACACCCGCACCTCGCGCTGCGGGAAGGGGATCGAGATGTCGTGCTCCTTGAAGATGTCCCACAGGGCCAGATAGACATTTCCGCGGATATTGGTGAGCCCTCCGGTCGGATCGGTGATCCAGAAGCGCAGGATATAGTCCACGCTGCTGTCACCGAACCCGACGATGTGGCACACGGGCGCCCGGCCGGTGAGAACCCGGTTGACGGACCCGGCGGCCTCGATGGCCAGACGCCGCACCAGATGCGGGTCGTCGTCGTACGAGGTGCCGAAATGGATGTCGAGCCGCACGAACTCGTTGCTGTGCGACCAGTTCACCACTTGCCCGGTGATCAGGTCCTCATTGGGGATGAGATACTCCCGCCCGTCCCGCGTGACCACCGACGCATAGCGCGCACCCAAGGTCTGGATCCACCCGAACGTGTCGCCCAGCGAGATCACGTCGCCGGGCTTGATCGACTTGTCCAGAAGGATGATGACCCCGGAGACGAGATTCGACACGACCTTTTGCAGACCGAACCCGAGCCCGACCCCGATGGCGCCCGAGAGCACGGCGAGCCCGGTGAGATCGATCCCCAGAGCTTTGACCCCGACATAGAAGGCCAAGGCATAGAACACGATCTGAATGACCTTGACGATGAGCACGCGCATCGAGGGGCTGATGTCCTCGTTGGCCTGCACCCGCGACGAGGTGCTCACGGTGATGAACCGCGCCAGCGCGAACAACGCCCCGATGATCACGATGCCTTGCACGATCAGAAGCAGCGAGAGCCGGAAGGCACCGATCTCTATGGCGGCGGCGTCGAGCAGACGCACGGTCTCGTCGAGCACGCCGAGCAGCGAGAGCGTGACGAAGGTCCATGCGCCATAGCGCACCAGATTGCGCAGCAGCACCGAGCGAATGAGCCGCGTGGCGAACATGACCAGAACGAGCGCGGTGGAGAGTTCCGCCGCCACCCCGATCATGTAGGAGCGTGAGGGCCATGTGATTTCCCGCATCACGAAGACCACGGCCCAGATCAGCGCCACGAAGAAGATCGCCCGCAGCCGCTGGTGGATGACCACGAGCACCCGCATCCGCCATGTGGGCCAACCCTCCCGCGCCGCCATCCACGCCCGCACGCGCGGCCCGAACACGGCCCGCAGAAGATGCGCGGCGACGAACACGCTGAGAATGATCGCGACCTGATAAGCGTTCCATGGCCGCAACAGCGAGGTCAGAAAGGCCTCGGCCTGCGCGGCAAGCGACTGGCCCACATCGAGAATTTCCGCCGCCGCGTCCGGCAGCCCGGAGGCGGCCCTGTCCGGCGCAGCGCTGGTGTCGGCGGCGACCTCATCAAGGGCCGAGGGTGCGGCCTGCACGTGATTGGCCATCCGTGGCGCTCCTTGCTCTGCCTCTCAACACTTGCACCGGGGCCGGCCCGGGGCAAGCGATCCGCGCGTCCCCCGCCTGCAACGCCGCGAATCTTGCGCACCGCCGCGCAAACTTGTATGCGAGACGCCATGACACGCCTGTTCGATATCAAGGACCGCACCCGCCTGCGCGAGCGGTTCTTCGGGGCCAGCCACTCGGTTCTGGCCCGACTATGACGTCCTGCGGCCCGCGCCCCTGACGCGCGCTGGCCCAGACTGTTCCCTTCGGTACATTTTTCAATCGACGCTCAAGCAAAGAGGACACCCATGTCCGGCAAGACACTCTATGACAAGATCTGGGACGCCCATCTCGCCCATGAAGCCGAGGACGGCACCTGCCTGCTCTATATCGACCGCCACCTCGTCCACGAAGTGACCTCCCCGCAGGCCTTCGAAGGGCTGCGCATGGCGAACCGGCCGGTGCACGCCCCCGACAAGACCATCGCCGTGCCCGATCACAACGTGCCCACCACCCCGGGCCGCGAAGATCCCAAGAACATGACCGAGGACAGCGCCATTCAGGTCGCAGCCTTGGACAAGAACGCCAAGGATTTCGGGATTCACTACTATCCCGTCTCTGACGTGCGCCAAGGCATCGTGCATATCGTCGGCCCCGAGCAGGGCTGGACCCTGCCCGGCATGACCGTCGTGTGCGGCGACAGCCACACCGCGACCCATGGCGCGTTCGGCGCTTTGGCCCACGGGATCGGCACCTCCGAAGTCGAGCATGTTCTGGCCACGCAAACGCTGATCCAGCAAAAGTCCAAGAACATGAAGGTCGAGATCACCGGCAAACTGCGCCCCGGCGTGACCGCCAAGGACATCACCCTTTCGGTGATTGGCGCGACCGGCACGGCGGGCGGAACCGGCTATGTGATCGAGTATTGCGGCGAAGCCATTCGCGACCTGTCGATGGAAGGCCGCATGACCGTCTGCAACATGGCGATCGAAGGCGGCGCGCGCGCCGGGCTGATCGCCCCCGACGAGAAGACCTTCGAATATTGCATGGGCCGCCCCCACGCCCCGAAAGGCGCGCAATGGGAAGCGGCGCTGGCATGGTGGAAGACGCTCTATTCGGACGACGACGCCCAGTGGGACAAGGTCGTGACGATCAAAGGCGAGGACATCGCGCCAGTCGTGACATGGGGCACCTCCCCCGAGGACGTGCTGCCGATCACCGCGACCGTGCCTGCCGCGAGCGATTTCACCGGCGGCAAGGTCGGCGCAGCGCAACGCTCGCTCGACTATATGGGCCTGACGCCCGGCACCCCGCTCTCGGAGATCGAAGTGGACACGGTCTTCATCGGCTCCTGCACCAATGGCCGCATCGAAGACCTGCGCGCCGCTGCCGAGGTCGTGAAGGGCCGCAAGATCGCCGTCAAACGCGCGATGGTCGTGCCGGGTTCCGGCCTCGTGCGCGCACAGGCCGAGGAAGAGGGTCTGGCGGATATCTTCCGCGAGGCGGGCTTCGAATGGCGGCTGGCAGGTTGCTCGATGTGCCTTGCGATGAACCCCGACCAATTGTCGGAAGGCGAGCGCTGCATCTCCACCTCGAACCGCAACTTCGAGGGCCGTCAGGGCTACAAGGGCCGCACGCACCTTGCCTCCCCGGCCATGGCGGCGGCAGCGGCGGTGACCGGCCGGCTGACCGACGTGCGCGAGATGATGTGATCCCGGCGGCCCGCGCTGCGTGTACCGGTGCGGGCCGCTTAACAAGCCCCTAACGGGGCGTGCGTATGTACAGGTGCCATACGCGGAGCCATACGCCGGGCCATACACGGTCTGGCTCGCCTCTGGAGAGAGAAAATGGACAAATTCGAAACGCTCACCGGGATCGCGGCACCGATGCCGCTGGTGAATATCGACACCGATATGATCATCCCCAAACAGTTCCTCAAAACCATCAAGCGCTCCGGCCTTGGCGTGAACCTCTTTGATGAGATGCGCTATGACCGGCAGGGCAATGAAATCCCCGATTTCGTGCTGAACCAGCCCCAGTATCGCGAGGCGGAAATCCTCGTGGCGGGCGACAATTTCGGCTGCGGCTCGTCGCGTGAGCACGCCCCGTGGGCCTTGAAAGATTTCGGAATTAAGTCCGTGATTTCAACGTCTTTCGCGGATATCTTCTACAATAACTGCTTCAAGAACGGCATCTTGCCGATCGTTCTGCCGCAAGCGGCGGTCGATGTGCTGATGAAGGATGCCGAGAAGGGCTCCAATGCGCGGATGACCGTTGATCTGGAGGCGCAGACGGTGACCTCTTCGGATGGCGAGGTGTTTTCCTTCGAGGTGGATGCGTTCAAGAAGCATTGCCTGATGAACGGTCTCGACGATATCGGCCTGACCTTGGAGAAGGCCGATGCGATTGCGGCCTTCGAAACACAGGCGGCGCAGGCCCGTCCATGGGTCTGATGAGACCCTGAGCAATTTTCCGCCACCAAAGCGCCCGCCCCCGCCCATGGGGCCGGGCGTTTGCAATTCGTTAACGAATCTGCGCGATGTTTGGGCAGTCGGGCGCCAAAAGGTCGCCCCAAGTGGTGGCTGAAAGAACGCCAACCACAAGATGTTGAAAAGCATCTGAATTTAGCCACAAAATTGATGCAACAAGGCACCAGTTGCGCCGTGAAAAGGGCGCACAAGTTGTGTTTCGTTAACGCCATGGGTTGAGACGGAAATCGAAAGAAGGCAAAAGTTGGGCAGGATTGAGGCATATCGTCATATTTGGCGGGCTCAGGTTGGAACAGGGTTTCGGCAACGTATCGGAACCGGCCAAATGAGAGGGTTAGGGCAGTGATTGCACGGCTCACAGGGGCGCTGATGCGCGCCATTCTTGTCGCGCTCGTCATCATGACGCCCGCGCTGCTGCTGCCGGATGCGCAGACCGATACGTCCCAGATCGTGGTGCTGATCGCACTTCTGGCCGCGCTGCTGACCTTCATTGAATATAGCGCCCACTTCCCCTCCATCGTCGAATTCCGCGACGCGCCGCCCTTCAACCGCCTCCGCTTCATCATGCTGTTCACCACGATCTTCCTGCTGACCGCCATCGCACGCGGGCAGACCGAACCGACCTTGCTGACCAACGCGCTGGCCTCGCTCGGAACGATAGTCGGACATGCAATCGACATGCCGTTCTCGCCGGTGCGCCTCGTTGTGCTGATGCTGCCCGAGGACGCGAGCGCCGATCTGGTCCACGCGGTGCGCATGGCCGCAGGCATGGCCTATCTCGTGTCCCTGACCGCAATGGCATGCTTCGTGTTCCTCGTGCGCGTGCTGGGCTGGCCGGGGCGTGGGCGGGTGTTCAATGTCTGGGTGAACCTGCCGCTCTTCGATCCGACGGCGGGCATCGACGTGGTCGACCGCCTCCGCCGCGACGGGCGCATCAATATCGCGCTCGGCTTCCTGCTGCCCTTCCTGATCCCGGCTGTGGTCAAGGGCGCGTCCTTCATGATAGACCCGATCTCGCTTGCCTCTCCGCAAACGCTGATCTGGACGATGACCGCATGGGCTTTCCTTCCCGCCAGCATGATCATGCGCGGCCTGGCCTTGCACCGGGTTGCGGACATGATCGCCGAGAAGCGCCGCCGCGCCGCCTTCGAAGGCGCAGGCGAGCCCGGCTATCAGCCTGTCTGACAGCATTTTTCCTGTTTTGCCTGACCAGTGCCGCCACAGCGTCGGAGACGCTGCGCGTAGCGTTCTGGTCCACCGATCTGCGCCGTGACGGCCCTGGCCTGCTGCTGCGCGACATCGCACGGGGCACCGATGACGACATCGCCGCGACGCTGGACACGCTGAAGGCCGCCGAAGCCGATATCGTGGTGCTGCAAGGCATTGACTGGGATTACGAGGGCCGCACCCTCGCCGCGCTCAGCGCCGCGTTGGCGCAAGCCGGCGCGCCCTACCCTTACCGCTTTGCGCCGCGCCCCAATACCGGACGCCCCTCTGGCCTCGATCTGAACGGCAATGGCCGGACCGGAGAGGCGCAGGACGCGATTGGCTTTGGCCGGTTCACCGGGCAAAACGGTCTGGCGGTGCTGTCCCGCGCGCCGATTGCCGAGGCCGAGGTGATCGACTTCAGCGCACTGCTCTGGTCGGACCTGCCGGATGCGCGCCTGCCCTACCCGGGCATGCCCGAAGACCTGCCGGTGCGCCTGCCGCTCTCCTCGACCGCTCATGTGCTTGTGCCAGTGGACAGTCCACTCCAAGGCCGCCTCTGGCTGGGCCTCTTCGCCGCCACCCCGCCGGTCTTCGACGGCCCCGAGGACCGCAACGGACGCCGCAACCATGACGAGGTGGCCTTCTGGTCCCACCTTCTGGACGGACGGCTGGACCGCCCGGCCCCGCCCGGCCTGATCGTGATCGGCAATGCCAATCTCGACCCCGAACGCGGCGCCGGGCGGCGCGGGGCCATCACCCGCCTGCTGACCCATAGCGGCCTGCAAGACCCGGCCCCGAAGGGCGATCTGGGCCTTGCCACGGTGGATTTCGGCCCCGAAAGCGCAGGACGGCTCCGCCTCGCCTACCTTCTGCCCGACCGGTTGTGGCAGATCGCGGATAGCGGCATGATCGCCTCACCCGCCCACCGGCACCGTCTGGTCTGGGTCGACCTGATCCGACGTTGAGACCACCCCGGTCCACGCAATAGCCGCCCGCAACGCGGCGGGAACGGGGGTCGCGCGGAACTCCGGCAACAGCGCATCGAACCGGCTCGCATCCAACGCATGAGGCGTGTCCCAAAGATAGCGCATCTCGCAAAGCCCCCGCAGGCTCGGCATCACGTATTTCCCGAGCAGCAGCGGTGTCCAGCCCAGCCGCGACCGGCGGATGTCCCGCCCGGTCAGCGCCGCGATCTGATCGGCCATCTGCGCCCCGGTCAGCGTGTAGCCCGGAAACGGCACCTCACAGAATTTCGGCAGATCCGCCCGCTTTTCCGCAAGCCCGACCGCCGCCCGCGCCAGATCGGGCAAATAGGCCCATGCGTGCGGCGCATCCGGATCACCCGGCGTAGTGAATTTGCTCTGTGCGAGCTTGGCGACCATCAGCTTGTCGAACCAGTTGCCAGAGGGCCGCGTGTCGAGAAAATCGCCCGCGCGCAGCAGGATCGTCCGGCAATCAGCGGCGCGGTAGTCCGCCTCCATCTCGATCCGGAGTTGCCCCAGTGGGTTTTGTGCCGCACGCGGGCTGTGCTCGGACCATGGTCCGGGCGTGTCCGCGCCGAACACGTAGACATTACCCGGCACGACCACGGTCGCACCGGTGCCCGACACGGCCTCGATCACATGACGGTGGAGCGGCAGCATGTCCCGCGCCCAAGTGCTGTAATCGGGCGGGTTCCACCCGTTCACCACGACATCCACACCGCGCACCGCGCGGGCCAGATCGCCTGAGGCCCGGTCGAAGCGGGTGACGTGCCAGCCAGCGGCGGTGAAGGCCTGCGCCGCGTGATGGCCGAACTTGCCGGAGGCGCCGAGAATGAGGGCTGATTGGGTCATTTGTTTTGTCCTGTCCTGGATTGAGATGCCCTCTTGTGATGGCTTTTGTGACATAAAGAAATTGCACGAATTTGACGGTGTGATATTCATATATGAATGTCACAATCGCTTCTCTCGATGGATTGGTCCCGGGTTCAGGCCTTTCTTGCGGTCGCCGAGCATGGCTCGGTCGCGGGGGCGGCGCGGGCGCTCGGGCACAGCCAGCCAACGCTTGGCCGGCATATCCGGGATTTCGAAGGCGCGCTCGGCATCGAGGTCTTTCAACGCCACCGGCGCGGCTTTTCCCTGACACAGGCCGGCACGCGCCTGTTGCCGGCGGCGCGGCAGATGCAGGCGGCGATGGCGGAGATTGCCCGCAATGCGGAGGCTGAGGCCGCGCAGGCCTCCGGCACCGTGCGTCTTGCCGCCTCGGTCCATATCGCCCATCACGTCCTGCCGCGGATCATCGCCGCGCTGCGCGCCGAGGCGCCCGAGATCGACGTGGTGATCCACGCCAGCGACGACAGCGACAATCTGCTTTTCCGGGAGGCTGATATCGCCCTGCGGATGTACCGGCCCACACAGCTCGATCTGATCGCTCGCCATATTGCCGATGTGCCGATCGGCGCATTCGCCTCCTTGGACTACGTCCGGCGGCGCGGGCAGCCCGGTGGCTTGGAGGATTTCAAACGCCACGATCTTGTCGGGTATGACCGCTCGCCCCTCATACGGCAGGAATTGGAGAAGCTCGGGCTGAGCGAGGAAGACCTCAATTTTCCGGTGCGCTGCGACAACCAGACGGCCTATTGGGAACTGGTCTGCGCAGGCTGCGGCATTGGCTTCACGCAGGTCGAAACCGGGCGGCGCGAGCCTCGGGTGACGGAACTGCCGCTGCCCGTCGACCTGCCATCCCTGCCGATCTGGCTGACCGCCCATGAAACCGTCCGCCGCATCCCCCGGGTCGCGCGGGTCTGGGACCACTTGGCCCCCAGCCTTGCCGCTGACTTCGCCCGATATTGACGCCCCGCCCGCGCCGGGATACGCCCCCGTGAGTTTTCAAGACGACTGACGCAACACGGGAGTGCCTTCCATGTCCAACCCTTCGCTTCTCATTCTGCCCGGCGACGGGATCGGCCCCGAGGTCATGGCGGAGGTGCGCCGGATCATCGACTGGTTCGGCGCCAAGCGCGGCCTGACCTTCGATGTGAGCGAGGACCTTGTGGGCGGCTGCGCCTATGACGCCCATGGCACCCCGCTGCATGACGACACCATGGCCAAAGCCCAAGAGGTCGATGCGGTGCTCCTCGGCGCGGTGGGCGGCCCGAAATACGACAATCTGGATTTCTCCGTGAAGCCCGAGCGCGGCCTGCTGCGCCTGCGCAAGGAGATGGACCTCTTCTCAAACCTGCGCCCCGCGCAATGCTTTGACGCGCTGGCGGATTTCTCCTCGCTCAAGCGGGACGTGGTGGCTGGCCTCGACATCATGATCATCCGCGAGCTGACCTCCGGGGTCTATTTCGGCGAGCCGCGCGGCATCTTCGAGGAAGGCAACGAGCGCGTTGGGATCAACACCCAGCGCTATACCGAGAGCGAGATCGACCGCGTCGCGCGCTCCGCCTTCGAGCTCGCGATGCGGCGGAACAAAAAGCTCTGCTCGATGGAGAAGGCCAACGTGATGGAAAGCGGCATCCTGTGGCGCGAGGTTGTCACCGAGGTCGGAAAGGACTACCCAGAGGTCGAGCTGAGCCACATGTACGCCGATGCCGGTGCGATGCAGCTGACCCGCTGGCCCAAACAGTTCGACGTCATCGTCACCGACAACCTCTTCGGCGACCTGCTCTCCGATCTCGCCGCGATGCTGACGGGCTCGCTCGGCATGCTGCCTTCGGCCTCGCTGGGCGCGCCGATGGAGAACGGTCGCCCGAAGGCGCTCTACGAGCCGGTTCATGGCTCGGCGCCGGACATTGCCGGTCAAGGCAAGGCCAACCCGATCGCGTGCATCCTCAGCTTCGCCATGGCACTGCGCTATTCCTTCGACGCCGGCGCGGAAGCGGACCGGCTGGAGACGGCGGTAAATGCGGTTCTGGGCGATGGCGTGCGCACGCCGGATCTGCTGGGCCAGGAGGGTGTGACGCCGGTCTCGACCTCCGAGATGGGCGACGCGATCCTCGCCAAACTCGACGCGAGCCTCTGAGCCGAACCGGGGTGGCGGGCAGATCGCCCGCCCCGCACACAGCCCAACAGCCCTTGTGCGCGCCGCTCTGTGCGAGGAAAACACCGCCCTCATGCCCTGCTCGACATGAGGCCGAGAGCGGCGCGCGAGAATGCGAAAATCCTGCAAGAAGCGCTTGCCAAAGCCGGGCATTGGGTCTATCCCGCCCGCCACGGTCGGAGCGTAGCTCAGCCTGGTAGAGCACTGTCTTCGGGAGGCAGGGGCCGGAGGTTCGAATCCTCTCGCTCCGACCAAATATCTTAGCTTTCAAATCGTCACGGATCACGTCGTCAGCGAATAGACTGGCTCTGCTGGCGCTTTGAGCGACCCTTTTCACCGTTCACCCAGCCGACTTCATGCGTGAAAGCATCGCGCCTAGCCCTCGCGAAGCACAAAGGTAAATATATTGCCAAAAAGTTAATATTTTGGTACGGTTTCTGTCACGGTACGACTGAAGGGGATTAATTTATGTCAAAAGCAGTATTTGGGACCGCCACAGCAACCTTATCTCTTTGGTTGTTGGGCAGCGCTGCATTAGCCAGTAGCGTGGACACGTCTCTCTGGACGCTTGCGCCTTCACCACGCGGAGACACTGGTCAAACGTGGACAACAAGCGGCAACTCCGCGACCGCGAACTTTAATAACTATGGTGCCCTTGTAAGCGATTTTGCCCTGCCGGGAGATTTCGAGTATTCTGGCACTGGCGTGAATGCAGGCGATGATGACATCTATGGTGTCGTTTTTAACTACGTCGATGCGGATAACTTCTATTACTTCGGCTGGGAAGGCGGCGGCTTCAACGACATTACAGGTGCCTCTGGTTCTTGGCTGGTGAAGGAAGTTTCTGGCGTCAAAACCGTGCTCGACTCTGCTGCCTCTCAATGGCTGAGTGGGAGAACCTACGACTTCCTCGTCTCCCGGGTCGGGGATACGGTCACGGCGTCATGGACGCAGCAAGGACAAACCACACCAACCGTAAGCCTGTCCGCGACGGACTCTCAGTATGCAGACGGACGCTTCGGTTTCTACACCGAGAGCCAAGCAGCGAACTTCTCCGGATTGGCCGGTGTGGATACGCCCGAAGTGCCGCTTCCCGCCGCACCTTTGCTATTGATCTCCGCGCTTGCGAGCCTTGCCGGCGCATCGCATCTGCGTCGCCGGAGTTAGACTCTCGAGGGTTCTCCCGTCGACAAATTTGTCAAACGGCAGGCACCGCCGGGATGAGTTTATCCTGCCTTGCTGCGCATGTCTCCTTCGACGGGCTGCGCTGCGGCATCCATGTTGGCGGGCGAAGACCGGGTTTGGGCCGTCCTTGCCGGGGCGCATTGCTCGCTGACAGGCGAATAAGCGACGTGCGGGACAAAGCAGGCGGTGCCCGGCTATGGGTAAAGGTCGGCTTTGGATGGCCGTGCCCAGCTAACTCCCACCGCAATGACCAGTATCACAGCCAAGGTTGTCGAAACGGATTTAACGATCGTGGCCGAGCTGGCGGCGTAGACCGATGGAACAGAAACCTCTGGCCAGCTCCAGATCATCGCTACGATACCAAGGTTCTCGAAATAATCGAACAGCGCACCAACACCCGAAAAGGCGACCCCAAAGCGGACACGTTTCCTGTTAGGCGTGCGTCGTCCAAACCAGCAGATCGCGGCAACCATAGTCAAACCGAGCATCGCTGGATAAATGGTGTCCAAAGCGATCTGGCGCCTGAGATAGTAGTCGCGCCCGTCCACGCCGAGAGCGTCAAGAAGCGCCGCGGCCTCCGTCGGGCCATAGCCGAACGGACGCATGTCGAAAGGGACCCGCCCTGACACCGCTTCGATATGGGCGAGGGTGACACTTATCATCAGCACATAGATTGACGTAGCGATCAAACCTGAACCAACGGCAATCATGCCAATGTGCTTTGACAGAATTCTGTTCATCATTTTGTAAACTCCCTGACCTGTGCCACACATGACCGCAGAGGGTTTCGCCCGCATTATCATTTGATAAGGCACACGAAGATGGATTTACGGACTTTCCTGATGCAGTCATCTGACCTGCCAGACATGGCTTGCGCGGATGGTTTTGCATCTGATTGGACACGGCAGCGCGTGAAAAAAGGCGCGCACCTGATCCGTCAGGAACAAGCCGAAACAGATGAATTCATACTTTTGGAAGGGTGCCTGGCGAGTAGTATCTGTGACCAGGACGGCAAAGAGATTTGCGTCGGTTTTTACGTGGGTCCCTGTGTTGTAACGCCAAATATTGCTCGAACACGGGGCGGCTTGTCGCTTGTCTCCATCGTGGCAATGACCGAGTCCGCGCTGGCACGGATTGACAGTGACGTGCTGTCGAATTGGATGATTGCGGCTGAACCGGTCCGCAATTGGGCCAACGGTATTCTGCGGGAAGCCTTGAGCCGGAAGGTGGATCGGGAATGGTGTCTCGCCGCACTTGGCGGGGCGGAGCGGCTCACTTGGTTTCGCCAGGCATATCCCGGCTATGAAGACATTTTTCCCCATACGTTGATCGCATCCTATTTGGGCGTCACGCCCGTCACCATGAGCCGCCTCCGCACGAGCACCCAAATCCGATAGGATGCAGCCATTCGCGCGACGCGCAGCATCGGTCACATGGGACTCGGAGCCGCCGAAGGCTCATGCAGCACGCCCCTCCGAGAGGGCGCAACGGAGCTGGCCATCGGCAATTTGGCGCAAACCTTTGATCTTTGATCGTCTCGTTCAAATCGTGGTCGTTCGCATCGCAGGAGCCGATCTTGGTGCCGAAAGCCGCGAATAAAGGCCGTGAGCCCCAAATGCGTGATGTCGCAACTCGCCCCGATGTCTGCCTTGTAGCACCCAGTCTGGAAACACTTCACAACAAGGTCTGCGATTTTCCCCGGCAGTGTCACCTTCTCGCCAGAAAGGCAGGCGAGACCTTGCAAAAGAAAATGATGTGAGGGTGGGTGGTGCGCATGGTTTCGTTGCGAAATGCAATCAAGCGGTTCAGGGAGCGTCTCGGTAGAAGTCGGCCCAACGCTCTCGCCGAAAAAGAGAGCACGGACTTTCTTCAGGCAATACTTGAAAACGAAACCAAAGCTCAGGACGTCGCTGACGCGGCGAAGACCGACACCGGCCCATCTGTGATCCTCAAGCCCATTATCCGGCCCGGACCGCCCGAGGCGGGTTGGTTTGGAGGGGACCCCATGCTGCCTCGGGATGTTGACTGGCCGGAGATCGACGGCGTCCCGCTTTGCTTTCTTGCACAGATTGACCTCGCGAAACTACCAACGGACATCTGGTCCGGCCTCGGCCCGCGCGAAGGGTTTCTGATTTTCTTCAATCACCCCGATCGCTGCGACGCGAAAGTCCTGCATGTGAAGGATAATTTGACCCCGCGCTCGGCGAATGTCCCATTTCCAAATTACATGCTGGGCCATAATCCCAACGCCGTTGCCAGCTATCCATATTTCAACAAATTCCCGGTCACAGCGACACAGCACGCAGGCCAGATGCCAGAGCCGGTGGGCTGGATCCGGGGGCAGTCCGATAAGTTCCCGCCGCCATTTGGGGGTGAAACCGAACGGCTGGACTTGACCAAGCCGCAACATCACCCATTCGACAGCGCAAGCTTGGACAGTCTGATCCAATTGATGTCGGACGCAATCGATTTGGGTCGCAAGCATTGTGATAGTCAACTTGGCAAAGATCTGTCAGAAGCGGTGCGCCACAAGTTGCGGGTCCTCCAAAGTGAAGCCCTCGAGACCCAGAACGAGACCCAAAAGGCATTTGACCTGGCCGTGCGCGACGTCAGACGGCAGCCCGTTGATCCTGAGAACGTCGCCGTTTTTGTCACACGAACCGCGCAACTTCCATTGACGAAACTTCATTGGGTACGCGACTCGGAGAACGAAGTTGTTGACATCGAAACCTCTTCTGTGTCCGTGGTTGAGCCCGACCGTATTGAGGCGCTGATATACCTTTCCGGATTGAAAGAGCACCTGTTTGATTGCTTCGTAAAAGATCCAGGCAAGATACCGGCCCATTATCAGGACCGTATCGAACAGATATGCGAATTCCACGCAGTGCATGAAAGCGGGGGAATGTCACACGCACCGCGCGGCTTCATCTATACGCCGCACGGACGCGCCTCATCTAACGAAGTCCTTCTGGAACTGCCCAGCAGTCGTCTGACCGGTTGGGTCTGGGGTGACAACCGCTCGATTGTCTTTCTGATCGACAGGAAGGCGCTGAAACGTGAGCAGTTTAGTGACGTCATAGTGACGATCACCAACTGAAATGTGTCCTGACCCTCTCCGGATGTTCATAATCAACGACCGAAAGGCTGTTTCGTCCGCACACCGTGAGTTCGCCCTTTCACTGATGGCGCAGCCGCAGCGAAAGTCCACTCTGACGGGCCGCGCAGCCGCATTGCGTCGGGTCGGTCAATGCCGGGTATGGGCCGTCCTCGGCGGAGCGACTCTTGGAGGTGTGCATTCCCCAAGACCGCCAGTGAATTCATGTTTCGAATTTCTCTCGAAGACCCATCCTGCCGGTAAACTGTTTGCCGCAAAGGGGTGGCCCTACTGACAAGTCCTGCGGCGGGTGCAATAGTCGTCCCATGCGGACCAAAAGCTCACCCAACATCATCCTGATACTCGCCGACGATATGGGCTATTCCGATCTCGGTGTCATGGGGTCGGAAATCAAAACTCCCAATATTGATCGTATGGCGAGCGGCGGGCAGCTTTATACCTCGATGTACAATTGCGCCCGGTGTTGCCCGACTCGCGCGTCCCTGTTGACTGGCCTGTACCCGCACAAGGCTGGCATCGGTCACATGACTGCAAATTATGGCACGCCTGCCTATCAAGGTTATCTTCGCAACGATGCGGTCACGCTTGCAGAGGTTCTGCGCCTTGCAGGGTACCGAACCCTGATGAGCGGCAAATGGCATGTGGGCGGCCCGTATGATCCGCGCGAAGCGGATATCTGGACCCCCGGAGAGGTCGGTCACCCCACGCCCCGGCAGCGCGGGTTCGACCGGTTTTTCGGCACGCTCGATGGCGCGGGGAATTTCTTCTTTCCCCACTACATCGGAGAGGATGACAGCCGGATCGAGATCACATCCGACGACTTTTACATGACCGATGCGGTCACCGACAAAGCCGTGGACATGATCGAAGGGACGGTTGGCGCGCACAAACCGTTCTTTCTGTATCTGGCCTACACAGCCCCCCATTGGCCCCTTCAGGCGCATCCCGAGGACATTGCGCGCTATCGCGGGCAATACCGCACGGGCTGGGATCATTTGCGCACGGCGCGCCATGAAGAGATGCTGGGGCGCGGTTTGCTGGAGGGGAATTGGCAGATTTCGCCCCGAGACCCGGAAGCCCGTGCATGGTCCGACACCGGGCATCATGACTGGGAGGATGCCAGAATGGCGACCTATGCGGCCATGGTCGACCGCATGGATCAGGGCATCGGCAAGGTGATGAGCACGCTGAAACGGTTGGGCATTCAGGACGACACCCTCGTTCTTTTCCTGTCGGACAATGGCGGATGCGCCGAGTTCATGTCCGAGGACGGGTGGGCCGACTCTTATCCCGACATCGGGTTTGACGGCCAAAAGATCATATCCGGCAATCTGCCCGACCTGACGCCGGGGGCGGGAACGACCTTCCAAAGCTACGATGTAGCTTGGTCCAACGTGTCGAATGTCCCGTTTCGGATGCACAAGACATGGGTGCACGAAGGTGGTATCTCCACACCCATGGTTGCGTGCTGGCCAAACGGGATCAAACCCGGCGGGGTCATCCACCAAGCCCGTCATGTCACAGATATCATGCCGACAATTCTGGATGTGTCTGGCGCGCAATATCCAGCGGATTTCGACGGCCACGGGAGTCAGAAACTCGATGGCGAAAGCCTGATGCCCCTGTTCCGGAATACCGACGCCGAGCGCCAACAACCGATCTTTTGGGAACATGAGGGAAACTGCGCAGTCCGCGATGGTGACTGGAAGCTGGTAAAGGTGTTTGGTGGAGACTGGGAGCTCTACAACATGCGCGTGGACCGAACAGAGCTGTTCAATTTGCGCGAGAAAAACGCGCCACAGGCAGAAAAAATGATCAAGGCGTTTGAGGACTGGGCCGAAAAGATGGGTGTGGTGGATTGGGGCCTTATCCGCGAGCACCCGGACATGGATTGGGTGCAACCGGAGAAACCGCCAACCTGATCTTTTGGGGCCCACGGACGCCAAGGCGCTGTTCAGCGTTTGCCAGAGCATATCGCTGAAAACTGGCATGCAGTTTTCGGCTCTCCGACATGCGACAGCAATACGCTAGAGGGGGGTGCGTGACTGCGAATAACCTCGGCGCGCTCTAGCCGGGCCTCTTTGAGGTCAGGAAGGCCTCGGAATCATCGGTTTCGAGTTCGATCCAGATCGGGAGGTGATCGGAAAGCTGGCGGGTGCGCCAGTGCACGCGCCAATAGAAGTCAAAGACATCCGCGTCGCCGGCGATGTCGCGCGATCCACCATAATCCGAGATGACAGCGTCGCGGAAGATCGGCTTGTCGGCATCCCGGAAGACATGCGCGAACAGATCGAACGTGCCCCCGCTCGGCACACCATCAGGTCGCGTGCCGAGGCGGAAATACTCGTTGGAACTGAGAAACATGCGATCGTAGACTTCCGTTCCGGCGGCGTTCGTCGGCAGACCCAGCAGCGCTTGCGGCTCGACGAACCCACCCCGCTCAAGCAGGGCGACCGTATCGCCGTCGCGTGCCGCGTAGAGGTTCATGTCCCCCACGAGGATAAGGTTCTCGGTCCACATGTCGTCGCGCGCCTCGGCAAGGGCCGCCAGCAGCAGCCGCACCTCGTCGCGCCGATACCGCACCTCGTCGGTGCCGTCCCCCGGCGCCAGATGGACGTTTACCACAGAAAAGCGCTTCCAGCCGGTGATGAACCCGGTCACATGCGGCGCACGCGACACTTGTTCGGGCGGCCTCGCGCTTTCGAAGGCGAGGTCCGCGCGAAGCTCGGGCCAGGCGGCGACCTCGCCGGACAGCCCGGACAACTCCACGCGCCGCGTGTCGTAGAGATAGACCGAGCGCTCCTTGTTGCCCGCAGGTCCGCCGGTGACATCGGTCATCATGTAGCTCCAGTGCGGCCCGAGCAGACGGACAAGTATGTCAAGATCCTTCAAGGTGCGTTTGACTTCCTGAATAGCCACGAGGTCAAAATGCGAGATGATTTCGGCGATCCAGTGATAGGCCTCGGGAAGACGCGCCGTCAGGTGGCCGAACTCGCGGATGTTCCAGCTGGCAAAGAGCAGGTTGCCGTCGGTTCGGCGCGGTGGAAGCTCAGCCTGCAACGCCCGCTTGAGCCGAAGCACGCCATCGATGATTCTCCTGCGCGCATCCGCGCCGAGCCCCGGAAAGACCTGCGCGTAGTCGCGCTCCTCAAGATCGTCAGACGTGCGGAGGTCGTAATAGGTCGGCATGTGGGCACAGGGTCCTTGTTTGGCGGGGTCCCATCGGGTCGTCGTCAACGGCAAGTCTGGTCTTTCGCACCGATCCTGGCAAGTGCGCGCGCAGGGCAGGTCAATGTCGTGCCAGTAAGACGGATCCCCCGATTCGCCACGCCGTGCCACAACGACACCCGATGCTGACGACCGCAGCCTGTCACAGGATGCTGCGGCGCACCCAAGGTCGGCACTTTCACCGATGCTGCACTGCGCACGAACGTCTGCTCTCAGAAGGCAGGTCAAAAACGTGACAAAATCAAAGGTGGTTTTGCCAAGGGTTTGTGACACGTGATTTTTCAATGATCTCAGGCACTGGACATCTTATGACAAAAACAACCGTTTTTGACACTCAGCATGCTAGAACGAACAAATACTGGTTGTGGTCAGCGGCGCTATGAATAGCCGTCAAGCGCGCTGATCATTGCGGTGGAACCCTTTCGGTGAGCGGCTGTCCCAAGAACTCTTCCATTTCATCCCTTGTCTTGGCGGCTTCCACGTGAAGCCAGTCGATGAAGCGACAGGCTTGCGGGCGTGACTTCAATTCGGGTCGCGTGGCAAGGCGATACGAGTGCTTTGCGCGGAGGTAATCCTTGCTGGAGAATGGCAGGTTGAGTTCGCCTTTCTTCAGATCTTCGAGGACACATGACAGGCCGCAGACGAGCAGGCCCGCGTTCCATTTCACGCCCTCGAGCGCGTTTCGCACGAGGGCGTATTGAACGCCCCGTTCCGGTGACGTCCGCTCATGTGGGAATGCCGCGAGCCAATCAGGCCAGCCGGGTGTATCCGGAGCGTCGGGCCGCGGCTTGATATGTAGAAGCGGATAGCCTTCGAGGCTGCCCTTCTCAGTGTGCCTCCAAAGACGCTCCTTGTCGTTCAGGCTCCCTGTGGGAAGATAGCGCGGTGTTCCATCGTCGGCCTTCACCGAGAATGGATCGGATATGCGGGCCGCGTTTTCCGGCGAGCCGACCGGCAGAAAAATCTCGTCATAGAGCGGGTCGCCTTCGGAGGCGCGCCCCTTGGGATCACGGTCGATGATCAGATCGGCGGCACCGAGCCGCATTGGAACGTCACCTTCTCCATTCACGTTGAACCTGATGTTGGGGTGGTCGGCGCGAAACCGTTCGAGACGTGGCGCCAACCAAAGGTCGGACCAGTCCGGATCAGCCACGATATGAATCTCTGCTGTGCGCTGAAAGTCCAGCCCGTTTGCCACCCGGTCGAGCGCGGCGAAGGCGGCATGAAGATCATCCAGTGAAGCCTCCAGAGCAGCGGTGGGACGCAAGCCCGATCGCCCGCGGAGCAGCAGGTCCGTGTCGAGGAACTGCTCCAGGGCGCGAATCCTCTGACCCACCGCAGCCGGCGTGATACCGAGACGCTGAGCCGCTGCCTGAAGCGACCCTTCGCGAATGGCCATTTCAAGCGCCTGGAGCGCGTTGAGATGTGTGGTGCGTGTCATTCCTAAAGATAATCTTTCCCTCAGAGCAAGGTTAGCAGCTTCTGTAAAGAAAATCTTTCTTATCTTAAAGAAATCTTAGTTACGCATCCGCCGGGAAAGGCCTCATGATGAAGCCGTTGGAAATGAAAGGAGAGACCCATGGCACAGATGAAGCGGTTCATCATCGAGCGCGAAATCCCAAGCATCGGGCAGATGTCCGTGACAGAGCTCTGCGGTGCGGCGCGCGCGTCAAACCAGGCGCTCGACAAGATTGGCACCGGAATCCAGTGGCAGCACAGCTACGTCGCAGGAGACAAGACCTTCTGCGTGTATCTGGCCGAAAGCGAGGATGCGATCCGCAAGCATTCCGATCTGTCCGGCATCCCCGTCACCGCGATCACCGAGGTCCCGCAGGTCATTGATCCTCTGACGGCGAATAATTGACACATGCGCCGTTCAGCCCAAGGACAGTGATCCGCTCGCCCTCCTTGGGCTGTACGCTCAGGACAAGCATCGGTGACAGTGTCGCAAACCACAACAGACTTCGCGAAAAGGTAGATGAGCTGAAGGTGGTCACAAGCCACCGTTTTTGACAGGAACAACCTAAGCGGCCATTGGCGCAGGCGCAGCGATAGCTCCCTTTGTCCCGCACACCGTGAGTCCGGCTTGCCCGCGCTTTCGCTCTTGCGGCGACGGGCAGACATGCGGGCTGTGGCGGCAGCATCCATGGCATGTCGCTGAAAAGTGGACTGCGCCTTTGAGCTTTCGGGCATGCGCTATCAACCGGTGAGAGCGCATCCGGTGAATGCGACGGCGCAGGGCAGGCTCGGGATGGTATGACCGATGACAGGTCTGGACCGGGTCCACGTCATCTCTTTTGCGGATCGTTGGAACGCGCGGGGACGTCAATCGCAGCTATGAGGCGGCCCGTTCGGGCAGGTTACGGAAACCTTACCGGGGCGTGCGTATGTACAGGTGCCATACGCCGAGCCATACGCCGTCTGGCAGCCTTTTTGCGCCTTATCCGCCCGCCGCCAGCCGCTGCATCCCGTGGAAGGCCGGCATCATCAGCGCCTTGATCTGACCATGGAGCGCCAGCACCTCCGGCGCCTCCCGGTCCACCTCCCGCGCCGCCCGTCCGAACCCGTCGAGGCGGCACGTCTTGATCCATTCCCGCAATTCCGGCACCTGTCCCCACGCCATCTGGTTGAGCGTCGTGACGATCTGCGAGCGCACCCAATCGGTCACCGTATCGGTCATCGGCACGGGCGCGGCGAGGATGTTTTTCTGTTTGTTATCAATATGAAGGCTTTCGATCTTGGCCAGAAGCGCCGTGCTGAACGTCGGCTGGTAGAGCCGCACCATCTGCAGCCCGATGCGGTCCTCGGTGAAGATCGGCTCGGTGCGCGTATGTCCCAAGGCCCGCGCCGTGCAATCGACATACAGCATGCTGTCCGCGGCCGGCACCGCGCCGCCCTCCAGCACCATCCGCCCCGGCTCCAGCCCCGTGACATGCCCCATGCGCACCACGTCCCGCACCGCCCGCATCCGTGCCATTTCCGCCCGCGACACCGTTGGCCCATGCATGATCCGAGGCATCACCCCCTGATCCAGCCGCATCCATATCCCAGCCGCTTCCATCTCCAGCGCAAACGCGTCCCCGCTTTCAGCCTCGCTAAGCGCCTGTAATTGCTTGACCATATTGCCCGCCGTCTGGAGGTAGAACGCGCCGGTCGGCTGGGTAAAGCCACGGTCGATCATCCATGGATCGCGCGGCACGACCCAGCGGATTTGCTCCGGCGCCGCCCCCGCCTCCAGCAACCAGATCACGCTATCCATCGCCGTCTTGCCTGCTCCGATCACCGTGAACGCGTCATGCCCGACGGCCCGGCGCGGCAAATCGTTGGGCGCGATGCAGGCCACGCCGCCCTCCACTGTGAATTTCCGCTGATGCGTCACAGGGATACCATTCTCGCACAGGGTCGCATCCACGAGCCGCCCATAGCGCAGTTCTGTCTTACGCCCGGAGATCAGGTGCCGCAAGCGCCCCTGCCCCAGATGCTCGGTGAACGGCAGAAACCGCACCCGACCCGAGGGCAACAACCGCTCGCGCAGCACGGCCTGAAAATGCGCCAGCACCTCTGCTCCGGTGGCCAGTTCCTCGTAGCCCGCATTGAGCCCCTCGGTATCGATCCGCCCCGTGCCCAGAGGCCGCGAGGCGACACCGTAATAGGACGAGGGCTGGTGCAGCCGCACAAACGGGTAGGCATCGGTCCAATGCCCGCCCACGGCCCCGCGCTTGTCCACCAGCGTGACGGTCGCATCGGTCTCGGTCAGCAGCGTGTCCACGAAGGCAAGCGCACTCGCCCCCGCCCCCGCGACAAGGTAGTCGGTGGTGATCATGTCCATCTTGCTCCCCCCGCGGCGTCAGCTCAGGAAACTGCTATAGGGGATGTAGCGCACCGGGTCACCCGGTTTGATCTCAACCGCCCCGTCAGGCAACTCGATCAGCCCTTCGGCCCAACTGAGCCCGCTGATCCGCCCCGAGCCTTCGGACGCGAAGCGCTCGGCCACGCCGTCACGCAGCCGCGCGCGCAAGAACTCCCGCCGCCCCGGCTTCTTGGACTTGGCAAAGCCG
This sequence comes from uncultured Aliishimia sp., assembly GCA_965656085.1. Taxonomy (GTDB): domain Bacteria; phylum Pseudomonadota; class Alphaproteobacteria; order Rhodobacterales; family Rhodobacteraceae; genus Aliishimia. The sequence goes on along the minus strand of CBFHJA010000037.1, from coordinate 14,445 downwards.
GCCGGTACCGCGAAACCTTGCGGGTCCTGCCAGTCCTGCCCGGCCAGCACACCCAGCGCGGGCCGCGCGAACACCAGCGCGCAGACCAACGCGGCCACCGGGTTGCCCGGCAGACCGAAGACCGGCGCGCCCTGCCACAGCCCGAGCGCCAAAGGCCGCCCCGGCTTCACCGCGATGCGCCAGAGTTCCATCGCGCCAGCCTCAGACAGCAGCGCCGAGACGTGATCCTCGTCCCCTGCCGATGCGCCGCCGCTGGTGAGCATCGCATCGCAGCGCGCCGCGCCAGCATCGAACGCCGCCCGCAGCGCGGCCCGGTCGTCCCGCACATGCCCCAGATCGACCGGCGCGTGCCCGAGTTTCTCCAGAAGCGCCAGCAGCATGGGCCGGTTCGCGTCATAGATCCGACCGGGCGCGTGCGGCGTGCCCGCGGGAAGAAGCTCGTCGCCGGTGGACAAAACGCCCACCCGGAGCCGCGCCCGCACCGGCAAATTGCCGAGGCCAGCCGCCGACGCCAGCGCCAGATCAGCCGGGGTCAGACGCCGCCCGGCGCGCAGGATCACATCTTCCGCGACCACGTCCTCGCCCGCGCGCCGCGTGTTCGCGCCCTGCTTGACCGGACCGTTGAACGCCACTTGACCGGCGGCCACGGTCACATCTTCCTGCAAAACGACCGTATCGACGCCCTCAGGGAGCCGCGCCCCGGTGAGCACCCGGATCGCACTGCCCTCCGGCACCGCACCCGGCAGGGCCCCCGCCGTGGCCCGCTCCGAGACCAGCGGCAGGACATGCGGTCCTTCGGCCCGTCCGCCAGCGAACCCATACCCGTCCACGGCCGTATTGGGATGCGGCGGGTTGGAGAGCTTAGCCATGACGTCCTCCGCCAGCACCCGATCCGCTGCCTCCTGCACAGGCAGACGCTCGGCCCCTGACACACAGGCGAGCTTGTCCCGCAAATGCGCGAGCGCGTCATCGACCGGCACCCACTCGACCCCGGCAGGCAGCGCAAAACAATCATTGCGCAACGGCGGCGGCACAGGTGCGGCGGCAGCCGTGGCGATTGCGTCCACAGGCGGCAAAGCCGCGCGCAAGACCGCCTCATCCCCAACCCCGAATATCCACCCTTCTTCTGGATCGCCCTTGCGCAACAGCCGGTCCATATGCTCTGCGCTCAGCTCTGCCATGGCTTCGGCAAGCACACGCACCTGTGCCCGGTCGTTGATTTCCTCGTTGCCGCGTCGCGCGGCGATCTCGGGCGCCAGCAACGAGGGGAACACCTCGGCCAATACGATCGGCGCTGTAGGGGGCTGAAACGGACTAACGGTCAGAGCATCCCCAAAGTGACGCCGTAACTGATTGAGACGGGGCAGCCCAACCAGCGCCTGAGAGCCGACCGACCCGGTTGTAAAGAGCTTCCAGCAAGGCTGCGCGCCGCCCAAGTTTTGCTCGACCTGTCGCCGTTCTGTCATGCCATGCCCATGCCGCGCCGTTCCCTGTGCGGGCAAGGCCTCGTCTGCAACAGCCGCCGGACAGCCCCAGAAAGGACCAACACCCGGGAACATTTGGTTCAGCGTTTTTGCAACGTCAAAGCGGTTGTTTTGGTTGTCCTCGGCGTCTTCGATATGCTGGTCCAGCCACTCCCAGAACTGCAGCGGATCGGCCGAGCCCGTCACATTGGCCACGAACCCCTTGGGATAGGCGAAGGGAAAATCGAAGCCGGCAAGGACCCGGCGACCCGCCGTGCGTTCTGCCTCCAGAACTGGGATCAGCCATGCCATGAGTGCCGCACGCGTTCGATGATAGTCACAGCCAATCTCGCCACCACGCCAAAGCGCCGACCAGACCCGATCCGGTTGGGGAGTCGCCGCGCCGCGTGTATTCGCCGCCGACCAGTCCACTACGATAACTGTGTCGAACCGGCTCATAGCCCGAGCTCCGCCGCGATGAAATCGGCGATTGCGCGCGTGTCGTCAAGATCGAAGACCGGGCGGTCCAGATCGAGCGGCACGTCCGAGGCCACCGCGCGGATCGTGTCACTCTGCGGCGCGAGCAGGTCCTTGCCCGCCGCCGCGCGGTGCGCCTCGACCTTGGGATGGGCCCCGCGTTTGTAGCCTTCGACCAGTACCAGATCGACCGGCGTCAGCCGCGCGAGCAGGTCCTCAAGTGACGACTCCTCCGCCCCGCGCAATTCCCGCATGATCGCCACCCGCGCGGGCGTTGCCAGCACCACCTCCGACGCGCCCGCCTCGCGGTGCCGGAAGCTGTCCGTGCCGGGCGTGTCGACCTCCGCCGCGTGATGCCCGTGCTTGATCGTCGAGACCCGCAGCCCGCGCGCCACGAACTCCGCCACCAGCCGTTCGGTCAGCCCGGTCTTGCCGGTGTTCTTCCAGCCGGTGACGCCCCAGACCTTCATGCCCGCGCCTCGGCCTCCGCAAGGTCCTCGGGCGTGTTCACGTTGAAAAACGCACCGTCATCGAAACCCGCCGTCGCCGCGCCATGGGTGTCGGTCCAGAGCACGACCTTCCTGAGCCCGCCCTCCAAAACCGCCCGCAGATCGGCGCGCAGGGCCACAGGCCAGAGCCCGAAGGTCGGATGCCGCGTCGCGCGCCCCTCCTCCTGCGTGCCCGCGAGCGCAATCGGCGTGGCGGCCCGCACCGCCGCCCATTCGAGCCGCGTCACCAGATCTTCGGGGAAAAACGGCGTGTCAGCGGCAGCGGTGACGATATGGCTATGGCCCTGCGCGGCGGCGTGTTCCATGCCCGCCAGCACCCCGGCCAGCGGGCCCACGAACCCCTCCACCGTATCGCCCACCACGGGCATCCCGTATTCGGCAAACCGCTCGGGATCGCCATTGGCATTGAGCACCAGCCCGTCTGTCTGCGGCCCGAGCCGGTCGATCACCCGGTCGAGCAGCGTGCGCCCCTTCAGGACGATCAGCCCCTTGTCGCCGCCGCCCATGCGCCGCGCCTGCCCGCCTGCCAGAATGACCCCCAAAGGCTTGCTCATCGCGCAGCCCCCTTGCGCCGATGCTTTCGGTCTTCCTCAGGCACCGCCGCGAGGTCCGCGTCCCAGACCAGCCGGTCTTCGCCGCTCAGGCACATGAAGCGCTGCCCGCGCATCCGCCCGATCAGCGTGAGCCCCACCTGCCGGGCGATATCGACGCCCCATGCCGTGAAGCCCGAGCGCGAAGCCAGCACCGGGATGCCCATCATCGCGGTCTTGATGACCATTTCGGAGGTCAGCCGCCCGGTCGTGTAGAGGATTTTGTCAGCCCCGCTGACACCCCCCTGCCACATCCACCCGGCGATCTTGTCGACCGCGTTATGCCGCCCGACATCCTCCATGTAGACCAGCGGCCGGTCGCCCTGACACAGCACCGTGCCGTGAATGGCCCCGGCCTCCAGATAGAGGCTCGGCGTGCGGTTGATCTGCGCGCTGAGCGCATAGAGCCACGACGTCCGAAGTTCGGCGGCGGGCAGAGTCACGCCTTCGAGCCCCTCCATCATGTCGCCGAACACCGTCCCGACCGCACAGCCCGAGGTGCGGGTCTTCTTCTTCAGCTTGTCCTCATGCCGTGTCTCGACCTTTGTGCGCACCACGACGACCTCAAGCTCCTCGTCATAGTCCACGCCGGTGATTTCATCGGACGCGGCGAGCATCCCCTGATTGCGCAGAAACCCGATGGCGAGATATTCGGGATAATCCCCAATGGTCATCGCGGTCACGATCTCCTGCCGGTTGAGGAAGATGGTCAGGGGCCGCTCCTCCACGACCGCGATCTCCTGCGCGGCCCCGGTCTGGTCCGCCCCCGTCACCGCCCGCGTCAGACGCGGTGCCCCCGGATCGGGCGCGATCACGTAGCCCTGCGCAGTATCCTTCGCGGCCATAAGGTCCTCCCCTTGCATCAGGCGGGCGGGATGGGTACCGCTGCCCTGTTGCCGCAAAGACTACGGAATCCCCATGGCGCCTTCCACCACCAAATCGGCCTTCTGGGCCGGGTTTCGCGCGAGCGCCCCGTTCCTCGTCGTGGTGGCCCCTTTCGCGACCCTGTTCGGCGTGCTGGCCACCGAGGCGGGGCTCAACGTGGTGGAGGTCATGGCCTTCTCCATCGCCGTGATCGCAGGGGCTGCGCAGTTCACCGCGCTGCAACTGATGGAAGAGAACGCGCCTGTCCTGATCGTGCTGGCCTCGGCGCTGATCGTGAACCTGCGCATGGCGATGTATTCGGCCTCGATCACGCCTTACTTAGGCGAAGTGCCGATCTGGAAGCGGGCGATTGCCGCCTATTTCCTCGTCGATCAGAGCTATGCGGTGAGCCATGAGAAATTCGAGACCACGCCGGAGATGACCCCCGGCACGCGCTTTGCCTACTTCATGGGCACCGTCGCCCCGATCTGCCCCATGTGGTACGTGTTCACGCTGGTCGGCGCGCTGGTTGGTCAGCAGATCCCCGAGACATGGGCGATGGATTTCGTGATCCCCATCGCGTTTCTGGCCCTGATCGGCCCGATGCTGCGCACCCCGGCCCATGTGATCGCCGCTCTGACCGCCATCGTCGTCGCGTTGTTGACGGCGTGGGTGCCGTACTCGCTGGGCCTCGTGATCGGCGGGCTGGCGGGGATGATCGCGGGCGCGCAGACCGAGGTGATGCTGGAAAGGCGCCAGACATGACGGGGACCATGACGGGCGCCTCGGGCACGCTGGAGCTGTGGCTCATCATCGCCGGGCTGGGGCTGGGCAGCTTCGCGATCCGTTTCGCCTTCCTCGGCCTTGTGGGCGACCGCCCCTTGCCGCCGTGGCTCCTGCGCCACCTCCGCTACACCGCCGTCGCGGTCCTGCCCGCGCTGGTCGCGCCCTTGGTGGTCTGGCCGCAGGCAACCGGCGGCGCGCCCGATGCCCCGCGCATGGCCGCCGCCATTGCGACCTTCACGATCGGATACCTCACGAAGAATGTCGTCGCGGCGATCGCCGCCGGGGCGGGCACGCTCTACGGGCTGATGGCGCTGCTTTGAGCGCAGGCTATTGCAGAAGCGCGACGTCTGGGATGCCGTCGATCACATCGCCCTCGTCATTCTCGAAATATTTCTCGGTCACGACCCCGGGCCGCGCGGCGAATTGCGCCATGAGGGCGGTCGGAAAGAAGGTCGGGCGGATATCCGAAAAGCCCGGAAGCGCGCGCAGGATCTCCGCCGTGGAGCGGGCGCAGAACGCCCCGGCGACGGGACCGCGCGCCTGTGCGAGGGCGATGGCCTGCGCCGCGACCTGAGGCGCGACCGCGAGCTCCTGCGTGACAACATGGAAGGTGTTGCGGGCATGGGCGCTGCGGTAGTAGCGGAATTGCGCGTCGCTGATCCCATAGAGCACATCATCATAGGTCGTGACGTAGTCGGGCCGATACGACCCGGCGGGATCGAAAATCACACGCTGATCGCCGGAGACCATCAGCGCGGTGTGCCCGCCTGCGCCCGAGCGGTTGTTGATGACGGTGATGAGTGTGAGCCGGGGCGGGCCGTCCACCCGCACGGCGGCCGCGCGCATGTCGGTCACAGAGGGCTGGCTGCTATCGGGAGCACGCGCCCCGCAGGCGGTGAGCACGAGAAGCGCCAGACAGGCCAGAAGGCGAACGAACCGCGTCATGCCATGCGCCTCCCGGACCGCATGTTGTCTGGTCAGGTGATGAAGATCGCCATCAGAACGATGAGCGCGAGAATCACGATCACGCTCCACTTGGTCCATGCCATGAACCCTACAAAGGTCTTTTCCTGAGTGGTGGTGTCCATCTCACCGTGCTTGTGGTCGGCCATGTGTTACAGTTCCCTAGGTTGGTCGTGTTATGCGTTGGGCTTCGCGTAGCAAAAGCCGCCGCGCCTGTCACGGGGCCAAATTCGCGCAGGGGCCGTCAGCTCTCGTCCTGTTCGAGCTGCGCGGCGAGGCGGAACCCGATCCGGTTCGCTTCGCGGGTCGGGGCGGCCTTCGGCAGCGCGCGCAGGATCACGTTGAGCTGGCTGACATGTTGCACGAGCTGCGTCGTGGAGCCGCTGCCATCGCTGCCGTAGAACGTGACGATGTCGGGGTCGAAATACCCCATGCCCTCGATCCGCAGCACCCCTGCGTCGGACCCGGTAAATCCCATCGCCACCTCTTGCTCGGAATCGAGATGCTTCTCGAATTCCTGAAGGTAGAGCACCATCCGCTCATAGGCCCATTGCGCCGGGCTCTTGCGCTCGGCGGCCTCGGCGAGCTTGCCCGGCACGGGCTGCTCCCCGCTCGGGGTGGGCGCTTCGGTGTGCGCCTCATAGCGGCGGGGCTTTTGACTGTCCGGCATCGGCGCGTGCCTCCTCTTTCGGCCTGCGCGCTACTCTTCACAGGCAGGTCCGTGAGTGCAACCCTTTAGCTTGCTTGGCTTGGGGGGGGGCGCCCGGCATGGCTGCGTGGGACTCTGTAGGGTTAGCCTGCCGCTTTAGCGGCGGGCGAAGTCCGGCAGGCGCTTTTCGTTTTGCGAAAAGCTGCCGGGAGGACTATCATGGCGAAAGGTTAACGCCGGGGGCACCGTACGGTGCCTTAACCCGGGAACGAATCAAAAACGAGCCATACAGGTGCCATACGCCCAGCCATACGCGGAGCCATACACCTGCCAGACGTTGTTTTTATGGCGTTAACCCGCGTTTTGGGGGCTTTCGGAGCTCACGCTGTTGCGCCCGCCCGCTGCGTTAACCTTTTCGCGCCTGATAGAGCCACGCCCCATCCTCCCGCCGGGTCCGCGTCACCTCCCCGGTCTGGTAAAGATGGCTCAGATGCGCGATCGACTCCACCAGCGCCAGCCCATACTCGCCCTCGCCAATGCTGCGCTTGAACAGCGGCGCGAAGCACTCGCCCGCACTCTTCGGCGTGTCGAGATAGGCCAAGAGCCGCTTCAGCCCGCCATGATGGTTCTCGATCAGTTGCCGCAGCCGGGTCGGCAGGCCCACGAAGGGAAGCTTATGGCCGCCAAGAACAAGCTGATCTTCGCGCGCAAGCGGCTGAAATCGCTCGCAACTTTCGATCCATTCGGCCAGCGGGTCGGCCATCGGCTCGGTGGCATAGACGCCGATGTTGGGGCTGATCGACGGCAGAAGCTGATCGCCGCCGAGGATCAGATTGTCGTCCCGGCTCCAGAAGGTCGCGTGCTCGGGGGCGTGGCCATTGCCCATGTGTACATCCCATGTCCGCCCGCCGATTTGAACCGTGTCGCCCTGCTGAACGCGCGTGTAGCCCAAGGGCAGCGGGGCGACGATATCCCCGAAATTGAACGGTCTTTCGGCTGCGCGTTTGGCGAGAATCTCCGGGTCCATGCCCGCCGAGCGCCAGAAGGCCAGTGTCTCTTCGACCGGCGTTTCCTGCACATCCAGCGTCAACATCTGCGCCGTCAGCCAGCTTGTCCGCGTCGTCACAAGCTCCGCCCCATGCGCAGTCTGAAACCAGCCCGCAAGCCCCACATGGTCGGGGTGATGGTGGGTGACGATCACCCGGCTGACCGGCTTTCCGCCTAAGGGTCCGTCGAGGAAGGACCGCCATATCTCTTTGGATTTATTGGTAGAAAACCCGGTGTCAATCACCGTCCAGCTCTCGCCCTCATCGAGCGCGTAGACATTCACATGGTCGAGCCGCATCGGCAGCGGCAGCCGCGTCCAGAGCACCCCCTCCGCAACCTCGATGGCCTCCCCAAAGGCAGGCGGTTCTTCCCACGGGTAGCGCAGGCGCGAAGGGGCGTCTTTGGGCATCAGGCAGCAAACTCATCCGGTGTCAGGGCATAAACGTCTATATCACCTGCCCGCGCCTGTGCCAGCAGCGATTGGTGTTCGGGCAGCATCCGCTTGATGTAAAACCGCGCCAGCTTCTCGCGCGGCCCGCCCTTGTCCGCCTGTGCCGCAAGCAAATGCGCCTGCCCGCCCAGCACCCGCGCGAAGGCCCGCAGATAGGGCACCGCGCCTGCAAAGCGCGCGCGGTGGTTGACGCCGATCATCCACTCGGTGCATTCGCGCAATTCCTCCACGGCCTCCCAGACCGCCGCCGCCAGCCCCGGGAAATCGGCCCTCGTGCGTTCCACATCTGCGGCGATCTCATCAAGAAGTTGCATCGCCGCCTCGCCGCCATCCATCATCTTGCGTGCGACAAGGTCCATCGCCTGAATGCCATTGGTGCCCTCGTAGATTGTCGTCACCCGCACATCGCGCGCGTATTGCGCGGCCCCGGTCTCCTCGACAAAGCCCATCCCGCCGTGGACCTGAATACCGACGCCCGCGACCTCGTTGCCGATATCGGTGCCGAACGCCTTGGCAATCGGCGTCAGCAGCGCCGCGCGGGCCTTCCACGCCGCATCGCCCGTGGCGGTCTCCATGTCGATGGCCACGGCACACATCAGCGCAATCGCGCGCGCAGCGAAGGTGTCGGATTTCATCTCCATGAGCATTCTGCGCACGTCGGCGTGATCAAGGATCGTGCCGGTGCCTTCGGCCTCCTCGGAGCGGCCTTGCTTGCGGTCCAGCGCGTAGGCCAGCGCGTGCTGATAGGCCCCCTCGGCCACCCCAACGCCCTGCGCGCCGACGCCCAGCCGGGCATTGTTCATCATCGTGAACATCGCCGCCATGCCGCCGTTTTCTGCGCCCACAAGCCAGCCCTGCGCGCCATCATACTGCATCACACAGGTCGGCGAGCCATGCAGACCGAGCTTGTGTTCGAGGCTGACGACGCTCACACCGTTGGACTTGCCGGGATTGCCCTCCGCGTCAGGCAGGCGCTTGGGGACCAGAAACAGACTGATTCCCTTGACCCCTGCGGGCGCACCGGGAATGCGGGCCAGCACGAGGTGGCAAACATTTTCCGCGATGTCATGATCACCCCATGTGATGTAGATCTTCTGCCCGGTGATCGCGTAGGTGCCATCGCCCAGAGGCTCGGCCTTCGAAGACAGCGCGCCCACATCCGAGCCCGCCTGCGGCTCGGTGAGGTTCATCGTTCCGGTCCATGCGCCGCTGATCAGCTTGGGCAGGTAGAGCGCCTTGATCTCGTCGCTGGCATGGTGCTCCAGCGCCTCGATCTGGCCTTGGGTCAGCAGCGGCGCGAGTTGCAACGAGATACAGGCCCCGCTCATCATCTCGTTCACCGCCGTCGCCACGCTCATCGGCAGGCCCATGCCGCCTTGCGCCGGGTCGGCGGCAATCGACACCCAACCCCCCTCGGCAATCGCCTGCCAGCCCTCGGCAAACCCGGGCGGGGTGCGCACCACGCCGTTCTCCAGATACGCCGGGTGGGTGTCGCCCACACGTTGCAACGGGGCCAGAACATCTTCGCAGAGTTTGCCCGCCTCGGTTAGGATCGCCCCCACCATATCAGGGCTGGCCTCGGCAAAGCGTTCGGTGGCGCTGACACGGTCGAACCCGATCACGTTCTCGAACAGGAAAGTGTAGTCATCGACAGGGGCGCGGAAGGTCATTTTGGCTCTCCGGATCTTGCGGTTGGGCTTGGCAGGCCGGGGTTTGGACGCTATGGCGGACGCGCCCTGCCATTCCAGATGTGCAAAGCACGGCAGGGTCCCGCAACCAAAACGCCGCGTCACGAAGGGGCCATGGACACCCGTATCCTCACGTCACAGCCCGATGGGATCGCCGAGGCGGCCCGCCTGCTGGCGGCTGGGGCGCTTGTGTCCTTTCCGACCGAAACCGTCTACGGGCTGGGGGCGGATGCTCGCAACGGCCGCGCGGTGGCGGCGATCTATGCGGCCAAGGGGCGGCCCAGTTTCAACCCGCTGATCGTGCATGTGGCGACGCTGGACGAGGCCCGGCGGCTGACCGTCTGGAGCGAGACAGCGGAGCGCCTCGCCGCCGCCTTCTGGCCCGGCCCTGTGACACTGGTGCTCCCGCTCGCCCCGGATCACGGTATGTCAGAACTGGTGACAGCGGGACTGGATACGGTGGCGATCCGGATGCCAGCGGGGCAGACCGCGCGGGCGCTACTGGGGGCGTTTGGCGGGCCAGTCGCCGCACCCTCCGCCAACCCCTCCGGCAAGATTTCCGCCACCACGGCGCAGCATGTGCTGGAAGGGCTCGGCGGCAAGATCGCCGCAATCGTCGATGGCGGGCCTTGCGCGGTGGGGCTCGAAAGCACGATTGTCGGGCTGGCCGGGACCCCGAGCCTATTGCGACCCGGCGGGTTGCCGCGCGAGGTCATCGAAGCCGCGCTCGGGCAGGCGCTTGCCGAGCCCCGCGGACAGATCACCGCGCCGGGGCAACTCACCTCGCATTACGCACCGGGCGCACCCGTCCGGCTGGGTGCCATGAGCGCTGCGCCGGACGAGGTCATGCTCGGCTTCGGGGATATCGACGGCGATCTGAACCTCTCCCCCGCTGGGGACCTCACCGAGGCCGCCGCCAACCTCTTTGGCTACCTGCACAAGCTCGATGCGACCGGCAAACCCATCGCCGTCGCGCCAATTCCGCAGCACGGTCTCGGAATTGCGATCAACGACCGTCTTCAAAGAGCCGCCGCCCCGCGCTAGGCTCCGGCCCATGCGTTTGATCTCTCTCTGCCTCGCCGTCCTCGTACTGGCCGCCCCGCTCGCCGCCCAAGCGGTCAAGGAAAAGCCCTTGCCGCTGAATGGTACGTGGAACGAGAGCGGCACGGTGCTGTCCCTCGACTGGCAGGACGCCAAGCCGCTCCGAGTCGGGCCTGTGGACATCAACCGCCGCCCGCTCGGCGCGACCGGTGGGCAAAGCTGGGAGCCCTTGGTCGAGAACCTGCAACGGCGGTTTTTCTACGAGGACATCACGCTGCAACCCGGCATGGCCTATGAATATCAGGTCATCCGCAAGGCCCGCGACATCGTGGATGTGGGCTACTGGCTTGCGGGCTGGCAGGTGCCTGCAACGCCGGAGCGCGGTGTGGCCTTGCTGGTGATCGACGAGACCATCGCGGAGCCCCTGGCCGCGCGCATCGACCGCTTCGAGCGCGACCTGATCGGTGATGGCTGGCGCGTCACCCGACATCTGGTGCCACGTCATGCGCCCAAGGCGCGTGAGGAAAACCTCGCCAATGGGCGCTCCTTGCGCGCATGGGTCACCGCTGAGGCCGAAGCGGCGCCCGGCACGCCGCACAGCCTCATCCTGCTCGGCAACGTGCCAGTGATGTATAGCGGCCGGGTCGCGCCGGACGGTCATGGCCGCGTACCCCATGCGACCGATCTGTTTTATGCCGATATTGGCCGGTTCTGGCCCGAGGGCGAGGTCGGCAAGCTGCGCCCGAGTAGCCTGCCCGATCTGAAGATCGACATGACCGTGGGGCGGATAGACTTTCAGCCGGTCTCTGGCGAGGACAAGACCGAAGAACTGCGCCACCTCGCCCGCTATCTCGACCGCAACCACCATTGGCGTCACGGACGTCTCGGCGATCTGCGCAACGCATACGGCGAAGGCGGGCGCTTGCAGGTCGAGTTGGCTGCGCTGCGCAATATAGTCGGGCAGGCGGCGATCACAGCAGGCGGCCATCACGATGCAGGTGTCACGCAGCCGCATCTGTGGGGCGTGGATTTTGGGCATTGGAAAGGCGCAGAGTATATCGGGGCAGGTATCAAACCGATCTTCGCGATCAATTTTGGATCCGCGAAGCAGAAGTTTTCGCAGGGCGGCAATGCGATGATGACGCTTCTCGCACAAGACTGGTACCCGCTCGCCGTCGGCTGGGGCGGGCGTCCGTCCTGGCAGCTTCAGCACATGGCGCTTGGCGGCACGATCGGCGACGTGCATTTGCGCACCGTCAATAACGGGCCGCTGGATGGTGGGCCGTACCGCGAGGTGCTGGATTACTTCCCGATGGGGCAATACCTGTGGCGCGGGCCGATCTGGGTGAACCTGATGGGCGATCCGACCTTGCACGCTTTCCCATTGCGCCCGCCACAGGCGCTTTCTGCCATGCGGACAGGCGACGCCGTCACGCTCTCATGGCAAGCGCCGGACGAAGCTGACTATCTGGGCGCGCAGGTCTTCCGGGCCGACGCGCCGGATGCGCCTTTCGTGCCCGTGAGCGAGATCCTGACCACCACGGGCTTTACTGATGCGACCGCGCCTGAGGGCGCGGTCTACATGCTGCGCGGCTACGGGTTGCGGCAGGTCCATGCCGGCTCGTTCTACACCTATTCACAGGGGGTTTTCGCCGCGCCGGAGGGCAGCGTGGCGCCGGACGTCCCGGCACGGAGCCTTGCAACCGCCATCAATACGCCTCTCCGCCTGCCTGCGCGGGACGGAGGCCTTTGGTCCTTCGTGGAAGGGCCCGAGATCGGCAGGCTGCAACAAGATGCTGAGGGGTGGCTGTATACCCCGCCTGAGGGATTTTCCGGCAAAGTGACGCTGCGCGAGGCGGTGTCCGGTCCGTGGCAGACCGCGCTCGGCACGACGGAGATCACGATTGGAGACTGATGGCTCAGGCGCTGCCGGCCTCGGCGGAGAGCAGCGCGGGGTCGATCCCAAGGCCCTGCAAGGCGCGCGCCCATTTCGCAGGGGCGTTCGCATCAAAGACAAGCTCGGGATCGCCGTCGCAGGTCAGCCAGCCGTTTTGCGCCAGTTCCGACTCGAGCTGCCCCGGCCCCCATCCGGCATATCCGAGCATCATCATCACCGCATGCGGACCTTTCCCCGCGGCGATGTCTTCCAGTACATCGAGCGTCGGCGTGAGCGCCAACCCGTTGCGCACCGGCAGGGTCCGCAGGTCCGACGCGTAATCGTTGCTGTGCAGCACGAATCCGCGCCCGGTCTCGACCGGTCCGCCGAAATAGACCTTGATGCCATCCGTGGGTGCCTTGGGCACGATCTCGAGTTGCTCCAGAAGGTCGTCGAAGCTCATATCATGGGCGGGTTTATTCACGATCAGGCCCATCGCCCCCTTGCTGGAATAGTCGCACAGGTAAACCAGCGACTGTGCGAAGCGCGGATCGGTCATGCCGGGCATCGCGATAAGCATCGAGCCTGCCAGATCGAGCGCGGCGGTGTCTTGTGCGGAGTGAGCCATGTCGCGGCCAGCATCGACTTTTCGCGCCCGGCAATCAAGCACTACAGTCGCCAGATCGTGACTTGGCTTTTCCGCATCAATCGCTCATCTGTTACGCGATGAAGCTCCGTTCCCTTATCTTGGCCGCCGCGCTGCTTGCGCCCGTGCCCGCTTTTGCGACCGATCCGCTTGCCGCCGTGGTGTCGCACCGCGTGCTGCCGGGCTGGCAGCAGGCCGATGGCACTTATATGGCCGGGCTGGAGATTGCGCTGGCGCCGGGCTGGAAAACCTATTGGCGCAGCCCGGGCGATGCGGGCATCCCGCCGCAGTTCGACTGGACGCGGGCGCGCAATGTGGGCGCGGTGCAGGTCCATTGGCCCAGCCCCGGCATTTTCCACGAAGCCGGGATGCGCTCGATCGGCTACACGCAGACCGTTGTTTTACCAATGACAATTGCGCCCAAGCAGGATGGGCAGGACATGCGCCTGCGCGGGCGCATGGAGCTTGGGGTTTGCGCCGATATCTGCGTGCCGGCCGCGTTCGACATCGACACGGTGCTGCCCGCAGGGCCCGGTACGCGCAGCCCGCAGATCGCAGCGGCGCTGGCCAGCCTGCCCTATTCGGCCCGCGAGGCCGGGGTGCGCAGCGCGACCTGCACCCTGTCGCCCGACAACGACACGCTACGGATCGAAGCCACGCTTACCATGCCCCATTCCGGCGGCACCGAGGTGGCGGTGATCGAGCCGGGACGGCCCGGTGTCTGGGTGTCGGAGGCCGAAACCGAACGCCGGGGCGATGTGCTGCGCGTGTCCGCAGAGATGATGCACCACAGTGGCAAGCCCTTCGGGCTGAGCCGGTCTGACATCCGGATCACGGTGATCGGCGGATCCTATTCGGTGGATATTCAGGGCTGCACGGGCCAGTAGAGCCCCCTGAACCCCGCGTTAAGGTTAACGCACCGATCGTCCACGCGCGCCAAAATCACGAAAAACGTGATCAGAGCCGTTAACGCCCTAAAAACACGATACAGCGCGTGTATGACTCCCGTACATACGCTGTGCATACACTGTACATACAAATCGCGATTCGTTCCGTGATTTGAAAAGGTTAAGGCCGCGCGCGGTGAAGCGGTGTTAACCTTCGTGGCGAGCCGGGCCGTGGGCAGATTGCCCACCCTACAAAAACCTCCCGCCCCAACAAAGTCCCACGCCACCCTGCCGGGTGCCCCGCCCCTGTTTTCCTTTTGACAAAAATATCTAAGCCTGACGCGTAGCGGCGGGCGCACCCGGCAGTCGTTTTCGCAGAAAACGATGAGAGGGCCGCAGAGCGCGAGAGAGGATCTCTCGCACGCGCCACTCCCTCTTGTCTTATGGTTTGGGTGGCTCCCGTTGTATGATGGGAGCCATCACGCTGATCGCGCAAATTGGCGTGGTG
>CBFHJA010000036.1:0-50181 GCA_965656085.1 uncultured Aliishimia sp. | reverse complement strand
CGAAGAGGCCCCCGAGCGGCAGGAGGCCATCACCGAGGACGGCACCGGCGAGGCCGAGGCCGAGCCGCAGGAGGCCACCGCGCCCGAGGCCGCGACGACGCAGATCATCACCGAGGCCGACGAGACCGCCCCGAGCGCGAGCATTCGGCCCCAGACCCGGCCTGCGCGGCCGGTGCAGACCGCCGAGCCCGAGCCTGAGCCCAGCGATCCGGTGGCCGATGCCATTGCCGAGGCGCTGGAAAATCAGGCCACGCCGCCAACCCCGCCCACCCAGCCGACCGCGCCCATCGGGCCGCCGCTCACCGGGGGCGAATTGGAGGGGTTGCGTGTGTCCGTGTCGCAATGCTGGAATGTGGGGCAATTGTCGACCGAAGCGCAGGACACGCGGGTGACGGTGTATGTGGAAATGAATGAGGACGGCACGCCGCAAGTGGACACGATCCGCATGATCGGCTCGGAGGGCGGCAGCGAGGCCGCCGCGCGGCGGGTCTTCGAGACGGCGCGCCGGGCGATCATCCGCTGCGGCACGCGCGGGTTTCCGTTGCCTGCGGAGAAATTCGGGCAATGGCGCGAAATTGAAATGACGTTCGATCCGGAAGGGATGTTCTGGCGATGAGTTTGCTTCGTATTCTGGTTGCCGTTCTGGCTCTGGCGCTTGTGAGCGCCCCCATAGCCCATGCGCAGCAAGGGCCGCTGCGTATCACCATCACCGACGGGGTGATCGAGCCGATGCCCTTCGTGGTGCCCGATTTCGTGCCGGAAAATCCCGCCGCCGCCGAGATGGGCGCGAATATCGCGCGGGTCGTCTCTGCCGATCTCGCTGGGACCGGGCTCTTCCGCGAAGTGCCGCAAAGCGCCTATATCAGCGCCTTCACCGATTTTGCCGCGCCGGTGGCCTTCCCCGACTGGCGCGCGATCAATGCCGATGCGATGATCGCCGGGGCCGTGTCGGTGTCCGGGGGGCGGGTCAGCGTGAAGTTCCGGCTCTATGACATCGTCTCGGGCCGCGAGATGGGGCAGGGGCTTCAGTTCAACGGCACCACAGAGGGCTGGCGGCGGATGGCGCATAAAGTCGCTGATGCGGTCTACACGCGGATCACCGGGGAGGGCGCCTATTTCGACACTCGGGTCGTCTTCGTGAGTGAGAGCGGGCCGAAGGGCAATCGCGCGAAGCGGTTGGCGATCATGGATTATGACGGCGCGAATGTGCAGTACCTCACCGACAGCTCCGCGCTGGTGCTCGCGCCGCGTTTCTCGCCCACCGGCGACCGGGTGCTCTATACCAGCTACGAGACCGGGCTGCCGCGGATTTATGTGCTCGATGTCGGCTCGGTGCAGCGGCGGGTGCTGGAGAGCGGGCAGGGCACCATGTCCTTCGCGCCGCGCTTCTCGCCCGATGGGGCCCGCGTGGTGTACTCGCTCACGCAGGGTGGCAACACCGATCTTTTCACGATGGATATCCGCTCGGGCCGGTCGGTGCGCCTCACCTCGTCGCCCTCGATCGAGACCGCGCCGAGCTACAGCCCGGATGGCACGCAGATCGTCTTTGAGAGCGACCGGTCGGGCACGCAGCAGCTTTACATCATGTCCGCAAATGGCGGGGACGCGCGCCGGATCAGTGCGGGCGAGGGGCGCTATGGCACGCCCGTGTGGTCGCCGCGTGGTGATCTCATCGCTTTTACCAAGCAGAACAAGGGGCGGTTCCATATCGGGGTGATGCGCGTGGACGGCTCGCGCGAGCGGCTTCTGACCTCGTCCTTCCTTGATGAGGGGCCGACATGGGCGCCCAATGGGCGGGTGCTGATGTTCCACCGCGAGACCCAAGGCGCGACCGGGCGCTCGACGCTCTATTCGGTGGATATCACCGGGCGGGCCTTGAGACCGGTGCGCACGCCGGACGGGGCCTCCGATCCAAGCTGGGGGCCGCTGCAATAGGGGGTGGTTCGGCCTGCGGCCGAAGCGAGAGACGCTGTCTCTCGCGCTCTCTGGGATATTTGGGGCCAAAGGAAGACACGCAAGACAAGGGCGGGGCGCCCGGAGGATCGGTATGGGGCACTCGGAGGCACTGGCGGGGATTTGAATTGGCCAGAGGCGCGGCCTCTGGTAAACTCTTGCAAACAATCGGGCGGAACAGCCCCTGAGATAGAGCGGTAACAACAATGGCATTTGCACTGAAATCTTCCATCCTGCTGGTCTGCGGCGCGCTCGCGCTGGCGGGCTGCACCGATCCGAACCGGCTCGGCGGGGCCGGCGCTGCGCCCGGCGCCATCGTGGCGGGCAGCCCGGACGATCCGACGTCCCCGGCCTATTTCCAGCAAACCATTGGCGACCGGGTCCTGTTCGCGGTGGACCAGTCCACGCTAAGCCCCGAGGCCGAGGCCACGCTCGACCAGCAGGCCGTGTGGCTGATGGAAAATGCCGATTTCACCGCGATGATCGAAGGGCACGCCGACGAGCAGGGCACGCGCGAGTATAACCTCGCGCTCAGCGCCCGGCGCGCTGATCAGGTGCGCAACTATCTCATCTCGCGCGGCGTTGCGGGCGGGCGGCTGCAAGTCGTTCCCTATGGCAAGGAGCGCCCGGCGCAGCTATGTTCGGCGGAAAGCTGCTATGCGCAGAACCGGCGGGCGGTGACCGTGCTTGCGGGCGGGCTGAGCAGTTAACAGCAGGTTCGGGGAGGCGCGTCATGCGCAAATGGGTGATTTCGGGGCTTTTCGCCGTACTCTGCGCGCCAGCGCTGGCGCAGGACCGCGCGGGCACCTTGGCCGATATCCGGCAGGAACTCACGCTGCTCTACGGGCAAATCCGGGCTCTTGGCCTTGAGCTCAACACCTCTGGCGCGGCCACGGGCGGCGCGGCGGCGGGCACGGCGCTCGACCGGCTGAACGCCATCGAGGCCGAGTTGCAACGCCTGACCGCGCAAACCGAGGACATGCAATTCCGCATCGAGCGGATCGTGCGCGACGGGACCAACCAGATCGGAGATCTGGAATTCCGTCTCTGCGAGCTTGAACCCGATTGCGACATCGCGGCGCTCGGGGAGACCCCCACGCTGGGCGGCGGTGCGGCGGCCCCGGTCGCCCCGGTGCCGGACCCCGCGCCGGACGCGCCCGCCGGCCCGCAGCTCGCCGTCGGTGAGGAACGCGATTTCACGCAGGCGCAGGAGGCGCTCTCCGCCGGGGAGTATGCCCGTGCCGCCGAGCAATTTGCAGCCTTCGAGACCGCCTATCCCGGCTCGCCGCTCAGCGCGGCGGCGCAGCTCGGGCGGGGCGAGGCTCTGGAAGGGCTGGGCGATATCCGCGAGGCCGCGCGCGCCTATCTGGCCGCGTTTCAGGCCAATCCCGGCGCGGACAGCGCCCCCGATGCGCTCTATCATCTCGGTGCGGCGCTCGGTGCGCTCGGCAAGCCCACGGAAGCCTGTGTGACGCTGGGCGAGGTCGCACTGCGCTACCCGCAGGCGTCCGGCGTGATTGCCGAGGCGCAAAGCCAGATGCAGGCCCTTGGCTGTCCTTGATGGGCCCCTTGCTTGAGACTGGCCCCCACTTGGCTGGCCCCCACTTGACTGGCTCTGACACGCTGGAAAGCCGCTTCGCGGCTGCCATGGGCAGCCTGCTCGGCCCGGACTTTCCTTCTCGCATCGCGCTGGCCGTCTCCGGCGGCGGTGACAGCATGGCGATGCTCGCGCTCGCCCACGCCTGGGCGCGCATCTGGGGCGTGCGGCTGCATGTGGTCACGGTCGATCACGGGCTGCGCGCCGAGAGCGCCGGGGAGGCCGCGATGGTTGCCCGGGAATGCGCCGCGCTTGAGACACCCCATGCGGTGCTGCGCTGGCAGTGGGACGGGCAGGGCAATGTGATGGACGCCGCCCGGCGCGCGCGGCTCGATCTGATCGGCGCATGGCGCGGCGAGACCCGGCATGTGCTGATGGCGCATACCGCCGATGATGTGGCCGAGACCTTCCTGCTGCGTCTGGCGCGCGGCTCGGGGGTCGAGGGGCTCTCGGCGATGCAGGCACGGCGGCGGGTGCCACAGGGCTTCGAGGTGATCCGGCCCTGTCTGGAGATGAGCCGGGAAGAGCTTCGGCATTATGCAGGCACGCTCAAGGTGCCATGGGTGGACGATCCCACCAATGACGATCCGAAATATGACCGCGCCCGGGCCCGGGCCATGTTGGACACGCTCGGCGCCTTGGGCCTGTCGCGCGGTGATCTTGTGGCAACGGCGCAGCGCTTGGCGCGGGCGCGGGAGGCGCTGAGGGCGCGCGCGGTGGATGTGGCGCAAGACGTCGTCACCGAGCATCCGAGCGGCACCCTGATCTTCGCGCGGAACCGGTTCGCGCAGATCGAGCGGGACACGCAGATGCGGCTGATGAGCGCGGCGCTGGGGTGGGTGAGCGGTGCGACCTATCGCCCCCGGCAAGCCGCGCTGGAAGGCGCGCTGGACCGCGCGCTGGCCGGCGGGGCCTGCACCTTGTCGGGTGCGAAAATCGAGGCTGGCCGCGCCGCGCTCTTCGTCTTTCGCGAATTGGCGGCAGTCACCGGGGGCGGCGCGGCAGGGCTGTGGGACCGCAAGTGGCGGATTTCCGGGGCAGACTCGCCCGTTCGGCCGCTTGGCGAAGCGGTCAGCAGCTTTGCCGAGTGGCGCGAGACCGGGGTGCCGCGCGCCGCGCTGATGGCCATGCCGGCGCTGTTCGAGGGTGGTGCCTGCGTCGCCACACCGGTTCTGAGTGTAAACTCGGATTGTCAGATGCAAATTGACACCTCTTTCAGCGAATTCCTGCTTTCGCATTGAAGTGCGGGGTCTGTTGTCTAAATTATAACCAAATGGGTTTAGCCAAGACGCCGCCTTGCCTGTCGCAGGACCCGGGCGTCTGATCGCAGGAGAGTTTTCTTGGGCAACGCACGCAACATCGCCTTTTGGGTCGTCTTATTCGTCCTGATCCTGGCGCTATTCAATCTGTTCTCCGGCTCGGGCAGCACGCTGCAGAGCCGCGAGGTCACCTATTCGGAATTCGTCGAGTCGGTCGAGAACGGGCAAGTGTCGAACGTCACGCTCGATGGCGAGCAAGTGCGCTTCCGGCGCGGCGAGAGCGACTACGTCACGATCCTGCCGACCGATGCGGAGGTCACGGACCTTCTGATCGCCAACGACATCGAAGTGCGCGCCGAACAGCAAGCCCAGTCCGGCTTTCAGGCCTTCCTGATTTCGGTTCTGCCGATCCTGCTCCTGATCGGGGTTTGGATTTACTTCATGAACCGGATGCAGGGCGGCCGGGGCGGCGGCGCGATGGGCTTCGGCAAGTCCAAGGCGAAAATGCTCACCGAAAAGCAGGGCCGTGTGACCTTCGACGACGTCGCGGGCATCGACGAAGCCAAGGAAGAGCTTGAAGAGATCGTCGAATTCCTGCGCAACCCGCAGAAGTTCTCCCGTCTTGGCGGCAAGATCCCCAAAGGCGCGCTTCTGGTGGGCCCTCCGGGCACTGGCAAGACGCTGCTGGCGCGCTCCGTTGCGGGCGAGGCTGGCGTGCCGTTCTTCACCATTTCTGGCTCCGACTTCGTGGAAATGTTTGTCGGTGTGGGTGCTTCCCGCGTGCGCGACATGTTCGAGCAAGCCAAGAAGAACGCGCCGTGCATCGTCTTCATCGACGAGATTGACGCCGTGGGCCGGCATCGTGGCGCCGGTTATGGCGGCGGCAATGACGAGCGTGAACAAACGCTCAACCAGTTGCTGGTCGAGATGGACGGGTTTGAGGCCAATGAGGGCGTGATCATCATCGCGGCGACCAACCGTAAGGACGTGCTGGATCCCGCGCTGCTGCGCCCGGGCCGCTTCGACCGTCAGGTCACCGTGAGCAATCCCGACATCAAGGGCCGCGAGAAAATTCTTGGCGTGCATTCGCGCAAGACGCCGCTGGGACCGGATGTGGACCTGCGCATCATCGCGCGCGGCACGCCCGGCTTCTCGGGTGCCGACCTTGCCAATCTCGTGAACGAGGCCGCGCTGATGGCCGCACGGGTGGGGCGCCGCTTTGTCACCATGGTCGATTTCGAACAGGCCAAGGACAAGGTGATGATGGGGGCCGAGCGCCGCTCGATGGTGCTGACGCCCGATCAGAAAGAGAAAACCGCCTATCACGAGGCCGGTCACGCCGTGGTGGGCCTCGCCCTGCCGCAATGCGATCCGGTTTACAAGGCGACGATCATTCCGCGCGGCGGCGCGCTCGGCATGGTGGTCTCGCTGCCCGAGATCGACCGGCTGAACTGGCACAAGTCGGAATGCGAGGAAAAGCTCGCGATGACCATGGCCGGCAAGGCCGCCGAGATCATCAAATACGGCCCGGAGAACGTTTCGAACGGCCCTGCGGGCGACATCCAGCAAGCCTCGGCGCTGGCGCGGGCGATGGTGCTGCAATGGGGCATGTCGGACAAGGTCGGCAATATCGACTACCGCGAGGCCGCAGAGGGCTATTCCGGCAACACGGCGGGCTTCTCTGTCTCGGCGAACACCAAGGAGCTGATCGAGGAAGAGGTGAAGCGCTTCATCGCGGAAGCCTATGACCGCGCCTTCTCCATCCTGACCGAACAGCAAGAGGAATGGGAGCGTCTGGCGCAAGGGCTGCTGGAATACGAGACGCTCACCGGCGAAGAGATCAAGCGCGTGATGAATGGCGAGCCGCCGCAATCGCCCGAGGACGACACTCCGCCCGATCAAGGCAACGCGCCGTCGGTCACAGCTATTCCGAAGGCGAAAAAGAAAAAGCCGCAGCCGCCCACCGGTGGCATGGAGCCGGAGCCGACCTGAGGCCCGAGGGCCCGACACGGCTGAGACCTGCGATCCCGGACCCTGCGCGACAGGGTCCGGGATTTTTCTTTTGCGATGCTGTCTGGCTGGACCGGGCGCATGAGGGCGATGTCTTTTGCGGCCCGGCGGGCGATTTTCATCTTGCAGGCGGCGCATGGCTGACCGAGCCTGCGGTGAGATTTGAGATCAGGGGAGCAGGGGATGCCAGCGCTGATGAAGACCGGCTTTGCCGGGACAGTGACCTTTCTGGGCCGCGTTGTCGACAGTGGCGAGACCTTGCGCGCCGAGGCGCTGGAGGCGGCGGAGCTGTCGTGGGAGGGCATCGCCGGGGAGTGCCATGGCGGGCTGACCCGGCCCTCGTGCAGCCGTGTTTTGACGCAATATCCCAAGCGCGGCACGGAGATCCGAAACGTGCGGCAACTCTCGGTCCTGTCCGCGGAAGAGCTGGACCGGATCGCGGCGAAGATCGGGCTGGAGCGGCTCGACCCGGCGCTTTTGGGCGCGTCCATGGTGCTACAGGGCATTCCTGATTTCACCCATGTGCCGCCCTCCGCGCGGTTGCAATTTCCCTCCGGCGCGGTGCTCGTGGTGGATATGGAGAACCGCCCCTGCGTGCAGCTCGGCCGCGAGATCGAAGCGGAGGCGCCGGGCCATGGCACCGGGTTCAAGCGCGCGGCCGCAGGGCTGCGCGGGGTGACGGCGTGGGTGGAGAGGCCCGGCCCGGTGGCGCTTGGCGACACGGCCGTGCTGCACATCCCCGACCAGCCCGTCTGGCCGCATCTGGACGCCGCGCGCGCGGCGCGCTGAGCCTGCCCGCGCGGTCAGCGGGGTATGGCGCGACCGGGTGAGGAATACCTTACCAAAGCTCAATTTCCTTTGATTTCTGGCCTGTGATCCCGCAAGTTGACGCTTAGTAAGCGTATCAAAGGCCGTGTTGATGTCATTCATCGATCAATCGGAACTGTTCTGGATGGCCGGACTGGTCGGGGTCGCCTTTTACCTCGGCTCCTATGCCGCGCTGCAATCGGGCCTGCTCAGAGGGGCGGGCTATACCTATACGCTTCTCAACATGGTCGCGGCGAGCCTTGTTCTGGTCTCGCTCTTTGCCGAGTGGAACATGTCCTCCGCGCTCATTCAGGTCAGCTGGATCGTGATCTCGCTCGTCGGTCTGACCCGGCTCTATATCCGTCACCGGATGCTGCGCTTCAGCGACGAAGAACAGCACCTGATCGACACCTGCTTTGCCACGATGCCCCGGATCGAGGCGCGCCGGGTGCTTGATCTCGGTGTGTGGTATGACGCGCCCGAGGGCTATTTGCTGACCACCGAGGCGATGCCGGTGGAGAATTTCTACTACATCGCGAAGGGCGGCGCAGAGGTGCGGGTCGGAGCGTTGAAGATCGCGGAAGTCAGCGCGGGCGGCACCGTCGGCGAGATGGGCTGCCTGCATCTGGCCCCGGCCACCGCCTGCGTGCAGATCAACCAGCCGAGCCGCGTGTTTCGTATCCCCTCCGAGGCGCTGGCGCGGATGGTGCGGCGCACGCCCGATCTCAAGCCGCATCTGGAATATGCCTTCGCCCATGCCACCAAACAAAAGCTGGTGACCACCAATGCCGCGCTGCGCGCCGCGCTCGAAGGCCAGCAACAGCTCGAAAAGGCCAGTTGAGCCGGGCCTGCATCGGCGCCAATCCGGCCCCGCGCGTTTCCAAAAAGAAACCTCGCACGGCCTTGCGGACGTTTGCGGTTTGGAAAATGTCGGAATCGCGCGGCGGTTGGTGTGACATCTCACTGTATGCGGGAGTAGACCAAGCCAGCCCCGGAGCGCGGGGCCAACCAACAGGACACGTTCATGGCCTACAAGAGCGACATCGAGATTGCCCGCGCGGCAAACAAGAAACCCATTCAGGAGATCGGCGCGAAGCTGGGCATCGGCTCGGATGATCTTCTGCCCTATGGCCATGACAAGGCGAAAGTCAGCCAGTCCTTCATCAACTCGGTGAAGGGCCGCGAAGACGGCAAGCTCATTCTCGTCACCGCCATCAACCCCACCCCGGCGGGTGAGGGCAAGACCACGACCACTGTCGGGCTCGGAGACGGGCTGAACCGGATCGGCAAGAACGCCTGTGTGTGCATCCGCGAGGCCTCGCTGGGGCCGAATTTCGGGATGAAGGGCGGCGCGGCCGGGGGTGGCTATGCGCAGATCGTGCCGATGGAAGAGATGAACCTGCATTTCACCGGCGATTTCCACGCCATCACCTCGGCGCATTCGCTGCTGTCGGCGATGATCGACAACCACATCTACTGGGGCAACGAGCTTGAGATCGACACCCGCCGCGTCGTGTGGCGCCGGGTCGTGGACATGAACGATCGCGCCTTGCGGCAGATCACGGCCTCTCTGGGCGGCGTGGCCAACGGCTTCCCGCGCGAGGCCGGGTTCGACATCACCGTGGCCTCGGAGGTCATGGCGATCCTGTGCCTTGCGACCGATCTGGAGGACCTGCAAACCCGCCTCGGTGACATGATCGTCGCCTATCGCCGCGACCGCTCGCCGGTCTTTTGCCGTGACATCAAGGCCGACGGGGCGATGACCGTGCTGCTGAAGGACGCGATGCAGCCGAACCTCGTGCAGACGCTGGAGAACAACCCCGCCTTTGTGCATGGCGGCCCGTTCGCCAATATCGCCCATGGCTGCAACTCGGTGATCGCAACTTCTACCGCGCTCAAGCTCGCCGATTACGTGGTGACAGAAGCGGGGTTCGGGGCCGATCTGGGCGCGGAGAAGTTCATGAACATCAAGTGCCGCAAGGCCGGGCTGGCGCCGTCGGTGGTGGTCTGCGTGGCAACCGTGCGGGCGATGAAGATGAATGGCGGCGTGGCCAAGGCCGATCTGGGCGACGAGAACGTGGATGCGGTGAAGGCGGGCTGTCCGAATCTCGGACGTCACATTGAGAACCTGAAATCCTTCGGCGTGCCTGTGGTCGTGGCGATCAACCATTTCGTCACCGACACCGATGCGGAGGTTGCGGCGATCAAGGAGTATGTGGCGAGCCACGGCGCGGAAGCGGTGCTGTCGCGGCATTGGGAATTGGGCTCGGAAGGCTCGGCGGACCTCGCCACCAAGGTCGCGGAGTTGGCCGACAAGGACAGTGCCGAGTTCGCGCCGATCTACCCCGACGAGATGCCGCTGGCGGAGAAAATCCAGACCATTGCCAAGCGCATCTACCGCGCCGACGAGGCGCTGATGGATCAGAAAATCCGTGATCAGCTCAAGCTCTGGGAAGAACAGGGCTATGGTCATCTGCCGGTCTGCATGGCAAAGACCCAGTACAGCTTTTCGACCGATCCGAACCTGCGCGGCGCGCCCACCGGTCATTCGGTGCCGGTGCGCGAGGTGCGGCTG
Organism: uncultured Aliishimia sp.; assembly: GCA_965656085.1. GTDB lineage: Bacteria > Pseudomonadota > Alphaproteobacteria > Rhodobacterales > Rhodobacteraceae > Aliishimia. The sequence goes on along the minus strand of CBFHJA010000036.1, from coordinate 39,980 downwards.
TCGGCGGGGGCCGGGTTCGTCGTCGTGGTCTGCGGGGAGATCATGACCATGCCGGGCCTGCCGCGGGTGCCGTCGGCCGAAAACATCCGCCTCAACGCGGACGGGCAGATCGAAGGGCTGTTCTGACCGGGCGGGCGGCGCTCCGGGGCCTTAAGCCCCTGCGCGCCGCTGTGCCTCCGGCGGGAATATTTTTGTCAAATGGAAAACAGGAGGGGCGCCCTCTTGGAGACGTGGGACACGAGGATGAGAGACTCTATGGCAGCGACGGTGATTGACGGGAAGGCCTTCGCGGCCAAGGTGCGGGGCAAGGTTGCGGAGCATGTGGCGACGATGAAGGCCGAGCACGGGGTCACGCCGGGGCTCGCGGTGGTGCTGGTGGGCGAGGATCCGGCCTCTCAGGTCTATGTGCGCTCGAAGGGCAAGCAAACCGTCGAGGTCGGGATGAACTCCTATGAGCACAAGCTGGATGCGGATACCCCGGAGGCCGATCTGCTCGCGCTGATCGACACGCTGAACAATGATCCGGCAGTGCATGGCATTCTCGTGCAGCTTCCGTTGCCGGGGCATCTCGACGAGGATCTGGTCATCAATTCCATCGACCCGGCGAAGGACGTGGACGGGTTTCACATCTCCAATGTGGGGCTGCTCGGGACCGGGCAAAAGTCGATGGTGCCCTGCACACCGCTGGGCTGTCTGATGATGCTGCGGGAGCATCATGGGAGCCTGTCGGGCATGGACGCCGTGGTGATCGGGCGCTCGAACATCGTCGGCAAGCCCATGGCGCAGCTTCTGCTTGGCGACAGCTGCACCGTGACCATCGCCCATTCGCGCACCAAGGACCTGCCCGAGGTCGTCCGCCGCGCCGATATCGTCGTGGCCGCCGTGGGCCGTGCGGAGATGGTGCAGGGCGATTGGATCAAGCCCGGCGCGACTGTGATCGACGTGGGGATCAACCGCATCGATGCGCCTGAAAAGGGCGAGGGCAAGACCCGCCTCGTGGGCGATTGCCACTATGAGAGCTGCGCGGCGGTGGCCGGGGCGATCACCCCGGTGCCGGGCGGTGTCGGGCCGATGACCATTGCCTGCCTGCTCGCGAACACCGTTACCGCCTGCGCCCGCGCGCAAGGGCTGGCCGAGCCCGAGGGGCTCACCGCCTGATGGCGTGATGCAGCCAGCCTGACGACCTGTACCCGGCCGTATACCGACTGGCTGCGCGCTTGCCCCGCGCGGTCCCTCTGCGTTAGTTAGATGCCGTGCATTCCGCCATCACAGGGCGCGCACCGGAGCGAGGCAGCAAGGCCAGGGTCGTGCAAAGAGATGACAGTGAGACAGCGCCCGGACGCGCTTTGCGTCTGCCGACCCTTCGTCAGGTCACGATCGGCGGGTTGCTGTTGGCTTGCTCCATCATGCTCGCGGTTATTGGCCCGTTCAACACGTTCGGTATGGGTGGGTTTGGCCAGCGGCTGATCTACTGGAGCGGTCTGGTGCTGATCTCCGTGCCGCTCGCCTGCTGCTTGCAGGTCCATTTTTCGCGGGTCATGCGCGGCTCGGTCGTGGCGCGTGAGGCTGTCATCATTTTGCTGTTCAGCCTGATCTTCACGCCGATCGTTCTGTTCTGGACCAAGATCGTTTTGGTTGACCTGCCTGCTTCATCGCCCATGCCTGGTGACACATTCCTCTACATCGTCGCTATCTGTGTCGGGATCAGTGCCATGCGCTATGGCGGACCTGAACTGATGACCTTCATGCGGTCCGAGGCAGGATCGCTCGCCTTGGCCGCGCAGGATACAGACCGGGGCACGCCGCGTCTGGCACGGAGGCTTCCGCACGAGGCCTCGGGTCAAATCCTGCAACTCTCCGGCGACGGGCATTTCGTGAACGTGCTTACGACCGGGGGCAGATTCGATCTACGGATGCGGCTTGGCGATGCCATTGATGAGATGGACGGGGTCGATGGGCTGACCGTGCATCGCTCGCATTGGGTCGCGCGCAACGCCATTGCCGGAAGCAAGCGCGAACGCAGCCGGGTGGTGCTTGTGCTCATCACAGGTGACGAGGTTCCGGTCGGCCCGACCTTCCGGCCTCAACTCGAAGAGGCCGGGATTCTCTGAGCGCGTGGCATCGGCACGGCCTGCGCCATGCGGCCGGTGAGGATCGCCCGGGCGCCCGTCCCGAACAGACGGTCCAAGGCCGGATCGTGACTGAAAAGCCCGCCCGTATAGGTGCCGAACGCGGGCAGGATCAGGCGTTGGTCATCGAGCAGAAACGCCGGGCGGGTCACGGCGCGCGCGCGGGTCGGCACCCGGACCTTGGGATGGTAATGGCCCGAGACCTCGCCCACCGCGCCTTGGCGCGCGATATGCCGGAAAGTCAGCGGGCCGAGGGTCAGTTCGGCCAGATGGCTGCCGCCGAACTCCACCGGGCCGGGATCGTGATTGCCCTCGATCCAGATCCAGCGCCGCCCCGCTTGCAGCCGCGCCAGTTGCAGCCTTTCGGCCTCGGGCAGGGCCTGCGCCGCGCCCAGATCGTCGAAACTGTCGCCCAGACAGATCACCTGCGCGGCATTGGTTGCCTCCAGCGCCGCGCCAAGCCGGTCCAGCGTGTCACGTGTCTCGTAAGGTGGCAGCGCCGCGCCACCGCGCCGGGCGAGGCGTTCGGATTTGCCGAAGTGCAGGTCCGAGACCGCCAGAAGCGCCGCCTCGGCCCACCACAGCGCGCCGCAGGGCAGGGCGGTCAGCGCCGCACCGCAAAGATCGAACTCATAGTGTGTGTTCATCCTTTGTTCATGCCTGATGCAGGGGTGATTTGGCAAGCTGTTTTGCACGGTCCCGCTCAGTAGGGCACGCGCCAGACCGGCTTCACGATCCGCTCCGGCACGCCCGCCTCCGCCATCAGCGCGCTGGCCTCTTCCGCCAGTAGCTTTTCCTCCGCGAGCCCCTTGATCGGCACCCGCCCCGGCTCCAGAAACAGCGGCGCGGCGAGCGGGGTCAGGCGGCCCGGTCTGACATGGTCGATCCGGCCTTGCGTGCGCGCGATCATCTCTTCGAGCCGTCCGAAATCCACCAGCCCGCGCAGCGCCTCCTCGCGGGTGATCTGCATCATCAGATGGCCGGGGTCGTATTTGTGCAGCGTGTCATAGAGAATGTCCGAGCTGAACGTCGCCTGCCGCCCCGATTTGCGCTGCGACGGCGTGTTGCGCTCGATCAGCCCGGCGATGGTCGCCGAAGCCCGGAAGGTGCGTTTCATCACCGCGTTGCCCGCCAGCCATGTCTCCAGCCCATCCCGCAGCGCGTCCGGATCGAAGAGCGGCGCGGGGTCGGGCACCTGCTCCAGCCCCCAGATCAGCGTGGCGTAATCGGTGGAGACAAAGCCGAGCGGGTTCAGCCCCTCATCCTCCAGCCGCTTGGTGAGCAAAAGCCCCAGTGTCTGCATCGCGTTGCGCCCGGCAAAGCCGTAGACCACCGTGTGCTGGCGTCCGTCGCGCGGGAAGCTCTCGACCAGAAGGCGGCCCGGTTCAGGGAGTTTGGAGAGCTTGCGCTGCAAGGCGAGCCAGTCGGCGGTGTGGGGGGGCAGGTCCGGCCAGTCCGCTTGCTGGAACATGCGCAGGATGCGCTCGGAGAGCTGCGTCGAGGTCGCGAATTTGGTGCCCATGAAGGTCGCGATCTTGGGCTTGCGGTCCGCGCGGCGCGTGACCTCGACGGTCATCTGGTTCAGCCCCTCATAGCGCACGATCTGCCCGCCGATCAGGAAGGTGTCGCCGGGGGTCAGGGAGGCGGCGAAGCCTTCCTCGATCTCGCCCAGTGGCTTTCCGCCGCGGGCGCGTTTGAGGCGGACCTTGAGCGTGTCGGTGTCCTGTATGGTGCCGATATTCATCCGGATGCGCTGCGCTGCGCGCGGATCGCGCAACTGCCAGAGCCCGTCGGGGCGCTGTGTGAGGCGCTTCCACTGGTCGTAGGCCCTGAGCGCATAGCCGCCGGTGGCGCAGAAATCGAGGCAATCGTCGAAGGCGGGGCGGGTCAGCGTGACATAGGCCCCGCAGGTTTTCACCTCGGCATAGAGCGCATCGGCGTCGAACGGCCCGGCGGCGGCGGTGATCAGGATGTGCTGGCAGAGCACGTCGCGGGGGCCGGGGCCGCGCGGCTCCCCGTCGAGATCGCCCGCGCGCACCGCGTCAAGCGCGGCGACACATTCAACCACTTCGAAGCGGTTTGCGGGCACGAGCAGGGCCTTGGAGGGCGCGTTGTAGCGGTGATTGGCGCGCCCGATCCGCTGCACGAGGCGTTTGACGTTCTTCGGCGCGCCGATCTGGATCACGAGGTCCACATCGCCCCAGTCGATGCCGAGATCGAGACTGCCGGTGCAGACAATCGCGCGCAGCTCGCCCCGCACCATGGCCTGCTCGACACGCTCGCGCTGCTGGCGGTCGAGCGAGCCGTGATGGATGCCGATGGGCAGCGCGTCCTCGTTGGCCAGCCACAGGTTGTGGAAGAACAGCTCCGCCTGCGCGCGTGTGTTGTGGAAGATCAGCGTGGTCTTGTGCTGGCGGACCTGCTCTAGCACCGCCGGGATCGCATAGGCCGCGCCGCCCCCGGCCCAAGGCGGGGCCTCGGCAGTCTCCAGCATTGAGATGTCCGGGGCCGGGCCGGGATCGGCGGTGAGGATCTCGCAGGGGTCCGGGTGCTTGGCGAGCAGCTGCGCAATGGCCGCCGGGTCGTCCACGGTGGCCGAAAGGCCCACGCGGCGCAGACCCGGGCAGAGGCTTTGCAGGCGGGAGAGCGCGAGGAATAGCTGATCTCCGCGTTTACTGTCGGCGAGCGCATGGATTTCATCGACGACGATCCGCTTGAGCCCTGCGAACATTCGGGGCGCGTCCTCGTAGGAGGTCAGAAGGGCAAGGCTCTCGGGGGTGGTGAGCAGGATATGCGGCGGGTCCGCGCGCTGGCGTTTCTTTTGGGTCGCGGAGGTGTCGCCAGTGCGGTCTTCAATGCGGATCGGCAGACCGATCTCCTCGACCGGACGGCGCAGATTGCGCTTGATGTCGGCGGCGAGGGCTTTCAGCGGCGAGACATAGAGTGTGTGCAGGCCCTCATGCGTCCCGTCCGCCAGTTCCGCGAGCGTCGGCAGGAACCCCGCGAGCGTCTTGCCCCCGCCGGTGGGCGCGATGAGCAGCAATGCAGGCGCGCCCGCCCGCTCCAGCATGGCGCGCTGATGCGGGTGGACCGACCAGCCTTGGTCGGAAAACCAGTCAGTGAGAGGACGAGGCAAATCCATGTCGCGCAACATAGATCATTGCGCGGGCCGTGCCTGCTTCCTTTTGACAAAAATATCCAAGCCTGGCGCGAAGCGACGGGCGCGCCCGGCAGGCGCTTTTTGCAAAAAAGCTGCCGGGAGGGCTGGGGGTGAGCCCGCAGGGCGAGGGGGCAAAGCCCCCTCCTCCGAGATCAGTGTATGATCTCTTCTTCGCGCACGAACATATTCGCCCACGCCCGGTCGATCAGGTCGGGACGCATCTGGTAGGGTATACCCTCGAAATCGCAGATCGCGCGGATCTGGTCGATCAGAAAGACCGGCTGGTAGTTCGCATAAACGTTGTCGATGGTGGGGTATTTCACCTTCAGCAGATGCACCAGCGAGGCCTCGTCGAGCGGCACGCCCTTGGCGCGGGCGACCATGGCGAAGATCTTCAGGAAATCCTCCTGGCTCGGGCCGTCGATCTTGATCTTGAAGAAAATCCGGCGCAGGGCGGCGCGGTCGAAGATCTCGTTGGGGTGGAAGTTCGTGGAGAAGATCACCAGCGTGTCGAAGGGAACCTCGAACTTCTCTCCCGATTGCAGCGCGAGGATATCCTTGTTTTCCTCCAGCGGCACGATCCAGCGGTTGATCAGCGCCTGCGGCGGCTCGGTTTGACGGCCAAGGTCGTCGACGATGAAGATGCCGCCGGTGGCCTTGAGTTGCAGCGGGGCCTGATAGGTGCGGGCGGTCGGGTTGTAGACCAGATCGAGCATGCTGAGCGTCAACTCGCCGCCAGTGACCACGGTCGGGCGCTCGCATTGCACATAGCGGGTGTCGAAGCGGTTGCCGGTGCGGCGCAGGCAATTGGGATCGTCCACCTGCTCGGCGGCGGCGGTGTGCACGATCGGGTCATAGACGGTGATGACCTGCCCGGCGAATTCGATGGCGCGGGGGACGTAGATCCGGTCCCCGAGCGCGTCGCGGATGCCGTTCGAGATCGACGATTTCCCGTTGCCGGGCGGGCCGTACATCAGCACCGAGCGGCCGGCGGAGACAGCCGGGCCGAGATGGTCGAGAAGATCGTCGGGCAGCACCAGATGGCCCATCGCGCCGATGAGTTGCTCGCGGGTGACCTGAATGTTGCGGATTGACTGGCGCTTGACCTGCTCGCGATAGACCGAGAGCGGCACAGGCATTGCGCCGAAATACTCCGACTGGCTCAGCGCGTCGAGCGCGCGGGCCTTGCCAGCATCGGTGAGTTGGTAGCCCATCTCGTTGCCCGCCGTCGCGCTCAGTGTGCCGGTCGCCTCGATCAGCTTCTGGTCGCGTCCGATATCCACCAGTTCCTGCGTCACAGGCACCGGCAGGCACAGCGCGGCGGCCAGTTCGGACACCATGTCGAGGTTCTTGCGGAACATCGTCTTGAGCAGAATGTCCCGCATCATCACCATCGGAAGGCGCATATCGTGCAGCCGCTTGGGGGCGGGCGGCGCCATGACGTGGGTGGCTTGCATGTTCATGTCAGTGCTCGGGCCTCTTGCCAAGTCGTCTTTCAACGCCCGATAGCAAAGGATTACGACCCAATTATGGCGCCGAGGGCGAGATAGATGCCCAATGTGCCGCCCAGCGACAGGCCCATCGGGAAGTCCCACGCCTTGTCCCAGCTTTCCCAATGCGGTGCGATGCGGCGCAGGGGGGTGTTTTTGGCAAGGCGGTGCGTGGCCACGGCGGCGAGCAGGTTTGCGGTGAAGATGATGATGAGAAACTGCACATCACCAAGCGCGATATAGGGTGCGGCGGCGGCGGCGAATTTGGCATCGCCAGCGCCCACGGCCCCGGCCGCCGAAAGAACGAAGCCGGCCACCAGCACGATCCCGATCTGGGCAAGGCGCCACAGGTAGCTGTCAAAGGGCAGCGCGATCAGCCCCAGCACCAAGAAGAGCCCCCCCAGCACCAGAACCGCCTGATTGGTGATGCGCATCTCGCGCAAGTCGGTGAAGGCGACATAGAAGCAGATCGGCAGGACGAATGGCAGGTAGAGCCACGCTTCAAATTGCGTCAGGGCCATGCCGCGATCAGCCTGAGGACGTGTTGTTTTCCAGCGCCCGCAACGCCCGCACGGCGGCCTCGAAATGCTGCGGATGGGTGTCAATCGCCTCGCGCAGCAAGCCCTTGCCGGTCTCCACATCGCCCTGTTTGATCGCCGAGAGCGCCATCGTGTGCAGGAGTTGCGCCCGCTCGATCTGCGTCATCGGCACCACGGGCAGCGTGTAGTTGCGCTGTGCGGCGCGCGCCAGAACGAGGTTGTTCTTGGCGGTGAAGAGCTTGGGCTCGTTGCGGATCGCATCGCCGAACAAGCGCTCGGCATCCTGAAACGCACCGCGGGTGAGCTTGGAATAGCCCCAGTTGTTCATCACCGATCCGGGGCGCGTGGTCAGGCCCACCGCCGTTTCGTAGAAACTGTCGGCCTTTTTCCACTCCTGCTGGCTGTCGGCGACCATGGCTTCGAGGCGGTAGCGCTTGAAGGTCTCATGCGTGGGCGGGACATCGTCGAGCACCTTCTCGGCCCCGGCCCAGTCGCCGCTGCGGATCAAAGCGTCGGCAAAGTCCACGCGGTCGTCATTGGTTGCGCCCTCCATTTTCACCAACTTGCGGTAGGCCCCGGCGCCCTCGTCGTTGCGCTTGGCGCGGATCAGCGAGGAGGCAAGACCGCGCTGGAGCTCGATCCGGTCCGGGTTCTCGCGGGTGGCGCGGGTGAAATAGGCCACCGCCTCGTTGGGGTCGGCGACGGTGAGCATAACGTCGTTGAGATTGCTCTCGTCGATCACGTTCACGTCCTGAAAGGCGCGCTCGACGGTCTCATCCGCGTTCTCGGCACAGGCCGAAAGCAGGGCGGCGCTGCCCAGACAGAGGGAAATCAGAAGGGGATGGCGCATGGGATTGCGTCCTTTGCTGCTACGGCCTCATCATGGTGTCTTGCGGCGGATGAGGTAGTCGCTCGTGCCGCGCCGCACCAATTTATAGTCGTTCGTGTTCTCTGCGATCTCCGCCTCGCTCTCGGATCGGGCAAGCGCCAGACGCAGATTATCGCGGATGGAATCGCTCTGGCCGTTGTCCATCGCATAGGCCTTGCGGAAGATCTGGCTGGCCTCGGTCACCTTGCCGCGTTCCATCAGGACCACGCCGAGATTGTTCCACAGCTCGGGCCAGTCGCCCTCCTTCTCGATCGCGAGGCGCAGGAGCTTTTCGGATTGCCCAAGGCGGCCCAGCCCGAGATTGGCGGTGCCCATGCCGAGCAGGATTTCCGCATTGGTCTCGCCATGATCCAGCGCGGCGCGCGAGAACGCGCGCAGGGCCAGTTCGTACTCGCCCGCCGCGATCAGCCGATGGCCGATATCCACCTCGTTCACGGTCTGGTTGCGGGCGACGAAGCCAGTGTCCACACCTGGCGCATAGACGCCATCAGGGTCTGCGCCGAGGTTCTGGCTTGCGCAGCCGGCCAGTGCCAGCGCCGGAATAAGGGCGCAGGCGCGGGACAAGCGATATGCCGCCGTGCTGCGTATCATGCGATTTTTGTGACCTGCTCGATCTTATTTTTGTCAGGATGCCGCAATATGGCTGGGTTTTGCAAAGAAAAACCGCCCCTCGGGCGGCGATTGGCACGCCGACTGAGGCGGGAAGGTCACGGCGCGCGGGACTGTGGCCAAGACGGGCCGGGCGGTCGGCGGCGGAGCATGCACCAATCAGGGCATCAGAGCCAGAAAAGCCGTCTGAAATCACGCGTCTCAACGCCACAAGCGATGCAGTTCGTTTCAGTTCAAACCGTTGCTCCGTTAGTTGCCCATATTGCCGAGCTGCGTGATGCCATGCACGGACGGGCCAACCAGAATGATCAACAGCGGCGGCACGGTGAGCATCATCGTGGCCAGCGTCATCTTGGTGGGCAGTTTGTTGGCGGCTTCCTCGGCGCGCATCACGCGCTTGTCGCGCATCTCCGAGGCATAGACGCGCAGCGCGTCCGCGATCGAGGTGCCGAAGCTCGCCGATTGCACCAGCACGGTCACGAAGGACGACACATCCTGCACGCCGCAGCGCTCGCCCATGTCATGCAGCACGGTGGGCTTGTCCTTGCCGGCCTTCATCTCGTAGGACACCACCTCGAACTCGTCGGCCAGTGGCGGGCAGGAGGCGCGCAATTCCTTGGCCACGCGGGCGATGGCCTGATCGATCGACTGGCCCGCCTCGACGCAGACCAGAAGCATGTCGAGACTGTCCGGAAAGCCCGAGGTGATCGCTTCCTTGCGTTCCTGCACGCGCTTGGTGATCCAGTACTTCGGCACGTAGTAGCCCACGCCGCCCGGCGCGAGCGCATACATCATGGTCTGTTGCGTGCTGGCATTGTCGCCCAGAAAAAACATCACGTAGACGGTGCCGAGAATGAGACCGATGATCCCGAGAATGAACTGTGCAGCATGGAACATGCGCACCGAGTCCTTGGACTGATATCCGGCCTGTCGCATGGTCAGCTCGATCTTGGACATCTCGGCGACGTCCTTGGGTTCGAGGAACTTGGAGAATTTCTCGAGCTGTTCGTTCCGCCCGCCCTGTCGCAGGCGCTCCTTTTGCGTCTCCACCGCCGTGCCCTGCCGCGCGGCGCTTTTCTTGAGCTTGTCGAGCGGGTCCTCGGGCTGCGCGAGCATCATCGAGATCGTGATGGCGACAATCACGATGCCAAGCACGCCGACAAGGATGATCGGGCCCATCGGCCCCAGATAGGCGACCAGCGCGTCGTTGATCGGTTCGAGAAACCCCATGGCAGCGTCTCCGTTCAGACTTTGATATCGGTCAGCACGCGCATCACGTAGAGGTTCAGCGCCAGCATGATGCCCACGAAGAAGCAGGCGGGAATGAAGAGCGCGTGATCGCGCACCTCGTCATAGTAATGCGGATCGGACACGTTGATCACGACCAGCGCCACCAGCGGGAAGGCCGAGAGGAACTTGCCTGACCATTTCGCCTCAGCGGTGATCGCCTTAACCCGGCGGAACAGGCGGAAGCGCGCGCGGATCACCTTGCTGAGCCCCGCGAGGATCTCGGCGAGGTTGCCACCCGATTGCTGCTGGATCGTCACCGCGACGGCCAGAAAGCGCAAATCCTGCATGTCGAGCCGCTCGGACATATCCTTGAGCGCCTCGCCGATATCCCGGCCATAGGCGCTTTCATCGGCGATCACGCCAAACTCGGAGGCCAGCGGGTCGGCGACCTCCTTGGCGACGATGCTGATTGCAGAGGAAAACGGGTGGCCGACACGCAATGAGCGGACCATCAACTCGATGGCGTCGGGCAGTTGCTCTTCGAGCATCGACAGGCGCTTGTTCGCCTTGGACGACACCCAGAAATACACCCCGCCGATGCCCATGGCGATCGACATCAGGATGCGCACCGGGGCCTCCGTGTCCGTGCCGACCGTCAGGCCCATGAACGCAACGCCCGACACGCCGGCCATGATCATGATGAGCTGGCGCGGGGTGAAGGCGATGGCGGCCTTCTGGGCCTTGTCGGCAAGCAGTGAATAGAGCGGGATCGAGCGCGCCTTCATGTGCTGCTGCATTTCCTTGCGCAGCTTTTCGAGCACCTCGTCGCGGCTGTTGCCCTTGTTGAGCATTTCCAGCCGGCGGTTCACACGGCTGTTCAGACTGATCGATTTGCCGAAGGCCACAAGGTACAGCCCTTCGACAAGCGCGAGCACGGCGATGAAGATCAGACCGTAGATGATGGGTTCTGCGCTCATGGTGTCAGGTGCCTTTTGTCATTGTGCCGCAACCGGCTCATAAATGCTGGTGGGCAGGTCGTAGCCCCACAGGCGGAAGCGCTCGGAGAAGTGGCTGCGCACGCCGGTGGCGGTGAAATGACCGATGATCTTGTTGTCGGGCGTCAGGCCCACGCGCTGGAAGCGGAAAATCTCCTGCATCGAGATCACCTCGCCCTCCATCCCGGTGATCTCGGTGATCGAAGTCATCCGGCGCGAGCCGTCCTGCAGGCGCGAGGCCTGCACCAGCAAATGCACCGCCGAGGAAATCTGGCTCCGCGTCGCCTTGAGCGGCATCTCCACCCCGGCCATGGCGATCATGTTCTCCAGACGCGAGATCGCATCGCGGGGGTTGTTGGCGTGAATCGTGGTCATCGAACCGTCATGGCCGGTGTTCATGGCCTGCAGCATGTCGATCACCTCGTCGCCGCGCGTCTCGCCGACGATGATCCGGTCCGGGCGCATCCGCAGCGCGTTCTTGAGACAATCGCGCGGGCTGACCTCGCCCTTGCCCTCGACATTGGGCGGGCGGCTTTCCATCCGGCCCACATGGGTCTGCTGAAGCTGAAGTTCCGCCGTGTCCTCGATGGTCAGGATGCGTTCGGCATTGTCGATGAAGGAGGACAGCGCATTGAGCGTGGTGGTCTTGCCCGAGCCGGTCCCGCCGGAGACGATGATGTTGAGCCGGGTCGCCACGGCCGCTTGCAGATAGGCGGCCATTTCCTCGGTGAAGGCGCCGAAATTGACCAGATCGTCAATGCCCAGCTTGTCCTTCTTGAATTTCCGGATCGAGACCAGCGAGCCGTCCACCGCGATGGGCGGCACCATGGCGTTGAAGCGGGAGCCGTCCTTGAGGCGGGCGTCGACGTAAGGGTTCGACTCGTCCACGCGGCGACCCACCGCTGAGACGATCTTGTCGATGATCCGCAGAAGGTGGCGCTCATCCTTGAATGTGACATCGCTGATTTGCAGCTTGCCGTCGCGCTCGACGAAGATCTGCTTGGGGCCGTTGACCAGAATATCGTTGACCGAGTCGTCCTTGAGCAGGGTTTCGAGCGGCCCGAGGCCGGTGACCTCGTCATAAAGCTCCTGATTGAGCTGCGCTCGGTCCTCGCGGTTGAGCACGATCGCCTTTTCTTCGAGAATCTCGCCGGTGATGGCGTTGATCTCGGTGCGCAGGTCGGCCTCGGTGGCGCTCTCCAGCGCGGCGAGGTTGAGGTTGTCGAGCAGCGCGCGGTGCAATTCCAGCTTGATGTCGGCCATCCGCTCCTTCCGCTTGCGCTCCTTGTCCATGGGGATCGCTTCGGCGGCGGATTTGGGCTGCGTCTTGCGCACCACGCGCGAGGGTTGCGTTTTCGCGGGGATGTCGAGGGAAATGGCCCCGGCGTCCTTTGCGGGGGTATTCCCTGAGCTTCCAGCACCTTTTTTCTTATATTTCGAAAACATGAGTGATCCCGTTTACCTGTCTCAGGCGGCCTTGGCCGCGTCGTCCTGCAATTCGTGGATTTGTGCCGCCAGCTTGGCGATTTCACGGCGGAGCGGGTTCTTGGCGCAGGAGTTGGCCAGCGGCAGCCCGTGATCACCCGCGTGCAGGATCGGTTTGCCGCCATCGGGCAGCGACAGGTCGATCGAGATGTCGAGGCTCTCGGCGAGGCGCTTCACCCGGCTCTTGCCGTTCAGATCGGTGAATTTGGGCGCGCGGTTCATCACGTAGCGCAGCTTTTCGATAGGCAGTTGTTCGGCCTGCAGCGCGCGCTTGAAGCGCAGCGTGTTCTGAGCGCATCGCATGTCCAGTTCGAGCATGCAGAAATACACATGCGCCTCATGCAGCACGGTCTCCGTCCATTGCACGAGGGTGCTCGGCATGTCGATCACCACGTAGTCGAAATGCGCGCGCGCCAACAGCAAGATGCGCTCGATATCCTCCGGGGTGATCATGTCGAGCGGCAGCATGTCGGCGGGGGCCGTGAGCACGCTGATCTTGTCCTCGTAGGTGATCAACGCCTGCGCGAACACGTCATGGTCCATCGTCTCGGTCTCCGAGAGCATCTCGTAGACCACCTCCCGCCGGGCCAGATCGAGAAAGGTCGAGACCGAGCCGAATTGCAGGTCAAAATCGAGCAGGCAGACCGATGGCGCGCTGTCCTTATCCTTCGACGCATGGGCCAACTCCCAAGCCAGGTTGACCGCCAGTGTCGAGGCACCGGTGCCGCCCGCCAGCCCGTGCACGGCGAAGACCGCGCCTTGCTTGTCGGAGCCCGAATTCAGGCGTGGCCGGTCGTCGGGGACCGGGTGCGCGAGCGCTTCGGCCTTTTGGCGAATGCGCTCGATCGCTTCGTTGAGTTCGTTTTCGGGCAGCGGGTAGGGGACGAATTCGCCGTTGGAATGGCGCATCAGGGCGTGCAGCGTGGGCGGCGAGACATCCTCAGCGATGAGAATCACCGCAACGTCCCGCTCGCGCGCCTGTTTGACGATCTCGGAGAGCATCACGAGGTTGTCTTCGTCCTCGCTGTCGATGGCCAAGGCGACGAATTCCAACGCGTCCGCTTCTGGCTGGCCGAAAAAGGCGATGGCTTCGGCAAAGCCCAGATCGCCCCAGGTCTCTCCCATCGCCGTTTCCATGTCCTCAATGAGCAAATCGAAGTTCTGCACGTCCCGGCTAATCGTGCAGGCAAGGATCGGCGCGGTCTCCTGTTGCGGCATTGCACTGCTCATTGCCAAAGTTTTCCCTCTTTCCATGGGGTTGTGCATTTCTGGCCAAGCGTCCAAAGACGCGATTCTGGCCGCCCAGCCACCCCATCCGACCGCATTGCAGCCGGACACACGTAACCCATGGCACCGATAATCGCCCCGAAATTGGGCGAGATTGGGGCCGAAAAACTCCAAATGTTGGGTTTTTGTGAACGATCCCCGTACCCGGTCCGGGATTGGCTCTGCCGGTCGGCGGTTTTCATCTGGTGCTAACCACTTTTGGCCACGGGTTGGGCTTCTTCATAGTGTGCGCTCCTTCTCGCGCGTATCGGCCCCTCTTCTACAGGGCAGGGGTTTCCAAATGAAAAACGGCGCCGGAGAGTATCGGCGCCGTCATGGGACTGGGGGAAAAGGCGGGCTGTCGCTACTCGGGCACGAGTTCCAGCTGCGAGCCGCCCATAGTGCGCAGGGTCGACTCGGCCTCAGCGCTGGTCACGTAGTCACGATAGACGATCTGTGCATATTTGCCGTCCATCACAAGCGGGTTGCCCTCCACGAAGCCACTCACATCGGTCACCGTGCGGCGGTTGCGGCGCTCGCGTCCCTGCGTGACGATCAAAGGCTGTGTCTCGCCGAAGGACACCACCGCCTCAAGCCGCGATTTGTCGATGCCTTGGCTCGCGAGATAGTTCACGACCGCCCGGGCGCGGCTCAGGCCAAGGCGTTTGTTATACGCGTTTGACCCCACCGCGTCGGTGTGACCATAGACCTTGAAGCGCACTTCGGGAAATTGCCGGATCCACGCTGCCTGTTCGCGCAGGATTTCCTGAGCGCCAGCGTCGAGCTGGGCGCTGTTGAAGGCGAAATTCACCGTGGTCATCACTTCGGAGGCAAAGCGGTTCGCCAGATCGAAGGTATACTGCTTCTGCCCGCTCTGGATCAGCGTGTTGTTCACCGTCGCGGAGCCAAACACATGGCTGCTCATCGTGGCGCCGGCCTCGCGGTGGAACTGGCTATAGACCAGATCGTTGGTCGGGGCGCAGGCCGAGAGCGAGACGCCCAGACCGGCGGCCAGCCCCAGTTTGAGAAGATGTGTCATCAGTCTTTCCCGCATCGCTTCAATCCAGAACATACCCGTAGGACCCGCTGAAGTCCTGCTTGGCAACCTCGCCTGCCGCGCCGGTTTTTGGTGCGCGTGTGCCGCCCACGGTGCGGCCGAAGAGGAACAGGTCGCGCTCGGTGGGCGGAGTGACCCTGTCGGTGGGCAGCGCCAGCGCCTCGCCCTTGGTGGGCTGCACCAGATGCGCGGTGATGATGATCACAAGCTCGGTCTGGCTGCGCTGGTAGTTCGCGCTGCGGAACAGCGAGCCCAGAACCGGCACGTCCCCGAGCCATGGCAACTGGCTGTTATTGTCGATGAAATCGTCCTGAAGCAGGCCTGCGATCGCGAAGCTGTCGCCGTCCCGAAGCTCCACCGTGGTGGTCGTCTCGCGGCGGGTGAAGGCGTCGATCTCGAAGCCGTTCACGGCAATGCCATTCGCCTCGTCGATAGCCGAAACCGCCGCCTTCAATTCGAGGTTGATGATGTCCTGATCCACGACGCGCGGGATGAAGTTCAACTCGATCCCGAACGGCTTGTATTCCACGGTGATCGTGTTAGAGCTTTGCGACTGCGCCACCGGGACCGGGTATTCGCCGCCCGCAAGGAACGTTGCTTCCTGTCCTGACAGCGCCACGAGGTTGGGCTCCGCAAGGGTGCGGACCGCGCCCTTCTGTTCGAGCGCTTCGAGCAGGATGCCAATCTGCATCGCGCCGGAATTGAACCCGAAGAGGACCGCGCCTGCGTTCTCATTGGTGCCCGGAATGCTGCCGCTCAAGGCGTTGGCCACGCTCCCGGCAGTGTTGTTGGTGCCCGACCCGCCGTTCACGCCCAGATCACCGGAGGCCAAGGTGCCGTTGAGCGAGAGCGAGGAGGAGAGCGATTTGGACACGGTGCGCTGCATCTCTGCAAAGCGCACTTTCAGCATGACCTGCTGGATGCCGCCCACGACCATGAGGTTCGACACCCGGTCAGGCGCGTAGCGTTCGGCCAGATCGAGCGCCCGTTGCAGGCGCGAGGCCGAAGAGACCACGCCGGAAAGAACGATGCCGTCATTGGCGGTGCGCACCTCGATCTTCTCGCCGGGCAGGATCTGCTTGAGCCGTTCCTTGAACTCGGTGACGTCGGCGGCGACGCGCACATCCACATTGGTGATCAGCCGCCCGCTTGCATCGAGCAATGTCAGGGTGGTCAGCCCGGGCGATTTGCCCAGCACATAAGCGGTGCGGTCCGACAGGGCCGAGATATCGGCGATGCCCGGATTGGCGATGGTGAGTTCCGCGAAGGGCGTGTCGCTCTCGACAACCACGGCGCGGTTCATGGGCACGCTCAACGTGCTCGAGGTGCCCTTCTTGACGACGCGCAGATTGTTGGCCTGCGCCGAGATATCGGTCATCAGCGCGATCGGGCTGACGCAAAGCGAAAGCCCGAGAAGGGCGGCTTTGAATACGCGTTTCATGTTCATGTGACCTGCCTCTATGTCACGCCGGTTCTGCCCGGTATGTCTGCTCGTTTGCATGTCCGGTTTTTCCGGAGCTTTGAGCCAACATGGGACAGTTTCGATTTTTAATCAAGAATCAATAGGTTCTCGCGTGATTTGGATGTGGATAATCCGCAACATGACGGCGGCGCGCCGGGGCCGTGCCGGTTTCCGGGGCGCGTGGGCCAGCGCCGCCCCCAAGGACGCAAAACAGGGGCGTGGCCGGACCGGCGCGCCCCTGTAAGAATTTGATTCAAGGTGATTTCGTTCCCGGGTGCCGGCTCAATTCGTGCATGGGATCGGAATATCGACCACCTCGGCGCCGCGGCGCGTGCGGATGGTGCAGACCTTTTCCTCTTCCTTCTCGATCACCTCGGGTTCGGCCTGCCGGACGATGCCCAAAAGGCTGTCCTGCGTGACTTCGATGGCCTCGGCGACGATGTCGTCGCCCGCCCCGACCAACGAAAGTGAGAGCCGTCCGGTGGATTGCGCCTGTGCAAGCGCCGCCACCTGTTGCGGATCGGCCGCCACGGTGACCGTGCGCGCGATCATGTTGCCGTCCCGCTCGCCGGAGGCGCTCTGGTCCACCGCGATCAGTTGCACACCGGACTCGATCAGCTTGGTCACATCCGTGCGTGCCGGGCCGGTGCCAACGCCTGCGGTCTCCACCTTGCCAGTCCAGTAAACATCCACCTTGTCACCCGGGCGCAGGAAGCCGGAGACACCGGAGGCCACATCCACCTTGACCGCGAAGGCGCGCATGCCCGGTGCGAGCCGCGATGTGATCCCGGCATCTTCGCCGGGCTCGGTCACCTTGACCGCAAGGACGGCCTCGTTCTGCTCGATGGCACGCAGCACGACCCGTTGCACGTCTTCGCCGCGTGGGAAGAGGTCTTCCAGCGTCGCGAATGTGCCTTCGGGCAGCGCGTTCTCGGGCCAGTCCACCTGCCGGATGTCCTCGCTGGTGAGCACGTCGCCGTATTTCAGCGGCCGGTCGGCCACCATGACCGGAGTGGTCTTGATCACTTGCGCCCGCGTGGCGCGTTCCTTGGCGAGCGCTTGTTGATAGCTGCTCACGTAGTCCTTCACCATGTAGACGGCACCGCCGGCCAGGGCGAGCCCGGCAAGCAGGACCAAGCCAAATACCATGCGCATAACTGCACCTCTTGTCTTGCCCGGACGACTTGTGCCCGGTGTTTCGATCATATGGTCAGACTGGGGGAAGATTGTGGCTGATTGAGGGCAGAGCCGCGGTGTGAAGGGGGCTTTTGTCCCGAAGCCGTTGGATTGTCCGCGGCTCCGAAACGTCAGGCTCTGGCCGTGCCCAAACGCAAAACCGCGCCCCCGCGAGGGCGCGGCATAAGCGGCTCGTCAGAGCGTGACCCTTAGTTCGGGTCGCGGCCTTCGAGGAAGGTCTCGGTGTCGGCGGTCAGGGTAGATGCGCCGTTTTCGATGGACGTGTAAGCGGCGACGGCGAGGCCGACGACGGCTGCGGTCAGCACAACCCAGTCGACAGTCACGGCGCCGTTTTCGTCACGGGAGAATTTCTTGATGAACTTGATCATGGTGTGTCCCTCCAAAGGATCATTCGGTTTACAGTCGACCATGCCGTCCATGTAGTGGGCCGTGTCTCTCTCCGGGCCCGTGTCCGACTTGGTATGGGCAGATATAGCCAGTGGATTGGGGCATGATTTTGGCGGGAAAAGGGGGATTTGGTGTGTCTCTGAAAAATTCGTAAAGAAAATCCCAAGACGTTGAATCTTATAGGTTTGTGTTTGCTTTTTCTGGTTTTTCCGCGCGCCGGGCTGTGGCTTTGAGGTCAAATATGGGCGCCCGCTCCACCCGCCCGGTTCGAATTGCTGGCCAGAGCGTGGAAATCCCGTTTATTGTTTCTCCAACACCCCAAGGGCACGACATCAAGCCGGGCGAGCCGGTGCCGAAAGGGATTGAGGCAATGCAGGTTTTCAAAACGCTGGCCGTTCTGGCCAGCCTGTCCATCATGGCACCGCAGGGGCTGGACGCGAAAGACGCCGCTCCACGGCCCTTTCCGCAATTCGACGCCAAGCGCGTCACGCCGCCCAAACCCGGATCGACGGCCAAGCGCATCACCGTGCAGATCGACCCCGCCGCGCAGCAACGCGCCGCCGCGCCCGTGGCCGCTCCCCCCGATGCGCCGGACAGCGCGCTCGCCACAGGGCGCTATGCGTGGTTCTGGACGGCGATCTCGCCCGAGCTTGCCGCCGCCAGCGCCGGGCGCATCGAGGCCGCGCTGGGGCATCTCGCGGGCAAGGTCCGCGCACCGCGCATGCAACTGATGCAGGACATTGCCAAGACCCAGGGCGTCGACATCCTGCGCGCAACGATCGGCACAGATGTCTCGCCGGCCTTGGTTTTGGCAGTGATTTCAGTGGAATCGTCGGGGCAGGTCGATGCCGTCAGCCGGGCCGGGGCGGAGGGGCTGATGCAACTCATGCCCGCCACCGCCGCGCGGTTTGGCGTCGCGGACAGCTTCTCGGCGGTGGAAAATATCGAGGGCGGGGTGAAGTATCTCGACTGGCTGATGAAGGAATTCGGCAAGGACCCGGTCCTTGCGCTGGCGGGCTACAACGCGGGCGAGGGCGCGGTGCGGACCCATGAAGGGGTGCCGCCCTTTGCCGAGACGCGTGACTATGTGCCCAAGGTGCTGGCGGCGTTTCAAGTGGCGCGGGGCCTGTGCATGACCCCGCCGCAACTGGCCTCCGATGGCTGCGTCTTCGCGGCGCTGAACTGAGCCCAAAAGTTAACGCAGCGTGCGCAGGCGGGCAGCGTGAGAGCCGCAAATCGGCGAGACCCGGGTTAACGCCTTAAAAACAAGGTACATACGGCGTATGGCGCGGCGTATGGCTGCGCGTATGGCACCTGTATGGCTCGTTTTTGCTTCGTTCGCGGGTTAATGCAGCGTGCGGTGCTCAGGTCTTAACCTTTGCAGCGGTGGTCCTCCCGGCAGCTTTTCTGTCGTGCCAAAGGCACGCTTTCCGCGTGACAAGCGCCTGCCGGACTTCGCCCGCCGCCCCCTCTCGCACATCGGCTGCGCCGATATGCTGCCGGTCATCGCCCGCCGCTTTCGCGGCAGGCTTGGCCGCGTCAGGCCCCCGGCAGATTGCCCACCCTGCGGTGTCCCACACCGATCCTCCGGGCACCCCGGCCCTGTCTTCCTTTGGCCAAAAATATCCCAGAGAGCGCGAGAGAGGATCTCTCGCACGCGCCAAAGGCGCGTTCTAGACGACGGTGGCTTCGGTCGCCGCGCGCAGCTCCTCCTCGGTCACACCCTCGGCACATTCAACGATCTTCAGACCGCCCTCGACCACATCGAGAACGCCGAGATTGGTGATGATCCGGTCCACAACGCCCTTGCCGGTCAGCGGTAGGGTGCATTCTGTCAGGACCTTGCTGTCGCCATGCTTGTTGGTGTGGTCCATCACGACGACCACACGGCCCACGCCCGCGACGAGGTCCATCGCGCCACCCATGCCCTTGACGAGCTTGCCGGGGATCATCCAGTTGGCCAGATCGCCGTTCTCGGCAACCTCCATCGCGCCGAGGATCGCCATCGCGATCTTGCCGCCACGGATCATGCCGAAGGAGGTGGCGCTGTCGAAATAGGCGGTTTGCGGCAGTTCGGTGATGGTCTGCTTGCCCGCGTTGATCAGGTCGGGGTCTTCCTCGCCCTCGATCGGGAAGGGGCCCATACCGAGCACCCCGTTTTCCGATTGCAGCGTGACTTCGACACCCTCAGGGATGTAGTTGCTCACGAGCGTCGGAATGCCGATGCCGAGATTGACATACCAGCCGTCTTCGAGCTCTTGCGCCGCGCGTGCGGCCATTTGGTTGCGATCCCAGGGCATCGTTCGTTGTCCTTCAAAAATAGGTTAGTCGAGCGTGGTCGCGCTGGCGGGCACGTCGATGGTGACGACACTGCCGGCAGCGCCGCGTGTCAGGGAAATGGTGCCTTCCAGCCCCTCGATGAGGCCAGCCATGATGCGCCCGCCGGTGGTGGTTTCGCTCGGCCAGTCCACACCCGTGGGAATGCCGATCCCGTCATCGAAGACGATCAGGCGCAGCCCGCCTTCGCTGAGCCGGGTCATGCGCACATCGACCAGCCCCATTTCCGTCCGGTCGAACGCATGTTGATAGGCATTGGTGATCAGTTCCGCAGCGACCAGCCCGACACGGGTGGCGGTCTCGATCGGCACTTCGAGCGCTTCCACATGCAGCGTGAAGCGAATCCCCCAACGGCCCTCCACATGGGCGATGGCCGCCGCCACACGCGAGATGAAGCTGCCCATCTGGATGCTGTCGCGGTTGGACTGGCGGTCCGAGAGTTTCATCTCTTCATAGAGAAGCTGCATCGTCTCGATCCGGCGCGACAGGGCCGAGAAATTCTCCGGCACCGACATGGCGTGGCTTTGCTGGCGAATGATGCCGATGATCATCGACAGGTCCGACGCCACCCGGTCCTGAATCTCCATCAACTGTTCGTTGATTTCCTCGGCGCGGAAGGACAGGTCATCCTCGCGCAATTCCTTCTGGATGGCGATGAAATAGATCGTGTTGCCAGTATCGTCCAACACCGGCGCGACAATCAGCCGGTTCATGAAGGGCTCGCCATTGGCGCGGTAGTTCAGCAGATCCACCGTCACGCTCTGCTCGGCCTCGATGGCCAGACGCAGTTTGTCCACCGCCGCCTTCGCCGTGCCTTCGCCCTGCAGGAAGCGACAATTGCGTCCGATGGCGGCAGAACGCCCATAGCCTGTCACGCGCACGAAAGCCTGATTCACATAGACGATCGGATTGTCTTCGAGGTTCGGATTGGTCAGCACCATCGAAACCTGCGCCCGGTTGAACCCGTCGAAGGATGTGTCGTCTTTCAGGATTTCTGCAACCGTGTCGGACATGGCGTTCTCAGGCCGCGCGCGTGGTGCGTTGTTCGATGCGCTTCTCGTGTTCGCCCTGAATCAGGCGGTGGACATAGATGCCGGGCAGGTGGATGTGGTCGGGGTCGAGCGAGCCTGTGGGCACGATCTCTTCGACCTCCACCACGCAGACCTTGCCGCACATCGCCGCTGGCGGGTTGAAGTTGCGCGCCGTCTTGCGGAACACCAGGTTGCCCGTGGCATCGGCCTTCCACGCCTTCACGATCGACAGGTCCGCGAAGAGACCGGTTTCCATGACATAGGTCTCCGGCCCGCCATCGGGGCCCGTGGGGAAGTCCTTGTGGTCCTTGCCCTCGGCAATCACCGTGCCCACGCCCGTCTTGGTGTAAAAGCCCGGAATGCCGCAGCCCGCCGCGCGCATCCGCTCGGCCAGCGTGCCTTGCGGGTTGAATTCCAGCTCAAGCTCGCCCGACAGGTATTGGCGCATGAATTCGGCATTCTCGCCCACGTAAGAAGAGATCATCTTCTTCACCTGCCGGGTCTGCAGCAGGATGCCGATGCCGAAATCATCCACGCCCGCGTTGTTGGAGGCGAAGGTCAGGTCCTTGGTGCCCGCCTCCTTGATCGCGTCGAGCAAAAGCTCGGGGATGCCGCAGAGACCGAAGCCGCCAGCGGCGATGAACATCCCATCAAAGAGCAGCCCGTCGAGGGCTTCGGCTGCGGAACCATATACTTTTTTCATGTGACAGTGCCTTTGCGCGTTTGTCTCGCTTTTGCCGAATGTGGCCCGGGGTGTCAACGAATTGCGGCGCGCCCGGTCTGTGCCTCTCGGGCGCGGCGCGCCGGGGCTGCGGAGGGCCGGGCAGCGCCGGTGCGAGCCCGGCTGCGGAAAATTCCGGGACGGTTAAGAGCTTGTTTACCAAACTTATCATAGGGTTTCCGCGGTGGGTTTCTAAAGCGGCCTTGGCGTCGCATGGCAGGCAAAGGAGCCCCCATGATCCATCCCGACCTCCAAACGTGGCTCAAAACCCACCCGGTCCACAGCTTTCCCAAGGACCCGCAATCCTTCTGGTTCGGACGCTGGCACGAACACCGCCTGCACCCCAGCGGCGTGAAGCTCGAAGCCATCAAATATCTCAAGGCCCGGCTCAAGCCCCGCACCGCGCCGCAAAAGCTCCTGATCTTCGGGCGTCCGCGCTCCGGCACCACCCTGCTCGGCAAGCTCCTCGCGCAAGTGCCCGGCATTCACGACGAGGGCGAATACCTGCATTTCGGGCACCTTGCGCCGCTCGCCTCGCTCGACAACTGCGCCCACAGCACCGCCTGCGACCTCTTCGTCACCAAGCTGCTCAGCTACCAGATGCTCGAAGTGCAGCAAATCGGTGACGGCTACGGCTTCTTCCGGGAGCTACAGGCGCGCGGCTACCGCTTCATCCACCTGCGGCGCAATTCCTTCGATCAGGCCCTGTCGCTCTGCACCGCGCGGCTCACCGGGGAATATTTCGTCAAACGCGGCGCGCGTCCTGCGCAACAGGAGCTTCGCATCGCGCCTCAGGTCTTTGTGGCCGAGCTTCGGCGCAACCTGATGATGCTCGCCTATGAGGATCTGCTCATGTCAGGCTTCGCGCATATCCCGCTGCAATACGAGGACAACCTGCGCGCGCCCGAGGCCCACCAGCCCACCATCGACCGGATCTGCGCCGCCAGCAGCTGCGAGAGCGCGTCGGTGGTGGCGACGCTGCCGCGCACGGGCGGCAAGCAGGGGCTGTTCCGTATCGTGAACCGCGCGGAGTTGGAGGACGCGGCGGTGGCCGAAGGGCTCGGCCATGCGCTGAGCGATCACGCCCCGGTCACACGCCGCGCCCGTCGGCGTCCCGCCGCACGCTCCGAGCGCCTGCGCGCCCGCGCGGCGGCCTCGTGAGGCGCGCCGGTTCGTGACATGAGCAGGGCGTGGGTTGGGGGCTTGATGCCGTCCCCGGCCTGCGGCTGGTGGGCAGATTGCCCACGCTACAAAGGGCGGCCCTAGCTTTTCGGGGCCGCCTTCTTTTTCGCGGCGGGCTTTTTGGCTGCGGGTTTCTTGGCCGCCGCCGTCTTCTTCGGCGCGGCCTTCTTCTTGCCCTTGCCGGTCTTGGCGGCGCGCTCTTCGAGAAGCTGCACCGCAAGGTCCATGCTCACGTCTTCGGGCTCGACCGTGTCGGGGATCGTGGCGTTGATCTTGTCCCACTTCACGTAGGGTCCGTATTTGCCCTTCATCACATTGACCGGGCCGCCCTCACTGGGGTGCTCGCCGAGCTCCTTCAGAGGCTTGGCTGCCGCGCCGCGGCCGCCGCGTGAGGCGAGTTTCTCGGCCAGAAGCTGTACCGCGCGGTTCATGCCCACGGTCCAGACCTCGTCGATGCTTTCGAGATTGGCATTGGTGCCGCCCCGGTGCGAGGTGCTTTCGGCGTGTTTGAGATAGGGGCCATAGCGTCCGATATTGGCCCAGACGCTGATCCCGTCATCGGGATGCGGGCCGATCTCGCGCGGCAGCGATAGCAGCATGACCGCGCGCTCCAGTTCCAGCTCTTCGGGCGACCAGTCCTTGGGGATCGACTGGCGCGGGGGCTTTTTGGTCTCTTCGGTCACCGCACCGCGCTGCACGTAAGGACCGAACCGGCCCTTGAAGACGCGGATTTCGTCGCCCTGATCGACGCCCAGCAACTTGCCATCGGGCGGGATCGCGGAAGCTTCGGCCTCGGGGTCGGGCGGGCCGAAGGGCCGTGTGTAGCGGCATTCGGGGTAGTTCGAGCAGCCGATGAACGCGCCGCCCGAACGCGCGGTGCGCATCGACAGGCGTCCATTGCCGCAATTGGGGCACAGGCGCGGGTCGCTCCCGTCCTCGGTGGGCGGGAAGAGATGCGGCTCCAGCACCTCGTTGATCTTTTCCAGAACCTCGGTGATGCGCAGCTCGCTGGTCTCGGCGATGGCGGCGGAGAAGTCGCGCCAGAACCGGTCGAGCACCGCTTTGTAGTCGCGGTTGCCGGCTGAGACGTCGTCAAGCTCTTCTTCGAGCGAGGCGGTGAAGTCGTATTGGATATACTTCCGGAAATAATTCTCCAGAAACGCAGTCACCAGACGGCCTTTGTCCTCGGGGAAAAGCCGGTTTTTCTCCTTGCGGACATATTCGCGGTCCTGAATCGTCGTGACGATCGAGGCATAGGTCGAGGGGCGCCCGATGCCGAGTTCTTCCATGCGCTTGACGAGCGTCGCTTCGGTGTAGCGCGGCGGCGGCTGGGTGAAGTGCTGGGTGGGGGTCACGTCCTTTTTGTCGGTGGCGTCCCCTTGGCTGAGTTGCGGCAGACGCTTGTCGTCCTCGTCCACCACGTCATCGTCGCGGCCCTCCTCATAGACCCGCAGGAACCCGTCGAAGAGCATCACCTGACCGGTGGCGCGCAGGCCCACCTGACCGTCGCTGCTGCCGATCTCCACCGTGGTGCGCTCAAGCCGGGCCGCCTCCATCTGGCAGGCCAGCGTGCGCTTCCAGATCAGGTCGTAGAGCTTGCGCTGGTCAGGCTCGGTCACTTTGATCTGGGACGCGTCGCGGCTCATGTCCGTGGGCCGGATGCACTCGTGGGCCTCTTGGGCGTTCTTGGCCTTGTTCTTGTAGTTGCGCGGGCTGCTCGGCACGTATTCGGCGCCATAGCGGTCTTTCACCGCGTCGCGCGCGGCGGCGACGGCCTCGGGGGCCATGTCGATCCCGTCGGTCCGCATATAGGTGATCAGCCCCGCCTCGTAGAGCCGCTGCGCCGTGCTCATGGTCTGGCGCGCGCCCATGCCGAATTTGCGGCTGGCCTCCTGCTGGAGCGTCGAGGTCATGAAGGGGGGCGAGGGGTTGCGTGTGGCGGGCTTGGCCTCGACGGAGGTGACGGAAAGGTCGCGGCTGCGGATCGCCTGCACCGCCATCTCGGCCTGCGTTTCGTTTTCGAGGCTGTACTTGTCGAGCTTCTTGCCCGCCAGAAGCGTGAGGCGGGCCTCGAACGCCTGCCCGCGCGGGGAGGCCAGCAGGGCCGTGACCGACCAGTATTCGCGCGCCCGGAACGCTTCGATCTCCATCTCGCGCTCGACGATGAGGCGCAGGCAGACCGATTGCACCCGGCCTGCCGATTTCGCGCCGGGCAGCTTGCGCCAGAGCACCGGGGAGAGGTTGAAGCCCACGAGATAGTCGAGCGCGCGGCGGGCCAGATAGGCCTCCACGAGCGGCATGTCGACCTCGCGCGGGTTGGCCATGGCCTCCTGCACCGCCTCCTTGGTGATCGCGTTGAAGGTCACGCGGCTGACCGGCGTGTCCTTCTTGATCGAGCGGCGTTTCGTGAGGGCCTCCTGCAAGTGCCAGCTGATCGCCTCGCCCTCGCGGTCGGGGTCGGTAGCGAGGATCAATTCGCCATCCTCGGCAAGCGCGTCTGCGATGGCCTTGACGTGCTTCTTGCTGTCCGAGGCAACCTCCCAGAGCATCTCGAACCCGTGTTCGGGGTCCACGGAGCCATCCTTGGGGGGCAGGTCGCGCACATGGCCGTAGGAGGCCAGAACGGTATAGTTGTTGCCCAGATACTTGTTGATTGTCTTGGCTTTAGCTGGGGATTCGACGACAACGACAGGCATACGGGGAACGGACCTTCCGGGGTTTTTGCGAGGTGCAACGGGGCGACTCTTGTAGCCGCGCAAGATGTGGGGGGTGCCCGGGATTTGTCAATGCGGCTTGGAGGACAGGGCGCGCGGCGCTCATGCGCAGCGGCTCAGAAGGCCCCCGGCGTGACGGCGGATGCGGCCCGTCATTTCCAGCTCGGCCAGCACCGCACCGAGATTGTCCGGCCGCGCGCGCAGGTTGCGAATCAGCTGATCCAGCGCCACCGGGTCCGGGCCCAGCTGGCGCAGGATTTCGCCGTGCAGAGCGTGGCTGTCCGCTTCGGGGGGCGTCGTGCGGGCCGGCAGGTCCGACAGGCGTGCGGTGACCGGGGTCCCGGCGGCCAGTTTTTCGGCGCCAATCGGCGGCGAGAGCGGGGCAAGCGCCTCGATCACGTCCTGCGCGCCGCGCACCAGTGTCGCGCCGTCGCGGATCAGGGCGTTTGATCCGCCCGCGCGGGCATCGAACGGGTGGCCCGGCACCGCCATCACCTCGCGGCCCAGATCGCTGGCGGCGCGCGCGATGGCGAGGCTGCCGGATTTCAGCGCCGCCTCGATCAGCACGCAGCCCAGTCCGAGCCCGGCGATCAGGCGGCCCTGTGCGGGGAAATGACGCGCCTGCGCTTCGGTGCCGAGGGGCGCTTCGGACAGGCGCAGGCCGTCCCGCGCGACCTGCGCGGCCAGATCGGCGGTGTCTGCGGGCAAGGCGACATCAAGGCCGCCGGGATGCACCGCGATGCTGCCCTGCTCCCGCGCCGCCTTATGGGCGGCTGCGTCGATGCCGCGCCCGAGCCCGGCCACGACGACATGGTCTGCCTGCGTGAGGTCGCGGGCGAAGGCGGTTGCGGTGCGCATCCCCAGAGCGGAGGCATTCTGCGCGCCGGTCAGCGCGACCGGCGGGCGGTCCAGAAGCGACAACGCGCCAAGCGCCCAGAGCAGCGGCGGGGCCTCGGGGTGGTCCATCAGCGCGGCAGGGTAGCCCGCGTGGCCATAGACCAGAAGCGTGGCGCGGGCCTTGCGCCCGGCCTTGAGTTCGGCGGCAATGACGGGTTCGGGGCAGATCTCGTAGTTCGGCAGACCGGCCTCGGCGGCGATTTGCGGCAGGGCCTGCAGCGCGGCCTCGGCGCTGCCATGCGCGGCGATGAGCCGATGGTAGGTGGAGGGGCCGACGCGGGAAGAGCGTAACAGGCGGAGGTGGGAAAACCGGATATCTTCCGTGGTGGGTGGGAGTGGGGGGTGAGTGGAAGAAGGATGTAGGTCCCCGATCATCTCCACGCTCCAGCCTGTTACTGATTACAGGTTTAAGGTGAAATGGTTAACAGAGACTAAACGCCGGCCGGTCTTTTTACGATTTTTGAAAAAAACTTCAAGGCCCTGATATTGAACGAAAAACATCCCACCCGGCGACGGCAGACTCCGCAGCATGTACAATATTGCAAAATTCGAGCGGTTCGCGTTAAGCGTGTAGGCCCCGTCAGGCCGCCGAGCCGCCCACCGTCAGCCCGCCGATCATCAGCGTCGGCTGGCCCACGCCCACCGGCACCCATTGGCCCTGCTTGCCGCAATTGCCCATCCCCGGATCGAGCGACATATCGTTGCCAATCGCGCGGATCTGCTGCAGCGCGGTCGCGCCATCGCCGATCAGCGTCGCGCCCTTCACCGGCGCGCCCACCTTGCCATCCGTCACCCGGTAGGCCTCTGTGCAGGAAAACACGAACTTGCCATTGGTGATGTCCACCTGACCACCGCCGAAGCCCACCGCGTAGATCCCGTCCTTCAGGTCCGCGACGATATCGCCGGGGCTCACATCGCCGCCCAGCATATAGGTGTTGGTCATGCGCGGCATCGGGGCATGGGCGTAGCTCTCGCGGCGGCCATTGCCGGTCGCCTCGACGCCCATCAGCCGGGCGTTCTGGCGGTCCTGCATGTAGCCGACCAGCACGCCGTCCTCGATCAGCACGTTCTTGCCCGAGGGCGTGCCCTCGTCATCGACAGTGATCGAGCCGCGCCGGTCCGGGATGGTGCCATCGTCGAGCACCGTCACGCCGGGCGCGGCGATGCGCTGGCCCATCAGCCCGGCGAAGGCCGAGGAGCCCTTGCGGTTGAAATCGCCCTCCAGCCCGTGACCGATGGCCTCGTGCAGCAGGATGCCGGGCCAGCCGGGGCCGAGCACGACATCCATCACGCCCGCCGGGGCAGGCTCCGCGCCAAGGTTGACCAGCGCGATTCGCAGCGCCTCGCTGGCCTTGCCTTCCCAATCGCCGCGCTCCATCACGCCGCCTTCCAGAAGGTAGCGCCCGCCGCCGCCCGCCGAGCCGCTCTCGCGGCGGCCATTCTGTTCCACGATCACCGACACGTTGAGCCGGGTCATGGGGCGGATATCGGAGACCGCGCGGCCATCGGGGCGCAGAATCACCACCTCCTGATGGCTCGCTGCAATCGTCGCGGAGACCTGCACGACGCGTTTGTCGAGCGCGCGGGCGAAGGCGTCGATCTCGCGCAGGGTCTCGACCTTTACCCCGAAGGCGACCCCGGCAATCGGGTCCGCGTCGGTATAAAGATGCCGGTTGGTGGCTGCCGGGGCGTCCGCAAGCGTGCCGCCGCCCGCGCCCACCGCAAGGCGCACGGTCTCGGCGGCGCGCCGCAGGGCGGCCTCGCTGAGGTCGGTGGAATGGGCATAGCCGATCGCCTCGCCATTGACCGCGCGCAGCCCGAAGCCGGTGGCCGCGTCATAGCTCGCCGTCTTGAGGCGGCCATCGTCGAAGACAAGCGCTTCGGAGCGCCGCCGTTCAAGAAACAGCTCGCCATCATCGGCCCCGTCCGTCGCCGTCTGAAGCGTTGCAAGCGCGGCCTGCTGGTCAAGGGACGTGGCGAACGGGTCGAACGGGGCGTCTGTCATGGTCTCGGCATCCTCGGATCGGGAATGGGAATTTGTTCGGCACAATTGATCTACATCAATCTGCAAGCGTCCGTTTGACGCAACTGTTTCTCTTTATCTCGTGATCGGAATATGGTTCTAACCTCGCCAGAATACAACGGAGTGCAGTCCGACCTGCGAGTAACGTAGGCGCGCGCGCTTCATAGCCAACAGTGATCACAAGATCAGGACAGATGATGACACAGTTTTTCAAGAAACTCGCAGGGACAGCTGCGCTTTTCGCGGCAGCGCCGGCCTATGCGATGGATGATCTGGAAATCGTCGGGGTGCCGACGCAGGGCGGTCTGGGGTTCCAGCCCGCCGCGACAGAGCTCGCCCGCGACCTGCAATGGCTGGACGGGCTGATCCTTGTGATCATCACCGCGATCACCCTCTTTGTGACCGCGCTGATCATCTATTGCATCGTGCGCTACAATCGGAAGAACAACCCGAACGCCGCCAGCTTTACGCACCACACCCCCGTCGAGGTGGCATGGACCGTGATCCCGATCGTGATTCTGGTCTTTATCGGCGCCTTCTCGCTGCCGGTTTTGTTCAAGCAGCAGGAAATCCCGGAAGCCGACATCACCATCAAGGTCACCGGCTACCAATGGTTCTGGGGCTATGAATATGTCGACCACGAGTTTGGCTTCGAGAGCTTTATGCTCGCCCGCGAAGAGCTTGAAGACTATGGCTATTCTCAAGACGAATACCTGCTCGCCACCGACACCGCCGTGGTCGTGCCCGTGGGCAAGACGGTCGTGATGCAAGTGACCGCCGCCGACGTGATCCACTCTTGGACCATCCCGTCCTTCGGCGTGAAGCAGGACGCGGTGCCGGGCCGTTTGGCCGAGTTGTGGTTCGCTGCCGAGCGCGAAGGCATCTATTTTGGCCAGTGCTCCGAACTCTGCGGCAAGGACCACGCCTACATGCCGATCACCGTCAAGGTTGTCAGCCAGCAGGACTACGACGCATGGCTGGACGGGGCGATCGCGGAATACGCCGGCACCCCGCGCGACATCACCGTCGCGTCGAACTAAGCCGCGCCGCCGCGCGCAGATTTCAAGCGCGCGGCCCGAGCAGTTGAGCCGGGCCGCGTTGTCATATTCGAAGGGCCGTCCATGACCGACGTCACGAACATCACACGGGACTACGAGCCAACGCTTGGAGACTATTTCGCGCTTCTCAAGCCGCGCGTGATGTCTCTGGTCGTGTTCACCGCGCTGGTCGGTCTTCTGGCCGCGCCGGGCAGCCTGCATCCGGTCGAGGCCTTCGCCGCGATCCTGTTCATCGCGATCGGGGCAGGGGCCTCGGGCGCACTGAATATGTGGTGGGATGCCGATATCGACGCCGTCATGCGCCGCACGTCGAAACGCCCGATCCCCGATGGCCGGGTCGAGTCCGGCGAAGCGCTCGCGCTCGGCGTGGGGCTGTCGGGCCTGTCGGTCATCATGCTGGGGCTGGCGACGAACCTTCTGGCCGCGGGCCTTCTGGCCTTCACCATTTTCTTCTATGCTGTGATCTACTCGATGTGGCTCAAGCGCGCGACGCCGCAGAATATCGTGATCGGCGGCGCGGCAGGGGCCTTCCCTCCGATGATCGGCTGGGTGGCCGTGACCGGCAGTGTGAGCGTCGAGGCGTGGCTGATGTTCGCGCTGACCTTCCTGTGGACCCCGCCGCATTTCTGGGCTCTGGCACTGTTCATGCGCTCTGACTATGACGATGCGGGCGTGCCGATGCTGACCGTCACCCATGGGCGGAAATCCACGCGCCGCCATATCCTTGTCTATACCGTGCTGCTGGCAATCTTCGCGACCGCCGCCGCCGCCACCTCCATCGGCGGGCCGATCTATCTGGTGGCCGCCGTGGTGCTCAACGCGCTGTTCCTGAAGGGCGCCTATGACATCTGGCGCCGGGACGAGGCCGCGTCGGAGGCGGACAATTACAAGACTGAAAAGAGCTTCTTCAAGCTGTCGCTGCTGTATCTCTTCCTGCATTTCGGCGCGATCCTTGCGGAAGCCGTTCTGAAACCCTGGGGTCTGGGAGGCTGGGCATGGCTCTGAGCCGCGAACACGAACTTCACACCCGCCGCAAGGGGCGCAATGTGGGGGTGGGCCTGCTTCTGGTCGGGTTCATCGCGCTCATCTTCGCGCTGACCTTCGTGAAGGTCACATCGGAGGATTTTCAGGTCCCGAGCATGAATTCGGAGGTGCAGCAATGAAACTGTTCCCGAACCTCTCCGGACCGACCCGGACCGTTGCGCAGACAGTCAGCCTCGTGCTGGTGATGGGCGGGCTGGCTTGGGCGTCGGTGCCGTTCTACGACTGGTTCTGCCGCGTGACCGGCTTTGGCGGCACGCCGTCGGTCTCGGCGGGCAGCGACACGGAGATCCTCGATCAGACCATCAAGATCCGCTTCGACGCGTCGCTGGAGCGCGACATGCCGTGGCAGTTCAAGCCCATGGCCCGCGAGATCGAAATTCGGATCGGCGAGACCGGGCTTGCTTTCTACGAGGCCTACAACCCGACCGACAAGCCCATCGCGGGCTCGGCGAGCTACAACGTCACGCCCTACGAGGCGGGCGGATTTTTCGCCAAGATCGACTGCTTCTGCTTCGAAGAGCAGGTTCTGGAGCCCGGCCAGCGCGTCGAGATGCCGGTGACCTTCTACGTGGACCCCGAGATCGTCACCGACCGCGATGCCAAATACGTGCACACGATCACGCTCAGCTATACCTTCTATGAAATCGACATGCCCGAGGATTATGCGGTCCTCGACGCGGACCCGCAGACACAACAGAACTAAGCCACACCACAAGGGAACCTGACCCCATGGCACATGAAAAGAACCATGATTATCACATCCTGAACCCCTCGATCTGGCCGCTGATCGGCTCTTTGGGGGCGTTCTTCATGCTCTTCGGCGCCGTCCTTTGGATGCACGGCAACGGCCCGTGGCTGTTCCTCATTGGCTTTGTCGCCGTGCTCTATGTGATGTACGCGTGGTGGGCAGAAGTGGTGGTTGAAAGCCATGTGGGCGATCACACCCCGGTGGTGCAGATCGGCCTGAAATACGGCTTTATCCTCTTCATCATGTCCGAGGTGATGTTCTTCGCGGCGTGGTTCTGGTCGTTCTTCAAGCACGCCATTTACCCGATGAACGAATATGTCGGCTCGGAATATATCCCGCCAGAAGTCTATCCGGTCGATGCGTTCCACCTGCCGCTGATCAACACGCTGATCCTGCTGCTGTCGGGCTGCGCGGTGACATGGGCGCACCACGCGCTGGTGCATGGCGGGCCACGCAAGGACGTCACGCAAGGCCTTCTGGTCGCGGTAATCCTCGGGGTCCTCTTCACGGCGCTGCAAGCCTACGAATATCAGCACTTGCTGCATGAGGGCTGGGAGTTCGGCGGCGACAAGTTCTATTCGAACTTCTTCATGGCCACAGGATTCCACGGTTTGCATGTGATCATCGGCACGATCTTCCTCTTCGTGTGCTACCTGCGCGCGCTGCGGGGCGATTTCACGCCGAAGCAGCATGTCGGCTTCGAAGCCGCCGCGTGGTACTGGCACTTCGTGGACGTTGTCTGGCTCTTCCTGTTCTTCGCCGTCTATATCTACGGCGTGGCGCAGGTGACCTGAGCCCTCCCCACACAGAACTGAACGAGGCGCGCAGGGGCAACCCGGCGCGCCTTTTGCGTAGGAGTTCATGCAATGACGCGTCTGTGGTTCCCCATCATCATTGGCCTCGGTGGGCTCGCGATCCTGCTGTGGCTCGGGACGTGGCAGATGCAGCGCCTTGCGTGGAAAGAGGTGCTTCTGGCGCGTATCGAGGCCCGCATCGCGGATGCGCCGGTGCCGATGCCGGCGGAGCCCGATCCCGAGGCGGACCGCTACCTGCCCGTCAACCTGACCGGTCGGTTCGCGGACATGCCGGTGCAGCGGATGCTCGCCTCGCGCCGCCAGATCGGCGCGGTCTACCGCCATATCGCGGCCTTTGATCAAGCGAGCGGGGCGCGTGTGCTGGTGGATATTGGCTGGCTGCCTGCCGGACAGAGCCTGCCGCCGCTGCCGGGCGCGCAGATCACCCTGACCGGCAATCTCGACTGGCCCATCGAGAGCGACGGGTTCACGCCCGCGCCCGATCTTGCGCAGAACCTGTGGTATGCGCGGGACGTGCCGGAGCTTGCCGCGACGCTGGAGGCCGACCCGGTGCTCGTGGTGCTGCGCGACGCGCCCGAACCGCCGCTTGGTGCCACGCCATGGCCCGTGGACACGGCCGGCATTCCCAACGATCACGCGCAATATGCCATCACATGGTTCTCACTCGCCGGGGTCTGGGTGCTGATGACCGGGCTCTTCATGGCCCGTTTGCGACGCGGGCCGTCGCGGGTTGGTTGACCGGCGATGCGGACAGGATTAGGCAGCGCGCAGACAAAAGCCCCGAAAGGCGATCCGGACCCCATGCACTACGTCTCGACCCGTGGCACCGCGCCCGTCCTGAATTTTGAAGACACGATGCTGTCCGGGCTTGCCCGGGATGGTGGCCTCTATGTTCCGCAGACGATCCCGCATCTGAGCGCGGACGAGATCGCCGCGATGGCGGGCCAGCCCTATGAGCAGATCGCGTATCAAGTGATGCGCCCGTTTGTCGGGGAGACCTTCACCGATGTCGAGTTCCGCGACCTGATCGACACAGCCTATGCCGGGTTCGGCCATGCCGCCCGCGCGCCGATGGTGCAACTCGGGCAAGGGCATTTCCTTCTGGAGCTGTTCCACGGGCCGACGCTCGCCTTCAAGGATTTCGCGATGCAGCTCATCGGGCAGCTGTTTCAGGCCGCGCTGGCGCGGCGCGGCGACCGGGTGACCATCGTCGGCGCGACCTCGGGCGATACCGGCTCGGCAGCCATCGAGGCGTTTCAGGGGCTGGAGAATGTCGATGTTTTTATTCTCTATCCGCATGGCCGTGTCTCGGAAGTGCAGCGGCGCCAGATGACCACGCCCACCGCCGCCAATGTCCACGCGCTCGCCGTCGATGGCGATTTCGACGACTGCCAAGCGCGGCTGAAGGATATGTTCAACGATTTTGACTTCCGGGACCGGGTGAAGCTCGCGGGGGTCAACTCGATCAACTGGGCGCGGGTGCTTGCGCAGGTCGTCTATTACTTCTCCTCCGCAGTGGCTCTTGGGGCGCCGCATCGCAAGGTGAGCTTCACCGTGCCGACGGGGAATTTCGGCGATATCTTCGCGGGCTACATCGCGCGGTCGATGGGGCTGCCCGTGGACAAGCTGATCGTCGCCACCAACCAGAACGACATCCTTCACCGCGCGCTCAGCGGGCAGGGCTATCACAAGGGCGAGACGATCCCGTCGATCAGCCCGTCGATGGATATTCAGGTCTCCTCCAACTTTGAGCGCGCGCTGTTCGATGCCTATGGCCGCGATGGCGGCGCGATTGCGCAGCTCATGGAGGAATTGAAGGGCGGCGGGTTCGAGATCAGCCAAGGCGCGATGCAAGCGCTGAAGGAAATCTATAGCTCGGGGCGGGTCTCCGAAGACGAAACCTCCGCGCAGATCACCGCGTCGCTGCGGGACACCGCGGAGCTTTTGTGTCCGCATTCCGCCATCGGCGTGCATGTCGCGGAGCGCAATCTCGATCCGGCCGTGCCGATGATCACGCTCGCCACCGCGCATCCGGCCAAGTTCCCGGACGCGGTGGAGGCCGCCACAGGCGTCCGTCCGCCCTTGCCTCCGCGCATGGCCGATCTGATGGAGCGCCCCGAGCGCCTCACCCGCGTGCCGAACGATCTTCAGGCACTCAAGACCCATATCGAAGGGAATATCTCCGCGTGACAGTTCAGACCCACACCCTGCCGAACGGCCTCCGCATCGTCACCGAACATATGCCGGGGCTGGCCTCGGCCTCCGTTGGCCTGTGGGTGACGGCGGGTGCGCGCAACGAGCGGGCCGAGCAGAATGGCATCGCGCATTTTCTCGAACATATGGCCTTCAAGGGCACCGAGCGGCGCTCATCCTTGCAGATTGCAGAGGCCATCGAGGATGTGGGGGGCTATATCAACGCCTATACCTCCCGCGAGGTGACCGCCTATTATGCGCGGGTGCTGGAGGCCGATGTGCCGCTCGCGGTGGATGTGCTGGCGGATATCCTGCTCAACCCGGTCTTCGACGCAGGCGAGATCGAGACTGAGCGCGGGGTGATCTTGCAGGAGATCGGGCAGGCGCTCGACACGCCGGACGACGTGATCTTCGACTGGCTTCAGGAGCAGGCCTATCCGGGGCAGGCGATTGGCCGGACGATCCTTGGCCCCTCCGAACGCGTGTCGTCGTTCAATCGCGCGGACCTTTCGGGCTTTGTCGCCGAGCATTATGGGCCGGAACAGATGATCCTTTCCGCCGCGGGCGCAGTCGATCACGACAAGCTCTGCCGTCTGGCCGAAGAGCTTTTCGGCGGGATGCAGGCGCGCAAGCAAGGCGTGTTTGAGCCTGCGCGGTTTCAGGGGGGCGAGGTGCGTCAGGTCAAACCGCTGGAGCAGGCGCATTTCGCGCTGGCCATCGAAGGACCGGGCTATCTCGCGGATGATATCTATGTCGCGCAGGTCTATTCGTCGATCCTCGGGGGCGGCATGTCCTCGCGTCTGTTTCAGGAGATCCGCGAAAACCGGGGGCTGTGCTATACGATCTTCGCCCAGACCGGGGCCTATTCGGATACCGGCATGACCACGATCTATGCGGGCACGTCCGGCGCGGAGCTTGGCGCGTTGGCCGGGGTGACCATCGACGAGATGAAGCGCTTGGCCAGCGATGCCGCGCCGGCGGAGGTCGCGCGGGCACGCACACAAATGAAAGCGGGTCTGCTGATGGGGCTGGAAAGCCCGTCGAACCGCGCCGAACGCATGGCGCGGATGATCCAGATCTGGGGCCGGGTGCCGGATTTGCAGGAAACCATCGCACGGATCGACGCGGTGACCACCGGAGACGTGCGCGACTTCTCGGAAGCCATGGCCGTCTCCGCCCCGGCGGCGCTGGCGCTTTACGGGCCGGTGGAGGGTGCGCCGAGCCTTGCCGATTTGCAGGAGCGCCGCGCCGCGTGATGCTCCTGCCCAGACGGAAAGTGCGGATTGAAACCGAGCGCATGACAATGCGCCCGCCGGTTCACTCCGATTTCCGCTCTTGGGTGGCGCTGCGCGTGGCCTCCGAAGAACACCTCGTGCCGTGGGAGCCCACATGGGCCTCCGATCATCTGTCGCGCAAGGCCTTCACCAATCGCGTGTATTGGTCGCAGCGCTCGATCAGTGCGGGCAGCGCGGTGCCGCTGTTTCTGATCCGGCGCTCCGACGAGGTGCTCTTGGGCGCGATCACGCTGGACAACATCCGGCGTGGCCCCTCGCAATCGGGCGTGCTGGGCTACTGGACCGGGGCCGCCCATGCGCGGCAGGGGTATATGCGCGAGGCGATCCTTGCGCTGGCGCATCACGCCTTCACCAAGCTCGATCTGAGCCGGATCGAGGCGGCGTGCCTGCCCGAGAACGCGCCCTCGCGGGGCCTGCTGGAAAGCTGTGGGTTCAAGTATGAGGGCGTGGCGCAGAGCTATTTGCAGATCGACGGGCGCTGGCGGACCCATGTGCTCTACGCGATGCTGCGCGCGGACCGGCGGGGCAAGTCGGACGCGCTCTGACCGGGCAGGGCAGGGGCGCTGTCCCCTCGGCGCGGCGCATCGCTGCCGAGGTGGGACCGGGGACGTAGGACCGGGATCGTTTAGATTTGAAGGGGCGCGGGGCCGCGCTATTTCACCGCAGGACGGCGGCTTGTGGGGTTTGTCATGCGCGATCTTTTGATATCGGTTTTGAGCTTCAAAACAACAGTCTATGCATGTCTCTACGTGGCGCTCAGCCTTGTTGCGGCGCCGGGGCAGGCGCAGACGTCCGAGCGCCCGCCAAGCCATTGCATCGCGCTTGCAGAGGCCGCGCCCGGGCTCGAATACGTGCAAAAGGCCAGTTGGGACGCACCTTTGCCCGAGCAGACCGTGCGCATTCACTACATCGCTCACGCCTCGTTCCTGATCCGCTCGCAAGGCGGGCTGAACATGGTCACCGACTATACCGGGTTCATCGGCAATGTGGACATGATCCCCGACGTGGTGACCATGAACAAGGCCCACGAGACCCATTGGACGGCCAGTCCCGACCCGGCCATTCCCCATGTGCTGCCCGGCTGGGGGCCGGAATTCGGCGTGCCCGTCGAGCATAGTGTGGAACTGCCCGAAGTGCTGATCCGCAACGTGCCGACCGACATCCGCTCGCGCTGGGGCAGCGGCACGGAGCCGAATGCCAACTCGATTTTCATCTTTGAAATCGGGGGCTTGTGCATCGGGCATCTGGGCCATCTGCATCACGAGCCGACGCCGGAGCAATATGCTGCGATTGGTCGTCTGGACGTGGTGATGGCGGCTGTGGATGGCGGGATGACCGTCGATCTGCCGACGATGATGAACATTGTCAGCCGGCTGAAATCTTCGATCGTGATCCCGATGCATTGGTTCGGCTCTACCACGCTCAACGCCTTCCTGCGCGGAATGGAGGAGGAATTCGCTGTGGTGCGTGTGGACGGCCCGTCGCTCGATGTGTCGCTCTCGCGGCTGCCGTCGCGGCCCACGATCATGGTGCTGGATCCCGAATGGCTGCGCGATGACCGCTGAGGGCTTGCGCCCCGGCTCCGATCTGCCAATGCTGCGCGCATGACACTGAACTCTGCCGATCCCGCCTTCGAACATCTGATCCTTGAACAAATGCCTGCCGAAGTGCTGCGCCCGGTGGAGGCCCGCTATGGCGAGGAGCCGCGCGGTCGCTGGCACGGGCAAGTCGGGCTTCTGGCGCTGCCCCGCACCGTTGAAGAGGTCGCCACGCTGGTGCGGCTGGCGGCGGAAAATCGTGTGGGTGTCGTGCCTTACGGCGGCGGGACCGGGCTTGTCGGGGGGCAGGTGAAGGAGCATGGCCCGGCGCCGCTGCTGCTGTCGCTGGAGCGCATGAACGCGGTGCGGGCGGTCTACCCCGAGGAGAATGTGCTGATCGCGGAGGCCGGGGTGATCCTCGCCGATGTGCAGGCCGCTGCCGAGGCCGCGGACAGGCTCTTTCCGCTCTCGCTCGCGGCGGAAGGTACGGCGCGGATCGGCGGCAATCTGGCGACGAATGCGGGCGGCACGGGGGTGCTGCGCTACGGAAATGCGCGCGATTTATGCCTTGGAGTCGAGGCGGTTATGCCGGATGGAACGATCTGGCACGGGCTCAGCCGTCTGCGCAAGGACAACACCGGGTATGACCTGCGCAACCTGCTGATCGGTGCAGAGGGCACGCTGGGGGTGATCACGGCGGCTGCGCTGAAACTGGCGCCGCGCCCGGCCCAGAGCGGCACCGGGCTGTTTGTCGTGGAGGGCCCGGAGGCGGCGCTGAGACTGCTGGCGCTGGCGCGGGGGATTGTTGGGGAAGGGGTGTCCGCGTTCGAGTTGATGAACGGGCAAGGCTTTGATTTTCTGTCTGAAACCCTGCCGGAGGTGCGGCTGCCCTTTGCGGCGCCGCCGGCTTGGTGTGTGCTGGTGGAGCTGGGCCTGTCGGCGCAGCAAAGCCCGAACGAGGCGCTGGAGACGATCTTCGCGGAGGCGCTGGAGGCCGGCTTGGTAAGTGACGGGCTGATCGCGCAGAACGCGGGTCAGTCGGCGGAGTTCTGGTCGGTGCGCGAGCATCTGCCGGAGGCCAATCGGAAGATCGGGTCGGTGTCGAGCCACGACATCTCGCTGCCCCTCGGTGCGCTGCCGGATTTCATCACGCGTGGCGCGCAACTGGTTGAAAACTTGGGCGCTTTCCGGATCAATTGCTTCGGCCATGTGGGCGACGGGAACCTGCATTACAACGTGTTTCCGATGCCGGGAAAGACCCGCCACGACCATCTCGCCGAGCGCGACGAGATCAAGCGCGTGCTGCATGATCTGGTGGATGAGCTGGGCGGGTCGGTGAGTGCCGAGCATGGGATCGGGCGGTTCAAGGTCGATGATCTGGAGCGCTATGGCGATCCGGCGAAACTGTCGGCGATGCGCGCGATCAAGGCGGCGCTGGACCCGGTGGGTATCATGAACCCCGGTGCGGTGCTCAGAGGTTAACGGGGCGTGCGGTGCGCGAGGACCGGAACATCGCGACAGCCCTCGAACTGGGGTTAACGCCATAAAAACAAGGTATGGCAGGTGTATGGCTCGGCGTATGGCTGCGCGTATGGCACCTGTACATACGCACGGTGCGTTAAGACGGTGGTTGACGGGGCGTACGGTGGGGGTGCGTTAACCTTTTTGGCAAGCGGTGTGGTGGGCAGTATTGCCCAGCCTACGCGCCCTCGAACGCGCAGAGCACATGCACATCCATGCCCATCGCTTCGAGCTTCTTGCGCCCGCCGAGCTCGGGCAGGTCGATCACGAAAGCGCAGCCGACGATCTCGCCGCCGAGCCGTTCGATCAGCTTGATGCCCGCTGCCGCCGTGCCGCCCGTGGCCAGCAGGTCGTCCACCACGAGCACGCGCTCGCCGGGGGCGATGGCGTCGTCGTGGACCTCGACCACCGCCTCGCCATATTCCAGCGTGTAGCCTTCAGAGATCGTCGCGCCGGGCAATTTGCCCTTCTTGCGGATCGGCACGAAGCCCAGCGACAACTGGTGCGCAATGGCGCCGCCCAAGATGAAGCCGCGTGCCTCCAGCCCGACCACCTTGTCGATGGGCTCGCCCGCATAGGGGTGCAGCATCTGGTCGATCGCCATGCGGAAGCCGCGCGGGTCGGCGAAGAGGGTCGTCACGTCGCGGAACATGATGCCCTCATGGGGGAAATCGACGATGGTGCGGATATAGTCTTTGACGGATGTGGCTTTGGGCACGGGTCAGGTCGTCCTATGTTTCGTGATACGCGGGCGCATGTGAGCCTCTGCGGGCGCAAATGGCAAGACGGGAGGGGCCGGGTGAAGCGGCGGGACGTGATCTTGGGAGCCGGATTGGTCAGCCTTGCAGCAGGTTGGCAGGTGTTCGGCGTGCGCGGCCCGGCAATCGACTGGCGCGCGATCGACGGAGTGCCGGGCTGGCGGTTCGGCACGGCGGGGGCGATCAGCGGCGCGGTCGATCCTCTGATGG
>CBFHJA010000035.1:0-51547 GCA_965656085.1 uncultured Aliishimia sp. | reverse complement strand
GGGTGGGACGGGGTCTCGTCCGCTGACTCTCATTATGGCAGATCGCAAAGAGATAAGGGTGGGCAATCTGCCCACCACGCCGCGCCACGCGCGAAGATGTCGCTTTTGCGCATACCTTGCACGCCGCGCCGCTCCTATATGGGTCGCATGTACACGCTGCACTATGCCCCGGACAACGCCTCGCTGATCGTGCGCCTCGCGCTCGAGCATGTGGGCGCGCCCTACCGCACCGCGCTGGTGGACCGCAGCGCGCAGGCCCAACGCAGCCCGGCCTATCTGGCGCTCAATCCCAACGGGCAGATCCCGACGCTGGAGACCCCGCACGGCCCGATCTTCGAGACCGGCGCGATCCTGCTCTGGCTCGCCGAGCGCCATCCGGGCCTGATGCCGCCACCCGATGCCCCGGAGCGTGGCGCGGCGCTGACATGGCTGATCTACAAGGCCAACACGCTGCACCCGCTGTTGCAGATGCTGTTTCATCCCGAGCGCTACATCCGGGCGGACAGCGCTGCGCTGGTGGCGGGCACACAGGCCAATATCCGCCGCGCGCTGGCGACCCTCGACGCGCATCTGCCCGCAGCCCCGGGTTTTGCCCAGAAGGCCTATCTCGCGCCCTGCCTGCGCTGGTGCGCGCTCTATGGCCCCGCGCCGCGCGACTGGTTCGCGCTGGAGGCCTACCCGCGCCTCGCCGCGCTGGCCGAAGAGATGGACGCGGACCCTGCGACCCTGGCCGCGATCCGCGCCGAAGGACTCGGCCCCACCCCGTTCACCGCCCCGCAACCGCCCCAGCCCCCCGAAGGGAGTGCCCTCTGAGATGTTCCTGTCCGTCTTCGATATGTTCAAAGTGGGCATCGGCCCCTCCTCCTCGCACACGATGGGGCCGATGGTGGCGGCGGCGCGCTTTCTGGATATGATGCGCGCCTCACCCTTCCATTTCGCCGGGCTCCGGGCCTCGCTGCATGGCTCGCTGGCCTTCACCGGGGTGGGCCACGCCACCGACCGCGCGACGATCCTCGGGCTGATGGGCTTCACCCCCGACACCTACGACCACGACAAGGCCGAAGCGGCGCTCAAAGCCCTCCACGCAGGCGCGCCCATCGAGGTGGACGGCCTCGCGCCGCTCGCCTTCGATCCCAAGAGCGACCTGATCTTCGACTATGACCGCCCCCTGCCCGGCCATGCCAATGGCATGATCCTGATGGCCACCGACGCGCAGGGCGACGTGACCCTGTCTCAGGTGTTCTACTCCATCGGCGGCGGCTTCGTGATGACCGAGGAGGAACTGGCGGCGGGTAAGGACACAGACGAGGGCGCACCGGTCCCCTACCCGTTCAAATCCGCCGCCGAGATGCTGGAGATGGCCAACGCTTCAGGCAAGTCGATCGCAGAGATGAAGCGCGCCAACGAAGTGTCCCGCACCGGTGAGCCGCACCTGAGATCGGGCACGCGGCGGCTCTGGCAGGTGATGAATGACTGCATTGACCGAGGGCTGAGCACCGACGGCATCCTGCCCGGCGGGCTGAGCGTCAAACGCCGGGCCAAAGGGATCTACGAAAAGCTCCTCGCCGAGCGCGGCCTGAACCTCACCGCCCCGCACACGATCAACGACTGGATGAGCGTCTACGCGATGGCGGTGAACGAAGAGAACGCGGCGGGCGGTCAGGTCGTCACCGCGCCGACCAACGGCGCGGCGGGCGTGCTCCCGGCGAGTTTGCGCTACTATCTCGACCATGTGCCCGGCGCGTCCGAGGCCCATGTGGAGGATTTCCTGCTGACGGCGGCGGCCATCGGCGGGCTGGTGAAGTACAACGCCTCGATCTCCGGCGCCGAGGCGGGCTGTCAGGCCGAAGTGGGCAGCGCCGCCGCCATGTCGGCTGCCGGGCTCTGCGCGGTGCTGGGCGGCACGCCGGAGCAGATCGAGAACGCCGCCGAGATCGCGCTGGAGCACCATCTCGGCATGACCTGCGATCCGGTCAAAGGGCTGGTGCAGGTCCCCTGCATCGAGCGCAACGGCCTCGGCGCGATCAAAGCAGTCTCGGCCGCCAGCCTCGCCCTGCGCGGCGACGGCACCCATTTCGTCCCGCTCGACGCCTGTATTGAGACCATGCGCCAGACCGGCGCGGATATGTCCGAGAAATACAAGGAGACCTCGCTCGGCGGGCTAGCGGTGAACGTCCCGAACTGCTGAGCAGAACTGACCCAATACCGTAACGCCCGACTGCTTTGCAGTCAGAGCACGCCCCCGCTCAGCTTGCCGCCAATGCAGCGGCTACGGTGGCAGGCGTGTCTAAAAGACAAGTAGACGCGTTCAGTTAAGCTATTGAACGACTGCTGAGCAAACAGAGCGTGCGTCCGGGGAGTGGCGGGGCACCAGCCTTGATCGCTGTTAAAGGGAGTTCCCCCCGGGGGGGCTGGTGGAGAAAGCGCAATTCTGCCACTACAGCCGCGCGTTTGTAAATGTTTACCTCTTGACGCCTGCTGTTCGGCTAGCTATTTGTACATCACTGCAAAGAAAGGGGGCTGTCATGCGCAGCATAGACGTAGAAACCAGCATATTTGCTTTGATTTGGGCGCTGCGAGAAGATGGAGAAGAGTCTGAAAACGAAATACTTTCTAGAGTCTTGTCACGCTACAAATCGTTAAGGGACTCCGAGGCGAATAGCTTAACGGTGGAGTCGGAACAAACAAATGTGAGATCGGAGCCCCTCCATCAACCAACCGGCCCCCTAGAGTCTTTGGAGGTAAAAAGCTCTGAAATGACTCCGAGCCTAACGTTTGAGAGGGAGACTCCAATGGGAAAGATTCGCTGGGTAGATGACGTGTTCGAAGCAATCCGGAGGCTCGGAGGCAGTGCGACGCTGCATTCAATCTACAAGGAAGTGGAGAAGATCCGCCGGAACGCTGGGCGGTCAGTTCCTAAGACGCTGGACGCAACTATCAGGCGGACGCTCGAAGATCACTCGTCTGACTCTGCCAATTATCGTGGGACTGACCTTTTCACCAATATTGGACGCGGTGAATGGGCAATCCGGCAGGATCGTCGCGCCTAGGACATATACGTTGCTGCCTGCGGGGGGGGGTAAGCCCCG
Organism: uncultured Aliishimia sp.; assembly: GCA_965656085.1. GTDB lineage: Bacteria > Pseudomonadota > Alphaproteobacteria > Rhodobacterales > Rhodobacteraceae > Aliishimia. The sequence continues at coordinate 48,458 of CBFHJA010000035.1, read as the reverse complement.
CAGGAATTCGCACCGAACAGCATAGAAATTGTGATGGAGGCGACTATGAGGAAGTATCGGAAAGAATTGGAAAGCTTGATATCGACCGAGGGTCTCACGATAAGTGATGTCAGGGTCGGCAGGCACATCAAAATTATTTGCAAGGAAGGCTGCATTACCGCTTCAAAGACACCCGGCGATTGGCGCAATATGCGAAACATCCGGTCGCAGGCCAGGCGGATGCGCGGTGGTTAGAATTTAACCTTCGGCGATCTTTGAAGGCTACGCGCGGTAGTCGCCGCAGGAACATGGCGCTGCCTCATCGCCGAATTGAGTTGCGACCCGCAACGCACCGCGACCGGGTGCGCGCCTGCGGCGCGCGGCGAGGGCTCTGCCCTCGCGCTCCCGGGATATTTTTGGCCAAAGGAAGACAGGGGCGGGGTACCCGGCGGATCGGCGTGGGACGCTGATCGGGTTGGCGGGATTTTAGGCTGGGCAATCTGCCCACCATGCCCCTCGCCAAATGGTTAACGCCGGGCCATCGTACGGTGCGTTAACCCGCGAACGAATCAAAACCGAGCCATACAAGTGCCATACGCGCTGCCATACGCCGAGCCATACGGCTGCCAGACCTTGTTTTTATGGCGTTAACCTGCATCTGCGGCGGTATGCGTCCTGTCGCCCGTTGCGGGCGGTCGCAGCGTTAACCTTTCGCGGGCGCGGCGGGGCCTGCGCTCGTATTGACCCGCCCCAAGATGCGCCCCTAAACTCCGGCCAGCACAAACCGTCCCCTCGCGGACACCCCTCACCCCGGAGCACCGCCGTGGACAGCACAGAGCAAGGCACATGGGTGGTTGTCGCGCAAAGCGAACAGCTCGACATCCCGCGCCCGCTCATCCCCGTCACCCTCGGCGGCAAGCCTTATGTGCTCTTCCGCGACGAGGAAGGCGAACTGGGTCTCATCGGGCGGCATTGCCCGCATCGCGGCGCCGATCTGTGCTATGGACGGCTCGAAGATAACGGGTTGCGCTGCCCGTTCCACGGCTGGCATTTTGACCGGACCGGGCAATGTGTGGAACAGCCCGCCGAACCGGAAGGCTCTGTAATGTATATGCAAATCAAGGTGCCGATGGTGCCGGTCAAAGAAGAAAACGGGGCCATCTGGGCCTGGACGCACGCGGAGGAGACCACCGGATGATCAGTCAGGAACTCAACGACCGGATCACCCGCATCGGCCCCGGCACGCCCGCCGGCGCGGTGCTGCGGCACTATTGGCAACCGGCGGCGCTGAGCGACGAGATGGCGGGCGGGCTGCCGCTGGCCGTGAACCTTCTGGGCGAACGGCTCGCGCTCATAGAGCGGGACGGCGCGCTGGTCCTTGCCACCCGCCACTGCCCCGAGGACGCCCCCGCCGCTCATTGCCCGCCCCCCGCCGAGATCGAAATCGACCCCGAGGGGCCCACCTACCCCGCGCACGAGACCAAGGGCATCGTCTTTGCCTATATGGGCCCCGGCACTCCGCCGGACTTCCCGCTTTTCGACTGTTTCCGCGCCCCCGAAACCCATGTCTTCGCCTTCAAAGGCCTGTGGCATTGCAACTGGCTGCAAGCCCTCGAAATCGGCATCGACCCGGCCCACGCCTCCTTCCTGCACCGCTTTCTCGAAGACGAGGACCCCGCCGACAGCTACGGCAAACAGTTCCGCGACAAGGCGGCCCAGACCAACATGCCCATGACGCAGGTGCTGCGCGAATACCCGCGCCCCGATATCGAGGTGGAGGAGACCGGCTACGGGCTGAAGATCACCGCGCTGCGGCATATGGAGAACGCATTGACCCATGTGCGCGTGACCAACCAGATCTTCCCCGAGGCGATCTGCATCCCGATGTCGCGCGAGATGACGATCACCCAATGGCATGTGCCGGTCGATGACGAGACCTGCTACTGGTACACGATCTTCACCAGCTTCCAGAACCCGGTGGACAAGGAGAAGATGCGGGCCCAGCGCCTCAAGGAGCACCGCCTGCCAGACTATGCGCCGCTGAAAAACCGCGAGAACCACTACGGCTACGACCCCGCCGAGCAGGAGACGCTGACCTATACCGGCATGGGGCTCGACATCAACGTGCATGACCAATGGGCGGTCGAGGGGATGGGCGCGATACAGGACCGCACGCAAGAGCATCTGGGGCGCAGCGATGTGGCGATCATCCGCTACCGCCGGATGCTGCGCCGCGCGATGGCCGATCTGGAGGCGGGCCGGACGGGCGCGCTGCCGATGCAGGGCGATGTGGGCGGGCTCAAGGGGCCGCTGTCGAACGATGCCATCGCGGACACGCAGGACTGGCAAGCCGCGAGCCACGCCGCCGATGTGGCGCGCCGGGCCGCCTGCCCGTGGGACGCCACGGTCTAGATGGACGGCATGGACAAGGAAGCAGTCCTCGCCCATGTGCGGCAGCACGGGCTGGAGACGATCCGTCTGTGTTTCGTGGACCCGCATGGCATCCTGCGCGGCAAGACCTTGGTGGCCAGCGCCCTTGAGAGCGCCTTCGAGAGCGGCATCGGCGTGCCCTCGACGCTGCTTCTAAAGGACACCTCGCATCGCACGGTGTTTCCGATCTGGTCCGAGGATGCCAAGGTCGGCGGTCTGCCATTGGCGGGCGCATCAGACGTTCTGCTCAGGCCCGACCCGGCAGGCTTCGTGCCGCTGCCATGGTCCCCGCATTCAGCGATCTTGCTCTGCGATGTGGAGGACAGGACGGGCGCGCCGGTGCCCTTCTCCTCCACCGCCGTTCTGATGGGCGCGGTGGATGCGCTGGCCGAGGCGGGCTTTGACGCGGTGTTCGGGCTGGAGGTCGAGTTTCAGGTGTTCCGCGTGACGGACCCCGCCCTTGGCCATGCCGAGGCGACCATGCCCCCGGCCCCGCCGCAGACCCAGAACCTCACCCAAGGCCACCAATACCTGACCGAGACCCGCTATGGCGAGGCCCAGCCCCTGCTCGACACCCTGCGCCGCACCGCCGAGGCGATGGGGCTCGCGCCGCGCAGTGTCGAGATCGAGATGGGCCCGAGCCAGTTCGAGTTCACCTTCGCGCCGGGCGATCCCCGGGCGCAGGCGGCGCGCTACGTGCTGTTCCGCACGATGGTGAAGGAGGTCTGCCATGCCGAGGGCCTGCACGCGAGTTTCATGGCCAAACCGCGCCTGCCGAACGCGGCGGCGAATGGCTGGCATATCCACCAATCGCTGGTCTCAAAGGACAGCGGCGCGAACCTGTTCATGCCGGAAACACCGGGCACGCTGACGCCCGAGGCCAGCGGCTGGATTGCAGGGCTGCTGGACCATGCCGCCCCGCTCTGCCTGCTCACCAATCCGACAGTGAACAGCTACAAGCGCTTCGCCCCCTACCAGCTTGCCCCCAACCGCGTGCTCTGGGGCCGTGACAACCGGGGCGCGATGATCCGCGCGCTGCTGAGCCCCGGCGATGCGGCCTCGCGCGTCGAAAACCGCGTGCCGGATTCCACCGCCAACCCCTATTTCGCCCTTGCCGGGCAGATCCATGCTGGCCTGTCGGGCCTTATGTCGGGCAGCCGCGCCCCTGCGCCCAGCGAAACGCCGTATGACGGGGAAGCCCGGGCCTTGCCCACCGATCTCGGCGCCGCCATCGCGGACTTCGAGCACTCCGCCTTCGTGCGGGACGCCTTCGGGGGGGAAGTCCAATCCTATCTGGCGACCCTCAAACGCGCCGAATGGGAGCGATACCTGATGACCATCTCGGAATGGGAACATCAGGAATATTTCGGCCTGCTGTGATGCCGGACGGGGAGGTGTTCGAGGATATCCTCGACGGGTATTTCCCGCTCAGAGTGTCGATTGCCGACCTGATGCGCCGCCGGGACCTGCTGAGCGCGCGGCTCGACCTGAGCTTCGCGCCGATCCTCGCGGTGGAGGGATTGCCCCCCGACGCGCCAGTCCCGCTGAACATCCGCAGCGCGCGGGCGGGGATGATAGACGCCGCGCAACTGCACGCGGTGCTGACCGGCCCGCTGGCCGCGCTCACCGGCGTCGCACGCTGGCGCTGGCTCGATGGCGGCCCGGTTGCGGAATGGCTCGATCCGATGATCCGGCTGGCCGAGCCGGCCATTGTCAGGGTCCAAACCCTGCACACCCCGGCCCCGGACCACCCAGAGGCCAGCAACGCGATTGCCTCACTGTCATGATGGCGCGCCCCTCAGCCCACCCGTCAACTCCGGCGGCGCCCCAAGAGCACCAGCGCCGCGCCGCACGCGAGGAACAAGGGCAGACCCGCCGGAAGCGGCACAGGCGCGGCGGCGGCGAACTGGAACTCCCCGAATATCTCGTTGTCATCGGTGCCAACGGTTTCACGCACCCGCACCGCGTCAAACCCGCCCGCATCCGTCAACCCGACGAAGGTGAGCGCATCGTTCACCGGCTCTACAGTGAAGCTGCCCAGCGAGGTGGCGCCACGCAGCAACTCGATGGAGAAGGTACTCTCGACACAGGTCGTATTGCAGCCATCCTGCAAACCCGTGCTGGTGGATTCCTGGATAACAAAGGACAGACCGTAGAAGAGTGCGGCTGTGGTCACGTCAAAACTCTCCGGGCCGCCCATCCAGTGGGCGGGCCCTGTGATCAGCGTTGACGGCTCTGGCAACCCGGAGCCTGCCGATCCAAACCATCCGTCGTTTGCGCCTGCCACGCAACGGAGCGGTCTGTGCAAAGAGACGCACCGCTGAGCACCTGACGCGCACCGGCATCAGCCCGCGACAAAGGCGGGCAGGTCGCCAATTCCACTTGCCGCCCGTCCGCCCCGTCACCTACCGTGGACCAATGACACAAGACCGACCACTTCTCGGCATCCTTCTTATGCTGGGCTTTTGCGTTGTCGCCCCGATGGGCGACGCGGTGGCAAAGCTGCTCGGTGAGGTCCTGCCCCTCGGGCAGATCCTCTTCGTGCGCTTCGCCGTGCAGGCGGTGGTGTTGATCCCGCTCGTGTGGCTGACCGGGCGGGTCTGGCGGATGCGGGGCCGCGTGCTGGGGCTGACCTTCCTGCGCACGCTGCTGCATATCTTCGGCATCGGCGCGATGTTCACCGCCCTGCGCTACCTGCCGCTGGCCGACGCGGTGGCGATTGCCTTCGTGATGCCGTTCCTGATGCTGCTTTTGGGCAAATACGTGCTCGGCGAGGAGGTGGGCAGCCGCCGCCTGATGGCTTGTATCGTGGGCTTTGCCGGCACGCTGATGGTGATCCAGCCAAGCTTTGCCGAGGTGGGCTGGCCCGCACTCTGGCCGCTCGTCGTGGCGGTGAATTTCTCGGTATTCATGCTGGTCACGCGGCAGATCGCCAAGGAAACCGACCCGGTGGGCTTGCAGGCGGTGTCGGGGGTGATGGCGGTGGCGGTCATGGGTCCGGTCTTGCTGCTGAGCCAATCGTCGGGGATCGCAGTGCTGACCTTCCAGCCGCCGGACGGCTATGAATGGATGCTGCTGCTGAGCATCGGCCTTTTGGGCACCATCGCGCATTTGCTGATGACGTGGTCACTGCGCTATGCGCCCTCGGCGACGCTGGCCCCGATGCAGTATCTCGAAATTCCCATCGCCACGATCATCGGCTTCGTGATCTTCAGCGACTGGCCGAACGGGCTGGCGATGGCGGGGATTTGCGTCACGATCGGTGCGGGGCTCTACATCGTCATGCGCGAACGGGCCACCGCACGTGCTCTGGCGCGCCAGAACGGAGCGCCTGCGTAACCGGCTCCAGACAGGTTTTCGGCAGGAAGAGCGCCGCGCCGGGCGCGTCCATCTCCAGCGTGAGCGGCCCGCCGCTGGCCCGGTTCGACGTGCCGATCTGCTGACCGGCGACGAAATGCAATCCGTCAATGGGCCAGTGCAGCCCCTCCGACCGGCCCGTGCAGGGCGCGAGCGGGAACAGCGACACGATGGCTCCCTTCGCGAGCGTCACGGTCAGGCGCGGCGGCGCGAGCAGGACGATTTCATGCTCGGCGAGCAGGACCACGGGCTGATGGGCAAAACGGAGCAGCGCGTGCAGCACGGCGACGGCGTGATCCATCCGCCCGCCCGTGAAACCGACCCCGACGATCAGATCGGCGCTGATTCGCGCCAGCACTTTTTCGAAGTCGGTGCTGTCCTGTTCGTGAACATGCGTTAGGCTTTGTGGCGAAAGCGTGGCGCGGGCCTCAGCCGAGAGACTGTCGAAATCCCCGATCACCGCGTCGGGCACCAGCCCCTCCGCGAGCAGCAGATCCGCACCGCTATCTGCCGCCACGGCCAAGGGCGCAAGGGCCCGTGCCGCGTGCAGATCGCCCGGATACAGCGTCCCGCCTCCCACGACCGTCACCGCAGGGGCGCGCAAAACAATCTCGGCAGTCATGATCGATTCACGCCTTTCTGAGAAACAAGGTCACAATCGTGCCATGAAATGATACCTTGCACGGCACAGATTCGAGCCGCTGTCGCCCCGCACAGCTTGGTAAACAGGTCTCCGCAGTAGTGCAGAGGACGAGCATCCGATGATGAGCAACAACAAGATTTTGACTGTCTCCTACGGGACGTTTTCCTGTACCCTCGAAGGGTTCGAGGACAGTTTTGGCACAATGAAGGCGATTGCGGAATACTTCCGCGACCTTGCGCAGGACGACCGATATTTCGGGGCCGAACCGCCACAGCCCGATGCCGAGATGCTCGCCCGGATCGCAGAGCGCGAGATTGCCCGCCGTGTGCAGGCGCACAACCGGGATGGCACGGTAGTGCTGCGCGCCGAGGCGGCGCCATCGGAGACCGCCGCCGAGCCAACCCCGGAACAGGCTCCCGACCAAAAACCCGCCCCGGCACAAGAGCAGCCCCGCGCCCGCACGCGCGGCACCGATGCGCTGATCGCCGGTGCCCTTGCAGCGACAGGCGCGGAGGCCGCCGACGAAAGCGCTCCCGATGCGTCGGCGGAGACCGTGGAGGAGAGCGCCGACGCGCAGGATACCGCGACGGCAGAGCCACAAGACCCTGCCGCCCTGTCAGAGCTGGAACCGGAGGCCGAAGCGGAGGCCGCAGCCGAAGGCGCGCCCGATGTGCCGGCGGAGACCGTGGAGGACAGCGCCGAGGCGGAGACCACGACGGCAGAGCCGCAAGACCCGGTCGCCGCGCCGGATCTGGAGCCAGAGCCCGAAGCGGAGGCCGAGGTTGCGCAGGACGCAGAGGCGGCCGCCGAGCCGGGTGCCGCGCCGGAAGAGCCGACCACCTCGCCCGAAGACGCACAGATCGCCGCCGCCCTGTCCGCCTATGCCGCAGAGACCGGCGGCACAGTGGGTGCCCAGCCCGGCGCAGCGACGCAGGACGTCACCGAGGCCGAGACCGCCGAACAACCCGACGCGCTTTCCGCGACGGAGGACGCCCTCGACACCGGGATCGCTGCGATGCTGTCGGACGCAGACACGGCAGCGCACGCGGCGGTGGAGGAGGCTCCGCAAGCGCCGTTGACAGCCCAAGCAGACAGCGAGCCCGAGACTGCCGGACCAGAAGACACCAAGGTCGCGGACACTGAGGTCGCGCACGTTGAGGTCGCGGACACCGAGGTCGAGGACGCCGAGGTACAGGCGCTGGACGAGGCGCTCTCGGCGATCTCCGAAGACCTTGACGCAGAGGACACCGCCGAGATCGCGGACGCGCCCGACGCCGCCATGACGGATGTCATGACGGATGACGGCGAGGCCGAAGCACCGGCGCACCCGCTCGCGGACGTCACCGACGTGATCGATTTCAACTTCACCCAAGAGGCTGCAGAGGACGCCGCCCCAGAGCAGGAGACCACAGCGGACGCCCTGCCCGACACCAAGACCCCGGAGGCGCAGACCGGCATGGTGGGTAGCATCGCCGCCAAGTTGCAGCGCATCCGCGACGTAGTGGCGCGCAACCAGACCGGCGCGGAGGCGGCCTATTCCGAGGACGAACATGCCGAGGATATGGCCAAGGACATCGCTGGAGATCTGCCCGGCCCGGTCGCGCAGGATGCGGTGACCGACGGGCTCGACGACGCGCTCGACGCGGCTTTCGAAGATATCTCCGAGGCGCAGACGCACACCGAGGACACCACGCCCGAAGACACCACGCACGAAGACACCGCGCTCGAGGATACGGTGTTCGAGGATATCGAGATCGAAGGCCGTGCGCTGGACGAGATCGAGGACGCGCTGTCCGGGCAGGCATTGGCGGGGCAGGATGACGAAATCGCCGACGCCCTTGCCCGCATCGACGCGGAACTCGCGGCCGAGCTCGAAGATATGCCCGGCGCGGAGGCGCCTACCCCCGAGGCGCCGGACGCGGAACCGCACTTGCAGATCCCGACGCAGGTGCTCAAGGTCAAGCGGGCCGATCTGGACGCCGCGATCGCAGACGGGGCGCTCGAAGAGGTTCAGACGGACCCCGAGGCGGCACAGGCGCTGCCCGATGAGAGAGATGACGCGCAAGACGCCGCAATGGAAACCCCGCCCGTCCCCCAAGCGGATGCGGATGGAGCGGCGGATGCGGGCACGCTCAGCCCCGAAGAAGAGGCCGACCTGATGGCGGAACTCGCAGCCGTCGAAGCGGAATTCTCAGACACGGTGGCCGAGGCCCAGACCGCTGAAGCATCCCGCGAAGAGGCGGGCGAGAACGCGCCCGAAACGCAGGACGCCGAAGACACGCTCGATCTGTCCGGGATCACCGCCGTGATGGCCGAGGATGCTGCTGCCAAGCGGGCCGAAGCCAAGGCCTCCAAGCGCCAGAAGGCGGCAGAGGCCGGGGTCGAGGACAGCGCCATGGACCGGCTGATGGCCGAGGCCGAGACGCAGATGGAGGATCCCGAGAGCAGCTCGCGCCGGGCTGCCTTCGACCAGCTGCGCGCCGCCGTGGTCGCCACCAAGGGCGACGACGCGCTGAGCGCCGAGGCGCAGGAGGGCGCCAGCGACAATGCCTATCGCAGCGATCTGGAGCAGGCGGTCGTCCCGCGCCGCCCCCAGAAGCGCAGCGATGCGCCCTATACCGGCAAGGAACGCCGCGCCAAACCGCGCCCCGCCCCGCTCAAGCTGGTGGCCGAGCAGCGCGTGGACACGCCGGATGCGCGCACCGGGCCGGTGCGCCCGCGCCGCGTGGCGACCGAGGAGCCCGCCGGGGACGCTGTGGATGCAGCGAGCTTTGCGGACTATGCCGCCAAGCAGGGCGCGCATGCCCTGCCCGACCTTCTGGAGGCGGCGGCGTCCTATCTGAGCTTCGTCGAGGGCCGTGAGCAGTTCTCCCGCCCGCAATTGATGACCAAGGTGCGTCAGGTTGGCCCCAAGGATTTCACCCGCGAAGACGGGCTGCGCTCGTTTGGCCAGCTTCTGCGCGCGGGCAAGATCGAGAAGATCAAGGGGGGCCGCTTCACGGTCTCCGAAGAGATCGGGTTCCAGCCGGACGACCGCAAAGCGGGCTGAACACGCCCCACCAAAAAGGCGACATGACCGCCCCCGGGACCAACTGGCCCCGGGGGTTTTCTGTTGCACCCCTGTCAGGTCGCCGGGGTGCGCAGCCCGATCGCACGCTGCCCGGTGCGCAGGGCCAGATAGAGCAGAAAGCCGGCAGGCCCGAACAGGAACGTCACCGGCAGGCTGGGCAGAACCCACCCGAACGCCAGCCCCCGGGCGCGCGCATCACGGCAGATCCATGCGCCGACGAGCAGGTCGAAGGCCAGAAAATGCACCCAGCCCGCCATCAGCGCGTGCGGGCTCGAGAACAATTGCACCACCTCCACAAAACTGCCGAAACCGCCGCCCTGATCGGCTGGAAAGAAAAACAGCAAGGCCACGTAGCCTGCAGACAAAAGCCCGGGCAGGATCACCCCGGCAAGGCGGTCGGACCACAGTGGTATCCACGGCGAAAGCACCAGCGCCGCCCAGCCGGCCATGGCGATGAGCCCGGCCAGCGAAAAGACAAGTTCGAAATCCATGAGGGTATTCCTTTTGGCAAAGTAACTGAGTCGGATATGACGCATAATACTTGCAGATGCAAGCGCTTTGGGTCACAATACTCGCATGACCCATAATACCAGCCTCACCGCCCTGCGCCTGCTGCACGCCGCCGATACCTTCCGCGACCGACTCGCCGGGGAATTCGCCGCCATACACGGCCTCTCTGTAAATGAGTTTTTTCTCCTGTCGCACCTTGCACATGCCAGCGGACACCGTCTGTCCCGTGTCGAGCTTGCGCGCCGGATGTTCGTCAGCGCATCGACCGTGACGCGGATGCTTGCACCCATGGAAAAAACCGGCCTGACCCGCCGTGTTCAGGATCCGCGCGATGCCCGCTTCGCCTTCGTCGCCCTGACGGATGCCGGCACCGCACGGCTGAACGAGGCCCGCGCCACATTCGACAAACAGGCCGGGCGGCTCTTTGAAGATCGTTGGGACGACGCCGAACTGGGACAGCTTTCAGACCTGATGAAACGGCTGGTCGCTGGAAGCCCGTCCGATCTGACCTGATCCGGCGGGCGCCAGAGCGCTTACCGTGTGGGCGGGTTGTCCTCGTCCGGATCAGCCTGCCCGACGCCCTTGAAGATCGGCTTCAGCGGCGCGATCCAGATGATCCCCAGCACCACATAGACCAGAAATTCCGCCCAGATCGGCGGGCGGTCAAAGAGGTTCACCACCGTCACCGCCACCATGATATAGGCCGGAACCCCGAGGATCAGGATCAGCAAAGCCAGTCTTTTCCGGGTCTTGTAGCGCAGCGCCACGGGGGTCTCCTCGTTATCTGCCTCAATCCGCGAAGGGGTCGGTCACAAGGATCGTGTCTTCCCGCTCCGGCGACGTAGACAGTAGCGCGACCGGGCATTCGATCAACTCCTCGATCCGGCGCACATACTTGATCGCCTCCGCCGGAAGCTCCGCCCAAGAGCGCGCGCCCTCGGTACTCTCGGACCAGCCCGGCATCTCTTCATAGATCGGCACACAGCGCACCTGCCTCTCCGCCGCGATGGGCAGGTAGTCGAGGCGCTCCCCGTCAAGATCGTAGCCCACGCAAATCTTCAGCGTCTCGAACCCGTCGAGCACATCGAGCTTGGTCAGCGAAATCCCGTTCACGCCGGAGGTCGCGCAGGTCTGGCGCACGAGGCAGGCATCGAACCACCCGCAGCGCCGCTTGCGCCCGGTCGTGGTGCCGAACTCATGGCCGCGCTCGCCGAGCCGCTGCCCGTCGGCGTCTTCAAGCTCGGTCGGGAACGGCCCCTCGCCCACCCGCGTGGTGTAGGCCTTGACGATCCCGAGCACGAAATCGATCCCGCCCGGGCCCATCCCGACCCCGGTGGCCGCTTGCCCGGCGATCACGTTGGAGGAGGTCACGAACGGATAGGTGCCGAAGTCGATGTCCAGCAGCGCCCCTTGCGCGCCCTCGAAGAGGATCCGCTTGCCTGCCTTGCGCTTTTCATTGAGCACTTTCCAGACCGGCGCGGCATAGGGCAGGATGTCCGCCGCGACCTCACGCAGTTGCGCCAGCAGCGCCTCCCGGTCCACCGGCTCGATCCCAAGGCCCCGGCGGAGCGGATCATGGTGCTGAAGCGCCCGGTCCACCCGCGCCTCCAGCGTCGCGTCGTCGGCCAGATCGGCCACGCGCACCGAGCGCCGTCCGACCTTGTCCTCGTAGGCGGGCCCGATCCCACGCCCGGTGGTGCCGATCTTCGTGCCCTTGGAGGCGGCCTCCTCGCGCGCCCGGTCAAGCTCGCCATGAATGGGCAGGATCAGCGGCGTGTTCTCCGCGATCATCAGCGTCTCCGGGGTGATCTCCACGCCCTGCCCGCGCACCGTGGCGATCTCGTTCACAAGATGCCACGGGTCGAGCACCACGCCATTGCCGATCACCGACAGCTTGCCGCCGCGCACCACGCCCGAGGGCAGCGCGTGCAGCTTGTAGACTTTGCCATCCACAACGAGCGTGTGGCCCGCATTGTGCCCACCCTGAAACCGCGCGATCACATCCGCGCGCTCTGAGAGCCAGTCGACGATCTTGCCCTTGCCCTCATCGCCCCATTGCGCGCCCACGACGACCACGTTTGCCATTCTGTGATCCCTTCACGATCCGAGTAAACCGAGAGCCCCTATAGCCGCCCCGCGCCGCGCGCGAAACCGGTATTTCGCCGCAGACTGGACACGGCGCCGCGCTTGGGCCAATCCTGCACGGGGTAACGACGAGAATACTGAACGAGGACGAGATGGGCTTCTTGCTGCGCTGGCTGGCGGCGTTCGCACTTCTGGCGGCGACCTACAACCCGACACCCTATAACTACGTGCAGATCGTCACCGCCGCATCGGGCGCGGGCCTGTCGGTCGCCGTTCTGTCCGGCCTCCTGCTGCTCGTGGGCTATATCGTTTACCTGCGCGCCACGCTCCGCTCGATCGGGGCCTTCGGAATGGCGCTGGTGCTGGCGATTTTCGGCGCGCTGATCTGGGCGCTGGTGGATTTCGGCCTGATCGACCTCTCCGATCCGACGATCAACACATGGATCGCACTCATCGCGGGGGCGACAGTGCTCGGGGTCGGTCTATATTGGTCCCATATCCGCCGGGCACTCTCCGGCCAGTCAGACATGGATGATGTGGATGAGCCGTAAACCGCCGAGACAGGATTTCGAAAATTTCTACTACAAGCATGTCGCCAACGGTGAGGGCTGCGGCTGCGCCGAAAAGTTGATCGACGTGCACGAGTTCAACCGCCTCGCCGGATTGCCGAGACTCCGCATGCCCACATTCAGCTTCACGCGCTTGCGTCAGAAACTCGGCCTCTACACCCGGAAATAGCCCGCCAGCCTCCTGCGCGTCCAACGTATGACCCGACGCGCGCGCCCCTGTTTTCCTTTTGACAAAAATATCCTCGGGGGGTCGTCCGTTGGTGCGCCATTGGTTCGAGAACCAATGGACGACGGGCGGACAGCCCCCAAGCGCGCCGCAGGCGCGCCCCCGGGCCGACCGCATCGCGGGCGGAACTACTCAGAGAGCCTCACCGGCTGCCCATGCGGCGTCGCCAGATAGGCCGCCTCCCAAGCCCCGCGTAAATCCTCTACCGCCGCCGGATCAGCCATCGCCAGATCGGCCAGCAGCCCTTCCAACGCCTCCAGCCACGCCCCAAAATAATCGGCCCCACCGTTCAACTCCCGGTCCACCCCATGCGCCGCCAGCACGTCCGAGAACCGCGCCGCCCAGTCGGGCCACGCAAAATGCCCCGCCTCGTTCAGCGATACGGTGAGCGCAAAGACCTGCGCGTGCCACGGCTCCTCGAAAACAGGCTCGGGTCTCATGCGGGCTCCAGATAGCTTTGCCACGCGTCGATCACGACCTCATCGCGCGGGTGTTCGGGATCGGCCCAAAGCTCATAGGCCGGAAAGGCCACCGCGTACAAAGGCTCCGGGAACTCGCCAAGCCCATGCGCATGGGCGTCGGGCAGAATATGCGTGCCGTGATAGGCCACAACCCGCCCCCGCGCGCCCGCCGCATAGGAGGGAAGCCGCGTATGCCCGCCGGGCACCTTGCGATTGGCGGTGGGCCGCAACGTGCGCACCGCATCGCCCACCGCAAAGAGCGGCGCGATGCCCGACACCCGATCCGCCGGGCTGCCCTTGGCAAGCGCGGCCCCCACGGCCTCGGCCCTGAGCGCCTTACCGGCCAGTTCGGACGGCACTGCAGCGCGCCCCGCAAGCTCTTCGCGCGTCACGATCCCCTGCGCCACGAGCAGATCCGCGAGCGCCGAAATCCACTTCTCAAAATAGGAAAACCGCGCGTAATCCTTCGGGCTGAGACACTCCCGCGCGTGCCGCGACGTGTCGATGTTCCACTGCCCCAAGGCTCCCGCCGCCAGCGTCACCGCCAGCGCGCGCCTATGCCAGTCTTCGTCAAAGACCGGCGCATCGGCGGGCTCCGGCAGGACCGGCCCGTCCCCGAACCGCCCGCCCATGTCATGCACCCGGCTCACGATGCGCCGCTCGGCGCTTTCGCCAGCCCGGTCCCGATCATCGCATCGCGCGTGACCAGCCCCATCAGCGCGCCCTCGCCAAGTCCCTCCGCGCCTTCGGGCCGCATCGGCAAGACCAGATAGCGCATCTCGGCGGTCGAATCCCACACCCGCACCGCGGTGTCTTCGGGCAAGCTGACCCCGAACTCCGCGAGCACCTTGCGCGGCTCCCGCACCGCCCGCGCGCGATAGGCGTCGGATTTGTACCAGCCCGGCGGAATGCCCAGCAGCGGCCACGGGTAGCAGGAACAGAGCGTGCAAACGACCATGTTATGGGTCTCGGGAGTGTTCTCCACCACGGTGATATGCTCGCCCTGCCGCCCGTAATACCCCATCTCCGCCACAACCGCCGTGGCGTCCTCCAACAGCGCCGCCCGGAACCCCGGATCGCTCCACGCCTTGGCCACAACATGTGCCCCGTTCTTCGGCCCAACCTTGTTCTCATAGGTCTCGATGATCTCGTCGAGCGCGGCGGGATCAATGAGCCCCTTGCGCGTCAGCAAGGTCTCCAGCGCCTTGACCCGAAGCGCAGGCTCCGAGGGCAGGTGCGAATGCGGGTGGTCGTGGTCGTGGTCGTGATGATCGTGTGGCATAGGCACAACTCTACCCACCCCGCCAGTGAGGTCCAGAGCGAAACGCGCCACAACAACCTGCACCCGTGTCTTCCTTTGGCCCCAAATATCCCAGAGTGCGCGAGAGAAGATCTCTCGCTTGGCCCGCAGGGCCAACCCAATCCCACCCTTGCAGCACAGCACAAACTTGCCTAGATACCCCCGAAACCCGTCCGATGCGCGTATAAAGGCCCCCCATATGGAAAATGTCGTCCTGATCGTTCACTTGCTTCTGGCCCTCGGCCTGATCGCCGTGGTGCTGATGCAGCGCTCCGAAGGCGGCGGGCTTGGCATTGGCGGCGGTGGCGGGGCTGCGGGCACCGGGCGCGCGCCGGCGACGCCGCTGGGCAAGTTCACATGGATCCTCGCGATTGCCTTCATCATCACTTCGATCACCCTGACGATCATCGCCGCGCAGAACGCCGCCGGCACCTCCGTGATCGACCGGCTTGGCGTGGTGCCGCCCAGCGCCGAGGACGCGCCGCTCACCCCGGCCTTGCCAGGCGGTGACGGTCTTCTGCCACCCGCCGAGGGCGATACGGCGCCGCTGGTGCCGAGCCTCGACTAACTCCACAACCCCTTGGGGCATCTGAAAAACCCGTAACAGCATGTTGCGGGCCCCTTGCCCCTGAGCCGCGAATCCGGATAGACTTAAATCCCGTGGTGTTGCGTCGGCGCGCAGCAGGGCTCGCGGCTTTTCCACATCTTGAGACGACACACGGGGAGGCGCTTTTCGCCATGGCACGTTACATTTTCATCACCGGCGGTGTGGTCTCCTCCCTCGGCAAAGGTCTGGCCTCCGCCGCCCTCGGCGCGCTGCTACAAGCACGCGGCTTCTCGGTTCGCCTGCGCAAGCTCGACCCCTATCTCAACGTCGATCCCGGCACGATGTCGCCCTTCGAGCATGGCGAGGTGTTCGTCACCGACGACGGCGCGGAAACCGATCTCGACCTTGGCCATTACGAGCGCTTCACCGGCGTCGCCGCGCGCAGCACCGACTCGGTCTCCTCTGGCCGCATCTACTCCACCGTGCTCGAAAAGGAGCGGCGCGGCGATTACCTTGGCAAAACGATCCAAGTGATCCCGCATGTCACCAACGAAATCAAGGACTTCATTGGCGTTGGCGACGACGAGGTCGATTTCATGCTCTGCGAGATCGGCGGCACCGTCGGCGATATCGAGGGCCTGCCCTTCTTCGAGGCGATCCGCCAGTTCTCTCAGGACAAGCCGCGCGGCCAGTGCATCTTCATGCACCTCACGCTCCTGCCCTACATCAAGGCGTCGGGCGAGCTGAAGACCAAACCGACCCAGCACTCGGTCAAGGAATTGCGCTCCATCGGCATCGCCCCCGACATTCTCGTCTGTCGCTCCGAAGGCCCGATCCCGGTTAAGGAACGCGAGAAGCTGGCCCTGTTCTGCAACGTGCGCCCCGAGGCGGTGATCGCCGCGCAGGACCTCTCCACGATCTACGACGCCCCGCTCGCCTACCATGCCGAAGGCCTCGACCAAGCGGTGCTCGACGCCTTCCAGATCAGCCCGGCCCCCAAACCCGACCTTTCCAAATGGGAGGACGTCTCCGACCGCATCCACAACGTCGATGGCGAGGTCCGCGTCGCCATCGTCGGCAAATACACCCAGCTCGAAGACGCCTACAAATCCATCGCAGAAGCGCTCACCCATGGCGGCATGGCAAACCGCGTCCGGGTCAAAGTCGAATGGGTCGACGCGGAGATTTTTGACCGCGAGGACGCCGCGCCCCATCTCGAAGGCTTCCACGCGATCCTCGTGCCCGGCGGCTTCGGCGAGCGCGGCACCGAAGGCAAGATCAAGGCGGCGCAATTCGCCCGCGAGCGCAAAGTGCCTTACCTTGGCATCTGCCTCGGCATGCAGATGGCGGTCATCGAGGCCGCGCGCAACGTGGCAGGCCTCACCGAGGCGGGCTCGGAGGAATTCGACCACGAGGCGGGCAAAAAGCGCTTCGAGCCGGTCGTCTACCACCTCAAGGAATGGGTCCAAGGCAACGCCAAAGTCACCCGCTCGGCGCAAGACGACAAGGGCGGCACGATGCGGCTCGGCGCCTATGACGCGGTGCTGGAGCCGGGCTCGAAGGTGGCGACGGTCTACGGCACAACGAGCATCGACGAACGCCACCGCCACCGCTACGAGGTCGACATCAAATACCGCGACAAGCTCGAAAATGCCGGGCTGGCCTTCTCCGGCATGTCCCCCGATGGCCGCTTGCCTGAGATCGTCGAATGGCCGGACCACCCGTGGTTCATAGGCGTCCAGTTCCACCCCGAACTCAAATCCAAACCCTTCGCCCCCCACCCCCTCTTCCGCGATTTCGTCCGGGCGGCAAAAGACAACTCCCGCCTCGTCTGAGCGACTTCCCCGCCCGGAATCAAGGTTCCGCAGGAACCGCCGGGCGCGCGCCGGACCGGCCCCATGGGCCGGCGCGTTTGCAACGTCAGCCTGCCCGCCTCGACGTTTCAGGCAAATCTCGACCATAAATCGCGCGGTTCAACAGACAGTAGCGCCGCCCCCCGGTCCGCCGCGCGCCCTCTGTTGCTCTCCGTGCTGCCATTCCCAAGCCGCAGCCTGACAACACCCTTGCCTTGGCGCGCCCCCCTGCGCCATGCTCGCCATACGTGTCGCAAGGACCCTGCACCATGGCCCCACCAGCCGCGTCCCAACCGCGCCTGTGCATCGCGCCGCGCCATCTGGCGCTCTTGGTGCTGCCCATGGCCGTCGTCGCGCTCTCCGAGGCCTTGCTCAGCGCCTTTGCCGACACTGACGTGCTTGGCCCCGCGTCGCTCGCCGCCGATGCCGAGTTGCGCGAGTTGAGCGCGCGCTACCGCTTCCTGTCGATCTTCCTGTTCTATGTCGCCACCGCGCTGGTGATCACTGCGATCTTCATCGCCGATCTGCTCTCGCACCATGTCCGCCGCTCCTGCCTGCTGGCCGCCGCCGGGTTCGCCGCGCTGATTGCCTTCGCGCAGATTTACACGTCCCTCGAACCGGACTGGATGGGCAGTTTCAACGCCTATGAACTCTTGGGCGCGGAGGTGTTCCGTGCCGGGCTTGCCCGCGCAGAGATGCCCTTTTGCGCTGGTGGGGGCTGCGGCCCGGAGGGTGGGTATGCCGCGTTCCGGCTCATGATGGCCGTGATCAATCTGCTTGCCGCGCTCGCCGTCGCGGCGCTGATCCTCGGGATGATCTCCTCGCTGGCCCGCCCGGCCCCGCCGGATCTGAGCACATCGCAGGGCCTCCTCACCGAGGCCGCAACTCTCCAAGAGGCCCAGCGCACCATGCGCCGCTACCTGTACCTGTCGGGGGTGCTGCTCTCGGTCGGCATGATGTTTGGCTATGGCTGGATGCTCTGGCCCGCAGAGTTGCTGGCCGATCCGGGCCAGCAGGCTGACTACCGCGATCTGGTGCAGGCGATCTCGCTCTATCGCGGCGTGAGCTACACGGTGCTGATCCTGAGCTTCTACATGCCGGTATCGCTGCTCCAGATGATGCGGATCGAACGCCTGCACATGGCCGCGGATGCCGCGGGCCTGCCGGAGATCCGCAGCCGGGTGCAGGGCTTTGATATCGACCGGATCGGCAGCCTCGACGCGTTCAAGGCGATCTTGTCGATCCTTGCTCCGATCCTTGCCAGCGCGCTTGGCTCCTTCACCGGGATCGACGCGCTGGGATAGACTTCGGACGCGCCCCGTGCCACGAGACAGCCATGCTGTCCTATCAACACGCCTATCACGCCGGAAACCTCGCCGACGTTCACAAACACAGCCTTCTCGCATGGATGCTGGACTACCTGACGCGGAAGGACAAACCCCTTACCTATATCGAGACCCATGCCGGGCGCGGCCGCTATGACCTCAGCGGCCCCGAAGCGACCAAGACCGGCGAGGCGGCGCAGGGCATCGCCAAACATGGCGATTGGTTCGATGCCGCCCACCCCTACACCATCGCCCGCAGTCAGATCGCCACAACGCATGGCCCGCAGACCTACCCCGGCTCCCCCGCCCTTGCTGCGGCCTTGCTGCGCCCCACCGACAGCCTCCACCTCTCCGAGCTGCACCCCGGAGAGCACACGGCCCTGCGTGCCGCCTTCCGCCATAAAGCCAAGACCTACCAACAAGACGGCTTCGCGCTGGCGGCGTCACTTTGCCCGCCGACCCCGCGCCGGGGCCTCATGCTGATCGACCCGCCCTACGAGATCAAAACGGACTATGCCGAAATCCCGGCCCGCATCGCCAAGCTGCACCGCGCATGGAACGTCGGCGTGATCGCGCTCTGGTACCCGATCCTCACGAGCGCGGCTCACGAAACAATGGCGCAAAAGATCACCGAGACCTACGCAGACGCCCTGTGCCACGAGGTCCGCTTCCCGCCCGCCCGCAAAGGCCACGGCATGATCGGCTCAGGCATGCTGATCCTTAACCCACCCTACGGCCTTGAGACCGAAGCTGCCCGCCTCTCGGAGCGCTTCACCAGCCTCTGAACGCGGGGGCCTTTCCTGTTTTCCTTTTGACAAAAATATCCCCAAGGGGTGAGGGGAGTGGAACTCCCCCACGCGCCAAAGGCGCGTTCCAGCACGAAACACTTGCCCGAGCGCCGAAACCTCGCCTATCGTCCAAGACATGCGACGACTGCCCCTTCTCACGGCGGCCCTCCTGCTCGCCCCCTCCCTTGCGCTGGCCTGCACGGCGCCGGTCTGCCGCGTGGACCCCGAAACGCTGAGCCTGCCGCAGATCATCCATTTCGACGACCACCCCTCGGGCTGGGACCCCGGCCACCGCATCGACGACACGCTCCGCTTGCCGGGCGCGAGCTTTGCCGAACGCTTCGAGGGCCAGATGCTGATCGCACAGGGCGATTTCGACAGCCTGACCGGCACCGCCCGCGCGCCGCTGACCTTGCGGCCCGGCGCCCCCGGCCAGACCCTGTCGGTGGTGCGCATGATGGGCAGCAATATCCTCAACGGCTACGGCCCGGCGGGCTTTCCCAATGTTCACGCCCAAGGCGAGGGCGCCATCGCGGTGCTGTTCGACGAGGACCAGCCGGCCTTCGCGCTCGACATTCTGGGCGGCGAGCGGGGCGAGGCGCAGATCCAGTTCTGGTCGCGCAGCGGCGCACTGATCCACACGGAAGTGATCGCCACCGATGGCCCGCTGTCTCTGGGCTTCCTGCGCACGGGCAACCTGCGCGACATTGCCGGGCTGGTGATCACCAATACCGACCCGCAGGGCCTTGCCATAGACAATTTGCGCTTTGGCCCCGCCCCCGAATTGGGCTAGCCTCGCGCCCATGTTCGAGCGACTCTTCCCCCGCCGCCCCAAGGACCGCAAACCGCCCCCGCAGCCGACCGCCCAACTGGCGCTCGGCGCGCTTCTGGTGCGCATCGCGATGGCCGACAGCAGCTATGAGGCCAGCGAAGTGGCCGCGATCGACCGCATCCTCGCCGCGACGT
The DNA here is from genome assembly GCA_965656085.1 of uncultured Aliishimia sp. GTDB lineage: Bacteria > Pseudomonadota > Alphaproteobacteria > Rhodobacterales > Rhodobacteraceae > Aliishimia. Next base: position 28,349 of record CBFHJA010000035.1, on the reverse strand, counting down.
TCGGTCTCAAACCGCTGGAGGCCGCGAAACTCCGCGCCGCCTGCGAGGATCTGGAGATGCACGGCGCGCATCCCGAGGCCTATGCGCGCATCCTGCATGACGAGGTGCCCTATGCCGACCGCAAGGCACTGGCCTATGCGATGTGGCAGGTGGCGCTGGCCGATGGGGAGCGTGATGACATGGAGGAGGCCAAGCTGCACGAGATCGAGGCGGCGCTGGGCCTGAGCGAGCATGACAGCGCGCAGGCCCGCGCCTCGGCCCTGAACCTGACGATCCCCCCGACGCCTCTTGGCGACATGCAATCCTAAGCACCCGCCCCTTGCTTTCCTTTTGACAAGAATAGTCCCGGGGGAGGCGGCGGGGACAGCGCCCCCACGCTTGCGCTTGCAGCCCGCACAACGCCCGCCTAGATACGGTATATGTTCGGAGATTTCCTCAAACGCCTCACGGCCCCGCAACCCGCGCCGCTGCCCGATGAAGATGCACGGCTTGCCCTCACCGCCCTTCTGGTCCGCATCGCGAAATCCGATGGCGATTATGCCGCCGAAGAGCAGGACCAGATCGACGCCGCGATGACCCGGCGCTATGGCCTGACGCCCTTCGAGATGGCGAAACTGCGCCGCGAGGCCGAAGTGCTCGAAGCCGAGGCCCCCGACACGGTGCGCTTCACCCGCGCGATCAAGGACGCGGTGCCCTATATTGACCGCCTCGGCGTGATCGAAGCGCTGTGGTCGGTGGTGCTGGCCGATGGCAAGCGCGCGCAGGAGGAGAACGCTCTGATGCGCATGGTCGCGGGCTTCCTCGGCATCGAAGACATGGACAGCCATATGGCCCGCAAACGCGTCGAGGCCGGCGGGGAATGATCGCGCATCTGGGCATGTATGACGTGCCCGAGGCGAATGCGGCCCTGTGGTCGGCGATCCGCGCCGCGTTGGGACACGGCCCCGACACTCTGACGACATCCACTGACTTCTGGCAGATCTGGCGCAGCCCCGACCTGCTCTTTGCCCAGACCTGCGGCTACCCGTTCCGCGCCCGCCTGCACCCGGCCGTGCGCCTGATCGGAACGCCCGACTATGGCCTGCCCGATTGCCCGCCCGGCCATTACCGCTCGGTCTTCATCAAGCGCGCCAGCGATCCGCGCGCCACGCTCGCAGCCATGGATGGCGCGCGCTTTGCCTATAACGAGCCGCTCTCGCACTCGGGCTGGGCAGCCCCAATCACCCAGATGCTCCGCCTCGGCCCGCGCCCCGGCGCGCTTGTGCAGACCGGCGCCCATGCCGCCTCACTGGCGGCAGTGCTGGCGGGCGAGGCCGATTTCGCCGCGCTCGACGCGCTCACCTGGACCTTGCTGGCGCGCAACGGCGCGACCGAGGGCGCCGAGATTTTCGCCCAGACCGACCCGTCACCGGGCCTGCCCTATATCACCGGCCCTAAAGGCGATCCCGACGCCCTGTTCTCCGCCGTCAGTGCGGCGATCACCGGGCTCCCCAATCCTACCCGTGCGGCCCTGCACCTGCGCGGCTTGGTCCGCATCCCCGCCGCAGACTACCTCGCCGTGCATAGCCCGCCCGGCCCGGATGAAATCCTGCGCAGCCCCGTGCTCTGAGCCGCTCTAACCCTGCGTCAGCCGCCGGTTTCCCTTGCATCTGCCGGGTTTTTCCGCACCAATACCGCTGCAATCCGACCAAAGGGCCCCGATGTGAGCGACACCCCCGTCATCGACATCCACGACCTGCACAAGGCTTATGGTAATCTGGAGGTCCTCAAGGGCGTCAGCCTAACGGCCCATAAAGGCGAGGTGATCTCGCTGATCGGCTCGTCGGGCTCGGGCAAATCTACCCTCCTGCGCTGCTGCAACCTGCTCGAAGACAGTCAGGCCGGGGCGATCACCTTCAAGGGCGAGCCGGTGACGTGGAAGGGCTCCGGGCACAGCCGCCGCCCCGCCGATGCCAAGCAGATCACCCGCATCCGCACGAACCTCTCGATGGTGTTCCAGCAGTTCAACCTCTGGTCCCATATGACGATCCTGCAAAATGTCATGGAGGCCCCGCTCACGGTGCTGGGCCGCGACCGCGCCGAGGTCGAAGCGGCGGCCCGGCGCTATCTCGACAAGGTCGGGATCGGCGACAAATGCGACGTCTACCCCGCGCAGCTCTCCGGCGGCCAGCAACAGCGCGCCGCGATTGCCCGCGCGCTCTGCATGGAGCCCGAGGCGCTCCTCTTCGACGAGCCGACCTCCGCGCTCGATCCCGAACTCGAGCAAGAGGTGGTCAAGGTCATCAAGGACCTTGCCGCCGAGGGCCGCACGATGATCATCGTGACCCACGATATGAAGCTGGCCCATGACGTCTCAGACCATGTCATTTTCCTCCATCAAGGGCTTGTCGAAGAGGAAGGTCCGCCCGAGACCCTCTTCGGCGCGCCCAAATCCGAACGCCTGCGCGGGTTCTTGTCCGCAACGACCCACGCGTGACGTAACCATAACCTCTGGGAGTAAACACAAGATGAAAAAACTGATCCTTGCGAGCACGGCGCTGGCCCTGTCCGCAACAGTCGCCCTTGCCGGCAGCCATTCCGTTGTGCGCATGGGCACTGAAGGCGCCTACCCTCCGTATAACTTCATCAATGATGACGGCGAGATCGACGGCTTCGAGCGCGAGCTTGGCGACGAGATGTGCGCGCGCGCCGAGCTGACCTGCGAATGGGTCAAGAACGATTGGGACAGCATCATCCCGAACCTCGTCGCGGGCAATTACGACACCATCATCGCGGGCATGTCGATCACCGATGAGCGCGACGAAGTGATTGACTTCACACAAGATTACTTCCCGCCCACCGCGTCTGCCTATGTCGCAGCGATGGAAGGTGTCGATCTCGACGGCGGCGTCGTGGCCGCGCAGACCGCCACGATCCAAGCCGGATTCATCGCCGAAAGCGGCGCGACCCTCGTGGAATTCGCAACCCCCGAAGAGACGGTCGCTGCCGTGCGCAATGGCGAGGCCGATGCGGTCTTCGCCGACCGCGACTACCTCGCCCCGCTGGTCGAGGCCTCGGGCGGCGAGTTGATGTTCGTCGGCCCTGACGTGCCCTTGGGTGGCGGCGTCGGCATGGGCCTGCGCGAGAGCGACACCGAACTGAAAGAGAAGTTCGACGCGGCGATCACCTCCATGAAAGAGGATGGCTCGCTGAACGAATTGCTCAAGAAATGGTTCGGCGAGGACACCGCGACCTACTAAGCTTGATCTCTGACGGTCCCAAAGAAACGCGGCCAAGACCTCCCTTGGCCGCGTTGCCCAATTTTCACTTTACGTTTCGGCACACGGGCGACTATCATTTTCGTGCATTTTGAGGTCTGGCTATGGGAGAATCATTTATGAAACGGCTTCTACTCGCAACAGCGGCGCTCTTGCTCGCGACAAAGGCGACCGCGGCAACGGTCGGTGCTGATGGCGCAAGCGCCTCAAGCGAATTCAGTCCCGCGTACGACCCTCGAAATACGATTGACGGTTCAGGCCTGTCCACAGCGAACGACCCCGCAGCGACGCACGCGGACTACACTGTAAACAATCATTGGACGACCGGGAGCGGTCCCGTTGTCGGTCAATGGATCGAATGGAGCTTTTCCACTCCGCAAACGCTGGGCGGCCTGTATATCTGGAACCACCGATCCAATATTATTGCCGCCAGTGCCGGTTATGAGCCAACCCTGTTTGGTCTCGAATTCAAAGACGCGACTAGCAGCGTGCTCTTGAGCTTCACCAATGTCGGCCTGCTGCCGGACACCAACTTGTCACAAGCCTTTACGCTCAATACAGCCGTGTCCAATGTAAGCGCCGTGCGCTTTACCGTCGAGGCAACACAGGCCGCGAACACGCCCTATACAGGGCTTGCCGAGGTCCTGTTTGATGACCAGACCATCGCTGGTGCAACGTCATTGGCCGCACCAATTCCGCTTCCGGCAGGATTGCCCTTGCTCCTCGCAGGTCTGGGAGGTCTGGCACTTCTGCGCCGGAAAAGCTGACCACGGGTTGAGCCAGTCTTGAACCTCCATAGGTGGGCAATATGCCCACCACCGCCAAACGTTAACGCCGCCCCACCGCACGCTGCCTTAACGGTTTCAAATCCCGGAACGAATCGGGATTTGTATGTACAGGTGCCATACGCTTAGCCATACGCCCAGCCATACAGCTGCCATACCTTGTTTTCAGGGCGTTAACGCCTCTATTCACGTTTTGTGCGAAAACGGGCGCGCGCGGGCGTGCGCTGCTTTAACCTTTTTTCGGCATCGGCCCCGCGCAACCCCCTCCCACGGACGGTTCCGCTTCCCTTCCGCCCCGGACCTGCACTAATCTCTGTGAAACGATCCAAGGGTGGCCCCGCTTGTTTTCCTATTGCACCGATCCGGATCTTCTGGACACCACCCGCTGGCTGTCCTGCTACCTGACCACGGGCGTGCATTTCCAATTCTATCAAGCCTTTATCAAGGTTCTGGCCTTGCTCGCCGTCACCGCCCCCGTGGCGCTGGCCTTCGGCTTTCTCGGCGCCATGGCGGCCCGCTCCCGCCTCCTGCCCGTGGCGTGGTTCGGCAAGGGCTATATCGCGGTGGTGCGCGGCGTGCCCGACATCGCGTTCTTCCTGTTCTTCGTGATCGCGCTGGATCAGATTTTCGAATACACGCGGCACCGCATCCTCTGCCCCGACTGGACCGATCCCATCCGCCAAGGCTCTGATTTCATTGTCTGTTCCGCCGCCAAACTGCCCCTCGGCAACGCCCCCGAATGGATCCATCAGGGCTATGCGTTCTTCCTCGCGGTCATCACCTTCGCCATCGTCTTCGGCGCCTTCGCCGCCAATGTCCTCTACGGCGCGATGCAAGCGGTGCCCCGCGCGCAGCTTGAGACCGGCGAGGCCTATGGCATGAGCGCGCGCCAGACCTTCTGGCGCATTCAGGTCCCGCAGATGTGGGTCTTCGCCCTGCCCGGCCTGTCGAACCTCTGGCAGATCCTGATCAAGGCAACACCGCTGCTGTTCCTGCTCGGAATCGAGGATGTGGTCTATTGGGCGCGCGAGCTTGGCGGCACCAAAACCGCGCAGTTCACGGCCTATCCCCATGGCGATTGGCGGATGTGGTACTTCCTCGCCCTTCTGGTGTTTTATCTTTTGATGACATGGGGTTCCGAGAAGATCCTCAACCGGTTGATGATCCGGCTCACCCGCGGTCAGGCCACCGCCGGTGGCGAGGCGCAGCGCCAAGGAGCCCCGGCATGACCGGCGCTCGGTGGGCCCGTGACGCCCAAAACGCGGAGCGCCGGAGATGAGCTGCTGGGAGACCGTTCAGGCCTATGCCTTCCGCTCACTCGGCTTTGGCGAGCGCCTCCTGCCGCGCAGTGATTTCACGCTGTGCGAACACTTCACCCTGATTGGCTCGGGGATGATCTGGAACGTCTATTTCGGTGTCGTGGCGCTCTCTATCGGCTTCTTTTTCGCCACCGGTCTGGCGCTGGCCAAGTCCTCCGCCAATCCGCTCATCCGCAAACCCGCCGATTGGTTCATCTTCCTCTTTCGCGGCTCGCCCCTCTTCATCCAGTTCTTCTTCGCCTATTTCTTCTTCCTCAACCTCAAGCGCACAAACGACTTTTTCGACCCGTTCACCGCCGCGTGGCTGGGCGCGACGATCGTACTGTTCCTCAACACCGCCGCCTATTCGGCCAATATCTTCCACGGCGCGCTGCAATCCATCCCGCGCGGGGATATCGAAGCCGCCGACGCCTATGGCTTGACCGGCTGGGCGCGGTTCAAGCGGGTGATCTGGCCCACGATGCTGCGGCTGGCCTGGCCATCCTACACGAACGAGGCGATATTCCTCTTTCACGCCACGACGCTGGTCTTTTTCTCGGGCTTCCCGGCGTGGCAGCAGCGCGGGGATGCGCTTTACTATGCCAGCTACTTTGCCGACAAGACCTTCAACCCGTTCGTCCCCTACCCCATTCTGGCACTTTACTTTATCCTCCTAACCCTTGGATTGATCTGGGTTTTCGGAGTTATCAACAAGCGCCTCAACCGGCATCTGCCGCAATCGGCCCGGCCTCGCCTGAAGCTGCGCCCCAACCTCATCCGCTAAGATCATGACTGTCCCCGACTGGATCGCTGCCCATTCCCATATCCGCGCCCTGCGCGTCGCCGCCGCCGATCTCAACGGCCAACCGCGCGGCAAACGCCTGCCGGTCTCGGGCGCGCAGAAAGCCCTGCAAGGCGCGACGCGCTTTCCGCTCTCGGTGATGAATCTCGACATCTGGGGCGACGATATCGAGGACAGCCCGCTGGTGATGGAGACCGGCGACCGGGACGGCACGCTGCACCCCACCGAGCGCGGCTTCGTGCCGGTGCCATGGCTCGACACCCCCACCGCGATGCTGCCCGTGTGGATGCACTACGAGGACGGCCGGCCCTTCCCCGGCGATCCGCGTCAGGCGCTGGCCAAGGTGCTGGAGCGCTACACGGCGCGCGGGCTCACGCCTGTCGTGGCGGTGGAGCTTGAGTTCTTCCTGCTCGACGACCGGGGCAAGGAGTTGCAAATCCCCCCCTCGCCGCGCTCTGGCAAGCGCCGGGTAGCCGGGGAAATCCTGTCGCTGCGCCTGCTCGACCAGTTCGACAGCTTCTTCACAGATCTCTATGAGGCCTGCGAGGCGATGGGCATTCCCGCCGACACCGCGATCTCCGAGAGCGGGCTGGGGCAGTTCGAGATGAACTTGTGCCATGTGGACGACGCCCTGCGCGCCGCCGATGATGCGTGGTTTTTCAAACTCTTGGTGACCGGACTTGCCCGCCAGCACGGCTTTGCCGCGAGCTTCATGGCCAAGCCCTATCCCGACTACGCGGGCTCGGGGCTGCATATGCATTTCTCGGTGCTGGACGAGGATGGGCGCAACATCTTCGACAATGGCGGCCCGGACGGCACCGACACGCTGAAACACGCCATCGCCGGATGCCTTGACGCCCTTGCCCCCTCGACCCTGATTTCTGCCCCCCATGCGGGCAGTTACGACCGGCTGGTGCCGGGCGCGCACGCGCCCACGGCGATCTGCTGGGCCTATGAGAACCGCACCGCCGCAATTCGCGTGCCGTCCGGTGCGCCCGCCGCGCGCCGGATCGAGCACCGGGTGGCGGGGGGCGATGTGAACCCCTACCTGTCCATCGCCGCCGTTCTGGGCGCTGCGATGAACGGCATCGAGGACTCCGCCGCCCCGCCGCCACCCATTACCGGCAACGCCTATAGCCAAGATTTGCCGCAACTGATCGGCGACTGGAGCGCGGCCATCGACGCGTTTGCGGCCAGCCCGCAGGTCGCGCGCATCTTCGATCCGCTGCTTATTCAGAATTACACCCTGACGAAACGCCAGGAGGCGCATTATATGTCAGAACTGAGCCGCCAAGAGCGGCGCGAAATCTATCTCGGTGCGGTCTGAGCCTGCGCCCGAACCCTAAAGGTGACCCATGCTGATCGGCATCCTTCAAACCGGCCATTTCCCGGACGTTCTGCAACCCGAGCACGGCGACTATGACGCGATGTTCGCGCGTCTGCTCGGCGGGCAGGGCTTTGAGTTCCGCACATGGAATGTGGTGGACATGGACTTCCCCGGCGGTCCCGGCGACGCCGACGGCTGGCTGATCACCGGCTCCAAACACGGCGCCTATGAGGACCATCCGTTCATTGCCCCGCTGGAGGCGTTCATCCGCGAGATCGACGCGGCGCAAAAGCCCCTGATCGGCGTGTGCTTCGGGCACCAGATCATCGCCCAAGCCCTTGGCGGCACGGTGGAGAAATTCGGCGGCGGCTGGAGCGTTGGGCGCACCGAGTACACCACCACCGAGGGCGCGCCGCTGGCACTCAACGCATGGCATCAGGATCAGGTCACCGCGCTGCCCGATGGCGCACAGGTCCTTGCAAGCTCGCCCTTCTGCGCCAATGCGATCCTGTCCTATGGAGATCACATCTGGACCGTGCAGGCCCATCCCGAATTCGGGGGGGCGATCGTGGACGGGCTGGCGCGCACACGCGGGCCGGGCGTGGTGCCCCAGGACTTGCTCACCCACGCGCAAGCGAGCACCGATGCCCCGACGGACCGCGCCGAGATCGGCGCGCAAATGGCCGCCTTCTTCAAACAGGCACAGGCGCGCCGGGAGGACGCGGCATGAGCACCGAATGGATCAGCACCCTGCCCGAGTCCGCCCAAGCCTATCTGGAAGGGCGGCGGCTCGATGAGGTGGAGTGCATCATCTCCGATCTGCCCGGCATTGCGCGCGGCAAGGCCGTGCCCGCGAGCAAATTCGCGCGGCAGGACTATTTCCACCTGCCCGACAGCATCTTCTACCAGACCATCACCGGCGATTGGGGCGAGGCGGCGGGCGATGACGGGTTCATCGAGCGCGACATGATCCTGCGCCCCGACATGGAGACCACCAGCGCCGCGCCATGGACCGGCGACTGGACGCTGCAAGTGATCCATGACGCCTTCGACCGCGACGGCACGCCGGTCCCCTTCGCCCCGCGCAACGTGCTGAAACGCGTCGTGGGTCTCTACGAGGCACAGGGCTGGACCCCGGTGGTTGCGCCCGAGATGGAGTTCTTCCTGATCGCGCGCAACCTCGACCCGGCCAAGGAAATCGCGCCCATGACGGGCCGCTCGGGCCGCCCCGCCGCCGCCCGCCAGGCCTATTCAATGACCGCCGTGGACGAGTTCGGCCCGGTGATCGACGACATCTACGACTTCGCCGAAGCGCAGGGCTTCGAAATCGACGGGATCACCCAAGAAGGCGGCGCGGGCCAGCTTGAGATCAACCTGCGCCATGGCAACCCGGTGAAACTCGCCGACGAGGTGTTCTACTTCAAACGCCTGATCCGCGAGGCGGCGCTGCGCCACGATTGCTTCGCGACCTTCATGGCAAAGCCGATCGCCAACGAACCCGGCTCGGCCATGCATATCCACCATTCGGTGCTCGACAGCGAGACCGGGCAGAACATCTTTTCCGGGCCGCAGGGCGGTGAAACGGACGCGTTCTTCCACTTCATCGCCGGGTTGCAATATCACCTGCCCTCAGCGCTCGCGGTGCTGGCGCCTTACGTGAACAGCTACCGGCGCTTCGTGAAAGACCACGCCGCCCCGATCAACCTCGAATGGGGCCGCGACAACCGCACCACGGGCATCCGGGTGCCCCTCTCCAGCCCCGACTCGCGCCGGGTCGAGAACCGCATCGCGGGCATGGATTGCAACCCCTATCTCGGCATCGCCGCCTCGCTCGCCTGCGGCTATCTCGGCCTGATGGAAGAGCGCCGCCCGAAGAAGCAATTCCGCGGCGATGCTTATGAGGGCGAGGGCGACATACCCCGCGTTCTGGGCAGCGCGCTGGAGATCTTCGACGGGGCCACCGCGCTCCACAAGGTGCTCGACCCGGAATTTGCCCGCGTCTATGGCATCGTCAAACGCGCCGAATATGACGAGTTCCTGTCGGTGATCTCCCCATGGGAGCGCGAACACCTGCTCCTCAACGTCTAGAAACCCACATCTGAAGACCGGGCCACCGTCCCGGCTTCACTTAGCCCGAAAAACTCCCGCCGGAGGCATCCAACACCTGCCACCCAGTGGAGCGCTGCCCAAGAGGTCCCCAGATGGTCGCCCTCCTCCACGCCAATGACCGCCCCGGCCAATACCCCGACAGCTGGTATGCCGCGACGGCGGACACCCTCTCGCCCTTCGAGCCCCTCAAGGGCACGGCCCGCGCCGACGTGGCCGTGATCGGCGGCGGCTACACGGGCCTGTCCGCCGCGCTGCACCTCGCCGAGGCAGGCCGCGACGTGGTGCTGATCGACGCGCAGCGCGTCGGCTTCGGCGCCTCGGGCCGCAATGGCGGGCAGCTTGGCTCCGGCCAGCGGCAGGACCAGATCAAGCTTGAAAAGATGCTCGGCAAGGACCGCGCCCGGCTGATGTGGGATCTCGGCGAGGAGGCCAAGGCGCTGGTCAAATCCCTCATCGCCCGCCACGAGATCGACTGCTTCCTGCGCCCGGGCATCGCGTGGACCGCCTCCACCGCTGCCGATGTGGATGATCTGCACCGCTACGCCGCCCATATGGGAGCGACCTACGACTACCCGATGGAGACCTTGGGCGCCGAGGCGCTGCACGCGATCTGCCCCTCGCCAGACTACAAGGGCGGCGTACTCGACATGGACGCAGGCCACCTGCACCCGCTCCGCTATGCGCTCGGACTGGCCCGCGCCGCACAAAAAGCAGGCGTGCGCATCTTCGAGCAAACCGAGGCCCATCATGTCGAGGACGGCGCGGTGCGCACCGCGCAGGGGCGGATCGAAGCCGAGCACGTGATCCTTGCCACCAATGGTTACGGCACCGGGCTACATCGCAAGACTGCTGCCAATGTGATGCCGATCAACAATTTCATTGCCGCCACCGAACCGCTCGGAGCGCGCACAGCGGACGTTCTGACCCGCGATATCGCTGTGTCCGATGACCGCTTCGTGGTGAACTATTTTCGCCTCTCCCATGACGGGCGGCTCCTTTTCGGCGGCGGTGAAAGCTACGGCTACCGCTTCCCAGCCGATCTGGCGGCCAAGGCCCGCAAACCGATGCTGGAGATTTTCCCGCACCTTAAGGACGTCCGCATCGACTATGCGTGGGGCGGCACGCTCGCGATCACTCTAAATCGCCTGCCCTATCTCGCCCGCGTGGCCCCGCGCACCCTTTCGGCCTCGGGCTATTCGGGCCACGGGGTCGGCACCGCCACCCATGCGGGCTACCTGATGGCCAAGGCGATCGAAGGCGAAACCGATGGCTTCGACGCCATGGCGGCCCTGCCCACCCTGCCCTTCCCCGGTGGCGCAGCCCTGCGCAACCCGCTCTTGGTGCTCGGCATGACATGGTACGCCCTCCGCGACAGGCTGGGCCTCTAGACCCACCTGCCCCCTTCCTTTTGACAAAAATATTCCGGGGGAGCCTCCAAAGGAGGCGGGGGCAGCGCCCCCCGAACACGCCCGCCTTGCGCGTTACAAGAGTTTCACTTTCCCTGCCGCACAGAATAATATAAGGGATTTCAAAACACGGTTTAAGGAAAACGAAATGTCGAGCCTGCCCGATCCCCACGCCGCCGAACCCATCCCCGCCCGCGCCCTCGCCGAGATCGAGGCGCTGATGCACTCGGCGGACCTGTTCCGCTACACCGCCCCCGAGAACGCGCCCGTGTCGCTGCTCGAAGCGGAGTTCGCGGAAATGATGGGCAGCAAATTCGCTCTCGCCGTGTCCTCCTGCTCCGCCGCCCTGTTCCTGTCCCTCAAAGCGCTCGGCCTGCCCAAAGGCGCCCGCGTGCTGATCCCCGGCTTCACCTTCGCAGCCGTGCCCTCCGCGGTCGTCCATGCCGAATGCAAGCCTGTCCTTTGCGAGGTGGGCGAGAATTACCGCATTGATCTCAAAGACTTCGAAGCCAAGCTGCCCTCCGTGGAGGCTGTCATCATCTCCCACATGCGCGGCCACACCTCCGACATGGACGCGATCCTGTCGCTCTGCGCCGCGGAGGGTATCCCGGTAATCGAAGACGCCGCCCACTCCCTCGGCACCACATGGAACGGGCAAAAGATCGGCACGATGGGCCGCGTCGGCTGCTTCTCGTTCCAGTCCTACAAGATGATCAACGCGGGCGAAGGCGGCATCCTGATCACCGACGACGCGGACCTCGTCGCGCGCGCGATCATCATGTCCGGGGCCTATGAGCACAATTGGAAGAAACACCCGGTCCTGCATGACGCCTTCGCGCGCTGGCAGAACCAACTCCCGCTCTACAACCTGCGCCTGTCGAACCTCGCCGCCGTGGTGATCCGCGCGCAACTGCCCGAACTGATGCGCCGCTGCCGCGATGGCCTGAAGAACCACGACCGCCTCGCCGCCCAGCTCCAGACCTCACCTTACCTCGACGTGCCCGCCCCACTGCCCGGCGAGCACCGCGCGCCGGACTCGATCCAGTTCAACGTCACGGGCCTCGACGAAAGCGCCACAAAACGCTTCGCCGACCTCGCGGGCGCAGCAGGCGTCAAGGTGCAGGTCTTCGGCCAGAGCACCGACAACGCTCGCGCCTTCTGGAACTGGCAATTCATCGAGGACCTGCCCGAGCTGCCCCAGACCCGCGCGATGTTGATGCGCGCCTGCGACGTCCGCTTGCCGGTCCATCTGAGCAATGAAGAAGTCGACGCGATCGGCGCGGTCCTGCTCGCCGCGATCAGCGAAGCGGCAGTCTCCAATACCGCACAGGTCGCCGCCGAATAGGCCCCCCTTCCTGTTTTCCTTTTGACAAAGATATTCCGGGGGTCGTCCTTTGGTGCGCCATTGGTTCGAGAACCAATGGACGACGGGCAGAGCCCCAGTCCACCGGTTGCCAGACCACCCCCCGCGTCATAGCCTTGCGCCATGACAGACCTGACCCACGGCGCCGCCTTCATGGGCGGCCAGATCCTCCCCATCGCAGACGCCAAAATCCACGTCACGGATTGGGGCCTGACCCATTCCGACATCGCCTATGACGTCGTCCCGCTCTGGAAAGGCGCATTCTTCCGCCTGCCCGACTACCTCACGCGCTTCGAGGCGTCCTGCGCGGCGGGCCGGTTTGACCATGGCCTGAGCCGCGCCGAGATCGAAACGGCCCTCCACGACATGGTCAAAGCGACAGGGCTCGAGGACAGCTACGTCGCGATGGTCGCCGCGCGGGGCCGCAACCCTGTGCCCGGCTCCCGCGACCCGCGCGACTGCGACACCCATTTCTACGCGTGGTGCGTACCTTACGTCCATATCGTCAAGCCCGAGGCCGCCGCGCAGGGCACCTCTGTCTGGATTGCCAAGTCGGTGCGCCGCATCCCGCAGGACAGCGTGAACCCGCGCGCCAAGAACTACCATTGGGGCGATTTCACCTCCGGCCTGTTCGAGGCCAAAGACAACGGCTTCGAAACCACGATGCTGCTTGATCACGCGGGCAACGTGACCGAGGGGCCGGGTTTCAACGTCTTCGCGGTGTTCGGCGACCGGGTGGTGACGTCGGATCGCGGCGTGCTGCACGGGATCACCCGGCAGACCGTCTTGGAGATGGCGGCGGCGGAGGGGTTGCAGGTCGAGACAAGGCCGCTGCCGCTGGAGGAGTTCTGGCAGGCGGACGAGGTGTTCCTGTCGTCCTCGGGCGGCGGGGTGATCCCGGTGGCGCAGGTGGATGACCGGACGTTCTCGAATGGTGCCGCCGGACCCGTGGCGACGCGGCTGCGGCAGACCTATTTCCAGTGGCTGGAGCGCGCGGAGTTCCTGACGCCGCTGCGATCGTGAGAAGATCGCGCCCCAGGCCTGATCCGGGGCCGCGCCGCGATGTGCGCGCCCTTTGACAACGAGGGCCCGGGACGGGGTTACATCTTGGAGAGCTTGTCCTGCAACTCAGCCAGTTGCTTCTTGATGGCGTCGAGATCTTCGCCGTCTTGTTTGCGCGTCTCGCCGCCCTCCTCCGAAGACGGCGCGCTCCAGCCGGGCATCCCGCCGGACATCGCCTTGAGGAACGCTTCTTGCTGCGCCTGCATCGCCTCGAAGCCGGGCATTTTCATCATCGGGTTCATGGCGTTCATGTTTTCCACCATCTTCGACTGCCCGTCGCGCAGCATCTCGAAGCTGGCCGCGAGAAATTGCGGCACGATGCTCGCATCGCCGCCCATGTAGCTGCGGACCAGATCGGTCAACACGTCCACAGGCAGGACACTCTCGCCCTTGCTCTCGTGCTCGGCGATGATCTGCAGAAGGTATTGGCGGGTCAGGTCATCGCCGGTTTTCAGATCGACGATCTGCACCTCGCGCCCTTCGCGGATGAAACCTGCGATGTCATCAAGGGTGACATAGTCGCTGGTCTCGGTGTTGTAGAGTCGGCGGCTGGCATATCGCTTGATCAGCAAAGGATTTTGGCGTTCCGCCATGACCGGCTCCTCCCGTGTATCGGTGCTGCATCGCAGCTTAGGGGCATGGTGTTGGTTCCACAAGGGTATGACTGAAAAATGCAGCACACCCGGCGGGCGTGCTGCACCTGCCCCGTCAGGCGGTTTGCTTGCAGAGCTTGGACGTGAAAAGGGCGGGCCTCTTGCGAGACCCGCCCATCATCATTGCACCCTGTAGGGAGGAGGAGGGGTGCAAATCAGGTCATTGCTTACTTCGCAGCAGCGGCTTTCTTGACGGCGGCTGTCGCGTCGTTGGCAGCTTTCTTGACGGCATTGTTGGCGTCTTCCTGGATGTCTTTGCCAGCAGCCATCATCAGTTCGACGGTTTCCATCTGAACTTTCTTGGCGATCTCGGCATAGGCGGCCATGTGCTCGGCAGCGACTTCAGCAGTTGCGGAGGCGAAGTCGGTCATCGCTTTGGCGTAGTCAGCCGGCTCGGCTTTGGCTTTGGACATCTCGGCCATTTTGGCGAGGGTGTCTTTGGTCCACTTGGAGGACAGGTCTGCGGATTTCTCGGCAGCTTCCAGAGCAACGGAAGAGAGTTTCTCGTTCAGCGTGGCTGTGGTTTTGAACGCGTCTTCCATTGCTTTGGTGTCAACGGGGAATGCGCCCATCATGTCTTTCATGACGGTGTTGAAATCTTGGGTCTTGGCCATGGGGTCTCTCCTTAGGGCTGTCGTATCGCGCTGATTGCTGCGTCTGCACCCTAGATACATGCCGCAGTGCAGCATTGCAACCCCTTTCTGCATCGCAGCATGAAAAAATGCTGCAACTGCGAAAAGCCGGATTTCCCCGTGTTTTCAACCATTTGGCGCAAAATCCCGCAGGTCTTGCCCGCAAAATTGACAGTTTGTCGCACCCCTCGACGCCCCGCCGACAGGCGCTCAGCCATCATGCTGCAGCGCAGATCGCCCCCGGCGCCTGCCGAGACCGCACATGGGAAAGTTGGACACCCGCGCACCACGCTTCAGCGCCAGCGCGCCGCGCTCAGGAACTCGCCTTTTGCGCCACATAGGTGCCCGGCGCTTCGGCCAGCACCGGATGGCTCGCCGTGCCCACCTTGCGGGCCTTGACCTTTTTGCCCGAGCGCGGTGCCAGCCAAGCATCCCAACGCGGCCACCACGAACCTTCATGGAACGCCGCGCTGTCCAGCCAGTCCGCCGCCGACAGGCTCAGATCCTCATTGGTGTAATGGCCATACTTGTTCTTGCTCGGTGGGTTCACGATCCCCGCGATATGGCCTGATTCCGACAGCACGAACGTCCGGTCCTTGCTGCCCATCTTCTGCACCCCACGATAGCAATCGCGCCACGCGGCGATATGGTCGGTCTCGCAAGTCACGGCAAAGAGCGGCACATCGACCTCGTCCAGCACCAGATGATGCCCCATCAGATCGTAGCCGGTGTTGGCGAGTTCGTTGCGCTGGCACAGCCCCCGAAGATATTGCAACGCCATCTTCGCCGGCAGGTTCGCCCCGTCGCCATTCCAGTAGAGCAGATCGAAGGCGGGCGGGGCCTCGCCCATCATGTAACTGCGGATCGCGGGCGTGTAGACCAGATCGTTGGAGCGCAGGAAGGAAAAGGTGCGCGCCATGATGACCGAGGGCAGCATGCCCTTGTCGGCGACCTCCTGCTCAATCCCGTCGATAAAATCGTCTGACAGGAATGGCGTGAACTCGCCCTGATCGGAGAAATCGGTCAGCGCGGTGAAGAGCGTCGCGGATTTGATCGACGTGTCGCCCTTCTGCTTGAGATAGGACAGCGTGAGCGCCAGCGTGGTGCCGGCAATGCAATACCCGACCACATTGACCTGTTTTTGCTTGGTGATCGCCTTCACCTCGCGCAGCGCGGTCAGGTAGCCCTCCTCGATATAGTCCTCCATGCCGACATCGGCATAGCTGGCATCGGGATTGACCCACGACACGACGAAGACCGTATAGCCCTGCTCGGTGAGCCAGCGGATCAGGCTGTTCTGCTCCTTGAGATCGAGAATGTAATACTTGTTGATCCAAGGCGGGAAGATGATGAGCGGGATCTGATGCACCTGCTCGGTGGCGGCCTCGTACTGAATGAGTTCCATCATCCGGTTGCGATAGACGACCCCGCCGGGGGTGGTGGCGATGTTGCCGCCAAGCTCGAACGCGGTCTCATCGGCGAGCTTCACGATAAGCTCGCCCTTGTTGGCTTCCAGATCGCTGATCAGGTTCTCCAACCCCTGCACGAGGCTCATCCCCTCGGTCTCCACGGCCTTTTCCAGCGCGTCGGGATTGGTGGCGAGGAAATTCGTAGGCGCCATCATGTCGATGATCTGCTGGCTGAAATAGGTCAGACGCTGCTTTTGCTTGGGGTCGAGGTCGATGGCCTCGTCGACGGCGGTTTTGATGGCGTCGGCATTGATGAGATATTGCTGTTTGACGAAGTTGAAATAGGGGTGCGTGTCCCACATCGGGTTGCGAAAACGCCGATCCTTGGGGCCCGGATTGTCCGGTGCGACGAATTTTCCCGATGCCAGCGCCTGCTGGGCCTCCACGAAATGCGACACGGTCTTGGTCCAATAGGCCATCTGGTTTTCGATGAGCTTGGCCGGGTTGTGCATCGCTTCGTGCCAATAGGCCGTCAGCGCCTGTGTATACAGGTCCGGGCCGGGCGCATCGAGCGCCGCGTTATGGCCCTCGCGGTTGCTCATCACCGAGATCAGACGCTGCGAGAGCTCTTCGACCTTGCGGAGATTTTCGTTCATTCTCTCGAGATTTTTGGCCTCGATCTGAGTGTTGGCCATGATCTCCCCCCTTCAAAGTCGTTTCTGCCGTATTGCCAAGTTAACTGTTACGCTTTAGCTTCGCACCTGCAGCATATTGTCGCCAACTGGGGAGTCGCGCGGCAGTGCCAAATGACAACACAGCGCAAGCAATGGGCCGAGAGGCGCACTGCGCCCCGGTACACTGGAGACGACGTAATGCGGTACATGATCAATTATGACTGGATGGAGAGCCTACGCAACACCAATCAATGGCTTGGTGCATCCGCCGCAGCCATGGCCTCCTATCCCGCCTTTGCCGCCTTCCCGAACCCGGCCCTGCAATGGATGCAGGCGTGGGGCGAAGTGACCGAGCGCACCTTCCAGCGCATGGTGGTCAAACCCGACTGGGGCATCCGGACCTTCACCTGCGAAGACGGGCGCGATCACCTCGTGACTGTCGACACGGTGGTCGAACGTCCCTTCGGCGATCTGATCCACTTCAACGTGCTCGGACGCGAGGAACAGAAACGCAAGGTTCTGCTGGTCGCGCCGATGTCCGGCCACTATGCCACGCTGCTGCGCTCCACGGTCAAATCGCTGATCGTGAATTGCGAGGTCTACATCACCGACTGGCACAATGCGCGCGACATCCCGGTCTCCGCGGGCAAATTCGATGTGGAAGACTACACGCTCTACCTGATGGATTTCATGCGCGCGCTCGGCCCCGACACCCATGTGATCGCTGTGTGCCAGCCCGCCCCGCTGACCCTCGCCGCCACCGCCTATCTGGCCGAACTGGAGCCCGACGCGCAGCCGCGCACGCTGACGCTGATCGGCGGGCCGATCGACCCCTCCGCCGCCCCCACCGAAGTGACGGATTTCGGCCATTCGGTGACGATGGGCCAGCTTGAGGAATTCATGATCCAGCGCGTCGGCTTCAAATATGCCGGCGTCGGCCGCAAGGTCTACCCCGGCCTTCTGCAACTGTCGTCCTTCATGTCGATGAACGCCGACCGCCACAGTCAGGCGTTCCAGGACCAGATTTCCCGCGTCGCCAAGGGCGAGGCCTCCGATCACGACCCGCATAACCGTTTCTATGACGAGTATCTCGCGGTGATGGACATGACGGCGGAATTCTACCTGTCGACCGTCGAGCGCATCTTCAAGAATGGCGAGATCGCCAAGAACGAGTTTGTCGTGGACGGCCACAAGGTCGATATCGGCGCGATCACCACGGTCGCCGTGAAGACCGTGGAAGGCGCGAAAGACGACATCTCCGCCCCCGGCCAATGCGTCGCCGCGCTGGACCTGTGCACCGGCCTTCCGGACGACAAAAAAGCGTCCCACCTTGAGCCGGATGCGGGCCATTATGGCATCTTCGCGGGCAAAAGCTGGCGCAACAACATCCGTCCCTTGGTGCTCGACTTCATCGACGCCAACAGCGAAGCGCCGGCCAAGCCGGGCCAAAAGCACGCCAACAAAAACGCCGCCGCGCGCTAAGACCGCGCCGGTGGGGCGCCGCGCGTGTCGACATGGGACGCTTTGTGCGCAACCGTCCTTCGTCGGGTGGGCAATCTGCCGGGGCCTGCCGCGTGCAAGCCTGCCGCGACAGCGGAGAGCTTAGACTGGCAGCCTATCGGCATAGCCGATCGGCGAGAGGGGGCGGCGGGCGAAGTCCGGCAGGCGCTTTTCGCGCGGGCGAAAAGCTGCCGGGAGAACGACCATGCCCAAAGGTTAACGCGCCCCCACCGCGCGGTGCTTTAACGGTCTCAAATCCCGGTACGAATCGGGATTTGTATGTACAGGTGCCATACGCTTAGCCATACGCCGAGCCATACACCTGCCATCCCTTGTTTTTATGGCGTTAACGCCTCTGTTCACGTTTTGGGCGAAAGCCGTGCCGTGCGGGCGTTCGCTGCGTTAACCTCTTGCCGCCCCACGCGCGCCTCTACGCGAATTTCGGCGGGCGTTTTTGGAACTGCGCCGCGACCACTTCCATTTGTTCGGGCGTGCCCATCAGCCCCGCCTGCTCGACGCTCTCGGCCATCAGCACCTCGTCCGCAGGCGCGCCGCTTTCCGCCAAGGCAATCAACCGCTTAGCCGCCCTGAGCGCCGCCGGAGACTTCAGCGTCAACTCCCGCGCCAGCTCCATCGCCGCCGCCAGCGGGTCCTCGGCCAGTTCGGTCACCAGCCCCCACTGCTCGGCGCGCGCCGCATCCACCGGGGCCGCCGTATAGGTCAGCTTGCGCAGCACATCCGAGCGCACCACGCGCGGCAACAGCACCATGCCGCCCATATCCGGCACGATCCCCCATTTCAGCTCCATCACCGCCATCTTCAAATCCGGCCCGGCAATGCGGATATCCGCCCCCAGCGCCAACTGGCACCCGGCCCCATAACACACACCATGTAGGGCCGCGATCACCGGCTGGGGCAACCTGTGCCACACCATCGCCACTTCCTGCCACTGGTTCGTGGTGCCGTCCCCATGGGTCCGGGGGGTGAGAAGCTCCATCGGATCCTGCCCGATCATCTTGCCCAGCCCGCCGATATCAATCCCGGCGCAGAACCCCTTTCCCTGCCCCGAGAGCACCACGACCCGCGCATCGCTCGCCGCAACCTCTTGTCCTGCCGCGATAATCGAGGAGATCATCTCCTGATCCACCGCGTTCATCTTGTCCGTGCGAACCAGTTCCACATGGGCGATGTGATCCGCATAGGTGACGTGCACGCGCTCTGGATTGATCTCGGACATGGTGACTGGCTCCCTCGCTTTGCGCCCAGACAAACCGATCCGCCCCGCCAAGACCAGCGCAACGCTGCGTCGCGCGCTGGTCGCCTCAAGGTTGCATGGGCGCGGCGCAGGACTACCTTACTCTAATCAATCCGCGTTAGGATCGCCGCGAAGATGTTCCGTTCAGTTCATAACCCCGCGTGGATCGTGGCAGGCTTCGTCGCGCTAGGCCTTGGAATCGTTGGGATTCCACTACCGATCCTGCCAACGACACCACTGGTCCTGCTCGCGGCTTTCTGTTTCTCGAAAGGCTCACCGCGCCTGCATGACTGGCTGCGCGCGCATCCCCGCTTCGGCCCGATGATCGACGATTGGCGCAGCCATGGCGCCATTCAACCCCGCGCCAAACGCGCCGCGCTGCTGATGATGGCCGCCGCCTTTGCCCTGTCGCTGTGGCTCGCGCTCCCGCTCTGGGTGCTGGCCGTGCAGGCCCTCTGCCTGATCGGGGCCGGGCTCTTCGTCTGGACCCGGCCAGACGCGTACTAAGCCAAATTGACGGCCCCGCGTTTGCGCGCTAATCGGCGCTCCATGACACATGCCCGCCTCACGCCCCTCGCCGCCGCCCTGCCCTCCACCGTGCCCTTCGTCGGGCCCGAAGCACAGGAGCGCGCCCTCGGGCGGCCCTTCACCGCGCGGCTCGGCGCGAATGAAAGCGTCTTTGGCCCCTCGCCCAAGGCCCTGGCGGCGATAGCCGCCGCGCAGCACAGCTTTTACGGCGATCCCGAGAACCATGACCTGCGCCACGCGCTCGCCGCGCATCTGGGCTGCAGGGCGGAAAATATCGTTGTAGGCGAAGGGATTGACGGGCTGCTGGGCTATCTCGTGCGCCTGCTGGTCGGTCCCGGCGACGCGGTCGTGACCTCGGACGGGGCCTATCCAACCTTCAACTACCACGTCGCGGGCTTCGGCGGCGTGCTGCATAAGGTCCCCTATTCCGACGACCGCGAGGACCCCACCGCGCTCTTTGCCAAGGCCGCCGAGATGGACGCCAAACTTGTCTATCTGTCCAACCCGGACAATCCGATGGGCAGTTACTGGACCGGGGCCGAGATCACCCAAGCGCTGGAGGCGCTGCCGCAAGGCACGCTTCTGGTGCTCGACGAGGCCTATATCGAATGCGCGCCTGAGGGCGCCGCGCCGGACCTGCCTTGGGACGATCCGCGCCTGATCCGGATGCGCACCTTTTCAAAGGTTTACGGGATGGCCGGCGCGCGCGTGGGCTACGCGGTGGGCCATGCCGAGTTGATCACGGCCTTCAACAAGGTGCGCAACCATTTCGGCATGTGCCGCGCCGCGCAGGCGGGGGCTTTGGCGGCGCTCGCCGATCAGGACTGGCTCGCCGAAGTGCAGAGCAAGATCGCCGCTGCCCGCACGCGGATCGCGGAGATCGCTGCCGCCCACGGCCTCACCGCGCTGCCCTCAGCGGCGAATTTCGTCGCGATCGACTGCGGTGCGGACGGGGCCTTCGCCAAGGCGGTTCTGGACGGGTTGGTGGCACGGGGCGTCTTTGTTCGGATGCCCTTCGTCGCCCCTCAGAACCGCTGCATCCGGGTGTCCTGCGGAACTGAGGCCGATCTTGAGGCCTTCGCAGAAGCCTTGCCAAAGGCCCTCGCCGACGCGCGAACCACCTGAATGTGATGTAAAAATATCGCGACAGGGTATGCTGGCGGCCTATAATCACGGGCAGAATCGGTATTGCCCTGATGCGAGGTCGCCCATGCGAGACGATCAGCCCAAATCCGCGCCGAACCTGCGCATGGCCTGCGTGGTCATGTTCGGCATCAACCTGACATGGATCCTTGTGGCGGTCTGGGCAATCTGGGGGTTTCTGATCGCGCTACTGCTGGGCCTTGGGCTGAACCACATGATGAGCCGCCTCACGATCTGGTTCGAGGCCCGCGCCGACGCGCAGCGCCGCGACCCCAAGCCCCGGGCGTGGTGGCAAGCGCCTTAGCGCTCGCCAATCACCTCCGCCGCCGCCTCAAGCCCACCCGCGCCCACGGGAATGTCGAGCGCGGCGAAACCCGCCTGCAAGCCGCCCAAAAGCCCCATGATCATCTGCCCGTTCACATGGCCCATATGACCCAGACGGAAGAAATCGTCGCGGCGCGGGTCGCCCGGTTCAGCCATGCCGAGCCCGATCCCCAGTGTCAGACCCAGCGAGCTTTCCGTCCAGCGCCTGAGCGCGGTGGCGCGGCCCTGATCGAGTTTGAGTGAGGTCACGGCCACGCTGCGATGTTCGCGGTTGCGCACGTTGAGCGAGAGCGCCCCGCCCTGCTCCCAGACTTCGCACGCCGCCCAGATCGCCCGCGCCAGCCGGTCATGACGCGCCCAGATCGCCTCCATCCCCTCGGCCTTGATCATGTCGAGCGCAACGCGCAGCCCGAAAATGTGCTGCGTGGGAGCCGTGCCATACCAATACTGGTAGAATTCCTGCGGGTTGGCGCGCGGGGTCCAGTCCCAGTAGCGGCTAACGCGCGGCATCAAAGCCCGCACCCCGGCGGCCTTGTCGTTGAAGAACACGAAGGACAGACCCGCCGGGACCATCAGCCCTTTTTGCGAGCCGGTGACCATTACATCGGCGCCCCAGTCGTCCATCTCGAAACGGTCACAGGCCAGCGAGGCGATGCAATCAACCATCAGCAAGGCCGGATGCCCGACCCGGTCCAGCACAGCGCGCAGCCCGAGGATGTCGTTGCGGATCGAGGTCGAGGTGTCCACATGAACCGCCAGCACCGCCTTGATCTGATGCCCGCTATCGGCGGTGAGCGCCTCTTCGATCGCCGCGAGATCCATCGGGGATTGCTTGCCGAAATCCAGGACCTGTGTCTCAGCCCCAAGCCCGCTGGCGACGTCGGCCCAGCCAAGGCCGAAGCGCCCGGTGGCGGGCACGAGCACCCGCTCGCCCGGCGCGACCACATTGGCCAGCGCAGCCTCCCATGCGGCATGACCATTGCCGATGTAGATCGCGGCATGATGCTGAGTGCGCGCCACGCTGCGCAGGTCGGGGATCAGGCTTGCGCTCATCTCCACCAGATCGCCTTCGTAGATGTTTGGAGACGGGCGGTGCATGGCCTGCAAGACCGCGTCGGGCATCACCGAGGGGCCGGGAATGGCCAGATAGTCACGACCGGGCATAGAGCGGAATCCTTTCGTTGAACCTCGCGGACATTAGGTGCATCGCCGCGAGCGTCAACTGGTCCTCTTGCCGGCCTGCTGGCAAGTTATTAGCTAGGCGCGAGCTGTGGGAAAAGGGGATAGTTTCGCAATGTCATTGCGCACGCGCGTCCGCGACGCAAAACTCAAATGGGCGGCCTCGGCGCAGGATCTCAACAACCGCGCCGCCAAGAAACGTGCGGTCTGGTATCTGCTTTTCTTCGATCACGGGATGATCCGCAGCGTTTGGCGCAATTTCGCGGAGATCGCGCCTGGTGTGTTCCGTGCCAACCACCCCTCCCCGGAGATGATGGTGCGCTACATGCGGCGCGGGATCCGTACAGTGATCAATCTGCGCGGCACCTCCGAGGAGCCGCCCTACCTGCTCGAACAAATGGCCTGCACGAAGCTGGAGATGACTTTGGTGGACATCACCGGTCTCACAGCCCGGCAAGCGCCACCGCGCGAGAGCCTGATCGCGGCACTGGAGGCCGTGCGCGCGGCCGACAAACCCGCTTTGGTCCATTGCAAGTCCGGCGCGGACCGCACCTCGCTGATCTCCGCTATCTACTTGCTGGCCGAGTGCGACGCCACCGTCGCGCAGGCCCGGCGCCAGTTCTCGCCACGTTTCATCCATTTCAAATGGACTGCGACTGGCGTGCTCGATCACATTCTGGACGTCTACGAAGCCGCACAGGCCGAGACCGGCATCGGTTTCGAAAGCTGGCTGCGCACCGCCTATGACCCCACCGAGATTCAGGCGAGTTTCGAGGCGAACCGCGCCGCCTAGATCCAAATCCAAAGCCAGTAGACGACGATAACCCCAAGCGCGAAAACTGAGAGGGCGGCCTTTGGGCGCATCGGTCGCCGCGCGTAGACAGCCGGCTGCATCCTTCCCGTAGTCGCTGCAATCGGGGCGGATCGGGGGCGATGCCAAGGACACCAAAGGATTGGCTGGACGGCGCGCGATGGCCTCTCAGCGCATGAGCCTGTCTTGGGCTCCACGCTCTACCTGCGTCTGTTGTCCGGCGCCCGCGGAAGCACGAGCGTAGCGGTCAAACCCGGCCCGGCCGTGTCGAGCATCAGCAGACCGCCAGCGGCCTCGGCAATTTCGGACGCTATAGAAAGCCCAAGACCGCTGCCGGTTTCGTCTGCGCGGGCCTGTCGGCGCAGATGTGCGTCGCGCTGCGTCTGCGGCATGCCCGGTCCGTCATCGGCGATGCTGACCGACAGACGGTCCCCGTCCGGTTCAGCGGACAGAGTTACTCTGCCCTGCGCATGACGGGCGGCGTTTTCCAGGAGCGCCCCCATGGCTTCGGCCAGATCTGCGTCATGCAAGGCGACGGACACACCCGGTGGTATCTCTTGCTGCCAGTTGAGCTCGGCCCCGTCGGGGGTGCGTCGCAGGACGGCAATCAGGCGATCCGCGACGAGGGCCGGATCGCATTGCGCGTCCAGCGCACGGGCCGCCGTGCGCGCGCGGGCCAGTTCACGGTCGACCGTCCGACGC
Organism: uncultured Aliishimia sp.; assembly: GCA_965656085.1. Classification (GTDB taxonomy): domain Bacteria; phylum Pseudomonadota; class Alphaproteobacteria; order Rhodobacterales; family Rhodobacteraceae; genus Aliishimia. The sequence goes on along the minus strand of CBFHJA010000035.1, from coordinate 4,130 downwards.
ATCGCGCGCGCGGTGTCCTCGATTCCCTCGGCCTGGTCCAACGCGCCTTGGTCACGCAGGCGCGCGGCCTCTCCCATCAACGCCTGCAACGGGGTCTTCAGCCCATGGGCGAGGTCCGCCGCGCGTTTGCCTGCGCGTTCAGTTTCGGCCTCCCGCGCGGCAAGCAGATCGTCGATTTCCGTTGCCACAGGCTGCAACTCCATGGGCCAGTCTTCACCCATCCGCGCGGCAAGGCCGGTGCGCAACGCAGCAATGCGCGCACCGAGGTCACGCAAGGGGCGCAATCCGATGGACAATTGCGCCCAGCCAGCGGTGATCAGCGCCAGCGCCAAGAGGCCCATATAGGGGGCGAGATCGGCCATGAAATCACGCCGCGCCACAACGAGTTCAGAAGCGTTCATCGCCACCGCAGCGCGCACCGTGCCACCACCCAGCCGCACCGGCAACGTGATCGAGCGTTCGAGAACAAGGAGCTTTTCACCGCTCGGGCCGGACAAGTGATGCACATGCACGGCACCATCCCGCAGCGTATCGTCAGGCAGGTCGATCGCCGTGTCCCAAAGCGACCGGGAGCGTTGAACGCGGCCGCCCTCCTCGATCTGCCAGTAGAGACCGCCATAGGGCTGGGAAAAACGTGGGTCAGCAGGGGGGCGGGCCGGTTGCAATCCGTCCGCGCCCCGCTCCAGCCCGGCAAGAACCTGATCGAGCTGAACGCCCATCTCGGCCACGGCGCGGCGTTCAACATGGGCAGAAAAGAGATGTGCCAGGCCCAAACCCGCGAGGCTCAACGCCAAAAGGATCGCGGCCGCCCCTGCCAGCGCAAGGCGACGGCGCAGGCTCATGTCGCCTCCAGAAAATAGCCAAAGCCACGCCTCGTGCCGATGACACCGGGACCCAACTTGCGACGCAGGCGCGCGATGACCGCTTCGAGCGCATTTGCCTCGCGCGCGTCGTCATCTCCGTACAGGTGCTCCAGCAACTCGCTTGGCGGTACGGGCCTTTCGCTGTGCTGCATCAGATAGGCCAGCAGCCGGTATTCCAGCGCCGTGACCTGAACCGGTACACCGCGCATGGCGACCCCCATGCGGTTGGTGTCGAGGGCCAGATCTCCAACCTCCTGAAGGGCCGCCGCATGGCCTCCAGCCCGGCGGACGAGCGCGCGCGCCCGTGCGATCAACTCCTCCATGCGAAACGGTTTGGGCAGGTAATCGTCAGCGCCTGCCTCGATCCCTTCAACCCGTTCCTGCCAGGTACCGCGTGCGGTCAAAACCAGAACCGGCATCGACCTGCCATTCGCGCGCCACCGCTTCAGCACGGCAAGCCCGTCCAGCGAAGGCAGTCCGAGATCGAGCACCACGAGGTCGAAGTCCTCGGTGTCCCCGAGGAACCAGGCGTCTTCGCCATCGCCGGTCATCTGGACAAGGAAACCGGCGGCGGTAAGGGCCGCCTGCAGGTCCGTTGCGATACGGGGATCGTCCTCCACGGCAAGTGCGCGCATGTCAGTTGTCGTCCTCCTCCTCGCGCTCTACCTCGAGAACCGTGCCAGACGCGGCGTCGATTTCCATTTCGTAGAGTTGGCCATCCGGGGAAACGAATTCCAGTTCGTAGATCCATCGCCCGTCATCGCGTTCCAGTTCGATCTCGATCACGCGCCCCGGGCGTTCCGCGCTTGCAGACGCCAAGATATCCGAGAGTGGCAGGATTTCTCCAGCCTCGAGCGCAATGCGTGCGCGGTCATGATCGTCGCGGTCCGCCGAAGCGGGCGCTGCGAGGAGAGACAGGATCAGGATGAAGGTGCCGCGTGTCATGGCCTGAGTGTCTACACGGAACAACCTGACAGCAAGCTGACACTGCGCATCAGGCCAGCGTCAGCCGAGTCGGTGCAAAAGAGGGCATCGGCGGCCATGTCGGCTGCCTCGGCAAAAAGGAAACACGTCATGAAACGTACAGCTCTCTTCACCGCGTCGCTGGCAACGGCCGTTGGGCTTTTCGCACTCGGGGCAAATGCCCAGCAACAGGGTACACAGGGGTCCGAACAGCAACGCATGAGCGTCGCACAGATCGCCACGATGCTCGAAGAGCAGGGCTACTCAATCCTCGAAATCGAGCTCGAACGCGGCCGCTACGATGTCGAGATGATCGACGGCAACGGTATGAAAGTTGAAACCTATCTTGATCCCGCGACCGGTGCAGTCCTGCCGTACCGTGACCATGATGACGGCTATCTCCGCGACCGGGACGACGACTGATGGCTGACACGTCCGATACCGCAAGGGTCCGGGTCTGGGACCCCCTGATCCGGATCGGCCACTGGGTACTCGTGGCGGCCTTCGCCACGGCCTACCTGACCGAAGGTGAGCCGCAATGGCTCCACAGCTACGCGGGCTATGCCATCGCGCTGACGGTGGCGCTCCGTATGATCTGGGGCTTTTTCGGACCCCGCCACGCGCGGTTTTCCGAATTCGTCAGCGGTCCAGCCCGCGTGCTGAGATACTTGCACGGCCTCGCCACGGGCCGCGCGGAACGCCATCTGGGGCACAGCCCGGCCGGTGGCGCGATGACGGTGGCGCTGCTCTTCGCGCTGGCTTTAACCGCAGTGTCGGGCATGGCCACTTTGGCGGTTGAGGAGGCGCAAGGCCCGTTGGCTGGGATCGTCACGGCCCAATCCCTGCCCGCCTGGATGGCAGAGGACGACGACCATGACGAATACGCAGAGATGGGAGAAGGGGCCGAAGTCTTTGAGGAAATCCACGAACTGGCAGCCAACACGACGCTTTTGCTCATTCTGCTGCACCTTGCAGGTGTGCTTTGGGCAAGCCACGCACACAGGGAGAACCTGGTGCGCGCGATGATCGACGGGCGCAAGCGACAGGCCGAGTAAGTGCCAGCCGCCGGACCCGGCACACGGGATCGGCGGCACATCGGGTCTTGATTGCCGGCCGCAAGCCGACACACGCCATTCGCGACTTTTTCTGAGCGAAATCTGCGCGCCAATGCCGCTTCAGGCGTCTTAGGGGCAGTCGAAAGCAACGTTGCCTCGCAGGTCGGGCGAGCTGCATGCGGGGCTGGGTCATCAGCGCGGCGATGGCGTGCGTTCAGTTGCGACGCAGGCCAATGCCGAGACCAGCGTCGTTCACCGTGATTCGCGCAGCGCGTGCCCCCTCTCCCGGCTTCCCATCCCGTTCAATCGTGCTACACCCTTGCCCATGAGCGACGACCTCCCCCGCCCCGATCAGGTGCCCGGCGCACCGCATCCACGCGAGAACGCCACCCTTTACGGACAGGCGTCCGCCGAGGCGGCGTTCCTGCAGGCCTATAGTTCCGGACGCCTTCATCACGGCTGGTTGCTCACCGGCCCGCAGGGGGTGGGCAAGGCGACACTGGCCTACCGCATCGCGCGCTTCCTGCTGGGCACGCCGCCACAGGACGACGGCGGGCTCTTCGGCGCACCACCGCCGCCCGAAAGCCTTGAAATCGAAGCCGAGCACCCGATCCGCGCGCGCATCCTTGCCGAGGCCGAGCCGGGCCTGCGCGTCGTGACCCGCACGCCGAACGAGAAAACCGGGCGGATGCGCGACGAGATCACCATCGACAACATCCGCAAACTCGCTGAATTCTTTCACCTTTCCGCCGCCGATGGGGGCCGCCGGGTGGTGATCGTGGACAGCGCCGATCTGCTCAATACGCAAGCGGCCAATGCGCTGCTGAAGATGCTCGAAGAGCCGCCCGAGGCCACGACGCTGCTGCTGCTCGCCCACCAACCCGCGCGCCTTCTGCCGACGATCCGCTCGCGCTGCCGGACGCTGGCGCTTGCCCCGCTTTCCCCGGACGATCTGACCGCCGCCTTGCATCAGGCCGGAACGGACCCGGACCCACAGGCCGGAACGGCACTGGCGGAGCTGTCGGGCGGCTCGGTCGGCGCTGCGCTGAACCTTCTGAACAATGGCGGGCTGGAGATCTACGCTGAACTGGTCGCCCTTCTGGGCACCATGCCCCGGCTCGACCGCGCCCGCGCCCGCGCGCTGGCCGATGCCGCCGCCACACGCGGGGCAGAGGACAGGCTGGATCTGCTGATCACCCTGCTCGGCACGATGCTGGCCCGCCTCGCCCGCCACGGCACCGCGGGCCCG
>CBFHJA010000034.1:49225-52433 GCA_965656085.1 uncultured Aliishimia sp. | reverse complement strand
CCTCAAACGCCAGATTCGCCAGGATCTCGGGTTCCTCGACGCTCCCGCGCCGTCTGCCCGCGCCGGATAAGTCGGATACTGCCTGCAGGTCGGGCAAATTTGGGGCGATCACCTGATATCAAGCCGGATTGACCGGAGCCATCAACCGGCTGACCATGGGGCAAGTTACGCAGCTCACATGCGACCACGGACACATCGACACGAAAGACATTACAATGAGCCTGAGATATTATTCCGGAACCGATTGGCTTATTGGCCAAGGCTACAAGACAAAAAGCTTCAACATTCCCGGTGACCCATCCGGGGCGATTGTCGACGGGAGTGTGCGCTACAACTTCTACATCAATCGAGATGGTGGCGGTGAAGTAGATTTATCCCAGGTGAACGTCTATATGCGCTCTCCCGATGGGGAGCGGCAAACCTTGTATAATCAGGTTTGGAATGCGATCGGCAAGGACAAGGATGAAAACCGCGACAGTGACCCTCAAGAAGATTATGATATCACCTTTTGGGGCTACGACGATGTGTCCACGGAAAGCGGTTTCAACAACAATCCTATCAACGGAAACTGGAAGCTCGAAGTCGACAACACCAGCGGCGAAACACTGAGGCTGCACCATCTCGAGGTTTGGGTCGACAATTACGACTTCCCCCCTGCCCCCGACATGGCCGTGAACGATCTCGTTTTCACCGGCAATCCCACCTATGACGAGTTCATGACCATTGAGGCCAAGCTCGAAAACAAGGGCACGCAATGGGGCGGGTATTTCGAAGCGCATCTGTATATAAACGATGCATACGTCGAGAAATCGATCCTGACCGGGGGTCTGCTCGCCGGGCAAACCTGGACTGAAAAGTTCACCTTCAAGGTCAACACCAGCGGCCTCACAAAAGCCGAGGTCCGTCTGGTCGATCTCGACTCCGATGACCGGCTATCTTCCAATGACAGCCGCGTCGAGTATTTCACGCCCAAGCAAGGCGATCTGGAAATCGTCGATGTCCGCTATGAGGGCAATCCATCGCTCGGTGAGCTAATGACCCTCGAAGCAGATGTGAAGAACGTGGGCGACGGCAACCTGCTGTGGGAAAATGTCGAGATAAAGCTCTTCATCAACGACGAATACATCGAAAGCTCCTACCTGACCGCCGGTCTGCTCGCCGGACAAACCAAGCAGGAGAACTTCACCTTCCGCGTCACCGAAGGCGGCACCAACAACGTGCGGCTGGAGATCGAGAACGTCGACGGGGAAAGCGATTTCTCCAACAACGATTTCACCGGCTCTTTCGTGCCCAAGCAGCACGACATTATCGTGTCGGATCTGTCGATCAACAAAGCCCCCTTCGCGGGCGAAACCGTGCGGATCACCGCGACCGCCGAGAATATCGGAGATGATTCCACGCTCGATGCGTTCGACATCGTGTTCGAGGATGCCAACGGGACCGAGATCGGGCGGCGGGAGGTCTCCTTCGGGCTTCTGGAGCAATGGTCGAATGAGGAAAGCATCAGCTATGACGTGCCCGAGACCCATTCCGGCGATCTGGAGATCACGGCCCGGATCGAGGGGATTGCGCAAGACAAGGACTACACCAACAACACCTACACCGAGAGCTTCCCGACCATCGTCACAACGCTGAACGGAAAGGGCACCGAAATCGCGCTCGCGTCGCATATCATCAATGCGGTCTATGGCGACGGGGACATTCCCGAGCAATTCCGGGGTAAGGACGATTTCGGCCGCGATGACGACTACAAGGACTATTTCTCCTCCCTCGGAAACCGCACGCTGATCGCGTCCTCACCCGAGCCCGCGTTTGAAACCGGCACCAGCCCGAATTGGCAGGTCATGACCGGCGCCGAGCTTGGCGACCATTTTAGCGGCACCACGGAGTTCACGCGCTTTTATGATGGTGGGCTCTATGAGGGGCGCGTCACCAGCAACACCGACAGCGGGTATAGTGGCTGGAACGGGCAGGCCCTTCTCACCAAAGGGGTTGATGACGATGGCGACACCACGCTGGTACTCGGCCTGCGCGGCACCGACGACGCTTTCACGGCCATCATCAACGGCGAGGCCTTCAGCGATTACGGGCAGTTCCAGTATTACTCCATGATCCGGCCCCTGATCGAAGCCGCGATCTCCTATGCTAATGACAGCAGTAACGGCGTCGACAAGCTGGTGGTTGCCGGGCACTCCCTCGCAGGCGCTATGGTCGATCTTTTCACCGCCACCGACGCGCGCGATGTCGGGCCCGGGGTGGAGTTGCACGCGATCTCGATTGCCTCGGCCGGGCTCGATCCCGAAGTTCTGGAATGGTTCCCGGATCATGACGAGAGCGTCGTGGAAGACAAACCCTTTGTCTATGAGATGATGGCCCCGGACTTCTACCTCGGTCTGTCGCACACAGAGGACACGGTGACCTTCCCATGGGACAACAATATCGGCCAGAACGTCGTGCTTCTCACTCAGCAGCGCTTCATCGACGGGCTTCATACGATCAACCTGCCGAATGTGGACAATGCCGACAAGCCGGGGCTTGGGAATTTCAAGGCCGAGCACTCTTCAGGTCTCTACGCTGCCACGCTCGGCGGGCTCGGCCGCGATCCGCTGCTGGATTGGCATGACGGGCACCGGTTGATCATCGGAAATGCCGACCTGCCCATGATCAACGATCTCGACGGTCAACCCCTGCGCGCGTTTACCGATTACGAGGGCAAAGATCACCACGATGAGATCAACGGCACTGGCGCCTCTGAATACATCCTCGGACTCAGCGGCGACGATGAAATCCGCTCCTATAGCGGTGACGATCTGGTCTCCGGTGGCGACGGCAATGACAAGCTGCTCACAGCCGCCGGAGATGACGTCGCCCATGGCGGGGCAGGCAATGACGAGATGCGCGGCGGAGCCGGCAGCGACTTTTTCGAAGGCGGGGCCGGCGATGATCTGCTCGACGGGGATAGCGGCAATGATTTCCTTTATGGCAACGAAGGCGATGACACGCTGATCGGGGCTTCTGGCGACGATCTGTTCGATGGAGGGGACGGGATCGACACCGTCAGCTACGCCGAGGCCGGGAGCCGTGTTGCGGTGTTCCTTGAGCGCTCCGCCGATGTGAAGGGCGGGCAAGGTGTCGACAGTTTCGTCAGCATCGAGAACCTCATCGGCACCTCCTTCAGCGACCGGCTCGTGGGCAACGGCGCCGACAA
>CBFHJA010000034.1:0-49215 GCA_965656085.1 uncultured Aliishimia sp. | reverse complement strand
GTCGACAGTTTCGTCAGCATCGAGAACCTCATCGGCACCTCCTTCAGCGACCGGCTCGTGGGCAACGGCGCCGACAACCACCTCATCGGCGGCGGCGGCAATGACGTGATCATCGGGCAGGCCGGCGACGACACGATCGAAGGCGGCAACGGCTGGGACACGCTGACCGGATCGGGCGGCAACGACACGATCCTCGGCGGCTTCGGCAACGACTTCATCGAAGGGCTCGGCGGCGAAGATATCCTTGATGGCGAGGGCGGCGATGATGTGATCGAGGGCGGGCTCGGCTTCGACGAGATCTACGGCGGCGCGGGCAATGACGTGATCACCGGCTCCTTCGGCGAGGACTTCATCGACGGCTCGTTCGGCGATGACGAGCTGCGCGCGGATGGCTCGGCGGACGTGGTGTATGGCGGCAGCGGCAACGACCTGATCGTCGGCGGCAACGGCACCGACCGGCTCTGGGGCGGGGCCGGCAACGACGTGCTGTTCGGCGGGTTCAGCTTCCTTGACGGCGACGGGCTGCGCGACGAGTTCGTGTTCAAGTCCTTCGCCAATCTGGGCGGTGGCTTCGACATTATCCGCGAGTTCGACGACAATATCGACAAGCTGGACCTGAGCGAGAGCGGCTACACGGCGGCGCAGGATGTGATCGACGATGCGTATGAGGTGGGCGCAAATCTGTTCATCGATTTCGACTTCGGCGGCCTCTTGCGCATCGACGACATGACGAAGGCCCAGCTTGACGCGGGTGATTTCATCTTCTGAGGGGGCCTTGCACCGGTCAGCGCAACGTGTTGGAGCATCCTTGCTGAAAGCCCAGATCGCACTGGGTTTTCAGACGTTCGGTGTCCTCCGCCCGCCAGTTCGCCGGGTTCGTGACCTGAACCCACGGCCCAATATAGTCCTGCGCATAGTAGGCGTGACCGTAGCCTGCGGGTGCGCCGAAGGATAACGCCATGTCAAGCGCGAGCTGGAACTGTGTAACGACCGGCATGAAGACGAAATGCTCGGACATATCTTCGGCGGGCGGATCGTTCATCCAAGGCGGGGCGCGCCAGAGCGAATAGGGATCATAAAACACCACTGGGTCGCTGGAATATTGCAGGAAGGCGATGCGCATGTCGCCCCACTCGGCCTCGGCCTCCGAGGCATCGGCCACATGCGAGGCATAGCGGACCAGCCCGCCATCGCCGATCTGCGGCAAGACCCACGGGCTGCCCGGCGCACGCTGGGTCTGAATGTAGTTCCAGAACCCCGACGGGAAGGGCGGACCGGCCCAGAAGGCACCGTCAATCGGGTCATCCAGCAGCCGGAAGAGATTGGTCGCATGCATCGACGACCACGCGCCAAGGCTCAGCCCATGCACATAGAGCCGGGGGCGCGCGTCCTTCGGCAGCGTCTTCCAATAGCCATGCACCACATCCTGCAGAGCCATCGCCTGCTCAAGCCCCGTGCGAGTTTCGAGGATCAGGGCGAGCGGCGACTGCAGATAGGAGTATTGCGCGGCCACCGTCGCGATATCGCCGTTGTGCATGTATTCGACCGGGTCATGGGCGCCGGGATCCATCCAGCCCGTTCCCGTCGGGCTTGCGACGATCAGGACCTCCCGCTCGAACGCACCAAGCCGTTTGAGTTCTGCCAATGCAAGCTCGGCCCGTTCCTGGGGCGTGTCGCCATTGGCGCGCCCGACATAGACCCGGATCGGCGCGCGGGCGGGGCGTCCTGTGAAGGCCGCGATCGCGGCAGCGTCGGGCCCCGAAGTAATGAAATCGCGCCCCGGCGCGCCGATTGCGGCCCAGTCAATCAACGAAGCTGCACTGCCCACCTTGGACGGATCGTCCGGCGCGGGCGGCGCATTGTCGAACAGGGCCTGTGCCGCCTCGTAGCTGGTATCGAGTGAGGCCACCACCCAGTCGAGCAGCCCGTCCCGCGTCACCACAAACAAGACGAGGACCACGACAATCAACCCCAGAACATTCGCCCGCCGGGGCGGCATGATGCGAAAGAACCACGCCCTTATCAGGCGGAAAAACGACGCGACCAACCGACCCACCAGGAACGCCGCCGCAAAGGTGAGCACCGCGAAGATCACGATCCGGGTCAGGTGAAGCCCGTCCGCCATCTCCATGCCCATCTTCTGGCGCAAATCATTCTGCCAGGTCAGGCTCGACGCGAGCACCCAGGCAAAGAACACGACGAGCGCGGCGGCAATCAGCCAGGTCAGCGCCCATGCCGGGCGGCCAGAAAGTCGCGGCATCTCGGCCGCCCGCCAGAGCAGCGCCACGATTTGTCCGATCAGATAGCCTAGAGCGGTCAACAGCCCGCCAAGAATACCCTGCACCTCCGGTCCGCGCGGGATCAGAGACGGCGTGAGGGAGGCGGCAAAGAACATCAGGCCGAGCAAAAAACAGGGTACGGAAACCGGCCCAACGGCCCGTGATAGAGTTTTCTTCATGCGCATCTCCCTTGCCAGCAGGGCAAACCTATCGCGTCGCCACAGGTTTGCGAAGACGAACATCGGCCCGGTCATGCCTCGGCGAAGACCGCCCGGTGGCTGACACTTTACCGCTCCAGAACGGGCACAAGATCCACGCTGTGGTCGCTCGACTGCGTGCCAGCCGTCACCATTACGCCCTGGATCGGGGCCACGTCCGCATAGTCGCGCCCATAGGCCACAACCACATGATCGTCGCCCGCGCGGCAATTGTTGGTAGGGTCGAACTCGACCCAGCCATGTTCCGCCCCGCACCAGGCCCGCACCCAGGCATGCATCGCATCGGCCCCTTCGAGCCGGGGCTGGCCGGGAGGTGGTTCGGTGCGCAGAAAGCCCGACACATATCCCGCCGGAATGCCCACGGCGCGCAGGCCGCAAATCATGATATGGCTGATGTCCTGACACACCCCGGTGCGGCGCGCGAAGGCCTCGGCAATCGGCGTGTCCACATCGGTCTCCCCAGCCTGAAACGCGATCTCCTCATGCAGCCGCGCGCAGAGCGCCTGCGTTACACCAAGTGCGGTCTGATCGGGCGCGGCCAAGGCCTCGGCGAAGGCAGCAATCTCAGCCTCCGCGGGTACCCGGGCAGAGGGCGCAACGAAATGATGTGGCGCGTCTGCCCGCAGGCTGCGCTGGCTCTTCAACTCGCTCGCAAGCTCGGGCAGCGGCGGCGACAGATCAAGCCGCCCGTTCCGCGCCCGGCAGGACAGGCGCGCGCGCAAATCAAGCTTCACCCCACTCACCGGCGCATGAAAGGCGATCATGGTCGCGGTATTGCCGAAAAAGTCGGTGAAATCGCGCCGCTCATCGGGGGCTGGCGTGACCGTCAGAACCGCGCGGTGCAGGCTCTGGCGCTCCGGCAGCACGCGCGGCAGCAAATGTGTCAGTAGCCGCACCTTGTCCGAGGGCGCAGCATATTTGGCCTTCAGCGAGAGGCGCAGGTCGTATTCGGTGGCCTCAGGGCTCACGTCAGGTACTCCGTCGTCAGCCGCCCGGAGAGATCGGCAAGATCGGTCCGGATCGCAGCCAGCGCTTCCGCGTCAAGCTCCTGCGGATGCGCCACCATCAGCCGCGCTTCGAGCGGCAGCAGCACGGCGAGCACCTCAGAGGTGCGCCCGAACACCTCGGCGCGCGGCAGATCGCGGGCAATGCGCACCATCGCAGTGACCTGAAACAGGATCGCGCGCGGGTTGTTGCCGTCCAGCGCGAGCAAATCGGCCACGGTGTCGCGCTTGGGGTCGATCCGGTAGCGCCGTTGGTAGGTGATCCGGCTGTCGGCATATTCGAGCGCCATGTCGAGTAGATCCGAATGCTCCGCGAAGGCCTCCAGCGCCGCGGCCGCCCCGTCGGCCCGCTCCAGAGCCCGCCCGAAGGTCAGGAAGCGCCATGCCGAGGTCCGGTGCATGTTCTCATGGACCAGCCCGTTGAACCCGGTGATTTTGCGCAGCAGTACGGTCAGCGCGCGCGCGGTCGCATCCCCCGCAGGCAGCGCGGTTTCCATGTCCCGCAGCGAGCTAGTCAGGTCAGCCAGCGCCGCCCAGCCATCCACCGAGAACCGGTCGCGCACCTTGCCCGCGCTCAGGCTGGCCGCACGCAGCATCGGCGCGATAAGCTCGCTTGCAGGCCGCGCGGCGTCGAGATGCAGCGTCTCGAGTTGCTCGGCGAGGCGCACCAGTCGGGGATCCTCCGCACTTCCACTCTCAGCCAAGCGCAAGTGAAACGACCGCAGCAACCGCACCGCACCTTCCGTGCGCTCGATATAGCGGCCAAGCCAGAAGAGATTGTCGGCAGCCCGGCTCGGCAGCGCACCTTGCTCGGTGCGCCGCGTGGTCCCCGGCCCCATCAGCGTGTCCTTGGGCGCCCCGGTCTCGCGGGTGATCCAGACATCGGCCACGGCCCCGCCCTGCTGCATCGCAAGTGCGCTGGCCTGCTTGGAGCGCCCGATCCGCGCATAGCCGCCGGGCATGAAGGTCCAGCCCTGCGCGGTGCGCGCGGCAAAGACCCGGATCGTCATCGGGCGCGGCACAAGCCGCCCCTCCTCCCAGACCGGCGTTGTCGAAAGCCGCACCTGCTCCTGACCGACCAGCGTGCCGGCCCGCGCGTCGATCCAGTCCGCCCGCGCGCCGGGCTCTTCGGGCAGGCTCGGCCCCGCATCCCCGCCGAGCGCGATATCGAACGGCAGGGCCCGGCTCAGCGCATCGCCGAGGAACATCTGGCCCGCATTTGCCTTCACATAGGCGCGCTCCGAGGGCTGCCCGCACCACCATGTGGCCACATTGGGCAGGGCTAGCGGGGTCCCGAGCAAATGCTGGGACAGCTTCGGCAAAAACGCCATGAGCGCCCGGGTTTCCAAAATCCCCGACCCCAGCGCGTTGACCAGGTGGAGCCGCCCCTGCCGCAGCGCATCGACCAGACCAGGCGTACCGAGACGCGAGGCCGGATCCAATTCCAGTGGATCAGCATAGCTCGCATCAAGCCTGCGCCAGAGTACGTCAAGAGGTTGCGGCCCGAACACCGTGCGGACCTGCACGCTACCATCCTGCACGAGCAAGTCCTCGCCTTCGAGCAGCGGCAGTCCGAGATACCGCGCGATATAAGCGTGCTCAAAATAGGTATCCGTGCCCGGCCCAGGCGTCATGATCCCGACCCGGCCCGGGCCATTGCCGGCCTGCCCTTCGAGCGCATCGCGGAAGGCATTGAAGAAACTCGCCAGCCGCAGGACGTTCGCGCGCGGGAAAAGATCGGGAAAACTGCGGGCCGAGGCGCGCCGGTTTTCCAGCGCGAAACCCGCCCCCGACGGGGCCTGCGTGCGATCCCCGAGCACCAGCCAAGAGCCGTCCGGGCTGCGCCCCACTTCAAAGGCGACATAATGCAGGAAATGTCCCGAGGCTGGCTGCACGCCGACCAAAGGTCGGTGCCATTCGGGGTTCTGCGCGACCAGTTCGGCAGGCAGGTGCCGCTCGGCCACCAGCCGCCCCGGCCCGTAAAGATCGGCCACAACGGCCTCCAGAAGCTCCGCCCGTTGGCTCAGCCCGGTGCAGATATCTTCCCAATCGCCGTCTTGGAGGATCAGCGGAATATGCGAGAGCGGCCAGTCCCGCTCCAATGGTGCCTCGGCGGTATATTGACGATAAAACACGCCCGCATCGCGCAGATACTGATCGGCGATGGCAAACTGCGCGCGCGTCTCCTCGGGCGGCGTGTGGGTGAGCCGGTCGATGAGCGGTGTCCAGACCGGGCGCATGGTCCCGTCCGCGTCGAACAGCTCATCCGCCTGTCCCGGGGCGACATGGTAGTCGTCCAGCAAAGCGGCATTGGCCGCGCGCTCGGAGGGCGCTGCGCGGCTCACCCCAGACCCTCCGGGCGCCGCAGATCGAGCGTCATGGGAAACTCGGGATGCGGGGTCTCAGGCTTTGGCGTGTAGGCGCCCGCCGAGTGACCGAAGGCCTCGAAGCGCGACAGCCGCCGCGCCTCGGCCTCGTTGCCGTTGACCGGGAAGGTCTCGTAATTGCGCCCGCCCGGATGCGCCACATGATAGACGCAGCCGCCCGCCGCCCGGCCCGTCCATGTGTCGTAGATGTCAAAGGTGAGCGGCGCGTTGACCGGCAGAACCGGATGCAGCGCGTTCGCGGGTTGCCATGCCTTGAACCGCACCCCGGCCACCTGCGTGCCACTGGTTCCGGTCGCGGCCAGCGGCACCGGACAGCGGTTGCACATCACCATGTAGCGGTCCTTGAACTGCGTCGTGAGCTTGACCTGCAACCGCTCCACCGAACTGTCAGTGTAGCGCACGGTTCCGCCGATCGCCCCTGTCTCGCCCAGCACATGCCATGGCTCCAGCGCCTGGCGAAGCTCCAGATGCACATCATCCAGCGCAACCTCGCCGCAGAACGGGAACCGAAACTCGGCCTGCGCCTCGTACCAGACCGGATCGAGATCGAACCCGTGATCACGCAGGTCCGCCAGCAACGCGAGGAAGTCCTGCCAGAGCAGATGCGGCAGCATGTAGCGGTCATGCAGCACCGCGCCCCACCGCACCGGCTTGCCCTCCACCGGGCTGTCCCAACACCGCGCGATGATCGCCCGGATCCGCAATTGCTGCGCGAGGTTCATGCGCGGATGCGGCGGCATCTCGAAGCCCCGGAACTCCACGAGCCCAAGCCGCCCCGTTGGCCCATCCGGCGAATAGAGCTTGTCGATGCAGATCTCCGCCCGGTGCGTGTTCCCGGTCACATCGGTCAGCATGTTGCGCAGCAGACGGTCCACCAGCCACGGCGGCGGCACCTCGCCCTGCCCCGGCGCGTTGATCTGGCTCAGCGCGATTTCCAGCTCATAGAGCGTGTCATGCCGCGCCTCGTCGATCCGGGGTGCTTGACTGGTCGGCCCGATGAAGAGCCCCGAGAACAGGTAGCTCAGTGACGGGTGCCGCTGCCAGATCAGAATGAGCGATTTCAGCAGATCGGGCCGCCGCAGGAACGGGCTGTCCTCGGTCCGCGCCCCGCCAACGACGACATGGTTGCCCCCGCCGGTGCCGGTATGCCGCCCGTCGATCATGAACTTGTCCGCCCCGAGCCGGCACAGCCGCGCTTCCTCGTAGATCGCTTCGGTCGTGGCGACGCAATCCTCCCAGCTATGGGCGGGATGGATATTGACCTCGATCACCCCGGGATCGGGCGCGACCCGGATCACGTTCAGACGCGGATCGGACGGCGGCGCGTAGCCCTCCACATGGATCGGCAGCCCCAATTCCTCGGCCACATCCTCCGCCGTGGCAAGCAATTCGAGGTAATCCTCAAGCCGCTCGACAGGTGGCATGAACAGGCACAAACGCCCGTCGCGCGGCTCGATGGCAATCGCCGTGCGCACCGCGCCGGTCTCGAGATCGACCCCGCCCTGCGCGTTGACGGCCTGACGCTCGGTCTCGTCGCGTTGCCCTTCGTACACGGGTTGCACACGGTCCGCGCTCACATCCGGCGTCATCGCCGCGCGCTCAGCATCCTCTGCGGCCAGCCGGTCGATCTCGGCCTGAACGGCCTTGCGCCGGGCGATCACCGCCGGGTCGTGGTAGTCGGGCAAATCCGCCGGGATCGTGCTTGGATCGGCGGTGTAGGTATAGGGATATTGCGCGGGCGGCACATAGGGCAGCGCGCCCAGAGGCAGCCGGAACCCCACCGGACTGTCGCCGGGCACGAGGAATAGATGGCCCCGCCGCGCCTGCCACTTCTCCGATTTCCACCCCGATTTCGCCTTTGCCTGCCACGGCTGGATCGGGAGCACGTAACCCGCCGCCTCGGTCAGACCGCGCCCGAAGACCCGCGCGAACCGCGCGCGCTCCTCGGGATCTTTCAGCTTGGGGTTCTCCGGGCTGAGATTGCCCGGCAGTTGCGCTTCCTTGAGCACCCATTCGGCGGAGTCTTCGTAGACGGGCTGCGCGTAATCGCCCGGTATTCCGAGCCGCTCGGCGAAACTCGACAGGAACTTCCCAGCCTCCTCGGCCCCTGCCCCAGTGTCCTGATCCTCACGCGCAACCAGCGTCTGATTGCGCCAAATCGGCTTGCCATCCCGCCGCCAGAACAGCGAAAACGTCCAGCGCGGCAGGGTCTCGCCCGGATACCACTTGCCCTGACCGTAATGCAGCAGCCCTCCCGGCGCGAATCGCGCGCCGAGCCGCCGGATCAGATCGTCCGCCAAGGTACGCTTTTGTGGACCTACGGCGGCGGTGTTCCACTCTTCACTCTCAAAATCATCGATGGAGACAAAGGTCGGCTCACCCCCCATGGTCAGGCGCACATCGCCCTGTTTCAGAGCCGCATCGACCTTTTTGCCCACGCTGTTCAGCTGTTCCCAAGCCGCGTCCGAAAACGGCTTGGTAATGCGCGGATGCTCGGCCACCCGCTGAACGTTCATGTCGAACGCGAATTCCACATCAGGCGTGCCAGCCGAAGTGAACCCCCCCACGATCGGCGCGGCGTTGCGGTAATGCGGGGTGGCCGCGAGCGGGATGTGGCTTTCGCCCGTCAGCAACCCTGAGGTCGGATCAAGCCCAATCCACCCCGCGCCGGGGATGTAGACTTCGACCCATGCGTGCAGGTCGGTGAAATCGTGGTCGGTCCCGCTCGGCCCGTCCAGCGCCTTCACGTCAGGGGTGAGCTGGATGAGATAGCCCGACACGAAGCGCGCCGCGAAACCCAAGTGCCGCAAGGTTTGCACCAGAAGCCAACTCGAATCACGGCACGAGCCGGACCCTGCGCTGAGTGTTTCTTCGGGCGTGTGGACCCCCGGCTCCATCCGGATCGTGTATGCGACAACCTCCGAGACATGACGGTTGAGCGCCACGAGGAAATCCACCGTCTTGTCGGTCTCACGTGGCAATTCACCGAGAAAATGCGCAAGCCTTGGCCCGGCTGGCTCCGGTGTGCGGTAGATTACCAGATCTTCGGTCAGGTCTTCGGGATAGGCGAACGGCCAATGCTCAGCACTTTCCTCGACAAAGAAGTCGAACGGGTTGAAGACCGTCATGTCAGCCGTCAGATCAACCTCTATCTTGAGTTCGGTCACAGGCTCAGGAAACACGAAACGCGCCAGCCAGTTGCCATATGGATCCTGCTGATGGTTCACGAAATGCCCGCCCGGCGAGACTTTCAGCGAATGGGCCATCACGCGCGTACGGCTATGGGGCGCAGGACGTAGCCGGATGATCTGCGGCGAGAGCGTGACGGGCCTGTCATAGCGGTAATGTGTCAGGTGATAGAGGCTGGCATAGATGGCCATCAGGCGGATCCTTTGACTGCGGTGCCCCGGTTATGCCGTGCGCCGGGTCAATTGCCCAGACTGCCCGAGCCTTTAAGCGGCCCTGTCACAGCCATGTGCCGCACAGTTACACAAATTTCACAGCAGAGAGCAGGCTGGAACGGGTCTGTCGCAAGGCTCAGCGGTCACAAGCGGTAGATGACGCGCGCCGCGAGGGCGATGGCAAAGACGCTTGCTTCTGGACAGCGGTCATCGACCGGAACCATCTCTTGCAGGCGGCTGGCCGTCCCTTGAACATGCCGCATGCACTCCCAGTCAACGCCAGCCTGTTCCTGTAGCGTTGGAGGCGCAGTCCAGACGTTTCGGTGCACGGCGACGATCCTGGGTCGCACTGGATCCTTGAGGGGCGAGGGGCGCGATCGTCGCGTTGGCGCGCACTCCGGACAAATAGGCCTGACACGCCACGCGACCAACGCGGCGGTAATGGTGGTCGGGCCCTGTCCGCACCGGCCTCGCCCGCGCGGCTGCATCAGGTTTGTCTGCACGGAAGCCAAATCCGCTGCCCGGCCTCCGTCATCGGCTGGTATGAGCCCTGAGACTCGCCACGGTCATGCCGCGCTGCGTTCCGGCGACAGAAGTCCTGCAACCGTTTCGCCCATGGCCGACGGGTTCGGCGCAACCTCGATCCCGCAGGAACTCAACAAGGCCACCTTTTCCTGCGCGCTCTCGCCGAAGGCCGAGATAATCGCGCCCGCGTGTCCCATCTGCCGACCTTTCGGCGCGGCCAAGCCCGCGATGTAGGCGGCGACTGGTTTTGTCATATGATCGCGCACATATGCGGCAGCTTCCGCTTCTTGTGGGCCACCGATTTCGCCGATCATGATGACAGCTTCGGTCTGTGGATCGGCTTCAAAGAGTTCAAGAATGTCGCGGAAAGATGACCCATTGATCGGGTCTCCGCCAATGCCAATGGATGAGGACACCCCGATCCCGAGAGCCTGCATCTGTGACGCCGCCTCGTATCCGAGCGTGCCGGACCGTCCCACGATCCCGACGCGGCCCGGTGTGTATATGTGCGGTGGCATAATGCCCATGAAAGCCTTTCCGGGGCTGATGATGCCAGCACAGTTGGGGCCGATCAGGCGCATCTTGCGGTCCCGTGGAAATCGGCGGAGGAAGCGCTTCACGCGCATCATGTCTTGTGCCGGGATACCGTCTGTCACGCAGACAGCGGTCTTGATGCCCGCGTCGGCGGCTTCCATCATGGCATCGGCAGCGGCGGGTGGCGGCACAAACAGCAGGCTGGCTTGTGCACCGGTTTCTTCCACCGCTTCGCGTACCGTATTGAAGACAGGGCGGTTCAGCACGGTGCTTCCCCCCTTGCCGGGTGTCACGCCGGCCACCACCTTGGTGCCGTATTCAATCATCTCTTGTGCGTGAAACTGTCCGATCCGCCCGGAAAGGCCTTGCACAACAACACGTGTCGTCTCGTCAATAATGATGGCCATGTCAGATATCCTTATTCGGCTGCAATGGGATGCGGGCGTGCAGCGACAGCGGCCTCTGCAGCATCCGCCAATGTATCCGCGCTGATGATGGGCAGGCCGCTGTCGACGATCAGCTTGCGCCCCGCTTCGACATTGGTGCCGGACAACCGGACCACGACCGGGATGTCGATGCCGACGTCTTTATAGGCCTGTATCACGCCCTTCGCGATCCAGTCGCATCGATTGATCCCTGCAAAGATGTTCACAAGAATCACCGTGACATTGGGGTCAGACAACACTGTTCGAAACGCCTGACACACACGCTCGGGGCTTGCACCACCACCGATATCAAGAAAGTTCGCGGGTTCCCCGCCGGATAACTGGATCATATCCATGGAGGCCATCGCTAACCCGGCCCCGTTGATGATGCAGCCGATATCGCCATCAAGGCCGACATAGGCCAGCCCATGATCCGCTGCGAAGCTTTCGCGGGGGTCTTCTTGGCCGGGATCACGCAGGCTGGCAACTTGACTGCGGCGAAACAGGGCATTGGTATCAAATGACATTTTCGCATCCAACGCCACCAGAGTTCCGTCCTTGCGCACGACCAGCGGATTGATCTCGACCATCATCGCGTCAAGATCGCGATAGGCGCAATAGCAAGCGTGCAGCACAGCCACCATCTCATTGACCTGCGCGCCTTCAAGACCGAGCTTGAAGGCCAGTTCGCGCGCTTGATATTCGGCGAGCCCGACGGCCGGATCGAGGATCATGCGCACGAGACTGTCCGGGTCTTCCTCGGCCAGATCCTCGATCTCCATCCCGCCATGGCCGGAGGCCACGATCATGATACGCTCGGATTTGCGGTCGAGCACGAAGCCGAGATATAGCTCGCGGGCGATCTCGGAGGCCTCCTCGATCCAAAGCCGGTCAATCCGCTTTCCGGACGCATCTGTTTGTTTGGTGACGAGCGATGTGCCAAGCAGAGCCTTGGCGAAGTCTCGCACCTCTTCTTCTGTGTTGCAGAGCTTCACGCCGCCCGCAACGCCCCGCCCGCCGGAGTGAACCTGCGCCTTGACCACACAGCGGCCTCCGCCAAGCTCCCGGCAGCGAAACGCGGCCTGTTCCGGCGTGAATGCAATCCCTCCGCGCGGCACCGGAACGCCGAGTTCTGAAAGTAGTTCCTTGGATTGGTATTCATGGATATCCATGCGTTTTCCTCCCGTAATCCAGCCTAGTCCGCCGCGACCGTCTTGGCGGCTATGGCGTTGGCCGTGTCGATCAGGTTGCGCGCCATTTTCTCGCTCGCAGCATCGATCATCTTGCCATCAAGGCTTGCAGCGCCTTTGCCGGCAGCCTCGGCCGTCTTGAGTTCCTGAATGATCCGTTCGGCTTTCTCGACCTCCGCCTCGGGTGGGCTGAAGACCTCGTTTGCCATGGCGATCTGGCTGGGATGTATCGCCCACTTGCCTTCACAGCCCAAGGCAGCGGCCCGGCGTGCGCCCGCGATGTAGCCGTCAGGATCGCTGAAATCGCCGAACGGGCCGTCCACAGCGCGCAAGCCATATGCGCGGCACGCAATGACCATCCGCGTAATCGAAGCATGCCATTGATCGCCGGGATAATCCGGGTTCAGGCCGCCAATATTGACTGTCCGCGCGCGCATACTGGCCGCATAATCCGCAACCCCGAAATGCAGAGCTTCAAGACGGCCCCCGAATTGCGCGATCGCTTCGACATTGGCCATGCCAAGCGCCGTTTCGATCAGAGCCTCAATGCCAACGCGGGTCTGCAGATTTCCAGCCTGTTCGGCCTGGTTCACCATCGCCTCGACCATGTAAAGGTCTGCCGTAACGCCGACTTTGGGCACAAGAAGCGTGTGCACCCGGTCGCCCGCCTGCTCCATGATATCGACGACATCGCGGTACATGTATTGTGTGTCGAGACCGTTGATCCGGACGGAAACCGTCTTGCCCTTCGCGGCCCAGTCGATGTCGTTCAGCGCCTGGATCGCATTTTTGCGCGCCTGAATTTTTTCCGGAGGGGCGACCGCATCTTCCAGATCGAGGAACACGAAGTCGGCAGCGCTGTCCGCCGCCTTGTCGATCATCGTCGGATTGGAGGCGGGCACGGCAAGTTCGGATCGCTGTAAACGCTGTTTTCGCAAAGGGTGCAATGTGTGTGACATGATGTGGTCCGTGCATGAAGTGAGAGGGGTGTGGCAGTGCCGGTCATTCGGCCGCGACGTGCAGCCTGGGGCGTGTTTGCGCGCCGTCCGCGTACCAAGCCGAGGCCGCGCCCACGCCAGCACCCAAGGAGACCGGCACACCTGCCCGGTACAGTGCCATTTCCGCAATCGACAGGGCCGTCAGGCACATGCCTTCATTCAGATCGCCCAGATGGCCGATGCGGAACACCTTGCCGGCGAGCGGTCCGAGGCCGCTCCCAAAGGAGGTGTTGAAGTCTTCATAGGCAATGCGCAGAACCTCGCGCGCATCGATTTCTGCGGGCACGCGGATGGCGGACACTGTGTCGGAATAGAGGGTGTGATGTTCGGCCACCAAGGACAGACCCCATGCGGAAATCCCGCGGCGCACCCCCTCGGCAAGCTGCCGATGGCGCGCAATCACCTGATCCAACCCCTCGGTATTGATGCGGTTGAGCGATTGGCGCAGGCCGTGGAACAACTGTGTCGGCGGTGTGTAGGGGAAAAATCCATCCGCGTTCATTTTGATCATGTCGGAAAATTCGAAATATGCCCGGCGCATGGTAGAGGACTTGGCCGCCTCCAACGCTTTCTCGCTAACACCAAGGATACCGAGACCGGCCGGAAGCATCAGACCCTTCTGGCTCCCGGTCACGACAAGGTCGACCCCCCATGCATCCATCTGGAAGTCGAGCGAGGCCACCGACGATACGCCATCCACGAACAGCAGCGCATCGTGGAAGCTCTCGTCCAGCACCCTGCGCACAGCGGCCACATCCGAGGCGACACCTGTCGCCGTTTCGTTATGTGTGACGAAGACGGCCTTTATCTCATCGTTGCGATCTTGACCCAGCACACGCCCGAATTCCTTCACAGGCGTGCCAGCGCCCCACGGGACATCGACAACGTGCACGTTCAGCCCGAGACGTTCGGCCATTTCGACCCAGAGCGCCGAGAACTGGCCCTGCCGTGACATCAGCACCTTGTCTCCGGGATTGAGCGTGTTGGAGATCGCCGCCTCCCAAGCACCTGTCCCGGACCCCGGGAAGAACATAACGGTGCCCGTATCGGTGCGCAGCACGGATTTCATGTCTTCGAACAGACCGAGCGTCAGGTCGCCAAAATCAGCAGCACGCATGTCCTGCATGGGCACGTTCATCGCCTGCCGAACAGGCTCGGGGATGTTGGTGGGACCGGGGATGAAAAGATGTGTTTGACCAGTACGCATTGTGGAACCTCCTTGGTTGGTAAACGCTTAACGCGCAAAGTCACGATGCTGCAAAAGCAACTGGGTCGTGCTGTGAATGCGAATATTCACACGTTTCAGGCTATGTGAATTTGTGAATTTCATGTATGATAAGGCTATGAAAACCTTCATCGGACCCCGCCTTCGACGGCTGAGAAACGACGCAAAGCAAACGCAGGCCGAGATGGCCAAAGTGCTCGGGATCAGCACGTCCTACGTCAACATGCTCGAAAAGAACGAGCGCAGTGTGTCCGTGCCGGTCCTTCTGCGGCTGTTCGAATCCTATGGTGTCGACTGGCGCGACATCGCTGACGACGACGACACCACCTCACTGGCGGAGTTGCGCACGGCCTTCCAGGATCCCTTGTTCGAAGCGCACCGCCCCGATCTGATGCAAATGCGCGCGCTGCAGGCCCATTGCCCGGACGTGGCTCGGAGCTTTCTGCAGTTGCACCATTCATATCTGGCGGTCACCGAGCAACTTCTTGGCCTCGCCAATGCCAGTGAGTCCAATTTCGGCATTCTGCAGTCTTCACCCGAAGCGGTGGTTCATGATTTCTTTCGCAACAACAAGAACCACTTCCCAGAGTTGGAAGAGGCGGCAGCCGCGTTCTGGAATGGCCAACATGTTCCGAGCGATGACGTCTATGCCGCGTTGAAAGATCGTTTCAGCAAGACGTTGAACGTGAAAACGAAACTGGTCCCGGTCGCCGAGATGCCGGGCACGTTGCGCGAATATGACGAGGAGAGCAGAGAGCTGCGCCTGTCGGAGGGGCTCGATCACCCGAACCGCACCTTTCAACTTGTGCATATGAGCGCGCTGATTGAACACAGCGACCTGATCGACACTATTCTTGCCCGCCTGAACGTCAAAGAAACGGCAGGCTTGAACAGATGCCGCGTAGAGTTGGCCAATTACTTCGCCGCAGCGGTGTTGATGCCCTATGACGCCTTTCTCGCAGAAGCTCTGGACAGCAAATATGACTTTGCGCACCTGTCCTTGCGGTTTGGTGTCAGCTTCGAGCAGGCCTGCCACCGCGCAACCACACTGCAACGTGAGTCCGCGAAGGGCGTTCCATTCTTTTTCCTGCGCATTGACAAGGCCGGGAACGTTACCAAGCGCTTCAATTCCACCGGGTTTCATCTGGCCGAATACGGTGGAGCTTGCCCGCGCCTCGATGTCCATACATCCTTTCGAACACCCGGCAAGATTGTTCCGCAATTTGTCGAAATGCCAGATGGGCGCCGGTTCTTCGTGTTCGCGCGAACCGTCAACCGCCCCCGCTTCACACGACACACGCAGGACCAGCGCCTCGCCATCGCGATGGGTTGCGGGATGGAACACGTTGAATCGATCGGATACGCAGAGGAATTTCAGCATCGAAATCCCAAGATCACTGAGGTTGGTATCAGTTGCCGAATTTGCCCGCGCGCGAACTGCGATCAAAGGGCGCACAACGCCATGATCCTGAACGAGCCCGTCGACATCCGCCGCCGAGGCGCAACGCGTTATGCAACTTGAATTGCGATCGTTCCCGAGTTTCGTCCTAACGATCCAGCCCTGCTCCGGCGGGCGTCCCTTTGTCCCCTCGGTGACTGGCCGGGGCGGATCATAGGAGCCGTAGAACCACCTGCGCGGCAATCAGGGCAACGAGTGCGCCCGCGAGAATCTCGATGCCGGCCATGGCGCGCAGGCCCGCAGAGCCGTCGAGGCGGGCCGCCAGACCGCCGCGCAGGCTGCCTGCGCCGAGGGCGACAGCCACCGTCAGCAGCGCAGTGCCGAGGCCCATGACGACAGCCGCCGCAATGCCAGCCAGCGGAATGCCCATGCCGTAGGTCAGAAGCAACACGAAGAGCGCGCCCGTGCAGGGGCGGATCGCCACCGCGAGCACGACGCCGAGACCGTCGCGCCAGTCATGGACTGAGGCCAGTTGTTCGGCGGTTGGGCCGTGGGCATGGCCGCAGGCGCCGCATACCTCGCCCGGCCCGTGGCTGTTGTGATGCATATGCCCATGCGCGTGCCTCTGCAACAGCCCGCGCGCGCGCCAAAGCCGCCGCGCGCCGCGCCAGACCAGCCACAGCCCCACCAGAACAATCGCGCCCGCGCTCAGCGCCTCCATGGTACCATCCGCCAGATCGGTCATCTGCCGACGGGTCCATCCAAAGACCCAAACCCCAGCATAGACCAGCACGACAGCCGTGACCGCTTGCCCGAGCGATCCGGCCAGCGTAAGCCCGATCAGCCTTGCGCGCGGAATATCGGTGCCCATCGCATAGCCGCCCATGACCAGCTTTCCATGGCCCGGACCGGCCGCATGAAAGAAGCCATAGGAAAAACACAGACCCAAGAGGCTCGCCCACGCCCAAAGTTCGCCGCCGCGCACCGCGCGCAGCGCCCGCGCCAGTGCGTTCTGGACCTCGCGCTGCTGCTCGGCGGCCCAGACCGAGACCTGCGCAGCCCCGCCATATCCCCAGAGCCAGAGCGCCAGCGCGCCCGCCGCCAGCACCAGCACGGCAAACCCGCCATGAGCCCGGATCAGTCGCATGTCAGCGTCACCGTGTCGGCAAAGCTCTCGCCCACGCGGGGAAACTCGGCCTCTATCTGGTTTTGTGGCGTGGCAAAAAGCAACTCTTCGAGCGCATCCATGGCCGCCTCGATATCGGCGGGGTCGATGAACGCCGCGCAGGAGCCGGATGCCTCGACGCCCCGGGACAAATCATAGGCCGAGTAGAACCCCGGATCATAAGCCTGCAAGACCAGCCCATCCGCCGGCACGCCCACAGGGCGGCGGTGCACGGTGACGATCTTGCCATCCTCGACCCATGTCTTGACCGGCTCGGGCGGGCCAAGCGCGACTTTGCCCGCAGCGCCAGTGACGTAGAGATCACCTTCAAACCCCTCGACCCAGTTCATGTCAAAGCCGTGCAGCTGCTCAAGTTCACCCGGCTTCAGGACGCCGTCGTAATCGTCGTCCAGTTCGTATTCCTCGAAAATAAGCAGTGAGTAGAGCTCATCGTAGGTCCATGTAACCTCCACCGCGACCGCCTCGCCTGCTTCGTTCACGTCAACGAAGAGCCCCGCCTCAATGAAGATATGCGGATGCGCGCCGGCCGGGGCGGCGGCCAGTCCGGCAAAGATGGCGAGGGAAAGCGTGGCGGCACGGATCATGGCGCAGATGTAAGCCCCGGGCGCGCCCGGCACAAGCATCTGACGCATCGCGGGCGAGTCTTGGCCGAGGAAAGCCGCGCCCTTATCGTGGTTGACGAACTCCCCCAATGCCCCCTTAACTCGGGTGGCAGCAAGCAAGGGGCCGGGCATGACAGACAGCGCGATCATCGGCGTCGATGTGGGCGGGACCTTCACGGACCTCATCATGGTGGACCCCGCCACCGGCGATCTGGCGCTCGCCAAGACCCCGACCACGCTCGACAATCAGGCGATTGGGGTTCTGAACGCGACTGACGCAGCGCAAGTGGACTTGAGCAAGGCCGCGCTCATCGTGCATGGCACCACGACCACCACCAACGCCGTTCTGGAGCGCAAGCTGTCCCGCACCGGGCTGATTACCACGGCAGGCTTCCGCGACGTGCTGGAACTTGGCCGCCGTACCCGTCCGCAAGCCTACGGGATGACCGGCGTGTTCACACCTGTCATTCCCCGCGATCTGCGTCTGGAAGTGCCCGAGCGCATCGATGCCTCTGGCGCGGTGCTGACGGCGCTGGAGGAGGACGCGGTGCGCGCCGCCGTGCAGGCGCTCTTTGACAAGGGTTGTGAGAGCCTCGTGATCCACTTCCTGCACGCCTACGCGAACCCCGCCCATGAACGCCGCGCCGCCGAGATCGCTGCCGAGACGTGGCCCAATGCCTATATCACGATGGGCCACGATCTGCTGTCGGAAACCCGCGAGTTCGAGCGCGGCGTGACCGCCGCCGTAAACGCCTCCGTGCAACCCCTTCTGGAGCGCTACGTGACCCGGCTGCGCGAGGAGTTGCAGGGCAAGGGCTATGCGGGCGACGTGCTGGTGATGAACGGCAATGGTGGCATGGTCTCGTCGCGGCTCGTGGCCCGCGAGGCCGCCAAGACAGTGATGTCCGGCCCCGCCTCCGGCGTGATGGCCGCCGCCTATACCGGGCGCCGCGCCGGGGAGACCAACCTTCTGACCTATGACATGGGCGGGACCTCGACCGACGTGGCGTTGATCCGGGGCGGCGTTCCGCCTGTGTCGTCGGAGATCGAGGTCGAGTACGCCATGCCGATCCATGTGCCGATGGTCGATGTGCGCACCGTGGGCGCCGGGGGCGGGTCGATTGCGCGGGTGACACCGGCGGGCCTGCTGGACGTTGGCCCTGACAGCGCGGGCGCAACGCCAGGGCCGATCTGCTATGGCAAGGGGGGCACGCAGCCGACGATCTCGGATGCGAACCTGCTTTTGGGGCGGCTCAATCCGGGCATTCTCAACTCCATTGATGACTCGGTCACGGCCGATGACGTGGCCGCGATCTTCTCCAAGACCCTCGGCGATCCGCTGGGGCTCACCGCGGCCGAGGCGGCAGAGGCTGTGATCCGTATGGCCAATGCCAAGATGGCGGGGGCAATCCGCATGGTGTCGCTCTCGCTCGGGGCCGATCCGCGCGATTTCGCGCTCTTTGCCTTTGGCGGTGCGGGGCCTTTGCACGCCGCTGCGCTTGCGTGCGAGCTTGGCGTGCCGCGTGTGCTGATCCCGGCGCGTCCGGGCATGACCAATGCGCTGGGATGCGTCGTAGCCGATCTGCGGCACGATTTTGTGCAGACGCTCAACCTGCCGCTGGAAACCGGCGATCTGGATCTGCTGCACGGCGCGCTCGCAAGTCAGGCAGAGGCCGGGCGGCAGGCGCTGGCGCAGGAACAAGTGCAGATCAACGAGACCACGATCACCCGGTCGGTGGACATGCAATTTGTTGGCCAGTCCCATGTGGTGCGGGTGCCTTTGGAGGACGGTGCGCCATCGCGCGACACGCTGCGGGCCGCGTTCGAGTCCGTCTATTGGAACCGCTTCAAGGTCGAATTACCGGAGATTCGCGCCCGGATCGTCACCGCCAACACCTCGGCAATCGGCGTCTGCGACCCGGTGGACCTGTCGCGGCTCATCGACCCCGATGGGCGCGAGGCGGTTGCGCGCCCGGTCGCGCACCGCGATGTGATCTTTGACGGTGTGACGCACGCGACCCCGGTTTACGAGCGCAACCGGCTGCCCGAGGGGGTGATCCTCGACGGACCGGCAATTTTCGAGCAACTGGACACCACGATCCTGATCCCGCCGGGCGACCGGGTGACCGGCGGCGTCGATGGCAACCTGACGATCCACATAGGCGGCGCGCATGTCTGATCTCGATCCCATCACCCTTTCAGTCATTCAGGCCGGGTTGCAACAGGTCTGCGATGAGATGGACCTCAGCTTCTCGCGCGCGGCTTTTTCGCCGGTGATTGCGGAGGCCAATGACCGCTCAGACGGCATCTACAGCGCCGAGAACGGGGCGCTGATCGCCCAAGGCGCGGGCGGGTTGCCGGTCTTTGTCGGCACGATGCAATACTCCACCCGCACCCTGATTGAGATGATCGCCGCCGGGACTGCCCCCGCGCCGCAACCCGACGACATCTATATCGTCAACGACCCCTATCTCGGCGGCACGCATCTGATGGATGTGCGCTTCGCCCGGCCCTTCTACCGGAACGGCGAGATTTTCTGCTGGCTTTCGAACACCGGCCACTGGCCTGACACGGGCGGTGCGGTGCCGGGCGGGTTTTCGGCATCGGCCACGGCTGTGGAGCAGGAAGGGTTGAGGCTCCCTCCGGTGCGCCTGTTCAAGCAGGGCAAGCTCGACCCGGAGATCTACGCGATCATCTGCTCGAATATCCGCGTGGCCGACCAGCGGATCGGCGATGTGAAGGCGCAGGCGGCGGCGCTCATGGTCGGGGAGGAACGCCTGACCGCCCTGTTGGACCGCTATGGCGATGACACGGTGCGGGCCGCGATCGAGGCGCTGAAGACGCGCGCCGAGGAGCAGATGCGGACCTATATCGAAGAAATTCCGGACGGGACCTATGAGAGCACCGCGTGGGTCGACAGCGATGGGGTGGTCAATGAGCCGCTCGCGATCTGTTTGTCGGTGACGAAAACCCCCGGTCATCTGCGGTTTGATTTCTCCGGCTCCAGCGCGCCGTGCCTTGGGCCGATGAACTCCGTGCTGGCGACGACCCTGTCCTCGGTCTACCTCGCCATGCGCCACATCTTCCCGGAAGTCCCGATCAGCGCCGGGGCCTTCGCGCCGCTGGAGGTGACGGGCTATGAGGGAACCTTCCTCGACGCAAAATACCCCCGCCCGGTCTCGGGTTGCGCGGCAGAGGTGAGCCAGCGGATTGCTGAAGCGGTGTTTGCTGCGCTCGTCGCACCGTTGCCGGGGCGCGTCACCGCCGCGCCAGCAGGCACGTCCGGTAATTTCGCGCTTGGTGGCCATGATCCGGAGACCGGGCGCGATTTCGTGATGTATCAGCTTTCGGGCGGCGGCTATGGCGGCAATGCCGATCATGACGGTCTTTCCAATGGCTGCTCGACGATTGGAATCTCGAAAGCGCCCCCCGTGGAGATCATGGAACAGAACTTCCCCGTGCTCTATCACCGCTACGCGCTGCGCGAGGGCTCGGGCGGCAAGGGCACGCACCGGGGCGGGCTGGGGCTCGATTACGAGGTGGAGCTCAGGCGCGGCACGGCGCGGGCATCTTTCGTGATGGATCACGGGCGGTTCGGGCCGCAAGGCGCTCTGGGGGGCGAGGATGGCGCGCCGAACGTGGTGGAAGTGATCCGGGACGGGGTGTCCTACACGCCCGAGCATCTGAGCAAGGAACAGGATATCCCGCTGAAGGCCGGCGACCGGGTGCGGGTGATGACCCCCGGCGGCGGCGGCTACGGCCCGCCGGAGGACCGCGACCCTGCGCTCACGGAAGAGGACAAACGGCTGGGCCGCGCGTAACCTTCCTGCTTTCGTTTGGTCAAAAATATCCCCGGGTCTGGGCTGGAAGCCCAGAACGCGCCTACGGCGCGTGAGGGAGCTCTGCTCCCCTTCCCCCCTCGGGATATTTTTGACCAAACGAAAGCAGCGCTGGGATATGAAGCAGGCGTCAGGCGCGATCCGGATCGCGGGCAGCGTCGAGGACGAGGCGGAGATCCGTGAGCACGGGCTTGATCTCCGCGAGGCGGGCGAGGTCGAGCCGCGCCAACACCTCTTGCGCGTCCGCCGCAAGCCGGCCAATGACCTCAGCGCGCAAGGTCCGTCCGGCCTCGGTCAGCCACACCGTCTTGGAACGCCCGTCCTCGGGATTGCGGCGCATCTCGATCAGGCCGCGTTTCTCGAGGCCTTGCAAGGTGTGGGTCAGGGACGTCTTAGGCACCTGAAACGCCTCAGCCATGCGCTGCGGCGTCGTCCCCTCGCCCACCCGCGTAAGATGATTGAGGACGGTGAAATGCGGCGCAATCAGCCCATCGGGCAGCGCCGCTTCCAGACGGGCCGTGGTCAATTGGTTGATGATCCCGATCTCGTTGAAGAGATCGAAAAGCCCCGCCGGATCAGCTTGCCCGCTCATTCCCCAGTTTTGCCTCCACCGGCCATCGCGGGCTCGGGGCCACCTGCGGCCCATACCCGATACGGCTCAACATTTGCACAACTCCGCCCTCAGGTGCCAGACGCTTGTGCACTTCGGCATGTGGCCCGGCCATCTCGGGGTATTCCTGCAAGGCTTGGCTGAGCGGCTGCATCCCGAGCCCCTCGGCGGTCACCGCGAGGTTCATCCGGAGCCAATCCGCGCCCGTCGCGATTTGGTCTTCGCGGGTGTTGGTCCCGCTCACCAACCAGATATGGCCCATGGCGGTGTCGGTATTGGCCAGCACTGCATTCAGACCCTCGCGATACGCCATGCCGCCCCGGTCGAGCGCCGCCTCGCGCGTGAACATCCCAAGCTGGGACATGGTCTCGAACATCGGCCCGGTGAAATCGATCCCGTCGGGGTTGGCCTCGACCTCGCGGCGTCCGATGCGGAAGAGATCCACCGATTCTTTATAGGTGTGCGGGGTCTCGATCTCGATGATGAGCGCCTCGCGGGTAAGCTGGCGGAACCATGCGATATCAGTATAAGCGACCGAGCCACCCGCAGGGACCGTTTGCGCGGCGGCCACGATGCGATCCAGCCCGGCCTGCGCCACGGGGCGCGCGGTGTCGTAAGGTTCCTTGAGCGAGCGCCGGTTCAACACATGGGCAAAGAGCGGGTCGCGCGGCGCATCGGTGGGCGTGAAGCGGCAGACCGCCACGGGCCGCCGGTCAAGGCGCTCGGGGTCGCTGCCGTCGGGGAAGAGATCGAGGTCCACTGCAAGGCCGTCCTCCAGCGCGGCCATGCGCATCAATTCCAGAAAACAGCCCAGTCCGATCACAATCTGGCGGCTGAACGGGTCCGTGTGCGGCAGCAGCCGGTCCGTATCGACATAGAGCGTCGCGGTATCCGGCTCAGACAGGTCGACGATCCATGGCTGCCGATTGTGCGGATTGGGCGCGAGGATCGCCCAGCTGAGCGCGCGCATCCGGGGATCATCATAGGTCCCGGCGACGGTCCAAGGCGCGAGCGCGCTCTCGGGCATCCGGGTGACGGAATAGCCGAAGGCTGCGGACGCGGCGAGAATGGTGCCGCCTCCCAGAAGGGCGAGGGTTTTGCGTCGGGACAGGGTCATTTCCAGCTCCATATTGTTCGATATCGAACAATATATAATGCGAAATCGTACAATCAAGTCCTTCATGCCGCATTGAACCCGGTTTTGCAGACGCGTAGACCGAAGAGAAAAGCCGGAAGGGGAGCCCGCATGCCCGTCATCACCTGTATCGACGATCTCAAGCGAATCTATCAGCGGCGCGTGCCGCGCATGTTCTATGACTATTGCGAAAGCGGCTCTTGGACCGAGCAAACCTTCCGCGAGAACTCATCGGATTTCGAAAAGCTGCGGCTGCGCCAGCGCATCGCCGTCGACATGACCGGGCGCAGCACCAAGAGCCAGATGATCGGGCAGGACGTCACCATGCCCGTGGCGCTCGCCCCCGTCGGCCTCACGGGGATGCAACACGCCGATGGCGAGATAAAAGCCGCGCGCGCTGCCGAAAAGTTCGGGGTCCCCTTCACGCTCTCCACGATGTCGATCAACTCCATCGAGGAAGTCGCCGAAGCCACCTCCAAGCCCTTCTGGTTCCAGCTTTACACCATGAAGGACACCGATTTCACCTCGCGCCTCATTCAGCGCGCCAAGGATGCAGGCTGCTCGGCCCTCGTCATCACGCTTGATCTGCAAATCCTCGGGCAGAGGCACAAGGACCTCAAGAACGGGCTCTCGGCCCCGCCGAAACTCACCCCCGCCACCATCGCCAACCTCGCGACGAAATGGGGCTGGGGCATCGAGATGCTGTCGGCCAAACGGCGCAACTTCGGCAATATCGTCGGACATGTGCAGGGCGTCAGCGACACCTCGCAGCTCGGCGCTTGGACCGCGGACCAGTTCGATCCCGCGCTCGATTGGGGCAAGGTCGAGAAGCTGATGGATCAGTGGGGCGGCAAGGTAATCCTGAAGGGTATTCTCGATGCCGAAGACGCGAAGATGGCCGCCAAGCTCGGGGCCGATGCGATCACTGTCTCGAACCACGGCGGGCGTCAACTTGACGGCGCGCTTAGCTCGATCCGGATGCTCCGGCCCATCATGGACGCGGTCGGCAGCGAAGTGGAAGTGCATCTCGACAGCGGCATCCGCTCCGGGCAAGACGTTCTCAAGGCGCTGGCGATGGGCGCGAAGGGCACGATGATCGGACGCTCCTTCGTCTACGGGCTCGGTGCGATGGGACAAAAGGGCGTGGAAACCGCCTTGGAGGTCATCCACAAGGAACTCGATACGACGATGGCGCTGTGCGGTGAGACCAATGTCGCCGATCTCGGCCCGCATAACCTGCTGATCCCGGAAGATTTCGAGGGCCGCTGGGCGAACTGAGCCCGCGCCGGGCCGGGCATCCAACGCGGGGCGACCGGCGATCTAGTGTCGGCAGCTTTTTGTGGCAAGCGGCGCTGTGCGGAAAGGGATTCACCTCATGCACGAATGCAAGTAGAACGGCTCCATGCTCGTTCTCGGTTCCGCCAATCTCGTGTTTCTCGCCGTGCCCAAGACCGGCACCACCGCCGTCGAGATGGCGCTGCGGCCCAAGGCCGACATGGCCCTGATGCGCAGCCGCAAGCATATCAACGCGCAACGCTACCGGCGCAAGGTCGCGCCGTTCCTAAAAGCCGCGTTCGGGATGCAACCCGAAACAGTCGCGGTGATGCGGGACCCGGTCGAGCAAATCCGCTCGTGGTATCGCTACCGCACGCGGCCCGACCGGCAGGGTGAAGCCCGCTCGACCCACGGTCTGAGCTTTGATGCGTTCGTCCATGCGGTGATCTCCGACGATCCGCCCCCCTTTGCCGGAATTGGCAGCCAGTTCAATTTTCTGACCAATGGCAAAGGGCAGCTGATCGTCGATCACCTGTTTGCCTATGAGAACCAACGCGGATTTCGCGGGTTTTTGTCAGAGCGCCTTGGCGAGCAGATCCGTTTCAAACCGAAGAATGTCTCGCCGGACATCCCCGCACCGCTCTCGCCGGAGATGGACGCCGCGCTCAGACACGCACGCGCCGCAGAGTTCGCGCTTTTTGATCGGCTCAGCAATGCCGGGGGCTATCTCGGTCCCGCCGTCAGCGCCACCTGACG
Source organism: uncultured Aliishimia sp. (assembly GCA_965656085.1). Lineage (GTDB taxonomy): Bacteria > Pseudomonadota > Alphaproteobacteria > Rhodobacterales > Rhodobacteraceae > Aliishimia. The sequence goes on along the minus strand of CBFHJA010000034.1, from coordinate 24,227 downwards.
CGCCAACGCCGGGATCAGCAGCGCTGCCACCACCACCAAGAGCGCGGCAATCGCAGCGAAGGACGCGCGCAGGCCGAACAGGTCCGACAGCCCACCCATCAGCGGCGGGCCCAGAAAGAACGCCGAATAGCCCAGTGCAGAGGCCCGGGCGATGGCCCGAAGCCGCACCGCCTCGGGCACAGAGCGCCCGACCAACCCGAGCGCCAGCGGCACCACGACGGATATTCCGAGCCCCGCGGCGGCAAAGCCAAGATAGGCCATCGCCACGCTCGGCGCCCCCGCCGCCAGCCCGAGCCCCGCAGCGGCGGCCAGACAGGCAAGGCTCATCAACGGCAGATCGGGCATCCGGTTCGCCAGCACATGCCCAAAGAGCCGCCCGATGCCCATTGTCACGCCAAACACCGCCGGCCCGAGGGCCCCGAGCGCCGGTGATCCGCCCAAGGTGCGTTCAAGATGCAGGGCGGACCAGCCCTCGGTTGCCGCTTCGGACAGAAACGCCGCGAGCACAACGATGCCGCCAAGGCCCACGAGCAGGCCGGGCATCACCGGGGTGGCGCCGTTCTCCCTGGCCGCAGGCGGAGCCGCACTGCGCGGAGCGCCCATGGCCAACCCACAGGCAGCCACCAGCAGGCCGGTGAGGCCCAACACTTGCCACGGCGCAGCCCCGGCATCGCGCCCTAGCGCCACGGCCACGGCGCCCCCGGCAAAGGCGAAGCTGTAGATGCCGTGATTGAGGTTCATCAGCGCCCGCCCGGTCCGCGCCTCAGCCTCGGCAAGCTCGGCATTGGCGAGCACATCGGCAAAGGCCGAGCCAACAGCTGCGATGAACAAGCACAGCGCAAACACCGCCGGCAGTTCCGCACGCCCCACCATCGCAAATCCGAGCGCGATCATCAGCGTGCCCAAGACCATCGCCCAGCGTCCGGCCAGATCATAGAGCCGCGGCACGACCCACATAGACCCGATGGCCCCGATCGAGGCGATCAGAACCAGCCCGCCATAGGCCGCATCACCGGCCCCGATCTGCGCCTTGACCGCTGGCACCATACCCGCAAAGCTGCCCCACCCGATGCCCACGGCGGCCAGCGCGGCCATGGGTCTGCGGGAGGCGGCGATATCTGCGCGAAAGCTCATGATCCAGCGGTCGCACGGCCCCGCCGCGGCCACAAGCCCACACGGACACGGACAGGTATTTTTGGTCTTTCCAATCCCGGCGATCTGGTCTATGCGCCGGGCTTCACGCGATGCGACAGCCTTGGAGGCGCATCGCCCTGACAAATTGGAGATAGACTATGGCTGGTGAGATTCCTGATCTCGAAGCCCAGGTCCGGACGGGGACAGGCAAGGGCGCCGCTCGTCAAGCCCGTCGCGACGGGATGGTACCTGGGGTTGTGTATGGCGGCGGGGCAGACCCGGTTGCGATTAACATACCGTTCAACAAACTTCTGGCAAAGCTGAAAGCAGGCCGCTTCATGTCCACGCTGTGGAACCTGAAGGTCGACGGGCAGGAAGATGTGCGCGTTATCTGCAGGGGCGTGCAGCGTCATGTCGTGAAAGACCTGCCGACGCATATCGATCTGATGCGCCTCAAGCGTACCTCTAAAGTGAATCTCTTCATTCCGGTCGAAGTGACTGGCGAAGACAGCGCACCGGGACTGCGCAAAGGCGGCGTGATGAACCTCGTGCGTCCGGAAGTGGAACTGATCGTGACCGCAGGCGAAATCCCCGACTCCATCATGGCGGACATCTCTGCCATGGAGATCGGCGACACGCTGACCATTTCCGACATTTCCCTGCCCTCCGGCACCAAGCCGACCATCGACCGCGACTTCGTGATCGCCAACATCTCGGCCCCGTCCGGGCTGCGCTCTTCCGAAAGCGAAGACGAGGGCGATGAAGAAGGTGGCGAAGAGGCCGGAGAAGAATAACAACGGCCCCTTTGGGACTGCTTTGAAGGGCTCCGAAGCGCGGGGCCCTTTTTCTTTGGGCATAGGGCCCGCAAACCGATGATTTGCCGGTGCCTTAGCACCTTCCCCTCTTTCTGCCAGATCGCTATGCTCGGACAAAATACGTGAATAGGTCAGCACATGTTACTTATCGTCGGCCTTGGGAACCCCGGGCAGAAATACGCCCAAAACCGGCACAATATCGGGTTCATGGCCGTAGACCGGATCGCCGAGGATCACGGGTTTTCGGCATGGAAATCCAAGTTTCAGGGGCTGGTCGCGGAAGGCCGGCTCGGGTCCGAAAAAGTTGTTCTGCTGAAGCCCGAGACCTTCATGAACCGCTCCGGGCAATCCGTGGGCGAGGCGATGCGCTTTTACAAGCTGACGCCCGAGGACGTGATCGTCTTTCACGACGAAATCGATCTCGCCCCTGCCAAGGTCCGCTATAAGGAAGGCGGCGGACACGCGGGTCATAACGGGCTGCGCTCTGTGCATGGACATATCGGCAACGGCTATGCCCGTGTGCGCCTCGGGGTCGGGCATCCGGGGCACAAGGACGCCGTGCCGGGCTATGTACTCCGCGACTTTCCGAAAGCCGATGAGGGATGGGTCGACGATGTGGTCCGGGGCGTGTCCGACGGCGCGCCACATCTCGCGGCAGGTGACAGCGGCAAGTTTCTCAACGCGGTCGCGCTGCGGGTGGCGCCGCCTCGATCCGGGACCGGCAAGAAAGCGCAGGAACGCACGTCGGACCCGGCCACAAATGCCCCCGAGCCCGCACCTGCCCCCAAAGCGGACGTCAATACAGAGGCCGAAGCCGACACCCGGTCCACGATGCAAAAACTCATCGACAGGTTCCGCTGATGGACCTCGCGGACGCCTTCCGCGATCAGGCCAAAGCCTGCCGCACCCTCGGCTCACCCTTCATGGGCCGCCTGCTGGACCTGATCGCAGAGCACTGGCCCACAGGCACCGCCCTTGCGCGCAAATGCAAGACGTATGAAGGCGATCTGGGGCCTGCAGGTCATTCGCTGCCGCTGCGTATCTGCGGCGGGCTGCACGCGCTGCGCTTGCAGAACCGGGCCGGGCTGGCCGGGCTCTACCCGCCGCATACACCGACGGACAGCGCCTTTGCGGAGGGGATCTTCGCCGCGCTCGCCGACGAAGACGCCTTCCTGACAGACTGGATTAACAGCCCGCCGCAAACCAACGAACTGCGCCGCTCGGCTGCGCTGATCCCCGGCGCGATGGTTGCCGCTGCGCGCTTCCCGCTGCCGGTGCATCTGTCGGAGCTTGGCGCCTCGGGCGGGCTCAACATGATGTGGGACAGGTTCGCGCTGCAAGGACCGGGCTGGCGCGTTGGTCCGGCGGAGGCTGCGCTCACTCTCACGCCGGACTGGACAGGCCCGGCGCCCACCGGCCCCCGGCCCATCATCGCCGCGCGGCGCGGTGTCGATCTGGGTCCGCTTGATCCCACGGATCCGGACGACCTGCTGCGCCTGACCGCCTATCTCTGGCCCGACCAGCCGCAAAGACTTGAGAACACGCGAAAGGCCGCAGGCGCGGTGCCTGCCCCGGTGGATCGCGGCGATGCGATCGATTGGCTGGCACAGCGTCTCGCGGACGCGCCGGAGGGGCATATGCATCTCGTGCAGAACACCGTCGCCTGGCAGTATTTCCCCAAAGCGGCACAGGACCGGGGGCAGGCCCTGATGCAGGCTGCGGGCGCTGAGGCCACCGAAACGCGCCCGCTGGCATGGCTGCAACTCGAGACCGATGGGGACCGGCACGGGCATGGCGGCGCGGCAATCACCCTGCAGCTCTGGCCCGGCAGCACGGTGCTCCATCTGGGGCGCGCCGATTTTCATGGCCGCTGGGTACGCTGGTCCGGCCCGGATTGACGCCCGGTCACGCGCCCGGAGCGCTTGCGCCGCACGGGCCAGGATGCTTGTTTAGAGCGTGTCGTTGAAAAGAGGCATGCACTTTTCAGCTCGTCGACACGCGAAATCAATAAGTTAGAGGGGGTTGCGTGAATGCGAATGAACGCGACGCGCTCTCGCGGCGTTGTTGGAGGGGCTCGGCCATGCGACGTGCTTTGAAATGGGTTGGTCGCGCGGCGCTGGCTTTGGTGCTGGCCGCCGTGGTGATCGGGGTTTGGAAACGCGACGAGATCAGCCGGTTGATGACCGTCAACACCCTGTTCGACGAGGCGCGCATCGTCGAGAATTTCAGCAATATGGACGCAGCCTTCCTCTGGCAGCCGGTGCCGCGCGGCGATGGGCCTGTCTCAGAGTTGCCAGCCGGCCCGCCGCTGGTGCTGCCCGCGGGGGCCGAGGGATGGATCGAAGAGCGCTGGATCACCTCGCTGCTGGTGCTGCATGAGGGGAAGATCGTCCATGAGGACTATTTCCACGGAACCGGCGCGGAGGACCGGCGGATCTCGTGGTCGATCGCGAAATCCTACCTGTCAGCGCTCTTCGGCATCGCGGTCGCGGAAGGCGCCATCGCCTCGCTCGACGATCCGGTCACCCGCTATGTCCCGGCGCTCGCAGGCGGGGCCTATGATGGGGCGAGCATCCGCAACGTGCTGCAAATGTCCTCCGGGGTGGCCTTCGACGAGGACTATCTCGACTACAATTCGGACATCAACCGGATGGGGCGGATCATCGCGCTTGGCGGCTCGATGGACGGGTTCGCAGCTAGTCTGAAAGAAACCTTTCAGCCGCCGGGCACGAGCTGGAAATATGTCTCCATCGACACCCATGTGCTGGCTATGGTGCTGCGCGCGGCCACCGGGCGTGATTTGGCGGCGTTGCTGAGCGAGAAGATCATCGCCCCGCTCGGGCAGGAGGCGGATGCCTATTATCTCACCGATGGCGAGGGGGTGGCCTTTGCACTTGGAGGGCTGAACCTGCGCACGCGCGATTATGCGCGGTTCGGGCAGATGATCGAACAGGGTGGGCTGTGGCAGGGGCAGCAGATCGTGCCGGCGGACTGGATCACCGAAAGCACCACCGCCACAGCCAAAACCGTCCCTGGCAAGATGGGCTATGGCTATCAATGGTGGATGCCTGTGGGCGGCCACCCGGGTGAATTCATGGGCCGTGGTATTTACGGACAGTTCCTCTACATTGATCAGACACGCGACGTTGTGATCGTCGTCACCGCAGCGGACCGCAAATTCCGTGAGCCCGGCGTTCATGCGCAAAACGTGGAGATGTTTCGCCGTATCGCGACCAGTTTGGAGGACTGACATGGAGCCAGATGAGAGCGTAAACGTGCTGAACGGGCCGCTGGAGATGTGCGGGCTAGACCCTGTGACCGGGTTTTTCCGCGATGGCCATTGCAACACCTGCGCCGCCGATCAGGGCAGCCACACGGTCTGCGCCGTGATGACCGCTGAGTTTCTCGCCTTTTCGAAATATGTGGGAAACGACCTCAGCACACCGCACCCCGAATTCCGCTTTCCGGGTCTGAAACCCGGCGATAGCTGGTGCCTGTGCGCGGCACGTTTTCTGCAAGCCCATGAAGAGGGCTGCGCTCCTCAGGTCAACCTTGCCGCTACCCACAAACGGGCGCTCGAAGTCGTTCCGCTCGACATTTTGGAAGTCTACGGTAGCCGGCGCTCCTTGCGATAGACTGCGCCCCGCAGGCAGGCAGAGGTCTGTCCAGCGGGTCTGCCGGCCGTTTGTCGGCCTATGCCGATATGGCGCTTGGTTCCTCATCCCGGGTTTTGAACCGTGTGGTCAGGCGCAGCATGTCATTGGCGACGGTGGACAACTCGCTTGAGGCAGCAGTCGTCTCTTCGAACATGCCAGCATTTTGCTGCGTGACGGTTTCGAGTTCGGCAATGGAGCCGTTGATCGAGGATATCTCGCGCGATTGTTCATGTGTGCCCTCAGCGATTTCGGTCATCTGGTTTGAAATGCTGCTGACGGCCTGCAGAACGACCTCCAGAGCCTGCACGGTACTGTCCATGTGATTGGCCCCCGTCGACACCTGTTCGGATGATTTCTCGATCAGTGTGCGGATATCCTGCGCACTTTCCGCCGAACGTTGCGCGAGAGCGCGCACCTCGGAGGCCACGACCGAGAAGCCTCGTCCTGCCTCACCTGCCCGGGCCGCTTCCACACCCGCGTTCAAGGCCAGAAGATTGGTCTGGAAGGCAATGTCATCGATGACCGTCACGATCTTGGCGATCTCGTTCGACCCATCCTTGATCTCCTGCATGGAAGAACTCGCCTCATGAACCACGCCTTCACTCGACCGGGCGCTTTCGCTGGCGTCACGGGCGCTTCTTGCGGATTGGTCCACGGTCTCGGACGCCCGTGACACCATCGCAGTGAGTTCCTTCACGGCGCTAGCCGTATCGGCCAGCGTCTGGGCCTGACGTTCCGTGCGCGAAGCAAGGTTCTCCGCCGCAGATGAGATACCGGCCGCCTGCATGTCGATATCGGACGCGCGTTCGACCACCGCGCCGATCACATCCTGCAACGCGTCCAGTGCGGTATTGTAGGCATGGCGCAAATCTTCATATTCCGCGGCCAACGGGGTCTGAATGCGATAGGTCAGATCGCCCTCCTGAAGCAGCAAGAGGGCTTCGCGCAGCAAATCCACCACTTGCCTTTGCGCATGTGCCTCTTTCTCATGCTGTTCCATGGCCTCACGCTCCTGCGCGCGGCGCTTTTCCTCCGCGTCTTGCGCCGCCACCTGCGCGTCCTGCGCAGCCTCTAACGCTTCGCGCGCTTTGTTCTTTTCCGCTTCGGCGGTCTGCGCCGCGACCTGAGCGTCGCGCTGCGCCGCCAAGGCAGCTTCGGTGGCCTGCTCAGCTTCGGACACGCTGGCTGCCAGCGCCTTGGCATCCTTCTCCTTGCGCCGATCCATGGCCTGACGCGCCATGACGGATGTGACAACAACAACCGCCTGAACAACTACAATTAGAGCGTGGAACGCCGTGCGCATCAGATTTTCCGCAAGATCCATTGACGGATAGATCAAAGCGGGCATGAACAGGCTCAGACTCCCATGGTGAAGCGCGACGAACACCACCGCAGCCAAGATTGCCCGCACACTGTTCATCGCAACAAGGGTGCCCAGCAAGGCGAAAAAGACCATATGGCTGTCGATTTGCCAAGGATGTCCGGCGAAGCCCGCGGTCAAGGCGACCGCCTGCCCCATCAGCGCGATCGCCACCGGAACCGGTTGCCAGACACTGCCGCGCAGCATCATCATGCCCAAGGTCCCAAGACCTGCGAACCCCACTGCCAGCGCAAGCGCCAGCGCGATGGGGTTTCCGGCAACAAGCTGTGCTCCCAGAACCAAGAGAATCAGACCCCAGGACAACACACACATCATATAGACCGGGCCGGACGTCTTCAGTCTGGACAGGAGCGATGCCAGATCTGTCGGATTATGTGAAGATGCGGTCAACGAACACGTTCCTTGGACTGTATGCCGCAGATCGCGGCAAGGTGATTGGCGGGAATGAGAAGATAGCCGGCATCCCGCGCGGCGCGATGCTGCTCCGGAGAGGCCTGGGCAAAATGGGCAAAAGGCGCGGAAACAGGCCCCAGCGACTTCACGCCCATGTTCTCCAGAGCCTGCGCCGAGGCGTCAGGAGCGCGGGACACGACAAGATAGACGCCGCGCGAATCCACTACGGAAGCACCCTGCGCAAGCGTCAGCGGTGCCGCCATGGCGGCAAGGCCAAAGGGCGCAAACAGGACAAGGAACAGAGCGGCATGTCTCAACATGATCGCAGATCTATCCCCAAACACTTACGACGAGGTAAATGTTGCAGGGGCGTTTGCGCAGATTTGAAAGATCGGAGCAGATGCGGCCTGTCCGGGCTGGCGAGCCGAAGTCAGTCGCCCTCGCCCATATCCATCCCAAGCGCACGGGCGACGGTGAAAATATCCTTGTCGCCGCGCCCGCACATATTCATGACCAACAAGTGATCTTTCGGCAGATCGGGCGCAATCTTCATCACATGCGCGAGCGCATGCGAGGGCTCAAGCGCCGGGATGATTCCCTCCTGCGCGCAGCAGAGCTGGAACGCTTCGAGCGCCTCGGCATCGGTGATCGAGACATATTGCGCCCGCCCGATATCGTGCAGCCAGGAATGCTCCGGGCCGATCCCCGGGTAGTCGAGCCCCGCCGAGATCGAGTAGCCCTCGAGGATCTGCCCGTCGTCATCTTGCAACAGGTAGGTCCGGTTCCCGTGCAGCACGCCTGGACGCCCGCCAGTGAGTGAGGCGCAATGCTCCATCTTGTCGTTTACGCCCTTGCCGCCCGCCTCGACACCGATGATGTTTACGGTCTTGTCGTCGAGGAAGGGATAGAACAGGCCCATCGCATTCGACCCGCCACCGATCGCCGCGATGATCGTGTCGGGCAGACGGCCCTCGGCTTCCTGCATCTGCGCCTTGGTTTCCGTACCGATGATCGACTGGAAATCGCGGACCATCGCGGGATAGGGATGCGGGCCAGCCACTGTGCCGATGCAGTAGAAGGTGTCGCGTACATTGGTGACCCAATCCCGCAGCGCGTCGTTCATCGCGTCCTTTAGCGTGCCGCGCCCGGAGGTCACGGGTACAACCTCGGCGCCGAGCAGCTTCATGCGGAAAACGTTGGGCGCCTGACGCTCCACGTCATGCGCGCCCATATAGACCACGCATGTCAGCCCGAACTTGGCGCAGACGGTGGCAGTTGCCACGCCGTGCTGGCCCGCGCCGGTTTCGGCAATAATCCGGGTCTTGCCCATGCGGCGCGCAAGGATGATCTGGCCGAGCACATTGTTGATCTTATGCGCGCCGGTGTGGTTTAGCTCGTCGCGCTTCATGTAGATTTTCGCCCCGCCCAAATGCACGGTCAGGCGCTCGGCGTGATAGAGCGGCGACGGGCGGCCCACATAATGCTTCCAGAGGAAATCCATCTCGTCCCAGAAGGACTGGTCGGTCTTGGCGTGCTCGTATTGCTCTTCGAGCTCCAGAATGAGCGGCATGAGGGTTTCGGAGACGAAGCGTCCGCCGAACTGCCCAAACCGGCCGTTTTCGTCGGGACCGTTCATGAAGCTGTTGAAAAGATCGTCCATGGCGCGCACTCCTTCTGGCTGACCGCTGATGTAGCGCTCCGCTCGGGAAGGGTAAAGCAATCCTTTTCAAGGATTGCAGGCCTGCGATTTTTTGAAAAATCGCTACTCGAAGATGCGCAGGGGTTTGCGATTGCAGAAGATCACGAAATCGTCGCCGTTCTCGACCGCGCGATAGCCACGTTTGCGCAATTCATCGCGAAACACTTCGCGGCCCACGAAGCGTTCCACATCTCGCACCTTGCGCCGCACCACTCCGCCGCGCATCGCGGCTTGTGCGCTGAAGACATGGTCGAGCCACTCGGGCGGCGTGAGATAGTCGGGTAAGCGGTACGGGTAGGTCATGGCCATAGACTGGCTTAAAACGATTAAAACTCTGTTGATCTCAGCCCTGCGCCGCCGCGACGAAAGCTGCGATCCGGCCCGCATCCTTCACACCCGGCGCGCTCTCGACACCCGAGGACACATCCACCTGCACCGCCCCTGTCGAGGCAACGGCCTCGGTCACATTCTCAGGGGTCAACCCACCCGCCAGCATCCACGGCTTCGCCCATGCCCGGCCCGCAATCAACCGCCAGTCGAAGGCCAGCCCGTTGCCGCCAGGCAGATCCGCGGTGCGCGGGGGTTTGGCGTCGACGAGAATTTGGTCGGCCACAACTTCATAGGCCTCCAGCGCGGGCAGGTCCTCGGCATCTGCCACGCCCACGGCCTTCATCACGGGCAACCCGTAGCGTGTCTTGATCTCCGTGACGCGCTCCGGGCTTTCATGGCCATGCAATTGCAACAGATCGAGCGGCACCTGCGCGGTCAACGCATCGAGAAAGGCATCCTCCGCATTCACCACCAGAGCGACTTTCGCGACGCCGGGTGGCGCGGCAAGGGCGAGGTCGCGGGCCTGTTCAAGACTGACCGCTCGGGGCGACTTGTCGAAAAAGACCAGACCGATATAGCGCGCTCCTGCCTCGGCAGCAGCCGCGATGTCCTCCGGGCTGCGCAGCCCGCAGATTTTCACGGAGACAGGCATGGAGGCTGGATCAGCTGGCTTCGTCGAGGATGGCGAGCACTTCGTCCTTGCCGGCGTGCTTTTCGCCCTTGAGGCGCTTCACTTCACGCTCCAGACGACGCATCTCCCGGGCACTGCGCGCCCCTTCCGCGCGCAGACTGTGCTCACGCATCCATTCCCAGATGAACCCTACGAGCAGACCCGCGATCACCCCGCCATAGATGACGATGAACATCGGCAGAGAGAGGCTCGGGTTGGCGGCGAACAGCCCCGCCACTTCGTCGGGCAGGACCTGCACAGTCACGATTTGGCGGTTCGCGAGTGCGATGGCGACGAGTGCGACCCCGAAGATCGCGATGCAGGCGTAACGAATATAGCGCATTAGGATTTCCCGTTCAGACGGTCCCGCAAGAGCTTACCGGTCTTGAAGAAGGGTACATATTTCTCCTCGACCGAGACACTTTCCCCGGTGCGCGGATTGCGCCCCACGCGCGCGTCGCGTTTCTTGACCGAAAAGGCGCCAAAGCCGCGCAGTTCGACACGGTCCCCGCGCGACATCGCGTTGGTGACCTCCTCAAAGATCGTGTTGACGATGCGCTCCACATCCCTCTGGTACAGATGCGGGTTTTCGTCGGCGATGCGTTGAATAAGCTCTGAGCGGATCATCATCTTTCTCCCAAGCCGCAGCTTTGCGGCTTACTTCGTGTCACTAACTATAGGAAGAAACCGGTCCGACAGGAAGCGCCGCATCGGCCTCGAAAGGCTCTTTTCTGCCACCTGCAAGTGAGATTGGCGAAAAAAGTGCCCCGGTCCGGGCTGCATCTCGGCTCCTGCGCCGCGTGCGGATGCATCACGGCCTATGCGATTCGCGCTGCTGCCGCTAAAATGATGCATTCACAGTCACTTCCCGCGCGCTGCGCGACGGAGTGCCTGAGGCAGGCCGTGTGCTTTGCCGCCCTGGCCGACAAAAGAAAAGGGCCCCGCGCAATACGCGGAGCCCTGAGCATGTTTTCTGGCCGCTGGCTTAGTCGTCGCCAGATTTCAGCGCCGCGCCAAGAATGTCGCCGAGCGATGCACCGGAGTCCGAGGAGCCGTACTGTTCCACGGCCTCTTTCTCTTCGGCGATCTCGCGCGCCTTGATCGACACGCCCAACCGGCGGGACTTGGCATCGACGTTGGTGACGCGCACGTCGACCTTGTCGCCAACCGAGAAGCGCTCGGGGCGCTGTTCGGCCCGGTCGCGGGAGAGGTCGGAGCGGCGGATGAAGGATTTCATGCCTTCGTATTCCACCTCGACGCCGCCATCTTCGATCGCGGTCACGGTGACGGTGATGATCGAGCCACGCTTCACGCCGCCCACGGCTTCGGCGAACTTGTCGCCGCCAAGCGCCTTGATGGACAGGGAGATGCGCTCTTTGTCGACATCGACTTCGGACACGACGGCTTGCACCACATCGCCCTTGCGATAGTTCTGGATCGCGTCTTCGCCGCGCTCGTCCCAGCTGAGGTCGCTGAGGTGCACCATGCCGTCGATGTCGCCCGGCAGGCCGACGAACAGACCGAATTCGGTGATGTTCTTGACCTCGCCCTCGACCTCGGTCCCTTCGGGATGGGTCTCGGCGAACACTTCCCACGGGTTGCGCATAGTTTGCTTGAGACCGAGCGACACGCGGCGTTTCGCGCTGTCGATCTCCAGAACCATGACTTCCACTTCCTGAGAGGTAGAGACGATCTTGCCCGGGTGGACGTTTTTCTTGGTCCAGGACATCTCGGAGACGTGCACGAGACCTTCGACACCCGGCTCCAGCTCCACGAAGGCGCCGTAATCGGTGATGTTGGTCACGCGGCCCGTGTGCACGGAGGAGAGCGGGTATTTCGCGCCCACCAGATCCCACGGATCTTCCTGCAACTGCTTCATGCCGAGCGAGATGCGGTGTGTCTCTTTGTTGATCTTGATGACCTGCACCTTGATGGTCTCGCCGATGGCGAGGATCTCGGAGGGGTGGTTGACCCGGCGCCATGCCATGTCGGTGACGTGCAGCAGACCGTCAACACCGCCCAAATCAACAAACGCACCATATTCGGTGATGTTCTTGACCACGCCGTCGACGTTCTGACCTTCGGTGAGGTTGCCGATAACCTCTGCACGTTGCTCGGCGCGGCTCTCTTCGAGGATCGCACGGCGCGAGACCACGATGTTGCCCCGGCGGCGGTCCATCTTGAGGATCTGGAAGGGCTGCTTGAGACCCATGAGCGGGCCGGCGTCGCGCACGGGGCGCACGTCCACTTGCGAGCCGGGCAGGAAGGCCACGGCGCCGCCGAGATCGACGGTGAAGCCGCCTTTGACACGGCCGAAGATCGCGCCTTCAACGCGCGCATCGTCCGCATAGGCTTTTTCCAAACGGTCCCAGGCTTCCTCGCGGCGCGCCATCTCACGGGAGATGACGGCTTCACCGCGCGCGTTTTCAGCGGCGCGCAGGTAGACTTCCACTTCATCGCCGACGGCGATGTCAGGGGCTTCACCGGGATTTGCGAATTCTTTGAGATCGACACGGCCTTCCATCTTGTAGCCGACGTCGATGATGGCTTGACCTGCTTCAATCGCGAGGACTTTGCCTTTGACAACCGAACCTTCGTCCGGCGTGTCCATTTCGAAGCTTTCTTGCAAGAGGGCTTCGAATTCCTCCATCATGTTATTTGCCATGTGGCTCTACGTTTCCTTTTCACGTTTTGACTGGCCGCGCGGTTGTCTCCGCCGGTCTGGGGTTTGCGTTGGTCAGATGGTCTCGCAAAACAAAGAGGGCCGGTGTGATCCGACCCTGCTCACTCAATGCCCTGCGGTGGTTGGCCACCTTATCGACGCTCGCGCGTATAGCGGCCCTGCCCGGCTCTGACAAGCCCGTTATGTGATGGGTGTCAGCCGGAACACCTCCACGGGCTCCCGGATCCCCTTCAGGCTAAGCTCGCCCGCGGCCTCGACGGGGTGGTCGTCCTCGACGGCGATGGCCGCGCGGGCCGAGAGCAGGATTTCGCGATCCTCGGCCTGATCGCACAGCCGCGCGGCGAGGTTCACCGCAGTGCCCGACGCGGTGTAGTCCGAGCGCCCCTCATAGCCGACCATGCCCACGGTGGCATAGCCGAGCGACACGCCGACACCGAAGCCGAGCCGATGCCCGAGCCGCTTCCAGCCCTTGCAAAGCTCTTCCATCCGCGCCTGCATCGCCAGCGCCAGCCGCACTGCATCGCCTGCCGGGTCGTCACAGGGCACGGGGTCGTTGAACAGCACCATGATCCCGTCACCCATCCGGTGATCGACCCCGGCGCCATGCGCGTTGATGAGCTTACCCATCTCCTCATGATAGGTTTGCAGCACTTCGATGGTTTCCTCGGGCTCGGCGGTCTCACAAAAGGCGGTGAACCCCCGGATGTCGCAGAACAGCACGCCCAGAAGCGCCCGGTGGCTCTTGAGCATGTCCTCGGAGCCCGACGAAACAACAGTATCGGCGACAGCGGCAGGCAGGAACCGTTTGAGCTTGCCCATCCGCTCGATCTCGCCGACCTGTTCCTCGACCCGGTCGCCCAGTTCAGCGTTGAGTGTTTCCAACGCTTTGAACTGCCGCACGTTCTCGATGGCAATCACTGCCTGCCGGGCAAATGTATCGACCAGCCGGATTTCGTCCTCGCCGAACGGTGTCACCTCACGCCGGTTCAGGACGATCGCCCCGATACATCTGTCGTCAAGATGCAGAGGAACGGAGACCCGCGTCCGCATACCTTCTTCATCGACCAGTTGGCGCATTCCTGCCTGACCTGCCAAATAGCCCGGAGACAGACTCAGGTCCTTGTCCTGGCATGTCTTGGCATGGGCAATCGCCAATGCCAGCCCGGACTGCTCATCGATTTCATCGAGGCGCCATATTTGACCTATGTCCAGCGCGCGCCGGGGCGATCCGTGATAGGCCGCGAGGTACAGTCCGGTCTGGCTCTCATCGAGCAGTAACAGCCACGCCATTGGCGCGCGGCAGAGCCGGGCTGCATTGGACAGGATAGACTCGAAGACCGGGGCCTCGTCGTCCCGGTTTGTCGAGATCACCCCCAGAATTTCTGCGGAGGCGCGCTCGCGCTGGAGACGGGTCTGCACCTCACGGAACTGCCGCACGTTCTCGATGGCAATCACCGCCTGCGCGGCGAAGGTCTGAATCAGGGCAACTTCGCTGTCAGTAAAGGGCCGGACCTCCGCGCGGGCGAGGTTGATACACCCAAGAACAGTGTCGCCACTGAGCAACGGAACGCTGAGCCGGCTTCGTATGCCATCTATCTCGACGATCCTGACTCGATCCGGCAGGCGCGCCTCATAGTACAAGGGGTCATCGGAGATGTCGGCAATATTGATGACACGCCCTTCACGGATCGCGGTTGCCGTTTGCAACGGGGTGGACAAATCGAACTCAGACCCAATTTCATAGGTATCATCGTTCAGGCCGATTGTCGCGACCAGCCGGCAGTGCGTGCCAGCCTCATTGGCCAGCGTAAGGCCCGCATCCCGGGCGTCCAACAAGCGCGCCGCGTTGTCGACAATCGCTTGAAAGACCGGTCCTTCGTCGTCCCGGCTTTGACTGATGACACCAAGAATTTCCGCCGAGGCTTCTTCGCGCTCCAGCCGCTCCTGCACTTCACGGAACTGCCGCACATTTTCGATGGCGATCACCGCCTGCGCCGCAAAGCTGCGCACGAGCTCCACTTCGGCGTCAGAAAAAGGCGCGACTTCGCGGCGGTAGAGAAAAATGCACCCCACACCTTCGGCGTGGCTGACCAGAGGCACGACCAGCACGCTGCGCATGCCTTCCTCGTCCACCATGTTCACACGGTATTCGTTGCCCGCGCGATAGAGCGGGTCGTCGGCCAGATCGTCGATCCGGATGACCTCACGATCCAGCACCGCCTTGACCGCCATGAGCCAATCGTTCTCCACCGGCTCCCGGAACCGGTTCAGCCGCTCCGCGAACTGGGGTGTGGCGCCGGTCTGCGCGGGAATACTGACATGAGTCCGCGCCTCGTTCAGCACACAGATATAGGCCAGCGGCGCATTGCAGAGCCGCGATACGGCTTGCGTGATCTTGCCAAACACCGGCAAGTCGTCCTCGCGCGACGTGCTGATGATTTCGAGCACCTCGCCGGACGCCTTTTCCCGCTCCAACCGCTCCTGCACCTCGCGAAACTGCCGCACGTTCTCGATGGCGATGACCGCCTGCGCCGCAAAGGTCTCAACGAGCGAGATCTGATCGTCGGTGAAGGGCTGCACATCGCGCCGATAGAGCGCGATATTGCCAATGGCCTGCCCGTTGCGCAGCAGCGGCACCGCCAGAAAGGTGCGGATACCCTCGACATCCACCATGGCGCGCCGACCGTCATCTCCCGCCCGGTAGCGCGCAGTGTCCTTGAGGTCCGGGCATTGCATGACGACGGCCTCGCGCATCGCCGTCTCGGTCGGAAATTCGGGGCCGCTTTCAACATCGAGCGACCAGACCGTCTTGCCAACCTCGATCAGACGCAGCTCTTCGCCCCAATGCGCCTCAACACGCGCGGTCTTGCGGTCATCGGCGATGATATTCAGGCTGGCCATGGGGGAGCCGCACAGCGTCGCCGCCCGCCGGAGCACCACCTCGAAGACGGGCGCTTCGTCGTCGAGGGTGCGGCTGATCATGTCGAGGATTTCGCGGGATGCTTCTTCCCGTGCAAGCCGCTCCTGCACCTCTCGGAACTGCCGCACGTTCTCGATGGCGATCACCGCCTGCGTCGCGAAAGTCTCCACAAACTTGGTATCTGCGTCCGAGAAGGGTTCTACGATGCGGCGGCTCAGAGTGATGATGCCGAGAACCTCGTCGCCCTTGAGCAGCGGAACGATCAGGCGGCTACGAATGCCTTCGACCTCCACCATCCGCACGGCGACGGGATCGCGGCTCTTGTAAAGCTCTGTCTCGGTGTAGTCGGTGATGCGAACCGTCTCTCCGGTCCGGAGGCTTGTGGTCACAGAAAGCGGCTGATCTATCGGCCATTGCGTGCCGATCAGGAACGCGTTTTCTTCATGACCCCATTCTGCCGTGAGGCGGATATGTGATCGTGTGTCATTGATCAGCACAAGGGCGGCTTGATCGGCACGGCAGACCATTGCCGCCTTTTCCACGATGGCCTCGAAAACCGGCTGTTCATCGTTCCGGCTCTGGCTGATGAGATGCAGGACGTCGGCTGAGTTTTGTTCGCGCACGAGCCGGGTCTGAATCTCGCGGAACTGGCGCACATTCTCGATGGCGATCACCGCCTGCGCGGCGAACGTCTCCATGAGGTCGATATCGTCCTGATGGAAGGGCGAGACCTCGAAGCGCGCGAGACCGAACGCCCCGATGACCTCGCCGTTGCGGAACATCGGGACGGCCATGAAGGTGCGGATGCCGTCCTGATCGACATGCGCCACGCGCTGCGGATCACCGGCTTTGTAGAGCGCGCTTTCGCGCATGTCCGCGACCTGCACCGGGCGCCCCTGTCGCACGGCCTCGGCAAAACTGGTCTGCCCGCTGAGGTCCCATGTCATGTCGCCGATCTGCGAATGCGCGAGCGGGGCGCCGTGCGAGGCGGTGTAGACCAGATGCGTGCGCTCCTCATTGATCAGGGCGAGCCCGGCATAGGAGGTGCGGCAGAGTTGCGAGGCCCGCTTCAGGATTGCCTCGAAGACCGGAGCCTCGTCGTCGCGGCTGCGGCTGATGACCTCCAGAACCTCCGCCGAGGCGCGTTCGCGCTCCAGCCGGGTCTGAACCTCGCGGAACTGCTGCACGTTCTCGATGGCGATGACGGCTTGCGCCGCGAAGCCTTCCACGAGCGCGATCTGTCGATCCGTGAAGGGGCGGATCTGATCGGCCGCGCGCAGGAGCGTGATCAGCCCGATGGCGCCGTCCTCGCGCATCAGCGGCACGAAGAGCACGCTGCGGATGCGGCTCTCGTCCACCATGGAGCGCACGATCGGGCTTCCGGCCTTGTAGAGATCGCTTTGTTTCATGTCGTCAAAGGCGATCACACGGCCTTCGAGAATGCAGCGCGCGGCATAGGAGAGCGTGCCGTCCACGGCCATCTGGCCGCTGTCGAAGAGCGTGCGCGTGGCCGGCGCTATACCGCGCCCGACCATGAGCCGCTGGTACGGATCGCCCGGCGCGGCGAGAATCAGCGCGGCGATCTCCGCATCGCACAGCCGCTGCGCGTGATCGACGATGATCTCGAAGACCGGCTGTTCATCCGCGCGGTGACGCCGGATTGCCGAGAGCACGTCGCGCAGGGCGTCGACCTGAAGCGCATCCTCGGACAGGCCGGACGCACCGGGATCGGAAGGCGGATGGTCGTCAGGCACGCGGCAAGGCTCCGTGGGGCAGGCTTCGCGAAAAGCCTACCCCGGAGCGTCTCAGGTGACCAGTCTCAGATCGTCACGCGCTCCAGCACCAGATGCGGGCTGCCGTCCGAGGTGTGCTCCAGCGCGCGTCCCTCCGGCCCGATGGTCGCGGTCGCGCGTCGGCGGAACGACGAGAAGCTGTCGAATTGCACCACGTCCACCGGCGCATCGAAATGCAGCGTCACGCGCAAGCGGTCCCCCCCGGTGCCCCAGGATTGCACGGCTTTCACCGCGCCCGTGAAGGGCTGGCCCAGATAGGTCCCTCTGACGCGCATGCCGGGCGAGAGCCGCACGGGCTTTTTCGCTTGCGCGCTGAGCGTGTTCCAGTCGCGCGCGCCATGCTGTCGCGCAACGGTTTCCAGCGCTTGCGCATGGCTGAGGCCCGCGCCGGTCTGGCGCAGGGTTCTGACTTCGGATTTATAGGCCTCCAAAGCGGGCCGGCTGAGATCGAGTTGCATCGCACTCACCTTTCGTTTCTTCGGAGCATGTGCAGGCCAGCGTTTCTTCTGGAGCCTGAACGGGTCTGATGGGGCGCGCGTTGCCATCACGGGTCACATGCCGCGATGAAAAGGGAGATGTTCGATACGAACCGCAGGGCTTCACCGGGATCTTGCGATCTGCGCGCGGCAGGTGCCTGTCTGACCTGAGACGCGTACATAGGGACTCCCTGCGCGCGGCGCAAGGGTCTTGGCGTTCAGAGCTCCTGCCCACGCTTTTTCAGCTCCTCGAAAAGCTCCCGGTAAATCCCGTTGCTGTCTCCACCGCCATAGGTGATCGCGCCGCTGGCATAGGCCGAGCCATAGGTCCGCGCCACGTTGATCGTCTGCACAAGCGCCGACAGGAATTGCTCACGCTCCAAGGGTGACAGCGGGTGGATGAACACGCCCCAGAGCCGCCCCTGCGCCACCGCGTAGCGCGCATCGAGCGCGGAATCGAAATTGGCCTGCATCAGACGCATCAATTCTTCCGGGTCGAGCCCCTCGGCGCTGCGGATCGGCACCATGGCCCGCATCCGGTCGGCGGCCGGATCGGTGACGATGACGATCGGAATTCCGTCCAGCGTGAATTCCATGGCCGGGCCGAAGATCCGGGCCTCGGGATCGATCGCTTCGACGATGCTGGTCAGGCGCTGCAAGGTCATCGGCGGCTCCGGCGCCGCGTCCGGCTGCGCGCGCGAGGAGAGCGGCAGGGCGATGCAGATCAGCACGGTCAGGGCCAACAGGCGCAAAAGAGGCATGGGACATCTCCTTTCCGCGCCAGTCTAGCCGCGCCGGCCCCGTCAGGCCATGCACCCTTTGGTGAGAAATGTGTCAGCCGCCGCGGCGCGCCGCGATGGCCGCCAGCGCCGCCGCAATGGCCGCCTCGATGCTCATCTCGGACGTGTCGATGACCACCGCGTCCTCGGCGGGCTTCAGCGGGGCGGTCGCGCGGCTGCTGTCGCGCGCGTCGCGGGCTTTCACATCCGCCAGCACTGTGGCGTAGTCCGCCTTGTAGCCCGCGTGGCGCAGCTCGTCCGTGCGCCGCTGGGCCCGGACCTCGGCGCTCGCGGTGACAAAGAGCTTGGCCTCCGCCTCAGGGCAGATCACCGTCCCGATATCGCGCCCGTCGAGCACCGCCCCGCCCGCACGGCGCGCAAAAGCGCGCTGGAAATCCACCAAGGCCGCGCGCACCTCCGCGATCACCGCAACCTTGCTCGCCGCCTCCGCAACCTCTGCCGTGCGCAGGTCCTTCGCGTCCAAATCCTCGGCCCGGAGAGTCACAGCGGCCTCAATAGGCGGGGTGCCGGCTAACATCTTCGCGCCCACTGCCCGGTAGAGCAGCCCGGTGTCGAGATGCGCGAAGCCCAGATGCGCGGCCACCGCCTTGGAGATCGTCCCCTTGCCCGCCGCCGCCGGCCCGTCGATGGCGACCGTGAAGCTCATGCGGGGGCGATCTGCGCGCCCAGTGCGGCCATCAGCGGGGTGAAAATCGGGAAGGATGTGGCAATCGGCCCTGCGTCGTCGACCCGAACCGGGGCCTGTGCCGCCATGCCGAGGATCAGGAAGGACATCGCGATCCGGTGGTCGAGATGGCTTTGCGCCTCCGCCCCGCCCGGCACACCGCCCGGCCCCATGCCGGTCACCGCCCACCAATCCGCGCCCTCCTCGACTGTGACCCCATTGGCCCGCAGCCCCGTGGCCATCGCGTCGATCCGGTCGCTTTCCTTCACGCGGAGTTCCTTCACCCCGGTCATCATCGTCACGCCGGTCGCATTCGCGGCCACCACCGACAGCACCGGGTATTCGTCGATCATCGACGCGGCACGCTCCAGCGGGACGTCGATCCCGTGCATGTTTGCTGAGTAGCGCGCGCGCAGGTCGGCCACCGGCTCGCCTCCCTCGATCCGTTCGTTCTCATAGGTCAGGTCCGCGCCCATCTCGCGCAGCGTCGTAAAGAGCCCGGCCCGCGTCGGGTTGAGCCCGATCCCCGGCACCAGCACGTCCGAGCCGGGCGTGATCAGCGCGGCGCAGACCGGGAAAGCGGCAGAGCTGGGATCGCGCGGCACCGCGATGGTCTGCGGGCTCAGTTCGGGCTGCCCGGCGAGCGTGATCACCCGGCCCTCTTCGGTGTCCTCCACCGTGATCTCCGCGCCAAACCCCGCCAGCATCCGCTCGGTGTGATCCCGCGTCGCCTCTTTCTCGATCACGACAGTCTGGCCCGGCGCGTTCAGCCCTGCGAGCAGGACGGCGGATTTCACCTGCGCCGAGGGCACGGGCGTGGTGTAGCGCACCGGAACAGGCTCTGCCGCACCCACAAGCGTCATCGGCAAACGTCCGCCCGCGCGGCCCACGGCCTGCGTGCCGAAAAGCGCGAGCGGGTCGGTGACGCGCGCCATCGGGCGGCCATTGAGCGAGGCATCGCCGGTAAAGGTGACGGTGATCGGGCAGGTTGCCATCGCCCCCATGATGAGCCGCACCCCGGTTCCGGAATTGCCGCAGTCGATCACCTGCGCGGGCTCGGCAAAGCCGCCGACGCCCACGCCATGCACCGACCACGCGCCGGGGCCATGCTGTGTGACCTCCGCGCCGAAGGCCTGCATCGCCTTGGCCGTATCCAGAACGTCTTGGCCCTCCAGAAGCCCGGTGATCTTCGTCTCGCCCGCCGCCATCGCGCCGAGGATCAGCGCGCGGTGTGAGATCGATTTGTCACCCGGCACCTCCGCCACGCCGGTGAGGCCCACACACGGGGTGGAGATCATCGGTTGTGGATCGCCATGGCTGGACATTTTCGGGCTCCTTCAGGTGGCTTGGGGGGGTGTTTAGGGCGAAACCGGGAGAGGGGCCAGCCCCCCGTCGGCTACGCCGCCTCCCCCCGGAGTTTTCAGGCTAAGTGAAACACGCTTTGGCGTACCCAGCCTTGTTACGTTGGACGCGATAACGGCTCAGGTTTTGCGAAAGGTGAGGTAGTGCGGAGTGCGGCCCTCGCGCAACGCCTTTTGCTCATAGCGCGTCGAAAGCCAGTCCTCCCAAGGCTCCCGACAATCCGCCGGGCGCTCCGCCAGCCATTCAAAGCCATGGCCGGGCACTTCTTCGAGGGTCTGGCGCACGTAGTCGGGGATATCGGTAGCGACGCGGAAGATCGCACCCGGTTTCAGCACCCGCGCGAGCGGGTCGAGATGTTCCGGGGTGACGAAGCGGCGGCGGTGGTGGCGCGCTTTCGGCCATGGGTCGGGATAGAGCAGGAAGGCGCGGTCGATGGAGGCCTCGGGCAGCACGTCGAACAGATCGCGCACATCGCCGGGATAGACGCGCAGGTTCTCCACGCCCGCCCGGCGGATCTTGCCGAGCAGCATCGCAACGCCGTTGATATAGGGCTCGCAGCCGATGATCCCGACGCCGGGGTTCTCCCGGGCCTGATGCACCATATGCTCGCCGCCGCCGAAGCCGATCTCCAGCCAGACGGGCGCGGCCCCAAAGAGCGTGCCGAGATCGAGCGGGGTGCGCTCGGGGTTCACGTCCCAATCGACAGCGCCCGGCGAGAGCGCCGCGAGGTCTTCCTCGACATAGCGCTCTTGGCTTGCCTTCAGATGCTTGCCCTTGCGGCGGCCATAGAAGTTGCGATGCGGGCGCTTGGGAGGGGGGGAGGTGTCGCTCATGTGCGGGGCTTTACCCGCCCATGGCCCTGCGCTCAAGCCTGCTTGCGGCAAGCAAAGCGCCAACACACGCCGGGCGCACATGCCGGCTGGAGCAGGCCCTCATTTTTTCGAAAAAATGAGGGCGCGCCACTCAGCCGGCGCCGCGTCAGACAGCGGCCTTCAGCTTGTCCGCCAGATCGGTGCGTTCCCACGAGAAGCCGCCATCGGCCTCCGGCGCGCGGCCGAAATGGCCATAGGCCGCCGTGCGCTGGTAGATCGGCTTGTTCAGCTCCAGATGCGTGCGGATGCCGCGCGGGGTGAGGTCCATGGTCTCGCGGATCGCCTTTTCGATCGCCGCCGGAGCGACCTCGCCGGTGCCGAACGTGTCGCAATAGATCGACAGGGGCTGCGCCACGCCGATGGCGTAGGAAAGCTGGATCGTGCAGCGCTCGGCCATGCCTGCTGCCACGACGTTCTTCGCCAGATACCGCGCCACGTAAGCCGCCGAGCGGTCCACCTTGGTCGGGTCTTTGCCGGAGAACGCACCGCCGCCATGCGGGGCCGCACCGCCATAGGTGTCCACGATGATCTTGCGCCCGGTCAGGCCCGCATCTCCATCGGGGCCGCCGATGACGAACTTGCCGGTGGGGTTCACGTGCCACTCGGTGCCCTCGGTGATCCAGCCCTCGGGCAGGACCTCGCGGATATAGGGCTCGACCACGGCGCGCACGTCCGCCGAGGTCATGTTTTCGTCGAGATGCTGCGTGGAGAGCACGATGGAGGTCACGCCCACCGGCTTGCCGTTCTCATAGACCACCGAGAGCTGCGATTTGGCGTCCGGGCCGAGCGTGGGCTCGGTGCCGTCCTTGCGGACCTCCGCCAGACGGCGCAGGATCGCGTGGGAGAACTGGATCGGCGCGGGCATGAGCGCGTCGGTCTCATCGGTGGCGTAGCCGAACATGATGCCCTGATCGCCCGCACCTTCCTCGCCTTGCTCGCCGGTCACGCCTTGCGCGATATGGGCGGATTGCTCGTGCAGCAGGTTCGTGATCTCGCAGGTGTTCCAGTGGAACTTGTCCTGCTCGTAGCCGATATCGCGGATACAGTCGCGGGCGATCTGCTCGACGCGGCCCATGTATTCCTTGAGCTTGTATTGATCGGTCAGCCCGACCTCGCCACCGATCACCACGCGGTCCGTCGTGGCAAAGGTCTCGCAGGCCACGCGGGCGAGCGGGTCTTCTTTCAGAAAGGCATCCAGAATAGCATCGGAAATGCGGTCGCAGACCTTATCGGGGTGGCCCTCCGAGACGGACTCAGAGGTGAAAATGTAGTTTTGTCGGGACATGAGATGCTCCATTGAGACGTTGACCTGTCACGCCAGGAAGCCGTTGTGACAGGAGATGAGAGGGCTTACGCCGCCCCGATGTAAATGGCAATCGCTAAAGTATGCTAAATCTCTGCGCTGCGACGCCGTGCCAGCAAAAGCACGATTATCGCCGTCAAACCGAGCAACATGGCCGGAAGATCGCCCAATCGCCCGTAGAGCGTGGGTTGCAGAACCGGCGGCAGCGGAGCGTCGACGAAGCCATGCCGGTCCAGTGGCAGCGACGCCGTGATCCGCCCGCGCCCGTCGATCACCGCCGAAATCCCGGTATTGGCCGCCCGCACCAGCGGCACCCCCTGCTCGATGGCGCGCATCCGCGCCTGCGCCAGATGTTGCTGCGGACCCGCATAGAGCCCGAACCACGCGTCGTTGGTGATCTGGAGCAGGACCCGGGGCCGCGCCCCGGCACTGCGCGCATGTTGCGGGAAGACGGCCTCATAGCAGATCAGCGGCAGACCCGCGCCCACCCCCGGCAGATCCACGAGGCGCGGCCCCGGCCCGGGCGTGAACCCGGTGTCGATGCGCTGCGCGAGACCTTGAATGCCAAGCTGCCGGAACAGGCCCGGAAACGGCATGTATTCGCCGAACGGCACAAGATGGTGCTTGTCATAGATGTCGCGCAGCGCGCCCTCCGGCCCGATCACCGCCAGCGCGTTGAAATACCGCCCCTCGGCATCGCGGCGCAGCGCCCCCAGCACCACCGGGGTGCCGTCAGCGGTGTCTGTGATGATCGCGAGCGCCTCTTCGGAATGCTCCAGCAGCGAGGGAATGGCGGTTTCCGGCCAGATCACCACATCGGGCTGGCCCGGCGCGCCTGTGGCCTCGACCTGCCGCCAGAAGAAGGTCTGCCATTTGCCGGGCAGCCATTTCTCGTCCTGCGGTGCGTTGGGTTGCACCAGACGGATCACCGGGGCCTCCGGGCCTGCATCGACGGGCGGCGGCACCGGCAGCGCGGGCAACGCGGCGAGCAGCACAGCGGCACTGATGCCCCAGGCGATGAGCACCGCGAGTGTCCAGTGCCCCATGCGGTCGGGGGCGTCCTTGGCCATTAGAATGACGGTTGCCATGGCCGAGGGACCGGCAATCAGTGGAATGGCGAGCGGCACAATGAACGGATCGTCGCTCGGTTGGCTGCCCATCACACCGTCGGCCCGCGGGAAGATCATACGGATCCCGATAATGCCAAGCACCAGCCCACCTGCGATCGTGACGCTTTCGCGTTCCAAACCTAAAAACTCAAGGATCGCTTCGCCGG
>CBFHJA010000033.1:0-52569 GCA_965656085.1 uncultured Aliishimia sp. | reverse complement strand
CAAAGCCTGTGGGCAAGTCACGCCAGGGCGCACCCGTCCGTGCAATCCAGAATACCGCTTCCAGGAAAAGCCGCGCGTCCCCGCCAGTGCGCCCGGGATGCGCTTTCAAGCCAAGACAATGCGGCTCCATCTTGGCCCATTGACGATCTGTAATGATAAACCTGCTCTGATCCATTCCTACCTCCTCTTTTGGAAGTTTGAATCAGAGATCAGCACAAATGGGAATCCTGAATCTCAACAGACCCTAAAGCATCCCACCTTTAACTTGAAACGTATCCAGCGGCTTTGAAATAGTTCCAACATTGTTCGGGTGAGAAGAGATCGCAGATTGATCCGATGGCCTTGAAGACTTCGGTGAATGTCCTCGCTCCGATGCGTCTCAGGTGTGCTTTCAGTTTCGAGAAGGCTTGTTCGATTGGGTTCAGATCGGGCGAGTATGGTGGCAGGTAGAGGAACCAACAGCCGTGTTCTCGCAGGGCTTTTGCAGCCTCCTTGTTGCGGTGCGTTGCGAGGTTGTCCAGGATGACAACGGTTCCAGGGGCGATTTCCTTGATGAGGACTTCTTTGATGTAAGCGGCAAATGCCCGGCCATCCATCGCGCCCTTGATGACCCATGGCGCAATCAGCGCGTTCTGGCTCAGACCCGCGATCAGCGTTTGCGTTCCCCAACTGCCAAACGGCGCGTCCATGGTCAGCCGCTCTCCTTGAAGTGCCCAACCACGGAGCCGGGTGAGGTTCGTCTTCACCGCCGTTTCGTCAATGAACACCACACGGTCTGGCCTCCGGGCGATGGCTGGCGCACGATGGGTGGCCCAGTCGTCACGCTGCCGTCTTACCTTGGCGCGACGGCGTTCGGTGGCCTCCAGCGACTTTTTTTTGCGTGAAGCCGAGGCGCTTCAGCAATGCGGCAATGGCAGAATGATGAACAGCGATGCCCTCAGCATCCGCAAGGGCGTCGCGCAACTCAAAGAGGGTGATGTCGGGGTCCTGAGCCACCAACTCACGGAAGAACCCGACATGGGGTGCCAGCTTTCCACTGCCAGGTGGACGCCCCATCGGGGCAATCTGGGCCGCGCCGGACGCACATATCTGACGTCTCCAACGACCACCGGTCGCAGCGGAAACCTGAAGACGGCGCGACGCCTCTCTCCCTGACAGACCTTCTTCGATCAATCGCGCAAAACGATCCCGCAATTCCTTTGGCAACGGTGCTGGCATGTTCATGATCCTCCCCAAAAAAGGTGAATCACAAATCAAGCCTCAAGTGAATCCTGCCGATTCAAACTTTGCTCGAAACGCTTTAGCGGATGTCTGCGCGCAGCGTGTCCATCAAATCTTGCAGCGTTTTGGTGTAGACCTCGCTGGTCAAGCGGCCCGCGTCGTCGAATTCCTTGCTGCTGCCCGCCAGATGCATCTCCGGGCCGGGGATCACGCGCGGGCGGAACGGCACCAGAAATCCGCGCAGGATCATCTGCGCGCGCTCGCCCCCGGCCCGGCCCGCCGCCGCGCTCATCACGGCGACCGGTTTGTGGTTCCACGGATTGCCCTCGGTGCGACTCACCCAGTCGAGCGCGTTCTTCAGCGCGCCGGAGGGGCCTTTGTTGTATTCGGGAGTGGAGATCACGATGGCATCGGCTGCCGCGATCTGATCCGCGAGCGTCTGTACCGCGGCGGGGATGCCGGTCGCGCTCTCGTCGTCGCCGTCATAGAGCGGGAAGCGGATATCGCCAAGCGAGAAGGCGGCCTCGCCAAACAGGCGGGCGGCCTCGCGGACCAGTTTGGTGTTGGTCGCGTCTGCGCGGAGCGAGCCTGAGATGCCGAGCAGGGTGGGCAGTGCCATAGGAGAAAGTCCTTTCGTGATGCGTTGCCCCTGAAACTGGGCAGATTGCGACGAAAGGCAAGGGGTGCGCCGGGCAAGTGCGGCCCGGCGCAGAGAAAGATCAGGCAGCGTTCGGCAGGATCACGATCTCGACCCGGCGGTTCTGCGCTTTGCCTTCAGCGTTCAGGTTCGACGCGACCGGCTGGGTCTCGCCGCGCCCGAAGGTCTGGATCCGGCCAAACGGGATGCCTTCGCTGCGCAGGATATCGCCCACGGAATTGGCGCGCTGCTCGGAGAGGCGCTGGTTGTAGCCCGCGTCGCCATCGCTGTCGGTATGGCCGATGATTTGCACGGTGCTGTCGGGGTAGGCTTGCAGGTTCGCCGCCACGGCCCGCAGATCGCGTTGCAGGTCGGGACGCACCGCGGCGCTGTCGGTCGCAAAGAGAATGTCCTGCGGCAGGGTCACGATCAGCCGGTCGCCGGTATTCTGGATCGTCACTTGGTCATTGCCGAGCGCGTTCCGCAGGTCCTCTTCCTGCCGGTCGAGGCTGTAGCCGATGCCGGCCCCTGCTGCCGCGCCGAGGAGCCCACCGGTAATCGCGGCCTTGGTCCGGTCGCCATCGCGCCCGGTGAGCGCGCCAACGGCGGCGCCGACACCTGCGCCGATCATGGCGCCTTGCCGTGTGTTGGCACGGGGGTCATTAGGGTCCACGCCAAGCCGGGCGGGGTCGGTGCAGGCCGTCAGGGCCAGAGTGCCAGCGATTGCGAGCACGAGCGGGGTTTTTGCAAAAGTCATAGGTACTGCCTTCCAATGGTTCGGCCCCGTTCGGGCAGGGCGTCTCTTGATGACCGGCAATATATGGCCTAGACGGCGCGGGAAGAAGAGGAGAATTGGCAAATCAGCGTGATTTCGCGCAGTTTTGGCCTCTGCGGCGCTTCCATTTGATCCTGTCCCGGACAAGAATTTCTCAGCGTTTGCCGTAGTAAAGCCCGACCACATGCTCGGCCTCGGCGAAGAACAGCCAGCGCGAGACCACCACCCCGGCCACATGGCTCACCACCGCCAGCAGCGCGAGCCAGTGCGAGAAGGGCAACAGAAGCAGCAAGACCGGCGCGGCGACCATCAGCAGCAAGGCGATCAGGCGCAGTTTCTGGCTGTGCTTGCGCCCGACCACATGGACGAATTCCTTGAGCAGGTAATTGGTGCCGGTATGCGGTGGCTCAAAGGCGCGCACCGTGCCGATCCCGCCCAGCCCCGTGGCGCTCGCCATATCCGTGCCCGCTTCGCGAAAGCGCGCATCGCCCTTCACCCATGTTGCGGCAACCACCACGCCCGCAAGCGCGATCAGCACCATCGCAAGGTCGGTTTGCCCGGCCAGCAGCGCCCCGCCCGCCAGCGACAGGGACAGGAACTTTGCAGGTGTCAGCGGCATGTGCCAGCGCGGCACGGCCCTGATCTGCGTGTAGATCATCGAGGTGGTGAACACTGTCCCGAGCGACAGCGCCGCGCCCAGCCAGCCGAGCGCGGTCCAGCGGGTTTCAAGAAAGACCAGCCCCGCGCCATAACCCGCCATCACGAGCAGCGCCGCGACGGCGCACCATGCCTCGCGGCTCAGCCATGACGTGCGCCATTGCGTGAACGCCTTCAGCGCGCGTTCGGGGCGGCCAAGGTGGAAGGTCGAGGCCATCAGCCCGCCCACCGCGCAGAGATAGGCGATCGCGAAGAAGGCGAAGGCGACCCAGCCGGTGACAGCCGGGAGGCCGAGGCCGAGGAAGGTCAGCAGGCCGAAGCCGAGGCCGGAGAACACGGTGAAGACGATGACGGACGGGGCGGGATGCATCAGAGTTTCTCCAGCGTGCGGTCAAGCCACCCAAGGAAACCCTTGGCGTCTTCGGCAACGGGTTCGAGGAACGGGGCGAGAATGTCGATCTCGGGCTCCACATCCTTGGGTCGGGGCGGCAGGTACTTATTCACGGGCTTCGTGCCCTGCTCGGGCATCAGATCCATGCCGCCGCGCTCTGCGGTCAGCTTGGAGACGTGGCTCTCGGGGTCCGCAAAATCGCCGAAATGCCGCGCATTCGACGGGCAGGTGCGCACGCAGGCCGGCTCGCGGTCCTCTTCGGGCAGGTTCTCGTTGTAGATGCGGTCGACGCACAGGGTGCATTTCTTCATCACCCCCGCGCTCGGATCGAGCTCCCGAGCGCCATAGGGGCAGGCCCATGCACACAGGCCGCAGCCGATGCAATCGCTCTCGTTAACCAGCACGATCCCGTCCTCCACGCGCTTGTAGCTCGCGCCTGTGGGGCAGACCGTGACGCAGGGCGCGTCTTCGCAATGCAGGCAGGATTTGGGGAAGTGGACTAGTTGTGCGGGGCCGGTCTCGGGCTGCACCTCGTAGGAATGGACCCGGTTGAGGAAGGTGCCCGAGGGGTCCGCGCCATAGGGGTTCTGGTCCGACAGGGGCGCGCCGTAATTCTCGGTGTTCCAGCCCTTGCAGGAGATCACGCAGGCATGACAGCCGACGCAGGTGTCGAGGTCGATCACGAGGCCGAGTTTCTTCTCGGTATGCGTGGGAAGGTCGGTCATTGCGGAACTCCCTTTGGTTTGGAGGGAAGGGGGCTCTGCCCCCGCCGCCCGTGCCGGGCGACTCCCCCGGAGTTTGCTGGGCTAAGTGAAACGGGGGCGCAGGTCATGGCATCACCTCGCGGGCAAAGGCGGCGAGGTCCGTGTTGAAGCGGTCCGGTTCTTCCCAGAAGGGCGAGTGGCCGCTCTGTTCATAGGTCAGGCCGCGCGCTTGGGGTAGCGCAGCGATGGTCTGCACGGGCATCGGCGGCACGGCGAGGCGCTCATGCGCGCCCCAAAGCACGAGGCAGGGGGCAGTAAGCCCGGCCAGATCGGGGGCGTAGTCTTCGTGCCGGGCGCGGGAGGCGCGGCGGACAAGCTGGGGGCAGAGCATGTTGTAGCCGACCATATGTGCGAGCGCGTCGGCGTCCATTTGCTGATGAAAGCAGGCACGCACGAAGGTCAGAGTGGCTTGGAGTTCTTCGGGAAGGGTGCCGTTGTTCATCCCGGCGGCGGTGGTGTCCGGGTGCGCTCG
Organism: uncultured Aliishimia sp.; assembly: GCA_965656085.1. Taxonomy (GTDB): domain Bacteria; phylum Pseudomonadota; class Alphaproteobacteria; order Rhodobacterales; family Rhodobacteraceae; genus Aliishimia. The sequence goes on along the minus strand of CBFHJA010000033.1, from coordinate 47,652 downwards.
GAGCGCTTGGGCCGCAGGGTCCACATAACGGCCCGTCATCGACGACGAGCCCACGAGGCAATAGCCTGCCACGCGCGCATCGCCGAAGACGCGCAAGTAATCTTGCACGATCCAGCCGCCCATGGACCAGCCGACGAGCACCGCCTTCTGGATGTCCAGCGCATCGAGGATCGCGTGGATGTCCTGCGCCCACGGATTGCTTGTGTTGTAGGCATCCGGGTCCATCGGCTTGCCCGATAACCCGTGCCCGCGCAGGTCCGGGGCGATCAGGCGGAAGCCGTCCAATGCGCCGGACATCTGCTTGGCCCAGCAGGGATGTGCCTGTGACCAGCCATGGATCAGCAGGATCGGCGCGCCCTCGGGGTCGCCCCATTCGGGCACATGGAGGGGCACGCCCTGCCAGCCGGTCACCGTGGTGACCTGTCGGGGTGCAGGCATCGTCGTCACAGGCCGGTCTTCTTCGCCAGCGTCTTGGGGCCGGTACCCACGGGCGATTTGATCGGCGGGAAGGCAGGTTGTGCCTCGGGTGGCGGCGCGGCTTTGCGCAGCGTCACCTTCAGATCAAACCACGCCGCCTGCCCGGTGATCGGGTCGGAATTGGCCCATCGCAGCCCGTCGCCCTTGGGCGGCAGAAGCTCGTGGATCAGGTGGTTGAGCAGGAACCCGCGTGTTGCCTCCGGCGCGTCCTCTTCGAGCGCCCAAGCGCCCTTGCGCTTGCCAATCGCGTTCCACGTCCAGACCGTGTTCTCATTGAGCGCAGCCATCTCCAGCACCGGGACGGTGATCTCGCCATGGGGCGAGGTGACCGTGGCCCAGTCACCGTCTTGCAGGCCGTTCTCGCGCATCAGCTTGGTTGGCACGTAGAGCGGGTTATGCCCATGGAGTTGCCGCAGCCACGCGTTCTGGGTGCCCCAGGAGTGATACATCGCCATGGGCCGCTGGGTGAGCGCGGTGATCGGGTACTCTTCGCCCCGGTTGTCCTGCGCCGGGTCCCACCAGATCGGCAGCGGCGACATGGTGTCTTTTATCCGAGCGCGCAGATACTCCGGGGGTTGGCGGTCGCCATGCCCCTCAGCCGCAAGTTGGAAGCGGCGCATCGGCTCGACATAGAGCGAGAACAGATAGGGCTGGGGGGTGTCGTAAAGGCCAAGCTCCACGGCCCAGTCCTGATAGGCCGTGTTCCACGGTTTGTAGTAGGTCGCGCCGTCCGGGATGTGCTGGGCCCAGAACCCGCCGTTTTCGATGTATTTGTCGAGCTGCGCGGCGTTCGGCTCGCCCCGTCCATGGGTGATCTGGCCGTCCTTGAGGCGGAACCCGGCGAGAGGGCCGATGCCGGGTTTGCGCTGGTGGTTGGTGATGTAGTCGCCGTAATCGGCGTATTTCTGGGCGCCGTCTTCGGTGATGAAGCCCGGCAGCTTCAGCTTCGCACCCAACTCGCAAAGCACCGATTGGAAACCACGCACATCGCGTTCAGGCGTGAGGACGGGCCAGCGGATCGCATCGGCGGCGGCATCAGCTTCGCAGATCGGGCGGTCGAGCAGGGAGATACAATCGTGGCGTTCGAGATAGGTCGTGTCGGGCAGGATCAGGTCCGCGTAAGCCACCATCTCGGAGCTGTAGGCGTCGGAGTAGATGATGCGCGGGATGACATATTCGCCCGTTTCTTCATCCTTGTCGGTGAGCATGTCGATCACGCCGCGCGTGTTCATCGAAGAGTTCCACGACATGTTCGCCATATACATGAAGAGCGTGTCGATTTTGTACGGGTCCCCGGCATAGGCATTGGAGATCACCATATGCATCAGGCCATGGGCCGACATCGGATTGTCCCATGTAAACGCCTTGTCAATCCGCGCGGCTGTTCCGTCGTCCTTGAGCGCCAGATCGTCCGGGCCATGCACGAAGCCCAGATGCGGGCCGTCGAGTGGCGCGCCGGGTGTGACCTTGCAATGCGGCTTGGGGTGCGCTGTGGCGGGCTTGGGATAGGGCGGCTTGAAGCGGAAGCCGCCGGGAACTTCGACGGTGCCGAGCAGGATTTGCAGCACATGCAGCGCGCGGCAGGTCTGGAAGCCGTTGGCATGGGCGGAGATGCCGCGCATGGCGTGGAAGGAGACCGGGCGGCCTGTCATGGTCTTGTGGGTCTCGCCCCGGAAATCGGTCCATTCCTGTTCGATCTCGAACGCCTCGTCGAAGGCTACGCGCGCCAAGTCCCCGGCCAGCGCGCGGATGCGGTCAGCGGAAATGCCGACCCGCGCGGCAACCGCTTCGGGGGCGTATTGAGGATCGAGATAAGTCTCGGCCATCTTCGCCATCACGGTGTGATGGGTGTAGCCGCCCTGGCGGTAGGTGCCGTTGAGGTCGGGCTTGACGCCGGGCATATCGAACGCTGTGGGCTTGCCGGTCTGGCGGTCGATCACCAGCAGTTTGCCCGCCTCGTCGCGCATCAGCAGGCCATAGTCCGGGCTGTCGGGGTTGGCGTTCACCAGAACCGGGGCGTTGGTGAAGCGCGCGAGGTAGTCGAGGTCGATCCGGCCCGCCTTCAGGAGCACATGCACCATCGACAGGATGAAGAGCCCATCGGTGCCGGGTGTGATCCCGACCCATTCATCGGCCACCGCGTTGTAGCCCGTGCGGATCGGATTCACGCCGATGACCTTGGCGCCGCGCGCTTTGATCTTGCCGATGCCCATTTTGATCGGGTTGGAATCGTGATCCTCGGCGACGCCGAACAGCATAAAGAGCTTGGTGTGATCCCAGTCAGGTTGGCCGAACTCCCAGAATGCGCCGCCCATCGTGTAGATGCCCGCCGCTGCCATGTTGACCGAGCAGAACCCGCCATGGGCGGCATAGTTGGGGGTGCCGAAATTCTGCGCCCAGAAGGACGTGAAGCTCTGCGACTGGTCGCGGCCTGTGAAGAAGGCGAGCTTGGAGGGGTCGTCCTTGCGGATCGGGGCGAGCCATTCGGTGGCGATTTGCAGCGCCTCGTCCCATGAGATTTCCTCGAACTCCCCGGAGCCGCGCGGGCCGACGCGTTTGAGGGGCGCGCGGAGGCGCGAGGGCGCGGTGACCTGCATGATCCCGGCGGACCCCTTGGCGCAGAGCACGCCTTTGTTCACCGGGTGATCGCGGTTGCCCTCGATATAGGCGACCTGCTCGCCGCCCTTGCCGTCCTTCTTGATATGCACGTTGATGCCGCAGCGGCAGGCGCACATGTAGCAGGTGGTCTTGCGGACCTCGTCCGAGACTTTCGGGCTCAAGTCGAGCTTTGGCTGTGCCATCTGGTCCTCCCCCGCCGCAGGCTGCGGCTGATGTAAGCGCTTACATCCCACGCTGTCAAACAGTTGCCCGGCTCAAACGCCTTCTGCCAGCAACCGGGCTGTGTCTCTTGCGATCTGGCGTTCCTCGTCAGCAGGCACCACATGCACGGGCCGCGGGCCGAGCCAATCCAGATACGCCATGATCCGGTCACGCACCGGTGCAGCATTCTCGCCGATCCCGCCGGTAAAGGCGACCGCGTCCACCCCGCCCATGGCGACAATCGCGGAGCCCGCCTGCCGTGCGGCCCAGTAGCAGAAGACCTCGACCGCGAAACGCGCCTCCGCATCCTCGCGCGCCAAGAGTGCGGCCATATCGCTGGTACCTGCCAATGCCTTCAAGCCGCTGTGTTTATTGAGCAAATCGCCCGCGCCCGTGATGCCGTGCTGTTCGGCCAGCCGTAGCACCGCCATCCCGTCAATCGCGCCGCTGCGGGTGCCCATCACCAGCCCGTCGAGCGGGGAATAGCCCATGGAACTCGCCACTGACTGGCCCGCCCGGATCGCGCAGAGGCTCGCGCCATTGCCCAGATGCAGCGCCAGCAGGCGCTCGGGCAGCGCATCGCCGAAGCTCTCCACCATCCCGGCATACGACAGCCCGTGAAACCCGTAGCGCCGCATCCCCGTCTCCCGTTCCGCCCGTGGAATGGCATAGGTCGTGGCGAGCGCGTCATTGGTGGCGTGGAAGGCGGTGTCGAAACTGGCATATTGCGGCAAGTTCGGCGCAAGGCTTTGCAGCGCGGCGATGCCCGACAGGTTGTGCGGATTGTGCAGCGGGGCCAGCGGGTTGCAGGCTTCGATCTGCGCGATGGTGTCGGGGGTGATCCGTTTCGCGTCCGTCAGGTCCGGCCCGCCATGCACGATACGGTGTCCGGCAGCCGTGACCGCGCTGATCGGGTAGCCCTTTGCTGCCAGCCCGTCCAGCAGCAGTCCGAACGCCTCGACATGGTTCGCCGCTCGCACGTCCTGCGCAGCACCGCCGAGTTTGAGAACGCCCGCCCCGCCGATCTCGGTCACAGAGCCATCGATCAGCGAGGCCAGCGCATCGTCGAACAGCTCGATCTTGATTGAGGAGGAGCCCGCATTCACCACGAGAATCATGGCGCGGCTCCCACAACGGCCAGCGCCGCCGAGGCCAGCCGGTCCGCCGCGCCTTGCGCCCGCGAGGTCAGGATGATCGGCACCTTTGCCCCCAGCACCACGCCCGCGCAGCAACAGCCCATCCCGAGTGACATCAGCTTGAACACCGCGTTTCCGGTGGTGATGTCGGGGGCGACGATAATGTCGGCATCGCCCGAGACGTCGGAGGCGAATTCCTTGATCTCGGCGGAGCGGCGCGAGAGGATCAGGTCCATCGCCATCGGTCCTTCGACAATCGCCTCGGGCAGCGCGGTCTTGGCCCATGCGGCGATCTCGACATCCTCCATCGTGTGCGGAATGCCCGGGGTCGGGTCCTCAGAGGCGGCGAGCAGCCCGGCTTTGGGCTGCGCGATCCCGAGCTTTTGCGCCAGCCGCACCGCATGGGTCAGGCAGGCCTGCCGGGTGGCCATATCCGGCGCAACATTGAGCGCGGCATCCGTGAGCAACAGCGGGCGGTCATCGCTCGGCATGGTGATATGCATGACATGCCCGCAGCGCGTGCCGGGCGCGCGAAGACCTTCGGCGCTTGGCAGGATGCTCATCAGGAAGGTGGAGGTGTGGATCTGCCCCTTCATCAGCGCGTCTGCTTCCCCCGCCCGCACCAGCGCAGCCGCCGCCGGAGCGGCCTCCCCGCGCGGAGCCTTCACGAGCCGCATCCCGGAGATGTCCCATCCGATCTGCCCTGCGGTCTCGCGGATCTTGTGCGGGCTGCCCACAAGGATCGGCTCGCCGAGCCCGGCCTCCACGACTTCTCGCAGCCCGTTCAAAGCCGGCACCGAGCCGGCATTGACCAGCGCGATGCGGGGTTTTGGCAGATCATGCGCACGGCGGAGCAGCCCCGGCGGGCAAACCGGGTCAATTCCGCTGAGGAAGGGCAAAGGGAACATGTAAACTCCTGTGTGTCGGGCCAGTGTGCGCCGCAATGCGGCGCCGCACCAGCCCTACAGGGCCCGGGTAACGCCGAGGTTACGCCTGCTCGCGCATATCCTCGGCCGTAATGCCCGCCACGGCCACAGGCTTCTTCATCGCATCCCGTCGGAACGGCTCGCCAAGTTCCTGATTGATCATCGCTTCGATCAGCGTGGTCTTGCCGTGGTTCATTTGATCGTCGATGGCCTTGGCCAGTGCGACGGTCAACTCGTCCATTGTGCGCGCGACGACACCTTGCAACCCGCAGGCCTGCGCGATCCCGGCATAGGACACTTGCTCGTCAAGTTCGGTGCCGACGAAATTGTCGTCGAACCAAAGGGTCGAGTTGCGCTTCTCCGCGCCCCATTGGTAGTTGCGGAACACCACTTGCGTGATCGGCGGCCACGGGCCCCGGCCAATCGCCGTGAGCTCGTTTACGGCAATCCCGAACGCGCCATCCCCGGCAAAGCCCACGACGGGCACGTCCGGGCAGCCGATCTTGGCGCCCGCGATGGCGGGCAGGCCGTAGCCGCAGGGCCCGAAGAGACCTGGTGCGAGGTATTTCCGGCCCGCGTCAAAATCGGGATAGGCGTTGCCGATGGCGCAGTTGTTGCCGATGTCCGAAGAGATGATGGCCTCGCGGGGCAGCGCGGATTGGATCGCGCGCCATGCCATGCGGGGGCTCATCCAGTCGGGCTTGTCGGCCCGCGCGCGCTGGTTCCATGTGGTGCCCGGATCGTCGTCCTCGTGGTCCATGGAGGCAAGCTGCTGCGCCCATTTGGATTTCGTCTCGGCGATTTTCGCCTTGCGGTCCGCGCGGCCTTCGTCGCCAGCGGTGTCGGACAACCCGTTCAGAATACCGCGCGCGACCTTGGCCGCATCGCCGACGATCCCCACGGTGACTTTCTTGGTGAGCCCGATCCGGTCGGGGTTGATATCCACCTGAATGACCTTCGCGTCGGCGGGCCAGTATTCCATCCCGTAGCCGGGCAGGGTCGAGAACGGGTTGAGGCGGGTGCCGAGCGCGAGCACCACATCGGCGTCCTTGATCAGCTCCATCGCGGCTTTCGAGCCGTTATAGCCCAGCGGTCCGGCGAAGAGCGGGTGCGAGCCGGGGAAGGCGTCGTTGTGCTGGTAGCCGACGCAGACGGGTGCATCGAGACGTTCCGCGAGGGCCTTGGCGGCGTCGATCCCGCCCTCGCTGAGCACCACGCCGGCGCCGTTCAGGATCACCGGGTTCTTGGCCTCGGAGAGCAGTTTCGCGGCCTCGGCCACGGAGTTCTCACCGCCCGGCGAGGCTTCGAAAGAGATCGGGTCGGGGATCTCGATATCGACCACCTGCGTCCAGAAATCGCGCGGGATGTTGAGTTGCGCGGGGCCGGACAGGCGCTTGGCTTGGCTGATCACGCGGGTGAGAACCTCAGCCACGCGGGACGGGTCGCGCACTTCTTCCTGATAGGCGACCATGTCCTCGAAGAGCTTCATCTGCTCGACTTCCTGAAATCCGCCCTGACCGATGGTCTTGTTGGCGGCTTGCGGGGTCACGAGCAGGAGCGGGGTGTGGTTCCAATAGGCGGTTTTGACGGCGGTCACGAAGTTGGTGATGCCGGGGCCGTTTTGCGCGATCATCATCGACATTTTGCCGGTCGCGCGGGTGTAGCCGTCCGCCATCATGCCGGCGGAGCCTTCGTGGGCGCAGTCCCAGAAGGTGATGCCGGCCTTGGGAAACAGGTCCGAAATCGGCATCATGGCGGAGCCGATGATCCCGAAGGCGTGCCCGATACCGTGGCGTTGCAGGACTTTGACGAAGGCTTCTTCGGTGGTCATTTTCATGGGGCATATTCCTGTGATGGAGCAGCAAAAAGGGAGCGCTGCGGCGCCGGATTTCTTGGTCCGGACAATAGGCGAGCGCTGGGGGAGCCTATAGGGCCAGTTGTGCGATTCTCATAAAGCCAATCGGTTAAGGTTTCAGGGCCTCGGCAATGCGTTTGATCCCTTCGGGAATCCGGGTGGCCGGGATTGAGGAATAGGCCAGCCGATAGGTGTTCCGCGCGGTGTGGGGATCCGCAAAGAACGGCGCGCCGGGCTCGATCAGAACCGAGTGGGCGCGCAGGCTTTCGGCCACCTCGCCCATGTCGGTCCCATCCGGAGCACGCATCCAGAGCGAGGAGCCGCCGAACGCGCCAACGCCCGCCACACGCAGCCCATGCGCCGCCACGGCCTGTTCGATCACGGTGCGGCGGTCATGCAGGGCATGGGCCATCCGGCGGATCAGCGCGTCATAATGGCCGAGCGACAGGAAGTAGGCTGCGGTGCGTTGGATATGGCCCGGCGGGTGGCGCAAGACAGAGGCGCGGAGCGCCCGCGCTTCGCGGATAAACGGTTCCGATCCAACGAGATAGCCGAGGCGCAGGCCGGGAAACAGGCTTTTGGAGAAGCTGCCCACATAGATTACCCGCCCGTCGCGGTCGAGGCTCTTGAGCGCGGGCGAGGGCGGGCGCAGGAAGGACATTTCGAACTCGTAATCGTCCTCCACGATCAGCGCATTGAGCTCCTTCGCCCGCGCCAGCAAAGCCCGCCGCCGCGCCATGGGCATGGTCGCGGTCGTCGGGCATTGGTGGCTCGGGGTGGTGAAAATCACATCGGTGCCGTTCGGAATGAGGCCCGGCGGCAGCCCGTCGCGGTCTACCGGCACGGGCGCGATATGGCAGCGGGACTGGGTCAGTATGTCCCTAAGTGCATGATAACACGGGTCTTCCAGCGCCGCTGTTCGGCGCTGTGTGAGCAGAATCTGGGCCGTGAGCCAGAGCGCGTTCTGCGCGCCGAGGGTGATCAGGATCTGTTCGGGGCGGGCGGAAATCCCGCGCCTTGGCAGGGTGTGGCGGGAGATGAACTCGATTAGTTGCGGGTCGTCCTGATCGTAGTAATCCGTTGTAAGACTTGTGAAATCCCGCTGCCCGAGGGCTTGCACGGCACAGTGCCGCCAGTTGGTGTGGTCAAAGAGCGTGGGGTCGGTCTGGCCATAGACGAACGGGTATTGGTAGCGGGCCCAATCCTTCGGCTTGTCGGGGGTCGCGCCGCCGGTGAAGCGGTGGCCGATGGCGCGGGTCCAGTCGATGGCGTCTTCGGAGGCGGGGCGGGGCTTGAAATTGGGCGGTTGGGGGGCGGTTTCCGAGACGAAATAGCCCGACCGGCCCCGCGAGGTCAGGTAATCATTGGACAGCAATTCGGTATAGGCCAGCGTCACGGTGATGCGGCTGATCCCGAGATGTGAGGCCAGTTTCCGGGTGGAGGGGAGGCGCTCGCCGGGGCGGAAGCGGCCCGAGAGAATCCCTTCCGCGATCATCTGTTGGATCTGCGCCTGAAGGGTGCCTTGTGCGCCTTCTTGCAGGAAGAATGTCTCGACAGGGAGTGTCATGTAGGGAGCCTAGACTGGTCTTAGGGCTGTGGCAATCTGGACTTACCATACAGCGTATGGCTGGGCGTATGGCTCCGCGTATGGCACCTGTACATACGCACGGTGCGGTTATCCGCTGTTAACGCTTGAGTTCGGCCTATGGCCGAAGCGAGAGACGCTGTCTCTCGCGCTCTCTGGGATATTTTTGTCAAAAGGAAAACAGGGAAGGTATGTGCCCGGTCTGGTGACGTGGGACGCTTGGGTGGCAGCGGTTTTGGGCGGGCCCGGTGTCAGGTCGGGTCCGCTTTTGGTGAGGTGTGGGTGCTCAGGCTGCGAGGCGGCGGGCCTCAGGCGGAAGGGCCTCTGCGATCTCGGCGGCGACCATGGCGGCGGTCGCAGCGGAGAGGGTCCAGCCGAGGTGGCCGTGGCCGGTGTTGAAGAACACGCCGGGGGCGCGGCCTGCGCCGACACGGGGCATCATGTTCGGCATCATCGGTCTGAGGCCTGCCCATGGGACGCAATGCTCGGTCTGCACGTCCGGGAAGTGGCGCTCGCACCATTTCACCAGAGGCGCGATGCGGTCGGCGCGGATGTCGCGGTTTTCGCCGTTGAACTCCGCGGTGCCCGCGATGCGGAAGCGGTTTGGCCCGAGGCGGGAGGTCACGATTTTGGCCTTGTCGTCGAGCAGCGAGATATGGGGCGCGGCTTCGCGGGAGGTCGCGTCGTCGAGATTGACGGTGATCGAGTAGCCTTTGACCGGGTAGATATTGACGCGCTCGCCAAGCTGGGCGGCGAAGGTGCGGGACGCGATGCCGGCGCAGAGGACGATGCCGTCGAACTCGGTGCCATCGACGCGCACACCGCTTGGGGTCTTTTCGAGGGTCTTGACGTCGTGGCCCATCTCGAAACGGACGCCTTGCAGGCGGAGCCATCCGGCGATGCCGGTGGTGAAGCGGTGAATGTCGCCGGTCATGTCGGACGGGGTCCAGAAGCCGCCGGTCACGTCGCCGTGAAGCTCGGGGCAGCGCGCCTTGACCTCGGCGGGGGTCAGTTCATGGCGGTCAAGGCCGCCCTCGCGCAGCAATTTGGTGACATTGCGGGCGTGGTCGAGGTCGTGCTGGTTCTGGTAGAAATGCAGGATGCCCGCCGGGGACAGGTCGAAATCGATCCCGGCGGTGGCGGCCATCTCCTTCAGCCCCTCGCGGGCGGTGATCGCCATGCGCGTGGTTGCCACGGTGTTGCGGCGGTAGTTGGGGATCTGGGCGACGAATTCCGCCATCCACGAGAGTTTGTGCCAGGACGGTTTGGGGTTCACGAGGAGCGGCGCGTCCTTGCGCAGGAGCCACTTGATGCCCTTCAGCACGGTCGAGGTCTGGTTCCACACCTCGGCATTGGAGGCGCTGAGTTGGCCGCCATTGGCGAAGGAGGTTTCCATCGCGGCATAGCGCTGGCGGTCATAGACGGTGACGTCGAGGCCTTGGCGGTGAAGCTCAAAAGCGGTGGTGATGCCGGTGATTCCGGCTCCGAGAACGGCGATAGCAGGCATGGGGAGACCCTCCCTTGAAACATGCCCCCTCCGTCACTGGCCTGAGAGATTCACCGCTCGCGCGGCTTGCTCCTTCGGCGTGGCGCCTTCGCCGGGCGCCCCTCTTCGGAGTTTTGAGACCCGGGTCCGGTTCGGGTGCCTGAGAGTTTACCGGGGCGGTTGCTCCTTCGGCGGCAGAGGCTGCGCTCTCCCGGACGGGTCTTGAACTGTGCGCCCTATGCGCTGGTATGCGGTTTCGGTCAAGCGTTGCATGCAGGCCCCGGCGCGGAATTCGGCGCGCCGGGGCACCTGTGATCAGCCGAACACAGCCGTGAGGGCCTTGTCGGTCGCTTCGATGAGCTGGTCGATATCGTCCTTGGTCGCGATCAGCGGGGGCGAGTAGCACAAGGTGTTGTTTTTGCCCGGCAAAGAGCGGTTGGTTGCGCCGATGATGATCGCCTGGGACATGCAATGGGCCGTGACGGCCTGAACGCTCTTTTCGTCCATCGGCTCGCGGGTCTCGCGGTCTTTGACCAGTTCGGCACCGAGGAACAGGCCCTTGCCGCGCACATCGCCGATCACCGCGTGCTTGTCTTTGAGCGCGTGGAGCTGGTCGAGCATGTAGGCGCCCATTGCGTTGGTGTTCCCGAGCAGGTCCTCGTCCTCGATGATCCGCATGTTCTCGAGCGCTGCCGCCGGGCCCGCGGTGCAGCCGCCGAAGGTGGAGATATCGCGGAAGTAGTTCAGGGGGTCGGAGCTGTCGTCCTTGAACATGTCGAACACCTCGTTGGTCGTCACGAGGCAGGAGATCGCTGCGTAACCTGAGGCGAGGCCCTTGGCCATGGAGACCATGTCGGGCTGGACGCCGTAATGCTGGTAGCCGAACCATGTGCCGGTGCGTCCGACGCCGCAGACCACTTCGTCGATATGCAGCAGGATGTCGTACTTTTTGCAGATCTCCTGCACGCGCGGCCAGTAGCCTTCGGGTGGGCAGATGACGCCGCCGCCTGCAGTCACGGGCTCAAGGCAGAGCGCGCCGATGGTGTCGGGGCCTTCGCGCAGGATCACCTCTTCGATCTGGTTGGCGGCCCATTCGCCGTAATTCTCGACCGGTGCGCCTTCTTGCTCGTGGCGGCGGTATTCGAGGCAGTGGGGGACGCGGACGAAGCCGGGGGCGAAGGGGCCGTATTGCGCGTTGCGCTCGTCCTGACCGCCTGCGGACATGGTCGCAAGGGTGCCGCCGTGGTAGTCGCGGTCGCGGTAGAGGATCTTGTATTTCTTGCCGCCATAGCGCTTGTGGGCGATCTGGCGGACGATCTTGAAGGCTTTCTCATTCGCCTCGGAGCCGGAGTTCGCATAGTAGACCCGGTCAAGGCCGGGCATCTTCTCCGTCAGACGTTCGGCAAAGAGCGCGCCGGGGATGGTGCCGACGGTGCCGCCGAAGAAGTTCATCTTCAACACGGCGTCATGCACGGCTTTTGCCATGCTCTCGCGGCCATAGCCGACATTCACGGTCCAGACGCCGCCCGACACGCCGTCGATATGCTCGACGCCATGCTGGTCCCAGACGCGGGTGCCTTTGCCCTCGACGATGATCTTGGGGTCCTTGCCCTCGAAGAACGGGGAGTGCTGGACGAGGTGGTGCCAGACATTGGCGCGGTCGGCTTCGATCACGCGGGAGAGGTCGTTTTCGTTGAAAGTGCCGTCCATCATGAGAGGGGTCCCCACAGTTAGGCGGGGCCGCGCGGTTGCGCTCCCCGGGAATCATGCAAGTCTGATGAATAATGTGGCAGAGTTCGGAGCGAAAAGATTAGGGCCAGTTGACCAGAAGCCATACGGCCAGATGTAAAAATCCAGTAAAAACAAGGCTGCGTTGCGCTGCAGGACGACAGGTGCGCTACAATTTTAAGCATCTGGACCTATAGCCCGCCTTGGACTGGACCTTTGGCGTGACGCCATTCGCGCGCAGCGTGCGTTCCGTGACGGAGCACGGGGCATCGTTGGATCCGGGCCGCCGAGGTCAGACCGGCATTGCCAGACCGGGACAATCGCGCCTAGTGTTTTACCGTCATACGCGCGGCGCCTGCGTCGTGCACGACCAAACAGGTCCGTGACAAGCGGGCCGCGCAACGAAAAAGGCTGTAATTGCAGCCGAGAGCGAGACGACAACTGGGAGTCGATTGATGAAAAAGACACTGAAAATGCTGCTGGCCGGGACCGCGCTCAGCGTGGCGGGGTCCGCCGCAACCGCTGGTGGCCATGGCGAAATCACCGTGGGCTACTTCCTCGAATGGCCGATGCCGTTCCAATACGCCAAGGAAATGGGCACCTATGACGAGGCGCTCGGCATGAAAGTGAACTGGGTGTCCTTCGACACCGGCACGGCGATGTCGGCGGCGATGGCCTCGGGCGATGTGCAACTGTCGGTCTCCCAAGGCGTGCCGCCCTTCGTGGTCGCAACCTCTGCCGGTCAGGACCTGCAAATCGTCGATGTGGCCGTGTCCTATTCGGACAATGACAACTGCGTTGTCAGCGCGGCGCTGGAAATCGACAAGGACAGTGCGGACGAGCTTGCTGGCAAGAAAGTCGCCGTGCCGCTCGGCACTGCGGCGCATTATGGCTTTCTGAAGCAAATGGACCATTTCGGCGTCGCTCTGGACAGCCTGACGGTCGTGGACATGGCCCCGGCCGAAGGGCAGGCCGCGCTCGCGCAAGGCTCCGTGGACATGGCCTGCGGCTGGGGCGGGGCGCTGCGCCGCATGAAGGAGAGCGGCAACGTGCTGCTCACTGGCGCGGAGAAAGAAGAGCTTGGCATTCTGGTCTTCGACGTGACCTCCGGCCCTGCCAACTTCATCGCGGAAAACTCCGACACCGTGGCGGCCTTCCTGCAAGTCACCGCCGATGCCAACGCGATGTGGGCCGATGAGGCCAACCACGCGGAGATGCTGCCAGTGATCGCGCAAGATGCGGGCATGTCCGAAGCGGATACCGCTGCGACCCTCAGCACCTTCGTCTTCCCGACCGTGGCAGAACAGAAGAGCGCCAAGTGGCTCGGCGGCGGTGCGCAGGAATTCATGAAGGGCGTGGCCAATGTCTTCGTGGAGGCCGGGTCGATCGACGGAGCCAAAGCCTCCTACGCGGCAAACGTGAACATGGACCCGCTCAACGCGGTTGAGTGATCCCGGGATCAGGTGGGGGCCGGTGTCGGCCCTCACCGCATCGCCGCGGCCCCTTGGGGGCCTCGGCACCACTCGGAACGAGGGGGATCCATGTCCGAGCTTTTCATAGACAATATTTCGATGCGCTTCGATCTGCCGAATGGCGGGCATGTGCAGGCGCTCCAGAACGTCACGCTGGACATCAAATCGGGCGAGTTGATGAGCGTGCTCGGCCCGTCGGGCTGCGGCAAGACCACGCTTCTCAACATCGTGGCGGGGTTTCTGGCCCCGACCGAGGGCGAGATCCGGCTCAACGATCATCTGGTGACCGGGCCGCACCCGGAACGCGGGATGGTATTTCAGCAAGGCGCGCTCTTCGAATGGATGAACGTGCGCGACAATGTCAGTTTCGGCCCGGACATGAAGGGCATGTCGCGCGCCGAGAGCCGGGAAAAGGTCGAGCATCTGCTCGATGTGGTCGGGCTCAAGGACTTCAAGGAAAAGGCCGTTTATGAGCTTTCGGGCGGGATGCAGCAGCGGGTGGCTCTGGCCCGTTGCCTCGCCAATGATCCCGATGTGATCCTGATGGACGAACCTCTGGGCGCGCTCGACGCGCTCACCCGCGAGAAAATGCAATCGCTCGTGCTGGACCTGTGGAAGGAAACCGGGAAGACCATCATCCTGATCACGCACTCGGTGGAAGAAGCGCTGCTTCTGGGCGAGCGTCTGCTCGTGATGGCCCCGCGTCCCGGCCGCGTTCACAAGGAATACCGGTTGCCCTTTGCCGATCTCGGCGTCGGAGCCGATCTGCGGGACGTCAAGAAGCACAAAGACTACAACAGCACACGCGAAGAAATCCTCGCGATGATCTGGAACATGGAAGAGGAAATCATGGGCCGGACGGAGGAAAGCGCATGACCGGTTTCATCATTCTCCTTCTCTATCTCGTCGCCTTCTTCGGCTCCTACCTCATCGCCTCGCGGCTCTTTCAGCGGTTCTTCAAGGCCACCGGGTTCAACAAGCTCAAGACCGTCACCTTCGGGGATGAAAGCGCTGTCGCCGCCAACCGGCTCGCCTCCGTCGTGTCGGTCGTCACGGTGTTCTGGCTCTGGGTGGCGTTTACGAATTCGGCCATTCCGCTGCCGAAAATGCCCGGGCCGTTTCTCGGTGAGGTCACATTTACCTACACCGCCACCGCCAACGGGCAAAGCGACGATGCCGAGGTCACCGTTGTCGTCTATCGCGAGGACATTCAGCAAACCGTCGATGCCGATGGCAATCCCGGCCAAGCGCCCGCCGTGCCCGAGGTCGATCCCGGAGAGGGGTTTGCCAAGAACGATGCCATCACCATCCCGCGCTACGGGTTCAAGCTCATTCAGGTGCGGCGCAATGACGAGATCAGCCGCAATGACGGCTCGGTCATCACCGCGCTGAACGGGGTGCCCGTGGCGCCCGGCGATCAGATCTCGATCCCCGAAGGCACCATCGGGCTCACCGACAAGGGCACGCCGACCTTCGAGCCCGCCACAGGGTTCCGGATGGCGCGGCTCTACCTGCCCGCGCCGGAGGTCGTGCTGGAGCGGTTCTGGCGGCTCAATGCGGAGGGCTACCAGAACTTCACGCTGTGGCAGCATACCGGCATTTCGCTGCAACGGGTGCTTCTGGGGTTCCTCTTCGGCGCGGCGCTGGGCATTCCGATTGGCTATGCGATGGGGCTGACGAACTGGTCGCGGGGTTGGTTCGATCCGATCGTCGAGTTCATGCGGCCTGTGCCCCCCTTGGCGCTGATCCCGCTGATGATCATCTGGTTCGGGATCGGGGAGGCGTCGAAGGTCATCCTGCTGTTCCTCGCGGCGCTCTGGATCATGATCATCGCCGCCCGGTCAGGTGTGTCCGGCGTAGCGATCTCGAAGGTCCATGCGGCCTATTCTCTGGGCGCGAGCAAGTGGCAGATCCTCACCAAGGTCATTGTGCCGAACTCGCTGCCGGAGATTTTCACCGGTGCGCGGGTGGCGATGGGGGTCTGTTGGGGCACCGTGGTTGCGGCTGAGCTTGTGGCCGCCGAGCGCGGGATCGGGATGATGATCATGGTCGCCTCGAAGTTTCAGCTCACCGATATCGTGATCGTGGGGATCATCCTGATCGGGGTGATCGGCTTCCTGATCGATGTTGGTATCCGCTGGCTCGAAGGCTGGCTGGTGCCTTGGAAAGGTAAGGTCTGAGCCCTTCCGATATGACGCAGAAGGACCCCCGGAGCCACGCTTCGGGGGTCTTTTTATGGTGGATCAGGCCTTCTTGACTTCGATCTTGCGGCCCTGCGCCGGCTCTTCGCTGCGGCGCGGGATCGTCACTTCCAGAACGCCGTTTTTGCTGTGGGCCTCGGCCTTGGACCCATCCGCATCGGGCGGCAGGCGGAAGGAGCGGCGGAACGATCCGTAGCTGCGCTCGGAGAAATACCAGGTATCGCCCTTGTCCTCGTGGGTTTCGGTCTTCTCGCCTGACACCGTCAGCACATCATTGGCGATGGAGAGTTCGATATCGTCCTCGGCCACACCCGGCAGTTCGATGCTGATCCGGTAGGCACCGTCGTCCGACGAGGCCTCCGAGGCGGGCGAGAGCCAGTCGGACAGGCGCGTGCCCAAACCGCGCAGGGGCTCATAGAGGTTCGGCCAGAACCGGCCCGTTTGGTTTGCTTCGACCATGTGGTCCTCCTTTGGCTGTAAAAGCGTGCGGAACATAACCGGACCACGGCGGCGTCGATTGATTTATCGCAAATGCAGACAGGTTTCGGATCGTCTTGGACGATCCGACTGGCCGGGGGGCTTTGCCCCCCGGACCCCCCAGAGTTTACGGGCTAAGTGAAGGAGGGGGCGGAGTGACTAGCCGGCCTCCGCCTCTTTCACTTTCTTGGCCACCCGGAAGCATTCGAGGCTTTGCGGGACGCCGCAATAGATGCCGACCACGTGGATGATCGCGCGAATCTCTTCCCAGCTCACACCGTTGTTGCGCGCGCCCCGGCAATGGATCTCCCATTCGGTCATCTTGCCGAGCGCGCCGATCATTGCGAGGTTCATCATCGAGCGGGTCTTGGCGTCGATCACGTCGTCGCCCCAGCCAAAGCCCCAGCACCATGCGGTCATCGCCTCCTGAAACGGGCGGGTGAAGTCATCGGCTGCGGCGAGGTTTTTCTCGACATATTCCGCGCCGAGGGTGGATTTGCGTTGCTCCAGACCTTTGAGAAAGAGGTCTTCGTCGAAAAGGCTCATGTTTCGGGCTCCTGTCAGGTCGTGAAATCGGTGATCACCGTGACGCCGGGTGGCTGCCCGCCGTCCATCGCCGTGAGCGCGGCATGGGTGCCGCTGAGCGGGATGCGCGTGGTAATCAGCGGGGTGAGGTCGAGCCTGCCGCTGTCCATCAGGTCCAGAAGCGGGCCGAAGGCGTTCGCAGCCAAGCCGCGGGTGCCATGGATCGTGAGTTGGCGCGCGTAAATCAGCTCCAGCAGGGGCAGGGGCGGGGTGGCATCGGCGCCCACGGGCATCCCGATCTGCACATGGCGGCCCATTTTGCGCAGCGAGCGCAGGGAGGCATGGAAGGTCGCAGTGATCCCGAGCGCGTCGAGCGCCACATGGGCGCCGCCGCCGGTCTGCGCGCGAATCTCGGCGGGGGCGTCGGTTTCGGCGGCGTTCAGGGTGATGTCGGCGCCGAGCGTCGCGGCCATGTCCAGCGCGCCGGGGCTGATATCGACAGCGGCGACCTGCGCACCGAGCGCTTTGGCGATCAGGATTGCCGACAGGCCAACACCGCCGCAGCCATGCACCGCGACCCATTCGCCTGTCTGCAGCGCGGCCCGGGTGGTGAGGGCGCGCCACGCGGTCGTCACGCGGCAGCCCATCCCGGCGGCGATGTCGAAGGGCAGAGCTTGCGGGAGCGGCACGAGGTTGAAATCGGCGCGCGGCACTGCGATGGCTTCGGCGAAGGCCCCCCAGAACGTGAAGCCGATCACCTCCTGATGGTTGCAGATCGTGGCATCCCCGCCGGTGCAGTCGGGACAGGTGCCGCAGCCGAGAATGAACGGCGCGGTGACCCGCGCGCCGGGCTTGAAACGGGTCACCTCCGGCCCGGTCTCGACGATCACGCCAGCAAGCTCATGGCCCATGATATGCGGCATCCGCACATCGGGGTCCGCGCCGACCCATGCGTGATGGTCCGAGCGGCACACGCCGCAGGCCTCAACCCGGACGATCACGCCGTCCGGTGGGCAGGTCGGGTCGGACACATCAGACAGCGGCAGGGCACCGCGCGGTTCGGTCAGCAGCAGGGCCTTCATGGCGCGGGGTCCTCGCGGTAGAGGCCGAGATCGAAGCGGCGGGCGTGGAATTTCTCGACCCGGCGGACGATCTCGGGGCTTGCGGTGGCGATCACGAAGCTGAGCAGGGTTTCCAGAAGCGCGATCGTCGAGACCGAGGATGGGAAAAATTGCGGTGTGTCGGCGGATAGCTGGAACCTGTGGTCCGCGCCCTGGAAGATCGGGGAGGCCGGGCTGTCCGACAAGGCGATGATGGTCAGGCCCTGTTCGCGCGCCACTTGGGTCGCGTCGATCACCTCTGTGCGAAACGGCTTGCAGGTGATCGCGATCAGGACGTCGCGCGGTCCCGCGAAGGCCAGATCGTCGGTGGCGTTGTTGCCGGGGCGCGGGATGGTGTGGAAATCGACCATGCCGGTGGAGGCGAGATAGGTGAAGTTGCGGGCGTTGGAGTTGTTGACGCCGACGCCGAGCGTATAGACCGAGTGCGCGTTCCAGATGTCCTGCGCGGCGGCGGCGAGCGCGTCCGGGGAGATGCCCGCGAAGGTCTCTTCGAGATTGCGCAACGCGCTTTGCACCATGTCGGCATAGAGATCGCCCAGCCGTCCTGCCGCGCGGGTGTCCTGTAGCCATTGCGCGCGGGTCTCGAAGGTCTGCGGGCCGTTGCGGATCGCCTCGCGGAACGGGATGCGGAAGTCGTCATAGCCCTCGAAGCCGATGGCGCGGGCCATCCGCACCAGCGTGTTGGGTTTGACATTGGCAGCATTTGCGATTTCTCTGACCGTTGACACGCCCACATCCAGCGGGTTTTCCAGAACGTAGACCGCCGCCTTGCGCGCTTCGGGGCTGAGGCTTGGCAGTGCGCTGGACAAGCGGTCCATCACCGCGCTGGATATATTTGTTCCGCTCATGGGGTTGATTGGTACATTTGTTTGCTCGGCGTGGCAATCCACGGCGACGAGACCCGGACGCACTAAGGATCAGCGCGCCAGCATCCCCGCATCATGCCCGCAGATGCGCTTGTCCGGGCAAACGGCCTGAGGTCAGGAGGCCTGCGCCGTTTCGGGGAGCGGCGGGGCGGCTTCAGCCGGGGCATAGCGCAGGATCATGTCCTGAATAGCCGGTTTGCGCAGCGGTTTGGTCAGGTAGTGGTCAAGCCCCGCCGAGAGAATCGAGTCGTCGTCGCCGGTCATGGCGTGGGCGGTCAACGCCACGATTGGCACATGCGCGCCCGTCTCCGCCTCTGCGCGGCGGATCTCGCAGGTGGCCTCTTTGCCATCCATATGCGGCATCGAGATATCCATGAAGATCAGGTCGGGCGCGCATTCGGCATGGGCCTGCACCGCCTCAAGGCCGTTATTGGCAAAGGTCAGGTCGATCTCCAGATGCTTGACCATCTTGCGGAACACCAACTGGTTTGTCTTGTTGTCTTCGGCCGCAAGGATGCGCATCCGGCGCGGCGCGTTGTCTTGGGCCGGGTCTGCGGGAGGCGGGGCGGCGGCGGGCTGGTCCGGTTCGGGCTGCGGGTCCGGTACCGCTTCTTCCGGAGGCGCGACCGGGTCTTTGGCGCTGGTGGCGGCGCTGTCGGTGGGGGCGCTCTGCCCGGCGGGCGGGGGCGCTGTGTCGGTTGCGTGCCCTGTGCGTTTGCGGGCGCGAAACAGCGGCATCGGGGCCGGGTCGGCCTCGGGCGTCTGCGGCTCATGTGTCGCCGGCCCCGGCGGTTCGTGTTCCATCGCCGGGTCGGTCGGCGGGTCGGTTGGGGGCATCCTGTGGGTGAAGACCGCGCTCGGCTGTTCGGCAGGCTCCTGTGTCGCTGCCGCGTGACCCGCCTGTTTCACCTCGGCGCCCAGTGTCGTGAGCGTGGCGATCAGCGTATCGCGTGTCAGCGGGCGCTGCAGGATGGCGGCCACATCGCCCTCGATCCCCGCGCCGTCGAGGGCGCTCACATTGGAGCTGATCATCAGAACCGGTGTCGACACCCCGCGTGCCCGGGCGGCCCGGACGAAATCCGTGCCACTCAGGCCCGGCATCACATGATCCGTGATGATCAGGTCATAGCCCGGATCGAGCGCGTCGAGCGCGGCGTCCGCACTGGCGAAGCCCTCCGCGGCAATCCCCAGAAACTCCAGTTGTTTCAGAAGGATTTCCCGGTTCACGTCGATGTCGTCAATGACCATCGCGCGTTTCAGAACGCCGGTCAGTCGCGGGGGCGGCTGGGTGTCCGTCTCGCAGCGGTCCAGCACGATGCGGAAGCCGAAACACGAGCCCACGCCCTGCTCACTGGTCACCCACACATCGCCCCGCATCATCTCGATCAGCCTTTGCGTGATCGCAAGGCCAAGCCCGGTGCCCTCGAACTGGCGGTTGCGTTCGTCGTCCACCTGCGTGAACTCGCCGAAGATATGCTCCACCTTGTCGGCGGGAATGCCGATCCCGGTGTCCTCGATCGCCACATGCAGCGTTGTGGCCGCCGAGGTGTCCGACGGCACGCCGGAGACCCGCACCAGCACATGGCCTTCGAGTGTGAACTTGACGGCATTTCCGATCAGGTTCGTCAGGATCTGGCGCACCCGCCCCACGTCGCCCATCAAGTGGCGCGTCAGGAACATATCGTAGTCCAGCAACAGCGAGATGCCCTTCTCGCGCGCCGCCGGTTGCAGCAGCATCAGCACTTCCTGGATTGTCTTTTCCAGATCGAACGCGCTTTCCATCAGAACCAGCTTCTCGGCCTCGATCTTCGAGTAATCGAGAATGTCGTTGATGATCACCAGAAGCGCCTCGCCGGAATTGCGGATTGTCTCCGCATAGAGCTGTTGTTCCTCGTTCAGCCCGGTATCGGCCAGAAGCTCGGCCATGCCGACCACGCCATTCATCGGGGTGCGGATCTCGTGGCTCATATTGGCGAGGAACACCGATTTGGCCCGGGCCGCCTCCTCGGCCGTCTTGCGGGCCTGCTTCAACTGGCGCTCGTAGATCACCGTGGGCGTGATGTTCAGCCCCAGCGAGATCAGGTCCCCGGACTCGTTCCGGTGATCGACCATCTTGATATACTGGTCGTTCCACAGCCGGATCACCACCGGGTCAGGGGTCAGATTCTGCCGGCGGGCCATCATGTCGGCGCGCCAGTCCGCCGCGCTGCGCCCTTCGATATTGACGATCCCCTCTTCGGTCAGAAGCTGCAGGATGCGCGCATAGGGCACGCCCGGCACAACCTCTTCGAGCCCGTCGAACACCACCAGATAGGCCTGATTGGCCGCAATCAGGCAGTCGTCATTGTCGAAGAACGCAAAGCCGTCCTGAATCGTGTTGATCGAATGCCACAAGCGCCGCTCGGCCACTTCGATCTTCTGGTTCGCGACGTTCAGGTCGGATTTGAACCGCTCGTTCTCGGTGCGGACATTGGCCACCTCGGCGCGGGTCTCGACGATCTCTTCCGACAGCGCGCGGGCATGAAGCCCCAATTTGCGGTTTGCGGCATAAAGCTCCGCCTGCTTTAGTTCGAGCATGCGTTCCGCCGCCAACCGGCCACGGCGTTCGGAAGCGAGTTTGTCGGCGAGACTCATAAGAGGTTCCGGATTCGTACCCTCGGACAATCGCCCGTCTGGGTAAAAATGGCCTTAACCGCGCCGGGCGCATGCTTGCCAGACCGCACCGCGCCGTGGCACGCTGACACGGGTCGGCAGGAGGTGCGCCATGATCCGCTTAACCCTCGTTGGATTTTTCCTTTTTCTAGCGTCAGTTGCCGGGCTCGCACAGGATGCCGGGCCGGAGCCCGTTCCACCGCAGCGATTCCTCTACGCGCCCGATACCGACTTCCCCGGTGGCGATCTGGCGACGGTTTTCGACACCACGGAGGCCGCCTGCGCGCGGGCCTGTGCGGCCAATCCGGCCTGCGCGGCCTTCACCTTCAACGCCCGCGCCGGGGCCTGCTTTCCGAAATCAGGCGTTACCACGACCGCGCCCTATATCGGCGCGATCTCCGCCCGCAAACAAGCGACCGACCCGGCGGTTCTGGCGCGCAGCGGCGCGCGGCTTGCAGCGCTGTCCTTCGTGACCGCCGAGGATCAGGACCGGGCCCGCGCCCTTGTGGCGGAGACCGCGCGCGCTTTTCCCGCCGCTTTGCAAAGCGAGGCCGATGTCGTCGCGGCACTCGCGCAGGCGATGTCCGGGCCCGACTACACCGCGCTGCGCCGCGCCGCCGGGACGCTCGCGAGCCTCAGTGACAGCACCTCGGGCTGGCTCAATCTCAGCATCGCCAATCTGCGCCTGCCGGACACCCTTCCGCGCAGTCTGCGCAATACCGCGCGGCGCGATGCCATCCCGGCCGCGCTGAACGCGGTGCTGCGTGCGGCCAGCGAGGCCGAAGAAGCCACCGCGCTGGAGCAACTGGCCACGGCGCTGCAAGCGAACCGGCGCGGCAAGGACAGTGTGACCGCCCTGCGGCGGGCTGTGGCGCTGTCGCCGCGCAGCGAACTGCAAGACCGGCTCGATGACGCCATCGGCAAATACGGCTTCCGGGTCACCGGCCATCAAATCGACAATGACAGCGCCGAGCCACGCATCTGCGCGGAGTTTTCCGAGCCTCTGGCACGCAGCGGTGTGGAGTATGACAGCTATGTGCAAGTGCCCGGGCTGAGCGTGGTCACGGATGTGTCCGGCAGCCAGCTCTGCCTGCTGGGGGTGGCGCATGGCGCGGCCTATGACGTGACCTTCAGGGCTGGATTGCCCGCCGCATCGGGCGAGGTTACCCATAAGGCCACACGGCTGGACCTCTATGTGCGCGACCGGCCCGCGACTGTGCGCTTTCCCGGGCGTGGCTATGTGCTGCCGCGTCTCGACGGGGCGGCGCTGCCGGTGACGGTCGTCAATGCCGGTACGCTCGATCTGGTGTTGCGGGAAGTGAGCGATCGCAACGTATTGCGGGCCATGCAGGACAATCTCTTCGCGCGGCCCCTGTCCTCCTATGCCGAGGACCGCTTCGCGAGCGACATCGCGACGGAAATCTGGCGCGGGACAGCGGAGGTGGAGACCGCGCTCAACCGGGACAGCACGACGCGCCTGCCGCTTGGGGAGATGCTGGCGGGGCGCGGGCCGGGCATCTACGCGCTCACCGCCCGGGTGCAGGGCGCGGATCGCTATGACGGGGCGGGTGCGACGCAGTGGTTCGTGCTGTCCGATCTGGGGCTGACAAGCCTGCAAGGCACCGATGGGCTGCACGTGGCTCTGCGCGGTCTGAGCGATGCGCAGGCCCGCGAAGGGGTCGAGGTCACGCTGATCTCGCGGGCCAACGCGGTGCTGGCGCGGGCCGAGACCGATGCGCAGGGCTTTGTGCGTTTCCCGGCAGGGGTCACGCGTGGGCAGGATGGAGCGGCGCCTGCGCTGCTGCTGGCGCGGGCCGAGGATGACATGGCGTTTCTGCGCCTGACCGAGCCCGCCTTCGATCTGTCCGACCGGGGCGTCGAGGGGCGCGCGGCGCCGGGGCCGGTGGATGCCTATCTGGCGCTGGATCGCGGCGCCTACCGGGCCGGGGAGGAGATCGGCGCGACGGTGCTGCTCCGTGACAGCACCGGCACGGCGGCAGTGGACGGGCTGCCGCTCACAGCGGTGCTGCAACGCCCTGACGGGGTGGACTACAGCCGGACGCTCGCGCCGCAGAGCGCGGCGGGCGGGTATGTCTTTCGGCTGCCGATTGGGGCCGATGTGCCGCGCGGCACATGGCGGCTCGATATCGGGCTCGGCGACGATGCGCCGCCGCTCGCGAGCACGACCCTGCTGGTGGAGGATTTCCTGCCCGAACGGATCGATGTCGATCTGGCGCTGCCGGACGGGCCGGTGCCGCGCGCCGGGCTTGCGGCGCTGGATGTCACCGCGCGGTATCTGTTCGGCGCGCCGGGCGCTGATCTGGCGGTCGAGGGCGATTTGCGCCTGCGCCCGGTGCGCAGTCTTGAAGGCTGGCCGGGCTATGAGTTCGGGCGGCACGACAGCGAGGCGCGGGCTCAGGGCCGCGCGCTGGGGCCGGTGCGCACGGATGCAGGCGGGCTGGCGCGGCTGCCGATCACCTTGCCTGTGGTTGATGAGGACAGCGTCCCGATGATGGCCGAGATGACCGTGCGCGTGGCGGAAGGCTCGGGCCGCCCGGTGGAGCGGCGGATCAGCCGGGAGGTCGCGCGCAGCGGGCCAGTGGTCGGTCTGAAACCCGGGTTCGACGGGATCGCTGCGGAAAACAGCGCGGCCGGGTTCGATCTGGTGGCGCTCGCCCCGGATGGCGCGGCGCAGGCTGGCACGGTGTCGTGGGTGCTGAACCGGATCGACACGCGCTATCAGTGGTATCAGCTCTATGGCAACTGGAACTGGGAGCCGATCACCCGCCGCACCCGGATCGCCACCGGTGCGGTGACGCTCGATGGTGCGCCCGGACGGCTCTTGGTGCCGGTGGAATGGGGTGATTATGAGCTCATCGCAGTTCTGGACGGCACGCAAAGCGCCGCCTCGGTGCGGTTCTCGGCAGGCTGGTATGGCAGCGGCGACAGCACGCAGACGCCCGACCGGCTGCAAGTGGGGCTCGACAAGCCGGGCTATGCGGTGGGCGACACCGCGCTCTTGCAAATTGACGCCGCGCGCGGCGGCACGGCTTTCGTGACAGTTCTGACCAGCGCGGTGGTACATCGCGAGATCGTGGAGGTGCCGGATGGCGGGGCGCGGGTGCCGCTGGAGGTCACGCAGGATTGGGGGAGCAGCGCCTATGTGACGGTCTCGCTGCTGCGCCCGGTCACCGGCGACGATCCGGCTCCGGCGCGCGCGCTCGGGCTCGCCCATGCGGCGGTCAGCGCCGAGGCGCATCAGCTTGAGGTCACGCTGGACGCGCCGGAGGTTACGGACGGGCAGCCTGGAGACACCGAGGTCGCGGTGCAGGTCGCCGGGCTCGACCCCGGGCAAAACGCGCATGTGACGCTCGCGGCGGTCGATCTCGGCATCCTCAACCTCACCGCCCATGACAGCCCGGACCCGCTCGGGCATTTCTTTGGGCAAAGGCGGCTCGGGGTCGATATTCGCGATCTCTATGGTCGCCTGATCGACGGACAGGCCGGGCCTTTAGGGCTGGTCCGCTCGGGCGGCGATGCCGGGGCGCAGATGCGGATGCAGGCCCCGCCGCCTGCCGAGGCCAACATGGTGTTCTTCTCGGGTCTTGTGCAGACCGATGCGGAGGGGCGCGCGCGGATCACGGTGCCGCGCCCGGCCTTCAACGGCACGATCCGGCTCGATGCGGTCGCGTGGACCGGCAGCGCGGTCGGGCAGGCGAGCCGGGAGATCGTGGCGCGCGATCCGGTCGTGGTGACCGCCTCGCTGCCACGCTTCCTTGCGCCGGGGGATCAGAGCCGGCTTTTGCTGGAAGTCCAGCCGACCGAGGCACAGGACGGGGCAGCTGATCTGCGCATCGACGCGCCGGGTCTGACGCTTGGCGATGTGGCGCAAACAGTGTCGCTAACCGAGGGCCGCCTCGCGCGCGTGGAAGTGCCGATTACGGCGCAGGGGCCCGGGAATCGGACCCTGACCGCCACTCTGACACTGGCGGATGGTACGGAACTGACCAAGGATTTGCGCCTGCGCGTGCAACACACCGACCCCGAGATCGCCACCACCCGCCGCCTCGCGCTCGGGCCGGGCAACACGTTCCGGTTTGACGGGGAGGTTTTCGCCGGGCTGCGGACGGGGTCGGGCGCGGCAGTGCTTTCGGCGGGCCCCTTGGCGCGGCTTGATGTGCCCGGTCTGATCGATCTGCTGGACCGGGTGCCCTATGGGTGCACCGAGCAGATCACCTCGGCAGCCCTGCCTTTGCTCTATCTCAGCGCCTACGCGCCAGAGCGCGACATGAGGGAGCGGGTCGACACGGCGATTGCAAGGGTGCTGACCCGGCAGACCAGTGCAGGGGGCTTCGGGCTGTGGCGCGCGGAGAGCGGGGAGTTGTGGCTCGACGCCTATGTGACAGACTTCCTGTTGCGCGCGCGGGATGCGGGTCATGACGTGCCGGGCACCGCCCTGCAACTGGCGCTGAACAACCTTCAGAACCGGATCAACTACGCGCCGGATTTCGACGCGGGCGGCGAGGATGTCGCCTATGCGCTCTATCTGCTCGCGCGGGAAGGTGCGGCCTCGGTCGCCGATCTGCGCTACTACGCGGATGCCAAGCGGCAGGCCTTCAGCACGGCGCAGGCGCGCGCGCAACTGGGGGCGGCGCTGGCGAGCTATGGGGACACATTGCGTGCCGACGCGATGTTCCGGGCGGCGGTCTCGGAGTTGGACCGCACGACGGCGGGGCGGGTCTGGCGGCCGGATTTCGGCAGCGCCCTGTCGGACCGCGCCGCCGTTCTGCGCTACGCGGTCGAGGCCCGCACCAACGTGGTCGATACGGGCGCGCTCGCGCGCAGCCTGCCGCAGACGCGGTCGCTCTCCACACAGGATGCCGCGCAGGTTCTGCTTGCGGCGGACAGCCTGCGCGGGGCGGACAGCCTGTCGGGGCTGACCGTGAACGGCACGCCCGCGACCGGGCCTGTGGTGCATCGTCTGCGTGATGGTGCGGGGGGCGCGCCGGTGGCGATCACCAACGTCTCTGACACGCCAGTGGACATCACCCTGACCACCTTCGGCGTCCCTGAGATCGCGCCGGAGGCCGGGGGGCTTGGCTATGCGATCACGCGGCGGATGTTCAGCCCGGAGGGCGCGGAGGTGTCGGGGCCGTTCACGGCGGGTGAGCAACGCATCGTCGTGCTGTCGGTCACGCCCTTCGAGGAAGTCGGTGCGCGGCTGATGGTCGAGGACCCGCTTCCGGCCGGGCTGGAGATCGACAACCCGAACCTGCTGCGCTCGGGCGCGGTGCGGGGGCTCGACTGGCTCGATGTCGCGCCCACGCAATCGGAGGAATTCCTCAGCGATCGTTTCCGCGCGGCGCTGGATGTGCGGGGCACCGAGACCGTGCATCTGGCCTATAAGCTGCGGGCTGTGACGCCGGGGCGGTATCACCACCCGGCGGCCTCGGTGCATGATATGTACCGCCCCGATTTCCGCGCGGTGACCGGGACCGGCAGGCTCGACGTGCTGCGCTGATGCTGCATCGCGCGCTGTTTCTCTGCGCGGCGCTGCTCTTTGCGCTGGGGCTCGGGCGGGATGCGGTGGATCGGTGGGTTGTTGCCACGGTCTTGCCGCCGCTGGCCTTCGAGACCTCGGGTGAAGTCCGGGACCGGCATGGCGCGCTGTTGCGCGTCTTCCCGGTGGAGGACGGGCGCTGGCGGATGCGGACGCAGCCCGACGATGTGGACCCGGCCTATCTGGAGATGCTGTTCGCGGTCGAAGACAAGCGCTTCTGGTCCCATGCCGGGGTCGATCCGTGGGCGGTCCTGCGCGCTGCCGGGCAGGCGGTCCGCCATGGCCGTGTCGTCTCGGGCGCCTCGACCCTCACAATGCAGACCGCGCGGCTCTTGGAGAATGGCGGCACCGGGGGCTGGCGCGGCAAGCTGCGGCAAATGCGGGTGGCGCTGGCGCTGGAGCGGCGGCTGGGCAAGCCGGAGATCCTGTCGCTCTACCTCACCCACGCGCCGATGGGCGGCAATCTCGAAGGGGTGCGTGCGGCCTCCCATGCGTGGTTCGGCAAGCCGCCGCGTCGGCTGACGGCGGCGGAGGCCGCTTTGCTCGTAGCGCTTCCGCAAAGCCCCGAAACCCGTCGGCCTGACCGCTTCCCGGCGCGCGCAGAAGCGGCACGCGATGCGATCCTTGCGCGGTTGGGCCATCCGGTGCGGCCTGAGCCGCTGCCCCGGGTGCAGCAGCCGATGCCGCGCCATGCGCCCCATGCAACGGAGGGTTTCGCCACGCAGCCTCAGGCGCGGTTGACGCTGGACGCCGGGCTGCAAGCCAAGCTCGAACGGCTCGCCGCGCGCGCGGTGCAGGACCTGCCGGGGCCGGTCACAGCGGCGATCCTCGTGGCCGAACACAGCACTGGCGCGATCCGGGGCTATGTCGGTGCAGCGGATTACGGCGCCGCGGAGGCGCAGGGCTTTGTCGACATGGTGCAGGCGGTCCGCTCGCCGGGCTCGACGCTGAAGCCGCTGATCTATGCGCTGGCCTTCGATCAGGGGATCGCGCATCCGCAGACGTTGATCGCCGACCTGCCGATGCGGTTCGGGGGCTATGCGCCGCAGAATTTCGACGGGGTGTTTCGCGGCGATGTCACCTTGCGCGCCGCGCTGCAGGCCTCGCTGAACCTGCCGCCTGTGCAACTCACCGACCGGCTGACCCCGGCCCGTGTCATGGCCGCGCTGCGGCGGGGCGGGGCGCGGCCACATTTGCCTGCTGGGGAGCCGGGGCTGGCGATCGCTCTGGGCGGGCTGGGGTTGAGCCTTCAGGACGTCGTGCAGCTCTATGCCGGGCTTGCGCAGGGCGGTGCGCCGGTGCCCGCGCTGCATCTGGACCGCGCGCAGGGTCCGGTGCAGCACGGTGTGCTGACCGGGCGAGTGGCAACATGGCATGTGGGCGAAATCCTTGCGGGCATCCAGCCCCCGGGCGGGCAACCGAGAGGGCATGTCGCCTACAAGACCGGCACGTCCTACGGGCACCGCGATGCCTGGGCGATTGGCTGGGATGGAACGCATGTGATCGGGGTCTGGCTGGGGCGCGCCGATGGCACGCCGGTGCCGGGCATTTTCGGCGGCGAGGTCGCCGCGCCAATCCTTTTCGAGGCCTTCGAGCGGGTCGCGCCACGCCGCACGCCCTTGCCGCCGCCCCCGCCGGAGACGCTGATCGCGCCGACCGCGCTGCTGCCCGCGCCCTTGCAACGCTTCGCGCGGGACGGGCCGGTGGAACGTGCGGGCGTGCGGGTGGCGTTTCCACCGGACGGGGCGCGGGTGCGGCTGCAAGGCGATGGCGGGCTCGTGCTCCGGCTCGGCGGTGGGGCTGCGCCGTTCGCTGTCCTTGCGGATGGCGCGCCGGTGCATGTGGGCCTGCAGACCCGCCGCGCCTATCTCACGGGGCTCGCCCCGGGGTTCTCGCAACTTCGGGTGGTCGACGCCAATGGGCAGTCACACAGCGTTGGGATCCGGCTCGATTAACGCCGGCCCTCGCGCAGCCACGCGCCGATGATGAACCCGGCGGACAGCACGAGCACGAGCCATGGTGGCAGGAGCGACATCTGGCGCACGTCGAGGGTTTCATAGGCCTCGCGCGGTGTGATTCCGATCCAGCCACGCCCCGCCGCGGGGCGGCCCGCGCGCACGGAGCGAATGGAGGGCAGACCGTCTTCGATACGCAGCACACCGCCGCGCATCGCGTCCACGGCAGGTTGCAGGACCTCGGCCGTCGCGAGGGTCTGCTCGAACTCGCGTGGCGCTGCCGGGCCAAGGCCGATGACCGCTTCCAGCGCGCTGTCTTCGAGGCGGTAGAGGCCGATCTCTGGGCCCTCGAAGACGCCTTCGAAGAGCCCGGGCCGGGTCTGCTGCATCTCAACGACGGTCCGAGTGCCATCGGGGCCGGTCACGGTGACGTCGCCAGTGCTGTCCGACATCGTGCGGCGCTGGATGCGCATCCGTTGACCAACCGCCTCTGCCGTCAGGGCCTCTTCTTCAAGCTCCGGCTCGCCCATCATCCAATGCGCCAACCGCCGCAGGAGTTCGAGTTGCGGCCCGCCACCTTCGTAGCCGCGCGACCAGAGCCACGCGTGATCCGAGGCGAGCAGGGCGACGCGGCCCTCTTCGACCCGGTCAAGGATCAGGAGCGGGCGGTCGTCCACGCCTGTCATCACGGTATGACCTTCGCGTTCCGTCACGTCGATCTGACGGAGCCAGCTGCCCCAATCACCGTTTTCCGGCAGGCCCGCCGTGACGGGATGGCGGCGGCCATCCTCGGTGATCGCCGCGCGGAACGGCTGCTCGAAGATGCGCGCCGTGGGCTCGCCCGGCAGAACGGCGCCGAGCGGGGAGCGGAAGATCGAGGATGCATTGGCAAAATCGGGCCCGGCGGCGACCAGCACCGCGCCGCCCTTGCGGACATAGTCGGCCACGTTTTCGAGATAGACCCTGGGCAGGATGCCGCGGCGTTTGTAGCGGTCGAAGATGATCAGGTCGAAATCGTCGATCTTTTCGAGAAACAGCTCGCGGGTCGGGAAGGCAATCAGGCTGAGCTCGCTCACCGGCACCCCGTCCTGCTTCTCTGGTGGGCGCAGGATTGTGAAATGCACCAGATCGACCGAGCTATCGGATTTCAGCAGGTTGCGCCATGTGCGTCCGCCGGGATGCGGCTCGCCGGAGACCAGAAGGACGCTGAGGCGGTCGCGCACGCCGTTCATCTGGATCAGTGCGGTATTGTTGCGCGCGGTCAACTCGCCCGGCTCTTCGGGAACCGTGAGTTCGATCACGTTGCGCCCGCCATGGGGCAGCGTGATCGGCAATTCATGATCCACGCCGATCTCAACCTGAAAGGTCTGCGGCGGCGCCCCGTCGAGAGAGATTTGCAGACGCGACAGGCGCGTGTCCGGGGCCTGCCCCTGATCGTCGATCCGCACGGTCAGCGTGACAGGCTCGCCGATGATCGCGAAGGCCGGGGCGCCGGTGACCACGAGGCGGCGGTCCCAGTCCTCCTCGCGCCCGGTTTGCAACAAGTGCAGCGGGGCGGGCAGGTCCGGCGCAAGATCGGCGTCGTGGACGCGCCCGTCTGACGCCACCACGACTCCGGCAATGCGCGCGCGGGGCTCCTGGGCCACCGCCTCGGAGATCGCCGTCATCACCTGCGTGCCGCCATCGGCGTCGCCATCGGTCACGGTGATCCGGCGCAACTCGGTATTGTCGCGGCTTTCGATGGCGCGGGTCATCGCCTCGACGGCGTCATCGGTCTGCCCGGCGCGGCCCGGCAAGTCCTGACTCGCAGAGCGATCCTCGACGAGCAGCACGATATCCGACAGCGGCGCGCGGTCCTCTTGCTGAAACACCGGCCCCATCAGCGCGCCGATCAGCACCAGCGCAGCCATCCCGCGTAGCGCCCAGCCCGAGAGGCCACGCCAGAGCGCGAAGGCGATAAAGCCAACGGCCAGCACGCCAAGGACGATCAGCAGTGGCAGCGGTACCAGCGGAGAAAACAGGATCGATCCGGTCATTATTGTCCCAAGCGGTCGAGCAGAGCAGGTACATGGACCTGATCCGATTTGTAATTGCCCGTGAGCACATGCATCACGAGGTTCACGCCGAAGCGGTAGGCCAACTCGCGTTGACGCTCGCCGGCAAAGCCGCGCCCGACGGGGAGCATCGCGTCGCCACTGCCGGTCACGGCCCAAGCGGACGCCCAGTCATTGCCGCCGATCACCACCGGGGTCACCCCATCGTTGAGGTTGCGGAAAGGCATGCCTTCGATGGTTTCGGCATCGGGCGGCGCGGCCTCGACCCATACCTCTTGCCCGGCATAGCGGCCCGGAAAATCCTGCAGCAAGTAGAAGGTGCGGGTGAGCACATGGTCGCTGGGGATCGGCTCCAGACGTGGGATGTCGAGCGGCGCGGCGAGGTCCTGCAGCTTGCGGCCATTGGGCGAGGAGGCGCCGAAGCCCGCAAGGTCCGCGTCGCGCGTGTCGAACAGGATCAGGCCGCCCGAACGCAGATATTCGTTGAGCTTGGAATAGGCCTCGCGGGACGGGCGCGGCTGGTCTGGGGTGACCGGCCAATAGAGCATCGGGAAAAACGCGAGCTCGTCGGTCTCCAAGTTCACCCCGATTGGGGTGGCCGGCTCCACGGAGGTGCGGAAATAGAGCGTGTCCGACAAGCCGCGCAGCCCGGCCTCCGCGATCTCGTCGATTTGCGCGTTGCCCGTGCGCACGTAAGCCAGCACCAGCTCGGCGGTTGCATCTACTGCGAACCCGTCTTCGTCCGGGCTCTGGGCGTCTGCGGTGGTCGGCAGAAGGAGCGCGGCGATCAGCAGGCTCGCGGCGGCGGTGGCGCGGGGGCCTGTGAGGCGGCCCGAGAGCGCCAGAGAGGCGAGGATATCGGCCATCAGCATCAGCAGGGCAGCGCTGAGCAGGATGCCCCCGAGCGGCAGGTCGCGCGCGGCGCCGAAGCCGATCACGGTCACATCGGCAGGCCAGTCGATCAGCGCCGGGCGGTCCTCTGCGCCAATGACGTTGCGCGCCAGAACGCGGTTGCCGCTCTGGAACACGCCGGGCGGCAGGTCCGCGCCGAGCGGTCGGGTGAACAGCTCCGGGCCGGGGATGCCGGGCAGGCTGCCTGCCTCAATCAGGCCGCCCGTTGCCGTGAGCGACTGGCGCGCGGTCCATGTGGTGCCTTCGAGGTCTTCCGGCGTCGGGGTCGTGGTGCCCGACAGCACCGAGAGCCGCTCCAGCATCTCGACAAAGAGCACCGACAGCGGCAGGCTCGACCATTCGGCATTCGCGGTGACGTGGAACAGCACGACCTGTCCCTGCCCGATGGTCTTGCGGGTCACGAGCGGCGTGCCGTCCGAAAGCTGCGCGATCACGCGGTCGGCGAGGTTCGGGTCCGGCTGCGCCATGACCTGCGCTGTGACGCGCACATCGCCCGGCACAGTCAGCCCGAGAAAGGGCGAGTCGGCGGTGAAGGGGGCAAGAGACTTGGGCTCGCCCCAACTCATTGCCCCGCCGACGCTGCGCCCGCCGGAGCGTAGGCGCACCGGCATCAGGGGGTCTTCCTCGGTGCGGCTCACATCGCTTGCAGCCACGCGCGGGCCAGCAAAACGCAGGAGCATCCCGCCCTGTTCGGCCCAAGCCAGAAGCGCCTCGCTTTCCTCTGCCGAGAGTGTCGCCACATCGGCCAGAACGATCACATCGGGGTTGGCGGGCAGCACGTCGAGCAGCGGTGCGGTGAGCAAATCGACCTGCGGCTCCAGCGCCTGCTGCAAATAGTGCAGCGGCGAGAGAAGTTGCAACGCCTCGCGGTCGTCGCGCCCGGCGATCAGCGCAACCTCGCGGCGGCGCAGGTTGTCATCCACGAGCGTGGTCGCGCCCGCGCTGCGGTGACCCTCGACAGTGAAGCGGGTGATCCGTGCGCGAAGCTCGGCTGGCAGCGACATCTCGGTCTGTGCCTCCTGTGCGCCGACCTCGAACTGTGCCGCAGCGCGGGCGAGGATCGCCTCGTTCCCGGCGGGGTCCTTGCCTTGCGCCAGAACGGTCGCGTCGCGGACCGGGCCGGCATCGGGGCGGCGCAGGGTAAGGGTGACAATGCCGTCCTGATAGGCCGCAGGAGCCATGGCGAGCGGGGTCAGCCCGCCTTGCAGCGCAGTCACGCGGCCTTTGGATTGCAGCACGGCCAGTAAATCGTCATGGCCTTCATAGCGCACCCCATCCGAGAGCCAGATCGTGTCGAACCCGTCCAGCTCTTCGAGCACTGGCAAGAGGCTCGTGACCTGCTCTGGCGCGGGCTGCCATGCGTTGGGCTCCAGCGCGGCCAGCCGCTCGGTTACCGCCGTGACCGACTGGAACACGGGCGGTTCGGGATCGCTCAGCACCAGCAGCGCAGCGGCCCGGCCTTGCCCGGCGATCCGGTCGAGGCGCGCCAGCGCGGTCTCGCGCGCCCCGTCCCAACCCGGCGCGCCCGCCCAAGAGGCATCGGCCACCACGAGAACCGGGCCCGCACCGTCCACGGCGTTCTCGGAGGTCGGGTTCAGGACCGGGCCTGCCAGCCCGACGATCATCGCCGCGACCACCAGCATCCGCAGCAGCAGCAGCCACCACGGGGTGCGGTCCGTCACCGTGTCGTCATCGGTCAGCCCGAGCAGCAGCGCTACGCCGGGAAAGCGCCGCTTGAGCGGGGCAGGCGGGACGGCGCGCAGGATCAGCCAGAGGATCGGCAGCGCGATCAGACCGATCAGAAGCCAAGGCGCGGTGAAGCCAATGCCGAGAAGCGTTGTCATGCCGCCATCCCCATCGCGCGGTAGAGCCAGAGCAGCCCGGCTTGCGCCGAATGATCCGTATGGTGCACCTGAAACCGCCAGCCGGCCAGTGTGCACAATTCATCGAGTTCCGCCTTCCGGGCAGCGAGCCGCTCCAGATAGCGGCCCTTGAGATCGGTCGCCTTCAGCGTCTCGTGGCGCAGCGTGCCGCCCATGCTCTCGAACACCGTTCGACCCTTGAAAGGAAACGCCTCTTCGGTGGGATCGAGCACTTGATACATCACGCCTGTTACCCCGCGATCGGCGGCTTTGGTGAGCGCCAGCTTGACCTCGTCGAGAGGCCCAAGGAAATCCGAGATGAAGAGCGTGCGCGCGTAGGGGATCATCGCGCGGTGCTCGGGCGGTGCGTAATCCTCTTCGGTATCTTTGCTGAGATACTCGGCAAGTCTGAAGATTTGGTTATTACCCCGGCGCGGCGGCAGGGACGTGCCGGTCAGACCGACGCGCTCGCCGCCCCGGATCAGCAGGATCGACAGCGCGAGGCCCAGAAGACGCGCGCGGTCGCCCTTGGTGGGCAGGTCGGTGTCCGAGGAGAACCCCATCGACGCGCCCCGGTCCACCCAGACCGTCACCGATTGCGCGATCTGCCATTCGCGTTCGCGCACGAACTGCGTGTCGCCCCGGGCCGAGCGGCGGTGGTCGATCATGCGGCGGCTGTCACCGATCTGGGCCGGGCGGTACTGCCAGAAATCATCGCCCATCCCGGCGCGGCGCCGCCCGTGATCACCGAGCAAGACCGCACCCGCCAGATGTTCGGCGCGCGCCAGAAGCGGTGGGAAATTCGCAGCCTCGATCTCGGACCGGGCGCGGAGTTGCAAGGCGGGTGTGGTCACGCGGCCGCCTCGGTCCGCGCCATCTCGGTTGCCGTGTTGTCAATGAGATCCGCAAGGCTGTCGCCGCGCGCCCGGGCGGCAAAGCCAAGCGCCATACGGTGCGACAGGACCGGGCGGGCCATGTCGATCACGTCATCGGTGGAGGGTGCGAGCCGTCCATCGAGCAACGCCTTGGCGCGCACCGCCATCATGAAGGCCTGCGCCGCGCGCGGGCCCGGGCCCCACGCCACGGTGTCGCGCACTTGTTGCGAGGCCGCAGGATCCTGCGGGCGGAAGGCGCGCACCAGATCGAGGATCATCTCCACGACGCTTTCACCGACGGGCATCCGGCGCAGCACTTTCTGCGCGGCCAGCAATTCCTCGGCGGTGAACACGGCGCTGGCGGCTTCCTCGCTCACGCCCGTGGTCGCCAGAAGGATGTCGCGCTCGGTGTCGCGGTCCGGATAGGGCACGTCGATCTGCACGAGGAACCGGTCGAGCTGGGCTTCGGGCAGCGGATAGGTGCCTTCCTGCTCGATCGGGTTTTGCGTCGCAAGCACATGGAACGGCGTGCCGAGCGGGCGGTCGACCCCGGCCACCGTCACGGTTTTCTCCTGCATGGCCTGCAACAGGGCCGATTGCGTTCGGGGCGAGGCGCGGTTGATCTCGTCGGCCATCAGAAGCTGGCAGAAGATTGGCCCTTCGATAAAGCGGAAGGCCCGCGTGCCATCGGCCTCGGTGTCCAGCACCTCGGAGCCGAGAATGTCGGCTGGCATCAGGTCGGGCGTGAACTGCACGCGGTTGCCGTCGAGCCCCATCACGGTGGAGAGCGTCTCGACCAGACGGGTCTTGCCCAGTCCGGGCAGGCCGATGAGCAGCGCGTGGCCGCCACATAAGAGCGCCGTGAGTGTCAACTCGACGACCCGCTCCTGTCCGATAAAGCGCTTGGTGATGGAAGACTTCGCCCCGGCCAGCTTGTGTCCCAGCGCTTCGATTTCCGCCACGAGAGTTTCCGCGTCGCTCATGACTTCCCCTTCGGTCTGACTATATCTGTTGCAGAGAACCTATCGCGCCGGAAGGGAATGACAAACGCCATGAGTGCACAAAAAACCGTGACCCCCTCTGCGGAGAGCCTCGCAGCCTCCGTCGAGGCCACAGGATCGAAGGGGCTTCCGCCGGTCCATGCGTGGAATCCACCGTTTTGCGGGGATATCGACATGCGGATCGCCCGCGACGGGTCATGGTTTTACGAGGGCTCACGAATTGAGCGATTCGAACTTGCGCGGCTGTTTTCGACAATTCTGAAGCTTGAAGACGGGAAGTATTACCTCGTCACCCCTGTCGAGAAGGTGGGAATCACCGTCGATGACGCGCCCTTCGTGGCGGTCGACTTCACCGCAAACGGTACGGGCGCGGAGCAGGTTCTGCGCTTCGAGACGAATATGGGCGACCATGTGGTTGCCGGGCCCGACAACCCGATCCGCGTGGAACGCGATCCCGAGACCGGTGAGCCCTCGCCCTATGTGCATTTGCGGGCGGGGCTCGAAGCGCTCATTGATCGCAAGAGTTTTTACCGGTTGGTCGAGCTTGGGGCGCATCACGAAGACTGGTTCGGCCTGTGGTCCGCCGGCGCGTTTTTCCGAGTTATTCCCTCGCGCGATTTGCCATGAGCCGACGCGGTTGCGGCGGGGGCGCGCTGCGTGCTTGCCAAAACCGGGCGTGGGCGCATACATTTTTAGCGTGTGCGATCCATTTACAGTGCAACATTTGAGGGAATTTCATGCGAAAACTGGCTGCAAACCTGTCGCTTCTCTGGCCTGAACTGCCCTTCATCGAACGGTTCGACGCGGCGGCTGCGGCCGGGTTCGAGTTCGTCGAGGTGTTGTTTCCCTACGATATTTCCGTGCAGGACATGCAGCGCGCGATGCGGCGCACCGGCCAGCGCATGATCCTGCTCAATGCTCCGCCGCCCAACTACACGGGCGGTCCGCGCGGGTTCGCGGCGCGCGCGGGAGGCGAGGACCGCTTCCAGCACGACATGCGGCGGGTGTTCCGCTATGCCGAGGCTCTGGGGGTGAAATTCGTCCATGTGATGAGCGGCGAAGGCGCGGGCGAGGCGGCGTTCGAGACCTTTGTCGGCAATCTGAAATGGGCCGCCCGGGCCGCGCCGAAGGGCGTCACGCTCACCATAGAGCCGTTGAATAACAAGGATATGCCGGGCTATTTCCTGAACGATTACGCGCTCGCGGCGCGGGTGCTCGACGCGGTCAAGAAATCCAACGTGCGGCTACAATATGACAGCTACCACGCACAGATGATCCATGGCGACGCGCTGGAGGTGTGGCGGCGCTACGGGCTGCGGGCGGCGCATGTGCAGATCGGCGACGCGCCGGGGCGGGTGGCGCCGGGGCTGGGGGAGGTCGATTTCCCGGCGCTGCTCGCGCTGATCGACGAGAGCGGCTATGACGGCTGGATGAGCGCCGAATATCACCCGAACGGCACGCCGACCGAGGACACGCTGCGCTGGATGAAGGGCTTCAACAAGGCCTATAGCCAAGCGAGCTGACCCCCAGATTTTGCCGCATGGCGGCGCGCGCCGGGCATATGTTGCGGCCCGCCGGGTCTGGAGATAGGGTCGGCGGCGACAAACGCGGAGCCTGCACATGCCCTTCACCCTTGCCACATGGAACATCAATTCAGTGCGCCTGCGCGCCGGTCTCGTGGAGCGCTTGCTGCGCGAGGACGCGCCCGATGTGCTGTGCCTTCAGGAATGCAAGAGCCCGGTGGAGAAGATCCCGACGGAGGGGTTCGCGGCGCTGGGATATCGGCACATGGTGGCGCGCGGGCAGAAGGGCTACAATGGCGTGGCAATCCTGTCGAAACGGCCGATCGAAGAAGCCGGGTCGGAGGATTTTGCGTCCCTCGGCCATGCCCGCCACATCGCCGCGCGGCTCGAAAACGGTGTGACGATCCATAACTTCTACGTGCCTGCGGGGGGCGATGTGCCGGACCGTGAGAAGAACGAGAAATTCGGTCAGAAACTCGACTACCTGACCGGGATGCGCGACTGGTTCCACGGAGAAAAACCAAGCAAATCCATACTTGTAGGTGATCTGAACATCGCGCCGCGCGAGGATGATGTGTGGTCGCATAAACAGCTCGTAAAGGTGGTCTCGCACACGCCCATCGAGGTCGAACATCTGGGCGAGACACAGGACGCGGGCGGCTGGGTCGATGTGACCCGGCAGGACATTCCCGAGGGCCAGCTTTACTCGTGGTGGAGCTACCGCGCGCGGGACTGGGATGCCGCCGACAAGGGCCGCCGTCTGGACCATATCTGGGCCACCCCGGATATCTCGAACGCGGCGCATTCGAGCCGGGTGATGCGGGCGGCACGGGGCTGGGAGAAACCCTCGGACCACGCCCCGGTTTTCGCCAGTTTTGACCTCTGAGCCGCCGAAAGGTTAACGGCGCGACCGGTCCCCGGCGCGTGCGATGCGCGAATCGCGCCTTAACGCCCTGTTTTGCGAGAAAACGCGGTATGGCAGGGCGTATGGCACCGCGTATGGCTGGGCGTATGGCAATCGTATGGCTCTTTGCCCGGTTAATGCACCGCACGGTGGCCCCGCGTTAACCCTTGTGAGCCACCCCGCTTCCCGCGAAGATGGCGCGCATGGAGACGGGTATGAGTGACGCAGAGCAGGCTTACGCAAAGGCCGAGCGGATGATCGCGGAGGCGAAGGCCACGGGCGCGACGATGCTTAGTCTCAACCGCACCGAGACGCACGCGCTGGAGGGGCTGCCGCCGGAGATTGCAGAGCTGACCGAGTTGGAGGTCTTGGACTTGGCCGGCACGCAGGTGTCGGACCTTGGCGCGCTGTCAGGTTTGACGTCCCTGACAGACCTGCGGCTGACCGGCACGCAGGTGTCAGACCTTGGCGCGCTGTCGGGTTTGACGTCACTGACAAAGCTGTGGCTGGGCGGCACGCAGGTATCGGACCTTGGCGCGCTATCGGGTTTGACGTCTCTGACAGAACTGGTGCTGGACGGCGCGCAAGTTTCGGACGTTGGCGCGCTGTTAGGTTTGACGTCTCTGATAGGGCTGGGATTGGAGGGCACGCAGGTGTCGGACGTTGGCGCGCTGTCGGGTTTGACGTCTCTGACAACGCTGTGGCTGAGCGGCACGCAGGTGTCGGACCTGCGCCCTCTGCGGGGGTTGCAGCAATTGGTGAAGGCGCCGTACTTCGACGGTCTGACGTTTAAAGACTGCGCAGCCGCGCGGGCGGATGCGGAGATCGCGCGGATTGCGGAGATCGAGGACGCCTCCGAGCGGGCGCGGGCCCTGTTCGCCTATCTGGAGGATTGGGTGCCGCCGGGGGAGGTCCATCGGACACTTTCCACCGTTGCGGATGCTGGATCGGATCTTGCGGGCGCTTATCGGGGGATAGCGCGCGGCTCTACTTCCCGGGCTGCACCTAAAACGGATATCGGCCCGCGCGGGGTTTCTGCTCAGGTTGCTCAGATCAGTACGCGTGCGATAAAATCTGTTCTTCGGAACAATTATCCAGACCTGCAAAAGAGGTCGGCATATCTTGTGTCCCTCATTCAGCAGCAACGGGCCGCGCACGCTTTGATTCCACGCCCAAACGATCCAGAGCCTTTGGAAGCCTACGAGGCTGAAGAAGAATTTCTCAAAACGATGGAAGCGGGATTGGTCTCTTTGCACGAGGACCTGCCCGAACAACCGGTCGGTGATATCAGTGAGGCCGACGCCCAAACGCTGAAACATCGACTTGTGGACGCTGCTAGGCTCGCCGATCAAGCTATTCGGTATCTGGATACAGATCGCGGAACTTACGGCGGTCTCTACAAAATCGGGTTGATTGCTTCTATCGGGAGCGTGTTGGCGCTGATCCCGGGTGTGGGTTTCGTGGCGGGGGCGGCCTTGCCCACGGCTATTCTGGGCGCGCAAACGGTGCGGCTGGAAGTCAGTCGGGCCAAGGGGCTGGGACAAACCAATCAGTAACCTGCAAGGCGAACCTCGGCTTGGGGATGGTGGGCAGATTGCCCACCCTACCTTTCGCGGGGTTGCGGCAAGGGGCCCTTGGCATCGCAGCTCGTGGCGTCCATATATCACGCGAACGGAATCCCGATTGGAGGGCAGAGATATGGTAGAGCTCAATCTTGGCGGCAGCGCCGCGGCAGGCGGTGCGGACCTCATCAAGGACAGCTCGGAGGCCACGTTCATGCAGGACGTGGTGGAGGCCTCGCAGACCCAGCCTGTGATCGTCGATTTCTGGGCGCCGTGGTGCGGACCCTGCAAGACGCTCGGGCCGATGCTCGAAGAGGCGGTGAAAGCCGCCAAGGGCGCGGTGAAGATGGTCAAGATCAACGTGGACGAGGCGCAGATGCTCGCGGGGCAGTTGCAAATCCAGTCCATCCCGACCGTCTATGCCTTTCATAACGGCCAGCCCGTCGACGGGTTTCAGGGCGCGCTGCCCGGCTCGGAGATCAAGGCGTTTATCGACCGGGTTGTGGCCGCCGCCGGGGGCGAGGCGCCGGGCGACGGGCTTGCGGAGGCCATTGCCGCCGCCGAGGAAATGCTGGAGGCCGGGGCGGCGGTGGATGCCGCCGAGACCTTTGCCGCCATTCTGGGTGAGGAGCCCGGCAACGCAGCCGCCTATGGCGGGATGGTGCGGGCGCATATCGCGATGGGCGATCTCGATCAGGCCGAGGCCATTCTGAACGGCGCGCCCGCCGAGATTTCCACCGCGCCGGAGCTTGAGGCCGCGCATGCCCAGCTCGAGCTTGCCAAGCAAGCGGCCAATGCCGGTCCGGTCGCTGAATTGGAGGCCGCCGTGGAGGCCAATCCGGACGATCATCAGGCGCGCTACGATCTGGCGCAGGCGCTCTATGCGCGCGGTGAGGGCGAGGCCGCCATCGACCATCTGCTGGAGCTCTTCCGGCGCGACCGCGAGTGGAACAACGGCGCCGCGAAGGAGCAACTCTTCACGATGTTCGATGCGCTGAAGCCCAACGATCCGCTGGTTCTGAACGGGCGCCGGAAACTGTCGTCGATGATATTTGCCTGACGCCTCGCGGGGGCTAGGTTCCGGGTCATGATAAAGCCAGCCGACCTTCCGGACATAATCCCCGTCTTTCCGTTGCCCGGAGCACTGTTGCTGCCCCGTGCCCGTCTGCCCCTGCATCTGTTCGAGCCGCGCTACCTGCAAATGCTGGAAGACGCGATGAAAACCAACGAACGGCTGATCGGGATGGTGCAGCCCAACGACGTGCCCGGACGCGAGGGCACCGGGCTCCACCGGATCGGCTGCGCCGGGCGGGTGACGCAATTCTCGGAGACCGAGGACGGGCGCTACATGGTCACGCTGTCGGGCATCTCGCGCTTCCGGGTGCAAAGCGAGGTCAGCGGGTTCACGCCCTACCGGCGCTGCGAGGTCAGTTGGGACGGGTTCGAGGCCGATCTCAAGCCGCGCGACAGTGACATCGCCTTTGATCGCGAGAAATTTCTCAACCTTCTGGGCCGGTATTTTGACGCGCGGTCGCTTTCCGCCGATTGGGACACGCTCAAGGACGCCGAGGACGAGCTTTTGATCAACTCGCTGTCGATGATGCTCGATTTCGAGCCCGAGGACAAACAAGCGCTGCTGGAAGCGCCGTCGCTCAGCACCCGCCGCGAAACCCTTGTCACGCTCATCGAATTCGCGCTACGGGGCGGCAGTGAGGGTGGCGGAGAATTGTTGCAATGAGCGACACACACGGGTTCGACCGGCGGATGCTTGAAGCGTTGGTCTGCCCGCGCACCGGAGCCACGCTGCGCTATGACGCCGAAAAGCAGGAACTGATCTCCGAAAGCGCCAAGCTCGCCTTCCCGATCCGTAACGGCATCCCGATCATGCTTGAAGACGAGGCGCGGGCGCTGGACTGACGGTCGCGCCCGCGATGCATAAAGCCCCTCCGCGCTTCAAAGCGGGCGGGGCTTTTTCTATGTGGGTTTGCGACGTCTCATGAGCGCGGCGATCCCGGCCAGACCTGCAAACAGCATCGGCAGGCTTGCAGGCAAGGGGATCGGGGCTGCGAAGGATGTGTCCGAAAGCTCAACAGTATTGAACCACAGGAAGTCCTGCGCGCCGGTTTCTGTCTGAAAGAGGCTAAACTGGAGTTGACGCGAAAAGCCCGGACCGCTGATTT
Organism: uncultured Aliishimia sp.; assembly: GCA_965656085.1. GTDB lineage: Bacteria > Pseudomonadota > Alphaproteobacteria > Rhodobacterales > Rhodobacteraceae > Aliishimia. The sequence goes on along the minus strand of CBFHJA010000033.1, from coordinate 5,937 downwards.
GTTCGATTGTTTCGGGTGTAAATCCGGACCCCACGCTGTCATCCGCTGTCCCGGCTAGACTGATTGTGCCGATGCGCGCGACCGGGGATAGCAAGAATGACTTGCTGAGGTTCGAGGTGACGATCGTAAAGATATCATTGCCAAGATTGTTTTTGCGGTCTGTGAGGGTGATGTCCACACCTGGATCTTCGGTTATCGTGAGGCCGCCCAGAACTGCCGACACAGTTCCAGTATTCAGGTAGCTCACTCCCACTAGGTCCGTTGTCCCATCGCGCTCGGCGTCGGACAGTCCGCTTGGTGCCGTGTCCGTGTCATATGTGAATGAGCCTGTGACGATGGAGGGCAGAGCGGCCAGTTCAAAGTCTGACAGTGGAGTGCTGTTGGCGAGGGTTGGATTTGTCCCTTTGAAATACAGCGTACGGGTGTCCGCGCCAGCTTGGCCGGCAAGCGTTTGGCTCATCGTAAGAATGCCTGCGATGAGAGCAAAATAAGTGGTTTTGAACATGAAAACTCCCCAATTCTGTGTCCGGGTGACAAGATAGTCTTCATTTTGGGGTAGGCGATCCGATTTGGCAAAATAAACCTTAGAATGACGCCGTCGGTGGCGTCAGTGCCTTTGCCATCCAGCACACTTTTTTGCTCGGAGCGTTAGGTGGGATCGGAGTTGCAGCGCGGTCGCGCGTGTCCCAGTGCGCTTAAACTGCGCTTATAAGGCGCGTCCCGTCATCAGTTTCGGGACATCGCCAGTAAGGCCTGCCGCCTCGCGGATGAAGCCGCGGCGGAGTTTTGGCAGGTTCTGGACCACGCCCATGCCGAGGCCTCGGGCGGCGCGCAACAGCGGGTTGTCGTTGGAGAACAGGCGGTTGAAGCTATCTGTCGCCAAGGCCAACGTGGCAATGTCGAAGCGGCGCCAGCGTTGATAGGCCTCCAGCACCGTCAGGCTGCCGATATCCTCGCCGCGCCGTGCCGCATTGGTGAGCACCTCGGCCAGCGCCGCCACATCGCGCAGCCCCGCGTTCAGGCCCTGCCCGGCAATCGGGTGGACCCCATGCGCGGCGTCGGCCACCAGAACCGTGCGGGGCGCGATCAGGCTTTGCGCGAGGCTCAGGCCCAGCGGGTAGGTGAAGCGTTTGCCCGCGAGGGAAATCTGCCCGAGGAAATCACCGAAACGCGGGCGGAGGTGGTCGAGATACGCGTCATCGGGCAGGGCATGGATCTGCTCGGCCTCGCTGGTCCTTTCGGACCACACGATGGAGGAGCGGTTTCCGGTCAGCGGCAGGATCGCGAGCGGGCCTGCGGGCATGAAGAACTGGTGCGCGACGCCCTCATGGGGCCGCTCATGGGCGATGGCGGAGACCAAGGCGGTCTGCCCGTAGCCCCACGCCATGCGCTTGATCCCGGCGCGCTTTGCGGTGCCTGAGCCGCGCCCGTCGCAGCCTGCCAGAACGGTGCCGGTCAGGGTCTGGCCGGTCGACAGGGTCACTTCGGCGCGGGGGCCGGACGTGTCCTGCGCGGTGACCGTCACGCCTTCGAGATGGGTCAGGTTCGGGGCGTCCTTGAGCGCGCTGCGCAGGGCCGCGCGCAAATGCCTGTCCTCGACCATGTAGCCCATCGGGCCCTCTTCGATCTCGGCATGGTCGAAATGCAAAAAGAACGGCGAGGCCGGTCCCTCGCCCGCGCGCCCGTCGGAGACCTTGATGTCGAGCATGGGCTGGGCCTGCGGCTCCAGCACCTCCCACAGGCCAAGCGCGGCCAGCAAGCGCTGGGAGGCCAGCGCGATGGCATAGGAACGTCCGTCGAAGTCGGGATCGTCCTGTACGGCGGAGGGTGCTGCGTCGATCAGCGTGACGCGGTGGCCCGCCTGCGCCAGCGCGAGCGCGAGGGACGCGCCGCTCAGCGCGCCGCCGGTGATCAGAATATCGGCATCGGGTGTCATAGGGGCAGATATGGAGGGGCGTGCGGGATTGTCCATGGGCCAAGAGGTCGCTACCGTCGCCCGAAAATCGCAAGGGAAAACCGGGGGAAACAGCAGGCATGACCGCTTGGAACACAATGACAGCCGCCGATCTGGGGCGCGGTATCGGGGCGGGTGAGATCGACCCGGTGGAACTCGCCACGCATTTTCTGGATGCCATCGAGGCCCATGAGCACGGCCCGCGCATCTATGCACGGCTCACGCGGGAGCGGGCCATGGCCGAGGCCGGGGCCGCTGCCGCGCGCGCCAAGGCCGGGATGCGGCTGTCGCCGCTCGACGGGGTGCCGATCTCGTGGAAGGACCTCTTCGACACCGCCGGCACCGCCACCGAGGCCGGCTCGAAGCTCCTCGAAGGCCGGGTGCCGGACCGGGACGCGCCGGTGCTGCGCAACGCGACGGCGATGGGGCTGGTCTGCCTCGGCAAGACGCATATGAGTGAGATTGCCTTTTCCGGGCTCGGGCTCAATCCCAGCACCGCCACCCCGCCCAATGTGAACGATCCCGGCGCGGTGCCCGGCGGCTCATCCTCGGGCGCTGCCGCTTCTGTCGCCTTCGGGCTTGCCCCGGCGGGGATCGGCTCGGATACTGGCGGGTCGGTGCGGGTACCAGCGGCGTGGAACGATCTGGTGGGGCTCAAGACCACCCATGGGCGGCTCACGCTCGAAGGCGTGGTGCCGCTCTGTCTGAAATTCGACACGATCGGGCCGCTCTGCCGCTCTGTCGAGGATGCCGCGTTGCTGCTCGCGGCGATGGAAGGGTGCGCCGCGCCCGATCTGCGGGGGGCCATGCTGAAGGGTGCGCGGTTCGGGGTGCTCAGCACGGTGGCGCTTGACGGGGTGCGCGAGGCGCCGAAAGCCGCCTTCGACGGGGCGCTCGCGCGGCTCAGGGATGCCGGAGCCGAGATCGTGCCTGTGGAGGTGCCTGCGCTCACCGAGGCGCTGGAGTTCGGTGGCAAGCTCTACACCGCCGAGGCCTATGGGCTCTGGCGCGACGTGATCGAGGCTGCGCCCGAGAAGATGTTCGCGGAAATCCTCGCCCGGTTCCGGCTCGGCAAGGAGGTCAGCGGGCCGGACTACGTGGCGCTCTGGTCGCGGCTGGAGGCCATCCGCGCCGCCTATGATGCGGCGACGGCGGGCTTTGACGCCGTGTTGGTGCCAAGCGCCGCCAACCTGCCGCCGAACCGGGACAAGCTGGCGCAGGACAGCGAGTATTATGTCACCGAGAACCTGCTCACCCTGCGCAACACGCGGATCGGCAACCTGATGGGGCTGTGCGGTCTGACGCTGCCCACCGGGACGCCCTCCTGCGGGGTGCAACTGATGTGCGCGCCGGGGCAGGATTTGCGGCTGCTGCGGCTCGGCGCGGCGGTGGAGCGGGTGCTGGAGGGGCGCAAGGTCATCCGGTCGCCGTTTGATACGTGAGGCTTGGGGGCGCTGCCCCCGTCGCTTCGGGACACCCCCGGGATATTTCTGACCAAACGAAGCCGGGAGCGGGGCGGCCGGCAGATCGGCGTGGGACGCGGAGGTGTTTGGGGTCGGAAAAGCCACATTTTGGGCGCGCACGTGATCTGAGGCTAGACGCGCAGAGTCCCGCTCTGCTAGTTTGGATAAAAGCCGGGCGAAAACGATCCGGCGCATAGAGGCAGTTTGAATATGTTTCCCGAGCGGTTTTCGACCCTTCCGGCTTATGCGTTCCCGCGTCTGCGCGCGCTATTGGACGCGCATGAGGGCGGCGGTGCGCCCATCCACATGACCATCGGCGAGCCCAAGCACGCCTTCCCGGCATGGGTGATGGACGTGATCGCGGAGCACGGCGCGGGGTTCAACAACTACCCGCCGAACGACGGCACGCCGGGCCTGCGCGAAGCCTTTAGCGATTGGGTGGCGCGGCGCTACGGAGCGACGCTCGATCCGGACGCGCATGTGATGCCGCTCAACGGGACGCGTGAGGGGCTCTACAATGCCGTGATGGCGATGTGTCCGGAGGTCAAGAACGGGCAGCAGCCGACGATTCTGATGCCGAACCCGTTCTATCAGGTCTATATGGTGGCGGCGCTGTCGGTGGGCGCGGAGCCCGTTTTCGTCAACGCAACCGAGGCCACCGGGCATTTGCCGGACTACGGCGCGGTGCCCGAAGAGCACCTCAAGCGGGCGGTGGCGGTCTATATCTGCTCGCCTGCCAATCCGCAGGGGGCGGTGGCTTCGGCGGAGTATTGGTCGGAGTTGATTGATCTCGCCGAGCGGTATGATTTCCGGATTTTCGCCGACGAGTGCTATTCGGAGATTTACAAGGACACGCCGCCGCCGGGCATTCTGGAGGTCGCAAAGGCCAAAGGCGCCGATCCCGAGCGGATCATTGCGTTTCACTCGCTCTCCAAGCGCTCGAACCTGCCGGGGCTGCGCTCGGGGTTCATCGCCTCCGGGCCGCAAAGCATCGCGGCGGCCAAGCAATTGCGGAACTATGCGGGCGCGCCGCTGCCGTTGCCCTTGCAGCACGCCGCTGAGGCCATCTGGCGCGACGAGGCGCATGTGGTGGAGAACCGCGCGCTCTATGCGGAGAAATACGCGCTGGCCGACCGGATCTTGGGCAATGTGCCGGGCTATCGCAGTCCGGAGGCCGGGTTCTTCCTGTGGCTGCCGGTGGAGAACGGCGAAGAGGCCGCGCTGCGGCTCTGGCGCGAGACCGGGGTGCGGGTGTTGCCGGGGGCCTATCTGGCGCAGACCGCCAACGGGGAAAACCCCGGGGATGGATATATTCGGGCCGCTCTGGTGGCCCCGAAAGCGCAGACCGAGGCAGGGCTGACCCTGCTCCGGGACTGCCTTTACGGATAAGACGAGGGACGCGGCATGGCCTATCAGACACGGCAAAGAGAACCCCTTCTGGACAAGGAGATGGCCGAAGCCATCGAGCGCCGGAGCAAGGAGCTGATCGGGATTGTGCTCTTCGGCTTGGGGGTTCTGACGCTCCTGCTGGCGTGGTCCTACAGCCCCGACGATCCCAACTGGATGGTCTCGACCGACGCGCCGGTGGAGAACTGGCTGGGGCGCACGGGGGCCTCGGTTGCCGGGATGCTGGTCATGGTCGGCGGGCTCGTCGGCTGGGCGATCGCGGCGCTGTTCATGGTTTGGGGCGCGCGGTTCATGTTTCACATGGGCCACGAACGCGCCTTTGGGCGGCTCATCTTCGCCGTGCCGGCGCTGTTCGTCTTCTCGGTCTATTGCGCGACGCTCGTGCCCCCGGACGCATGGGCACAGGCGCATAAATTCGGGCTGGGCGGTATGGGCGGCGCGACCGCTCTGGGCGTCGTGCTGACTGCCGTGCCGCTGGGCTCGGCGCTCGCGGTGAAGCTCTTTTCAGCAGCGATGGGGCTGGTGCTCGTGGCGCTTGGCGCCTTCGTGCTGGGCTTCACGCGGTCCGAGCTTGCGCGCATCGCCCGCTGGCTTCTGCTGGGGCTGGTGACGAGCTATGCGGCGCTGATGGCGCTGGTGGGGCGCGGGGCGCAGGCCGGGCTCTCCGGGGCCGCGAGCTTGCGCGAAAAGCGGGCCGAGCGGCAGGCCATGGCCGCCGAGCAGGCCGCGTGGGAGGCCGAGCAAGCCGCTGCGATGCAGGCAGCAACGCCCGTGGCTCCGGAGCCACCCCTCACGGGCTTTGCCGCCGACGAGACCGCGCAGAAACAAGGCCTCTTTGCGCGCGTGCCGAGCCTGATCAAACGGGTCGATCCGGCCCCCGAACCGATGCCAGAACCCGAGCTTGTCGCGCAAGCGCCCGCGCCGGATGTGGCCGCGCCCGAAGACAGCCGGGTGAAAGCGCGCATTGCCGATGCCATCAAGGCGCGGGTGCGGCAGCGCGCGGATGTGCAGGTCGAGACCGCCGCGCCGCTGACCAAGGGCCGGGGGCATGGGCCGCGCCCGCTGCTGCTCAACGAGGACGGCACGCAAGGATTGCCGCCCGAGCCGCCGCTC
>CBFHJA010000032.1:0-54116 GCA_965656085.1 uncultured Aliishimia sp. | reverse complement strand
ACCACGCCAATTTGCGCGATCAGCGTGATGGCTCCCATCATACAACGGGAGCCACCCAAACCATAAGACAAGAGGGGCTCACGCTCTCCGGGATACTTTTAGCCAAAGGAAAACAGGGGCGGGGCCCATAGAGGGTCGACGTGGGACTCTGCAGAGGTGGGCAATTTGCCAGGGGCCTGCCGCTCACGCGATAGGTTAACGCACCCCCACCGTACGCGCCGTTAACCCGCGTCTTAACGCACCGTACGTATGTACAGGTGCAATACGCGGAGCCATACGCCGAGCCATACGCGGTATGTACCTTGTTTTTATGGCGTTAACCCGTGTTTCGGGGCGTCTTGCGCGTTTCGGGCGGATAGGTGCCGAACGCTGCGTTAACCTTTCTGCGCCTGCGCCGCCTTGATATCGTCGTGCGCAAGAGGAGAAGGAGGCCAGCCCATGCGCACATCCTGGACAGAAACCGAGCGCGGGCCGATCTTCGCCCGGCATTGGGGCGACGAAAGCCTGCCCAAGCTGCTGATGCTCCACGGATTTCCCGAATATTCCGGCGCGTGGGAGGAACTGGCAACCCGGCTCCAGCACCGCTTCCATTGCATCGCCCCCGACCAGCGTGGCTATGGGCAAACCGGCGGGCCGGACGAGGTGTCAGCCTACACCACCGGCGCCCTCGTCAAGGACATGCTGCCCTTTTTCGGCCGGGAGCCGATGGTGGTTCTGGGCCATGACTGGGGCGCCGCGGTGGCCTATGGGCTGGCGATGTTCCACCCCGCTCTGGTCTCGCATCTGATCATCGCCAACGGCGTTCACCCCGCCCCGTTCCAACGCGAGATGGCCGCCGGCGGAGCCCAAACCGAGGCCTCGCAATATATCCTCAGCCTGCGCCGCGAGGGCTCCGAAGACCGCTTCGCGGCGGACGATTTTGCCTTATTGCAAAGGCTTTTCTCAGCGAATATGGACTTTGGCTGGTTCACCGGCGACACGCGCGACGCCTATCTCGCCGAATGGGCGCGCCCCGGACGGCTCAAGACGATGATCCACTGGTATCGCGCCTCGCCCTTGCAGGTGGCACGGCCCGGGGACCCCCTCACCGATCTGCCCGAGTTGCCGAAAGACAAGCTGATGGTGCGCTGCCCGCATTTGCTGATCTGGGGCATGGGCGACACTGCGCTCTTGCCGCAAAGCACCCAAGGTCTGGAGGACTTCGCGCCAGACCTCACCCGCGTCGAAATCGACGGCGCCGACCATTGGCTCGCGCATCAAAAACCCGATGAGATGGCTGCCGCGATCCTGACATGGCTGGAGGCGCGCGCAGAAACCGCGTGACAGGGGCGGGTCAGGGCTTAGACTTGCCCATAAACCCCACTCGCGGAAGCCCGCCCCCATGCGCTACACCCTCGCCCGCGCCGCGCAACTTGCCGAAGCCTCTTATGACGGCAAGTCCGCGCCGGTGATCGCATGGCAATGGAAGGACACGCTCGATGAGGGCGATGTGATGGCACATCTGCTCACCGACCACACGTTGTTGATCGTAGGCAGCAATTCGTGGCGCGATTACGTGCGCTTCAACCTGCGCATCCAGCGCTTTGGCGCCCCGCGTCTGACCTTTGACAAAAAGACGGCCCCGGCGACATGGCATCAGGGTTTTCTGGCCTATACAAAGGCTGTGCAGGACTGGGTGCGGGCGAAGGGGATCGAGCCGAGCTTCATCATCGGCCACTCGCTCGGGGCCGCAGCGGCGCAGATCCTGTCGGCAGGCTGGGGCACCCCGGCGATCGCCTTCGCCGCCCCGCGCACCTGCCGCACCGCCAATGCCCGTGCCCTCGCGCCGCGGTGCCTTTGTGTGAATCGCAGCGACGATCTGGTCTGCACCCTGCCTGCGAATTTCCGGCATCTGGGCCATGTCAAACCCTATAGCCCGCCCGGTCCGAGCCCGGGACTGGACCACCACATGCGCCATTACCGCGACGCGGTGGACGATGGGATCAGACGCCGGACATTGCCCCGCGTCTGGCCGGCCTGACCACCGTACGGTGGGGCTACGCGGGTTTCATGGTCCCCGGCGTACAAGGTCCACGCAATGGCGGCCCAACGCGCGGATCTGCACGGCTCGGGCGCCGCCGGTGTGCTGCGCACGCGAGACTGCCAGTCCTCCTCTCTTGGAGATATCTTTGGCCAAAGGAAAACAGAGGCAGCACGCATGTGACATGGGGCAGCGCTGTGCGGGCAATCGGGCCACCACTCGGCCCATCTTCCCTTCCCCCACACCGCCGCCTCTGGCATAGTCCGGCGCAACCAACAAATGCAGAGCAGCTGTCATGCCCAACGATCTTCTCGCCGGGGCGTCCTCGCCCGCCAAATCCTATGACGCGTCCTCGATCCAGGTGCTCGAGGACATGGAGCATGTCCGGCTCCGGCCCGGCATGTATATCGGCGGCAAGGATGACCGCGCGCTGCACCACATGGTGGCCGAGATCGTCGACAACTCGATGGACGAGGCGGTCGCGGGCCATGCCACATGGATTGAAATCGAATTGCACGAGAACGGCCATGTCTCGGTGCGCGACAACGGCCGCGGCATCCCCACGGACCCGCACCCCAAGGACCCCAGCAAATCCGCGCTGGAGATCATCTTTTGCACCCTGAACGCGGGCGGCAAGTTCTCCGGCGACAGCTACGAGACCTCGGGCGGCCTGCATGGCGTGGGCTCCTCGGTCGTCAACGCGCTCTCCGACCATCTCCGCGTCGAGGTCGCGCGGAACAAGGAACTCTACGCGATGGAATTCGCGCGCGGCGTGCCGCAAGGCAAGCTCGCCAAGATCGGCGCGGCCCCCAATCGGCGCGGCACCGCCGTGACCTTCCACCCCGACCCCGAGATCTTCGGCTCGCTCACCCTCAAACCGTCGCGCCTGTTCAAGATGGCCCGCTCCAAGGCGTATCTCTTCTCCGGCGTCGAAATCCGCTGGAAAACCCATATCCCGGACGGCGACACGCCGATGGAGGCCAAGTTCCACTTCCCCGGTGGCCTCGCGGACTACCTCACCGAAACCCTCTCCGGCGCGACCACCTACGCCGAGCGCCCCTTCACCGGCACCGTGTCCTTCGAGAAGTTCAAGGCGCCCGGCAAGGTCGAATGGGCGATCAACTGGACCCCCTCGCGCGACGGCTTCATCCAGTCCTACTGCAACACGGTCCCCACCCCCGAGGGCGGCACCCATGAGGCGGGCTTCTGGGCGGCGATCCTCAAGGGGATCAAGGCCTATGGCGAGCTGGTGAACAACAAGAAGGCCGCCACGATCACCCGCGAGGACCTGACCACGGGCGCGGGCGCGCTGGTCTCGTGCTTCATCCGCGAGCCGGAATTCGTGGGCCAAACCAAGGACCGGCTGGCGACGGTGGACGCGCAGCGCATGGTCGAGAACTCGGTGCGCGATCACTTCGACAACTGGCTGGCGGCGGACACCAAGAGCGCGGGCGCGATCCTCGACTTTCTGGTGCTGCGCGCCGAGGAACGCCTGCGCCGCAAGCAAGAAAAAGAGACCGCGCGCAAGACCGCGACCAAGAAACTGCGCTTGCCCGGCAAGCTGGTGGATTGCTCTGCGACGAACCGCGATGGCACGGAATTGTTCATCGTGGAAGGCGATAGCGCCGGGGGCTCCGCGAAAATGGCCCGCGACCGCCGCACGCAGGCGCTGCTCCCCCTGCGCGGCAAGATCCTCAACGTGCTCGGCGCGGCCTCCTCGAAACTGGGCACCAATCAGGAAATTTCCGATTTAAATCAAGCACTTGGCGTTGGCCTGGGCACGCGCTTCAACGTCGATGATCTGCGCTACGACAAGATCATCATCATGACCGACGCGGATGTGGACGGCGCGCATATCGCGGCGCTGCTGATGACGTTCTTCTTCACCCAGATGCGGCCCATGATCGACCACGGCCACCTCTACCTCGCCTGCCCGCCCCTCTTCCGCCTGACCCAAGGCGCAAAACGGGTCTATTGCCTCGACGAGGCGGAACGGGACGACTGGCTCGAAAAGGGCCTCGGCGGCAAAGGCCAGATTTCGGTGTCCCGCTTCAAGGGTCTGGGCGAGATGGACGCGAAGGACCTCAAAGAGACCACGATGAACGTGGAGACCCGCAAGCTGATCCGCGTGTCGATTGACGAAGACGAGCCGGGCCAGACGGGCGATCTGGTGGAACGGCTGATGGGCAAGAAGCCGGAACTGCGCTTTGAGTATATTCAGGAGAACGCGCGGTTTGTGGAGGAGTTGGATGTTTGATAATGCCAAGCTATCAATTCGCCAGTTGTTCAAAAGCGTCGCGTGCTGCTCGGTGCGCGCCCAAAAAACGCTCCCCTTTTGCGCCGAGCGCCCCCTCAGCTGCTATACTTAGTTCTCGAATCCGGGGATAGTTTCTCGCCTCCACAGCTCGTCTTAAGTCTTCCATGATCGAGTTGAATGAACTGGATTGTTGGTCGTAGGCGGTTTCTAGGTCGCCAGATATCGCCCCGATAGAAATTGCTTGGGCAGTAAGTGCATTTCTTATTTCCTGATCTGCAGGGCTCCTTTGAGCCTCACTAGCTATTTCAGCAAGTTTCGAAACCGCTCTCGCGTAGTTGTCCCAATCGCGTTGGGCTAGCTCAAAAGTTGACTGCCGAGCCAATTGGAGCCTTTGCCCCTCTACCAAGCCTGCTTCATACTTTTCGTCACAATTTTCACGCCGACCTCTTTGATAGGCCTCGTTTTCTAAAGCAATCAAGTCGACGTCTTCTGCTTCTTCTTGGCACTCTAGTTTGCCTGCATTGAAGGCATTTCTCGAAACGCTGTCAAAAACAACTGGAAACTCCTTTAGAAGTCGATCGGGAGCAGACTTCCTGAACTCTTCGAGCAATGTCTCTTGAGCATCTGCGGAAGCTGTTGCGACTGCAATTTCAACCGCATCGTCTATTGCCCCTTGCCGACTGCGATGTTCAAAGTAGTAGCCGGTCCCGAGACCAACCAGCACGGATGAAAGAAAAATGACAACGTCTTTTTTCGTTACTCTGGACACGTGAACAGCCTCACTAATGGTTTCGTTGAATAATGCCCTCCGATCCGAGCTTTTGCAAAGAAACACGCCACCTTTCGAAATCCAAGCCGCGCCATCGCCGACCCGCGGGGTGGCGATCCGAAGGGTTGAACGGCGCGCTTTATGGCAGCCAAGCACTCTCCCCGATCTGATCTGAGCGCCAAGACCCACCAAAATCGCCGCCCCATGGGGCGGGTCGGCGATGGCGCGGCGGCCTTCGGCCTTGATTCCGCGCCGGGGTGCGTTGTTCGAACGCCCTCACACCCCGCCCCGGACTTGATCCGGGGCCTCGATGTTCAATGGCGTGCGTTCATCGGCGAGGCCCCGGGTCAGGCCCGGGGCGGGGTTTGCGCCGTTGCGGGCCTGGTTATTTGAAGCCGAACGCGCTCGCCGGGACCACGTCGAGCGCGCCGCCTTCCCCGGCCCATTCCATTATCAGGCACGACCCGCCCTTGCGTTGCCAGTAAAGCGCTTCGATCTCATACCAGCCCGCGCTCGGCACCCGCACCTCCACCTCGCCGGTGGGATCGCAACCGCGTTTTGCGTCCACCTTCACGATCTCGCGGCCCCCGAGCGTGATCTGGATGCCGTCGTTGCTGTAGACCTCCAGTGTGTAATCACCCGGCGCGTCGAACTTCATGTAACCGGTGATCCGCGCCGCGACCCGGTGCTCCTGCCCCGAGGTCAGCGCCTGCCGGTTGCCGGACCCTGCAAGGTAGTTCAGCCCCGCCGTCATCGGCGCACCCGGCTTGCCCCGGGTGCCGAGCGACACATAGGCATCGCGCAGCGATTGCACATCGCCGGGAAAGGCATACTCCACCGCCAGCCCCTCGCTGAGGGCCGCCGGTTGCGGCTTAGCCGGTTTGAGTTTTGCCGGGCGTGCGTCCGCGCTGGTGCTCAGGGCAAGGGCCAACGTCACGGCAAGGGCGGTGTGGGCGGTCAGGCGTAGGGGGGTCATGGTCGGTCTCTCCAAGCGCCGCGACCGTCGCGGCGGATCACGCATAGCTTAGCGCCTACCCGGGCAACCCGGCAAGATGGCAAAGCACTCACCGGTCTATCGCTGGATCGCCTGCAAGTAGGAGACCAGATCGGCAATCGGTTGCGTGACCAGCACCGGTTGGCCCGTGGGCGCCTTGAGCGGCACGTTCTGGACCCCGTCGAAAAAGGGCCCATAGACCGGCATCGGTGAGCCATGCGCCACCAGCGGCTCCTGTCCGTCAATCCGGTCAATCACGCGCTGCATGGGAAACACCCCGTCATGGCGCGTGGTCAGCGCCGTCAGGTCCGGCGGCTGCAAGGTGAGAATCGGCGCGGTGGGTCCGTTCCCGGTCGCGTCCAAGCCGTGGCAGGTCGCGCAGAACTGGCCGAAGAGCCCGGCGCCAACAGACGGGTCCTGCGCGGCGGCGGGGCCGGACAGGCCAAGTGCCAGCAGGCCCGAGGCGCAAGCAGCGAAAACGGATTTCATGGTGGGTCTCCCTTTCGAGTCGCGTCCAGTCTGACCCGCGATTCTCATCAAAACCCTGATCAGGATCAAGTCACCGTGAAAAAGGCGGACACAAGACCACCGTGCAAAGGCAGCGGCGCGAAGCGGACGGCTCGAAAGGGCGGGCCGTTGCCAGCCCGCCCCCACTGGTTACCGCGGGAAATACCCCTTCCCGTCACCATTTAAACCTTTAGCGCCCCGGGATCGTGTTCGGACATCCCGGCACGCGCGTATTGACCTGCAAATGCCAGACCATCGGATAGCCCGGGGCCTGCGTGCGCGAATAGGTGCAGCCCAGCGAGTTGATGAAGTGCTGTCCGACATAGCCTGCCGCAGGCTTTTCATATTGCAGCGGAACCTGAAGTTTCCGGTCGCCGCGGTGCCCCGACAGCCCCTCGTTGCGCATCGCCGCATCGGCCGCGCCCGTCAGCGCCAAGATGCACAGCCCGGCCAGCATGTGTTTTCCCATATCGCTGCCTCCGTTTGCATTCCAGATTGGATGCACCTGTGTTAGCCGGCGGGTGTTAACGCGGGCTTTCCCGGCCGAGGCGACATCGCGCGAAATGTTTCGCATTCTATTGATTGGACCGGAGATCGCGTGTGACACCGGCGTCACGCGGCTGTTTTGACGCCGCTTCAGGCGCATTCCGCGTTCCACTTCTCAGCGCCATGCTCTAACTTGCATGGCGAAGGAGAGTGCGGATGACCCAGCCCCCCAACGCCACGCATGCGCAAGCCTTTTTGGAGGAGAATTTCGCCCCTTGGGTTCTTGCGTTGAAGCCACGTGTGATCTCAATCGACACGCGCGGCGTCGTGCTTCGGATTCCGATCACCCCCGACATCCAGCGCACCGGCGGGATCGTGTCGGGACAAACCCTCGCAACCTTGGCCGACACCGCCATGGTTCTGGCCTGCGGCGGCGCGGCGGGCGAGATGATCCCAGTGGGCACCGTCACGCTCGATACTCAATTCATGCGGCCCGCCAGCGGCGATCACATCGACGCCGAGGCCGAAATCATCCGCGCCGGGCGGGGGATGATCTTCGCACGCTGCACGTTGATCGCCCATCCGTCGGGCAAGCCGGTCGCCAGTGCGACGGCCACCTTCGCGCGGTGATCTGATGATCCTGCGCCTGCTTTTGTGCTGTCTGTTGCTCGCGGGCTGCGCCGGACGGCCCATGACCGACGCTGAGCGCGCCTTCGCGGCGACGCTTCACGGCGACACGCTCGTGCCAGCCCGCGTGCGTCTCGTGGAAGGCGCCCCCACCCGGGCCGTGACGTTCCAGCGCAAGGCCCGCCCGCGCACCACCTGCCGCGAGAAGATCCTGCCGCCGCCGCGCTCGGAGATCGTCACCGCAAAACCCGCCGCCGTGACCGTGTTCAACAGGGTGCTGTTCGACCGGGACTGGTATCTGGAGGATTATCTGCGGGGGTATCCCGAAGAGGTCGGACTAATCGCCGCAATGCTCTTTGCCCATGAGCTCACCCATGTCTGGCAGTGGCAAAACCGGGCGCTGACCGGGTATCATCCGCTCAAAGCCGCTGCCGAGCACAGCCCCCGCGGTGATCCGTATCTTTTCGACCTGAGCAGGGCGCCGCGTTTTCTGGACTATGGCTATGAGCAGCAGGGCGCTATCGTCGAGGAATTCGTCTGTTGTCGTGCGCTCGATCCGCAAGGCGCACGGACCAAACGGCTCCACGAGATGCTGACGCAAGTCATGCCCGTGGCGCCGCTCCCGTCCCGGCGCCAATCGGATGTGCTGCTGCCGTGGGATGGCGCAGAACTGCGCGGCATTTGCAGCTAGCTGCGGCAGCGAACCGATCTGGGGTCAATCTGGCTGCGGCCCTGTTTTTCTAGGGTGTTTGCACGCTTTCCAGGTAGCGCAACAAGGCCACCAGCGCGCGCGGGGTCGGCGTGAGCACGCCGTCGACTTCCAGCGGCACGAGCTGCCCGCCCAGATCGCCGCCGAATTCCGGCATCACACGCCCCGGATGCGAGCCCTCCACATAGCCGTCGATGACCGAAAGCATCTCGGCGACCGGAAAGCTGCCATCATTGCGGGCCGAAATTCGGGTCAGATCCGGCGGGTTTTTACCGATCCCGAGGCTTTCGGGCCCGGTCCCGCGCGCATCCGCGCCATGACAGGCCGCGCAGTTCTCGGCGAACAGCAGCGCCCCTTCGGAGGCGTCCGGCATCTCGGGAACGGCGCAGGCGGCAAGCCCGGCGCCAGCGAGGAGGCCAAGGGCGGTAAGTCTGCGGTGCATGATGGTCTTCCTTCTTTCGGCGCGCTTTGGATGGCGCGCTGGTGGCGATCAGCTTGCCCTGCCCGGCGCGGCGCGACATGATCGAAATCAAACCCGCCCGACGAGGACCTGCAATGACTCATTACGCTCTTATCATGTTGCTGGCGGGTATTGGAATCCCGCTGCTGGCTGCTTTGAATGCCGCGCTTGGCCAGCATATGGGCTCGCCTGCCGCTGCCGCGCTGATCCTCTTCGGAATCGCGTTCCTTGTCGGCGCGGCGGTCACGCTGGTCACCGGCCCGGCAGCCCTGACACTGGCCGCGAGTGCGCCAAAGCACCTCTTTCTTGGCGGCCTGTTCGTGGCATTCTACGTGCTGTCGGTGACTTATATCGCACCGCAATTCGGGGTCGGAAACGCCGTGTTCTTCGTGTTGCTCGGCCAGCTTATCAGCACCGCGGCCATCGACCATTTCGGTCTCTTCGGCGCGCAGGTCACGCCCCTGAACCTGACCCGCGTGTGCGGGATCGCGCTGATGGTCGCCGGGGTTTGGGTCACCCAACGCGCGTAAGGCCCTACTGGCCAGCCAGCGCGCAGGCCTGCGCCCAGACCGCCTCTTCGAGGTCCACCGGGTCCTCCGGGACCTTGCCCTGACCCGGCATCCGCGCGCCCAGATCGGCCGCCACCGCCTGCCCGAGCGCCTTCACCTTCTGCGCGAAGTCCAGCGGGTGGCCGGGATCGATCAGGACATAGAATTGCCCCAGATCGTGCGGCGGGCCGTCGGGCGCTTTGAGCGGCTTCACATCCCGGCTGAAGGTGCTGTTCGTCAGCCCGGCCGCGAGGATTTCCACCATCAACCCAAAGCCCCAGCCCTTGTAACCGGCTTCCATCCCGCCGACGGACACAAGCGAGCCGCCAAGCGCCGCCTCTGGATCGGTCGTGGGCCGGCCCTCGGCATCTACCGCCCAGCCTTCCGGAATGCTCTGCCCCGCCGCCTTCGCCATGGTGATCTTGCCAAGCGCCACGGTCGTTGTGGACTGGTCGAACTGCATCGCCACGCCGCCCATCCCGTCAGGCACCGAGAAGGCCATCGGGTTGGTGCCGATCACGCGGGTCTTGCCGCCGGGCGGTGCGACGATCGGCGAGGCGTTGGTGAAGCCGAGCCCGATCAGCCCGGCCTTTGCGATGGCTTCCGTAAAGTAGCCCAGCGAGGTGCAGGTATGCGCATGGCAGACCGACAGGCGCGAAATCCCATGCGCATGGGCGGCCTCCACGGCCTCGGGCAGCGCGCGGGCGAAGGCGGGCTGCGCGAACCCGAAGCCGGCATCGACCTCGACCTGCCCCGGGCGCGGCACGGTGACCTCGGGCGTCACGGTGCCCTTCACCCGCCCGGTCTGGAGTTGCACGCAGTAGCTTTCGAGATAGTAGAGCCCGCAGATCTTGTTCCCGACACTTTCCGCAGCGGCCACGGCGCGGGCCACATCGGCGGCAGGCACCGGGGCCGCGCCATGGGCGACGAGCGCCGCGCGCGTGGTTTCGAAAATATCCGTGAGGCTGACCTTTGGCATCGGGTGGGCACTCCTGTGGGTGTGGGTCTCGGGCGGCACCCTGACGGCATCTCGCGCAAAGAACAAGGTCCCGGTCTCAGACAGGGACGAGTTGCCCCTGCTCCAACCGCACCTGCCGGTCCATCCGCGCGGCCAGATCGAGATTGTGCGTGGCGATGAGCGCGCCCATTCCCCCGGTCCGGACCAGTGCCATCAGCACCCCGAAGACCTGATCGGACGTGCTGGGGTCGAGATTGCCCGTGGGCTCATCCGCCAGCAGGACACGCGGCGCGTTCGCCAGCGCCCGGCAGAACGCAACGCGCTGTTGCTCGCCGCCCGACAGCGCCGCCGGGCGATGCCCGGCCCGCCCCGCAATGCCCACCATCTCCAACAGGCTATCCGCCCGGGCCGTAGCCTCCGCCATGCCCGCCCCCGCCGCCAGTTGCGGCAGTACGATGTTCTCGCGCGCGCTGAATTCGGGCAGCAAATGGTGGAACTGGTAGACAAAGCCGATCTCGTCACGCCGCGCCGCCGTGCGCCGCGCATCCGGCAGCCCGGTCATGTCGGTCCCGCCGATCCGCACCTGCCCAGCATCCGGCACATCCAAGAGCCCCGCCACATGCAACAGCGTCGACTTGCCCGCCCCCGAGGGCGCCACCAGTGCCACCACCTCGCCGGGCGCGATGTCAAGATCGACCCCAGTGAGCACGTCGAGCCGCCCGGCAGAGGTGTCATAGCCTTTGGAAATCCCGCTGAGGGACAGAACCGGCGCGTCACTCATAGCGCAGCGCCTCCGCCGGGTTCATCCGCGCCGCGCGCCGGGCCGGGAACCATGTCACCACGAAGCTCAACCCAAGCGACAGCGTCACCGCCGTGAGCACGTCGGACAGGTGCAACTCGGCCGGCAAGGCGTAGATCCCCCGGATCGACGGGTCCCACACACCGCCCCCCGACATATAATTCACGAGGCTGAAAATCTGGTCGATATAGAGCGCGAAGAGACAGCCCAGCACCACCCCGCAGGCGGTCCCGATCACCCCGGTGAAACTGCCACAAAGGAAAAACACCCGCAGCACCGCGCCCTCGGTGAGACCCATCGTGCGCAAAATCCCGATATCGCGCCCTTTGTTCTTCACCAGCATGATCAGGCCCGACACGATATTCATCGTCGCAATCAGCACCAGAATGGAGAGGATCACGAACATCACATTGTCCTCGACCTCCAAAGCGCGCAGATACCCGCCCGAACTTTGCTGCCATGTCCACGTATAGGCCCCGGTACCGGCGGCGGCGAGCAGCCCCGGCACCACCCGGTCCACCGCCTCCGGCTCCGCGACCATGACCTCGAACTCGGTCGCCGATCCGTCGCGATTGAAATAGCTCTGCGCCTCGGCAAGCGGCATATAGACCCGCGTTTTGTCGATGTCGAAACGCCCGGCCTGAAAGATATAGACCACCTGGTAGACGTTCACGCGAGGGCGCACGCCGAAGGGCGAGGGCGCGCCGTCGGGCGAGATCAGCTTGATCTCGTCGCCCACCCCAACGCCCAGATCGCGCGCGACTTCCCAGCCGATGGCGAGACCGCTGGAAAAATCGCCGATCTCCCCGAGCCGTTGTTCCGGCTCGGCAATGCGCGGCAGCGTGACGAGATCCTCCGGGCGGATGCCATAGACCTGCACGCCTGCGTTGTTGCCCCCAAGCGAGGCGAGCACCTGCCCGCGCACCAAAGGCGCGGCGCGGGTGACACCCGGCACCTCCCGCAGACGCTCGGCAATCTCCGCGTACTCCCTGAAACTCCGGTCAATCCGCCCGTCTGCACGGACCTCGCCGGTCGTGTAGACGGTCACGTGCGCATTGGAGCCCAGAATGGTATCGACCAACTCGGCCCGGAAGCCCGACCGCACCGCGAGCGTGGCGATCAGGGCAAAGACCGCGAGTGTGATCCCGATCAGGCTGATCCATGTCATCACGCTGACCCCGCCCTCGGCCCGCCGCGCGCGCAGATAGCGCCACGCGATCATGAACTCGTAGCGGGAAAAGGGCGGCGGTGTCTGGGCCATGCGGTGGAGTGTCCTGCTCGGGGTTGCCGGACCATGGGCACGGGGGCCGGAGGCGTCAAGCCTCTGCGGCGGGCGCGCCGGTCACAACCGGGCGAAGAGGCATTTCTCGCTATGGCTGATGTCGCTGTAGCCCTTCGCGGTGAGGATCCCCGCGATCTCGTCGCGCGGGGATTCGCCGTTGCGTTCCGGTCCGACATCGACCACGAGCCGCGCGGCCAGATGCGCCTTCATGCCCTGCACGACCTCGACCTCGTAGCCTTCCGCCTCGACCTTGAAAAACACCCGTGCGGGGTCCAGACCGTGCTTTTCGACCAGATCGTCAAAGGTGGTGATCTCGATCTCGATGCTCTCGCCCGTGCTGGACTCCCCGTCGGGGGCGAACAGGCTGTTATCCGCGCCGGTCTTGGACAGGTTCAGCGTGGCCGTGCCGGGCGCCTCGCCCATGCCTGCGGGCACGATCGTGACGGTCTGCGCGCAGTCCTGCAGGGCGAAATTCACCGCCCCGCAGCGCCGAGATTTCGGCGTCGGCTCCACGTAGATCACCCGCTCGGCCCCGGCCTTGCAGGCGGCAATGCTGAAGCCCCCGATGAACCCGCCGCAATCGACCACGGTATCTTCCCCCGAGATGCCGAAATCCGGGCGTGTGTATTTGCGCGTCAGATGCACATGATATCCTCTGTGCAGCATGTCAAACTGGATGAAACTGGCCTCGCCGAACCGCGCATAGGGCATGCAATAGACCAGATCGGAGGATTTGCTGCGCACGAGGCTTGTCCCGTCGGCACGTGGCACGAACTGCACACGCCACGCATTCTGCCACAGCTTGGCCCAATGCACGACCCGCAGGAGCGCAGGAAATTGTTTCAAATATGCTTTCATGCGCGTCGCCTTCGCCGGTTTTTCGCGCGGACTATGGCCATGCCACCCCAGATGGTCAAGCAGCCGCGCCCCAAAACATACGGTGTCACCGGGCCAGCCCGCGAGATGCGTGCAAAAGCCCCCCGAACTGCCCGGAAACGCGCCACGCTCGCGCTCCACCCGGCCGCGAATCTGCCCGGCCCGGCCGCGCGCCGGCAAGGGCGCACAGGATCACTCGGTCTCTTTCGTAACGGCTCCCTGACTGTCCAGCGCGTAGTCCAGTGCCCGATCAAGCGCGCGAAACCGCTCCGGGCGGGCGACCGCAACGTCATAGGCCGTGGCGATGACCGTGCCGTCTGGACGCCGCGTGACATAGGCGCCGGTCTTGGGCCCGAAGGGAATGGAGATCGCCCCAGCATGTGAGATGCGCCAGCCCTCCTCCTGCGGCCAATAACCCATGCCCAGCCCGTAGAAGCCGCCGGCCTCCCGGCGGGCATGGGGCACGTCCAGCGGCGCCGCCCCCAGAACGCTGCCGGGCCCGAACCAATGGGCGATCAGGCGGGCATGGCCTTCCACCGACATTCGCCATCCGCCCCAGCCCGCGAAGGCGGCAAAGCGCGGCGACAAGGCCCCGTCCACACCCGCCGGCGCGAGGACCCGCGCCCGGCAGATGTCTTCATAGGCCCCGCCCCCTGCGATCTCGATCACCCGCCCCAGCAGGGCATAGTTTTCGTTGTTGTATTGAAATTCGCCGCGCGTGCCGCGCTGTCTGCCCCTGTCGAGCACGACCCCGGTCACATGGGCATGGCGCGGGCTTTCCTCATTCAGCCAGAACCCCATCCGCAACTGCGTGCTGTCCGGCGCGACCCCGGCGCTATGCGTGACGAGCTCGGCGAGCGTTGCGTCCGGTGCGGGTTGCTCCAGAGCCTCCGAGAGCGTCATGTCCCAGCCCAGACGCCCCTCCTCGACAAGACTCCGCAGGCAAAGCGCCGTGATTGCCTTGGAATTGGAGGCCAGATCAAAGGGCGTTTGCGCGTTTCGGGACGCCACGATCCGTCCCGCCTGCCAAATCGCGATCGCGCGCTGATCCGCGCCCTGTTCGTCGGCCCACGCCTCGAACGCGGCGAGCGGATCGCCCAGACCCGGCTGCGCTGCGCCAAACAGCCCCAGCAAAGAGATACGCAAAAGCCGTCCCAACATAGCGGTGGACGCTAACAGACGCACCCACAGGGTTCAAATGGACCGCGTGAGGGCAAAGAGATGGCGCTTGGCAGGGCTGTGATGCAGCCATGGGCGGCGCTCACCGCCAGAACCCCTGTCACGGTGCGCAGTGAGGCGTCTCAGGCTTGGGTCTGCGCAGGAAAGGCAAAGGCCCGGATCATTGCGAGGCGCCGGAGAGCGCATCGGTGAGCGTTTGGTCCAGCGCCATCATCGCGTTCCAATCAATACAGACGTCATAGGCCGCGACGATCGTCCAGTCCCCGAACAGGCTCACCGCATAAGTCCCCGCATTCATCCGCCCCGGAAAACAGAGCGCGCCGAAATGCCAGAACGTGTTGCCCGGCTCCAGCGTGCGGAAATAGGTGCCCATGCCGTAGCGAATGGGCAGCCCGTCGAGGGGCGCCGAGGGAAAGTCGAGCGGGTTTGTCGCCAGCGCATTGTCCCCAGCAAACCAGTGATGGTGCCAGCGTGCATGATCGCCCACAGGCATCTGCCAGCCACCCCATGCCGCGAAGGCCCCAGTGTCCTCCGACACAACACCCGTCACCCCCGCAGGCGCGAGCGCGGCCTCGGCGCAGACATCCACATAGGCCCGACCGGTGGCGGCTTCGATCATCAACTCCGCGAGCGCATAGTTTTCGTTGTTGTAGCGGTGCGGCCCGGCCTGCGCTTTCGGGCCGTCCCGTTCGGTGATCTTCTCCAAGACCTGCTCGGCCACCTCGTGCCACGGCGCGCCGAAGCTACGCCGCATCAGCCGCTGCGTGCTGTCCTTGCGTAGCCCGCCACTCTGCGTGATGAGCTCTGCGAAGGTGAGATCGGGCGCGTCTTCAATGAGGTCTTCTAGGCTGTCGTCCCACGCCATCGTCCCGCGCGCGACCAGTTCCGCCGCGCACACCCCGGTGATGGCTTTGGAGAGCGAGGCGAGTTCCACGGGGGGCTCCGGGTCGAGCCCATGCTTGGACACGACAGGCGCGCCGCCTTGATAGACCAGCGCCAGCGCACCTTGCGCCTCGTGCGCCGCGAGCCACCCGTCAAACGCGGCCCGCACCTGCGCGGCGGTCTCCTCCGGCGCGGCCCCGGACGCCGTTCCGCTCAGCGCAAGCACCAAGACCCCAGCCGTGAAAACCCGCATGTCTTGACGCCCTTGGCCTGCACCTCTCGGGGCAGTTTAGCGGTGCGGCGCGTATATCTCCACGACTTTCGCCACCGCTGCCTCCGGGGGCAGCTCCTCGTTCTCGCCCGTGCGGCGCGAGGTCAGTTCCACAACGCCATTCTTCAGCCCGCGCGGCCCCACGGTGATCCGCCACGGCAGCCCGATCAGGTCCATCGTCGCAAATTTGCCGCCCGCGCGCTCGTTGCGGTCGTCATAGAGCGGCTCCAGCCCGGCAGCGGTGAGCGCTTTGTAGAGTCCGTCGCAGGCCGCATCGGCCTCCGCATCGCCCTGCTTGAGGTTCACGATCCCGCAATGGAAGGGCGTGACGCCTTCGGGCCAGATGATCCCGTTCTCGTCATGGCTGGCCTCGATGATCGCGCCGACAAGACGGGACACGCCAATGCCGTGCGAGCCCATATGCACCGGCGTTTGCTTGCCATCGGGGCCTTGCACCACCGCACCCATGGCCTCGGAATACTTGGTGCCGAAGTAGAAGATCTGCCCCACTTCGATCCCCCGCGCGACCTTGCGGCGCTCTTCGGGGATGGCGTTGAACAGGGCTTCATCATGGGTCTCATCGGTGCGGGCATAGAGGTTGGTGAACTCTTCCATCACGCCCGCGCACTGCTCCACGCTGTCATAGTCGATCTCGCGGTCGCCGAAGGTCAGATCGGTCACGGCGCTGTCGTAGAACACCTCGCTCTCCCCGGTCTCCGCGAGTACAAGGAACTCATGGGTGTCGTCGCCGCCGATGGGCCCACTATCGGCGCGCATCGGAATGGCTTGCAGGCCCATCCGCTCATAGGTGCGCAGGTAGCTCACGAGATGGCGGTTATAGGCGTGCAGCGCGTCGTCCTTGGTAAGATCGAAATTATAACCGTCCTTCATGTAGAACTCTCGGCCCCGCATGACGCCGAAACGCGGGCGCACCTCGTCGCGGAACTTCCACTGGATGTGGTAGAGCGTGAGCGGCAGGTCCTTGTAGCTGCCGACATGGGAGCGGAAGATGTCGGTGATCATCTCCTCGTTGGTGGGACCGTAGAGCATGTCGCGGTCATGACGGTCGCGGACCCGCAAAAGCTCGGCGCCATAGGCATCATAGCGCCCCGACTCTTTCCACAGATCGGCGGGCTGGAGCGTCGGCATGAGCATCGGAATGTGCCCGGCGCGGATCTGCTCTTCATGCACGATTGCTTCGATCTTCTTGAGAACCTTAAAGCCGAGCGGCAGCCATGAGTAGATCCCGGCAGCTTGCTGCTTGATCATCCCCGCACGGAGCATCAGGCGATGCGAGACGATCTGCGCCTCGGCGGGGTTTTCCTTGAGGACGGGCAGGAAGTAGCGGGACAGGCGCATGAGTTGGACCCCTTGTGAGATGATCTTGCGTTGCACCGTCTGTTAGGCCATCTGCGCCGCCGCGAAAAGAGCCTGCCGGCAATCATTCGCGGCCAGCCCCGGAGGCATCCTCGGCGCGCGCCCGGCAAAACCTGCGCCGCGACGTCCCGCTTACAGCTCTGCGCTCAGCCATACAGCGTGCAGTCGAGCATCAGGTAGGAAGACAAATGCTTGGATATGTGACCTCGGGCGTGTCGGATCTCGACCAAGCCACGGAGTTCTACACGGGCGCTTCTGTCGGATCGGAAGGTTTCGCTGCGGACATATGCCGGGCGGATCCGGTTTCTGGGTGCCAAGGGCGAAAAAACACGGCTGGCGCTCTGCACGCCCTATGACAAGGCGCCCCGTAGCGTCGGCAATGGCAAGATGATGTCGTTCCCCTGCACCTCCAAGGACCAGATCGACGCGCTCCCTGCCAAGGCGTTGACGCTTGGCACGACCTGCGACGGCACGCCCGGGCAGCGTATCCCCGACCGGTTCTATGGCGCCGATGTGCGCGACCCTGACGGGCACAAACTGTGCTTTTTCATATTCGGGTGAGCCGCAGGTGACACGCTGGCCGGGCCCGGGCGTGTATGCGGCGGAAACAAATCAGGGGCGCAACCTGTGATTGACGACCGGTGCGGGGTCAATCCGGCGAAAGATTTGACAGGCGCCGCAACAGCGGCCCATATGCTAACAAGAGATGAACTTCGTGTCCGTCTGTTGTCGTCGGTGGGGGCCGGCGCGGATGTGCAACACCGAGAGGTGACCACATGGCAACGCAGCCCCCTTCGGTCGGTCTGGCCGATCTGCCCTACCGCACGCCCTACGCGGCAACGCCCACGCATGGCAGGTCCTCTGGCACCGATGCCACCGACCTGCCCCTTCACACGCACCGCGTGGAGATCACCGCACTTGCGGCGGATGGCGCTCTGATCGACGGGCCGTCACGGATCCCCGCGCACCCGATCTTTGAGGCCGCCTTTTCGGCCTACGGACGCGGCACGCTCATCGCCACGCCGCATGGAGAGATCGCCATCGAGGACCTGATCCCCGGCGATCTGGTGGCGACCGGCAGCGGCGCGCCTTCCAAGGTGAAATGGATCGGCTCGTGCAGCTTCCCTGCCGACGGCGACACGCCGCGCCCAAAACTCTTCCGCGTCCTCTCCGGCACGTTCGGCCTGTCGCGCCCGCACAGTTTCGTCACCTTCGGGCAGGGCGCGCGCATCCTGCAGACTCCCCTGTTGCTGCGTGGGGAGATGGGGCCCAATGCCTTGCTCACTCAGATCGGCGGTTTCTTGGATGGCGACGCGGTGATCGAGATCGCGCCGCCGAGCCCGGTGCGGCTCTATCACCTCATGCTGGATCGCCATGCCACGATCCGGGCCAGCGGGCTCGAATGCGAAACCTACCACCCGAGCCGCTCAGCGATCCGCAGCTTGCCGCGCAGCTTGCGGCGGACATTCATGGAGATGTTTCCGCAGCTTGGCGATGTCAGCGCATTTGGCCCGCTCGCCCATCCTCGCGCCCCTGACACGGATGGTGACACCGCGCTCTACTAGAGCATGTCGCTGAAACGTGGCCTGCATTTTTCAGCTCTCAGGCACGCGAAATCAAAAAGTTAGAGGGGGTTGCGGGAATGCGAACGAACGCGGCGCGCTCTAGTCGATCCGCGCCCGTTTCCCAGACGCGGCGCGACAAGAGCACCGGCACGACAGCAAAACGCACAGCCCTTGGTTTCTTTGGATCAAAAAGCGTGCCTGCCCTGTGCAAAAGGCGCGCAAGCGTGGCGGGTCAGGCGCTCTGCGCCAGCCGCTCCTCCATGATGTCGAACGGCACTCCTGGGGTATCCTTGGCCTCCTGAATGACAAGCGAGGTCTTCACGCTCGCCACGTTCGGCGTGGTCAGAAGCTCATCGGTCAGGAAGGTCTGGAAGCTCGACAGGTCCGGGGCGATGCATTTCAGCAGGAAATCCACCTCGCCATTGAGCATGTGGCACTCGCGCACCAGCGGCCAGGCCCGGCATTTGTCCTCGAAGGCCGTCAGATCCGCCTTGGCCTGAGAGGCGAGCCCGACCATCGCGAAGACCTGCACCTCGAAGCCGAGCGCGCGCGCGTCGACATCGGCGTGATAGCCCTTAATGTAGCCTTGCTCTTCGAGCGTGCGCACCCGGCGCAGACAGGGCGGCGCGGAAATGCCGACGCGCTTGGCCAATTCCACATTGGTCATCCGCCCGTCGGCTTGCAGTTCGGCAAGTATCTTGCGATCGATCGGATCTAAGCCGCTTCCGGGCATTGCGCACCTCCCTTGGTTGGCGATTGTTATAGCAGCCGTGCAGGCGCGCGCAATAATATTTCGCTGCACCGCAACATTATTAGTCGCTCACAAAGATCGCGAACCTGAAGGTCTGCGGACAATTTGGGCATTTCAAATTCAATGTTGCGCCGACGCGCGTAATCTACAGCACTTTCAACCTCGGATTGCATGGAAAATTGTTGCGTGGAAAATATCCCTCATTGTAAACTAATTGCGAAAATTTCACCGGAGGCTTACATGATTAAACAACTATTTCTTGCAGCGGGTCTCATAGCCGCTGCAAGCGGTGCCAGCGCAGCAACCAGTTTCAATCTCACCGTCAGCGGGAGCACAAATGTGCCGACCTTCACGCTGTCCAATACCAGCACAAGTGCGCTCCTCGAGACGTTCTCCATCTCTATCGGACTTGTGGCGCGCAATTTTGATTTCATCAACAACGTCACGGATCCGGCAGGTGGGACCAGCACCGTCACAATAGGAGACGGCGTAGATGGCGGTACACGGTTTGATGTGTTGGCCCTGTCCTTCGTAGGTTTCGACCCGAGCGAGAGCATGTCTTTTGGCGCTGATATCGACCAAGACAATGCAAATACTGTCCGCGACTACCGCTTCACCTTGTTCAACAACGGCACCGGGCCCAACTCGGAACTGACGGCAACGTTCAGCGATGGCACGTCCCTGTCCTTCTTCATGCCGGACCAAACCCCGGGGCTATCCAGCTACTCCTTCGATGTGAACGCCGCCGCCCCTGCCATCCCGTTGCCCGCAGGTTTGCCGCTTTTTGCAGCCGGGCTGGGCGCCCTCGCTGTGATGCGCAAGCGCAAGACCTGACTCCGCTCAAACCAGAACGAAAAGCCGCAGGTCCCTCGGGGGCCTGCGTTTTTTTTCGCCGCAGGGCACAAGCGACTAGACAGCCCCACCATCGCGAATCTGTCATCGCTTAGGGGCTTCAACGCGGGCGGCTCTGCCGCTATACGACGGGGTCAAAGCTGCAAATCACCCCGGGGGACCGCATCATGGCCGAGACACGCGAAACCAAAGTTCTGATCATCGGCTCCGGCCCGGCGGGCTACACCGCCGCCGTTTATGCCTCCCGCGCCATGCTGGAGCCGATCCTCGTGCAAGGTATCGAGCCGGGCGGGCAGCTCACCACCACCACCGAGGTCGAGAACTGGCCCGGCGACACCGAAGTGCAGGGTCCCGATCTGATGGTGCGCATGGAGGCCCATGCCAAGGCGGTGGGCTGCGAGATCATCGGCGACATCATCACCTCGGTCGACTTTTCCAAACGCCCCTTTGTCTGCCAATCGGACAGCGGGACCGAATATGTTGCGGATGCGATCATCCTTGCGACCGGGGCGCGGGCCAAGTGGCTCGGGCTTCCCTCCGAGGAGAAGTTCAAGGGCTTTGGCGTGTCGGCCTGCGCCACCTGCGACGGGTTCTTCTATCGTGGGCAGGAGATCGTCGTGGTGGGCGGGGGCAACACCGCTGTCGAGGAGGCGCTGTTCCTGACGAACTTCGCCTCCAAGGTCACGCTGATCCACCGCCGCGACGAGCTGCGCGCGGAGAAAATCCTGCAAGACCGGCTGTTCAAGAACCCCAAGATCGAGCCGCTCTGGTTCCACGAGGTCGAGGAGGTCATCGGCGCGGAAAACCCGCTGGGCGTCGAGGGCATCCGCGTCAAGCATGTGCAGACCGGCGAGATCACCGAGATCCCCTGCAAGGGCGTCTTCGTCGCCATCGGCCACGCGCCCGCCAACGAGCTAGTGAAGGACGTGCTGGAAACCCATATGGGCGGCTATGTCGTGACCAAACCGGACAGCACGGCAACGTCGATCCCGGGCGTGTTTGCCGCGGGCGACCTGACCGACCACATCTACCGTCAGGCGGTCACATCGGCGGGGATGGGCTGCATGGCCGCGCTGGAGGCTGAGCGGTTTCTCTCAGAGATAGAAGACAGCACCGAAATGGCGGCTGAGTGAAGCGCTGCTCGCGCGCGTCCGCATTAGCATTAGGTAACTTGTACAAAGGGTGTTAGGACTTCTCTCAGTTTATACTGGGAGAAATTCTTTGTTTATCAAACGTATCTGTCTAGCAACCGCCATCGCGGCGCTTCCGGCCCTTGCCGCCGCGAGCACCAGCACACCCGACATCGTCACACAGACCACATCCGCCGGAGGCAGCGTTCCGGTGCAGGTGTCGCAACCCACCTTGGAACTGACCCCGCTGATCCGCGTGCAGTCCGACGTGTTCCAGACCTTTGGTGAGGTCAAATGGTTCGGCGGCAACTTCGCGCCCCGGGGCTATGCGCTGGCCCATGGGCAGACTTTGCAAATTGCAGATAACCCAACCTTGTTCTCGCGCCTTGGCACGACCTATGGCGGCGATGGCCGCACGACGTTCAAACTGCCCGACTTGCGCGGTCGCGCGGTGCTCGGCGCAGGACAAACCGCACAGCTTGGCAGGCTCTATGGCGCGGACGCGGTGACGCTGACCGAAAATAACCTGCCTGCGCATAGCCACCAAACCGCCGATAGCTTCACGACGTCAAGTTTCGGTGCGGGACCCGGCGCGGTCGCCCCGGTCGATGTGCGGATGCCGTCGGTCGCGCTCAATTATCGCATCAATCAAATCGGCACCTTCCCCTCCCGGTCAGAGGTCATCCTCGGGGACGCACCGCTGCAAAGCACCCAAGACGCGAGCATCGGAGACAATGCCCAAATCGCGACTGTCTTCATGGATGCCGGTCTCAGCAGCTCAGCAACGAATAATTCTCTGCCAACGGACGGCAGGCTGCTGGACATCGGCACCAATGCCGTTTTCTTTTCCCTGATCGGGACGACCTATGGCGGAGATGGCCGCACGAATTTCGGAGTGCCGGACACACAAGACCGTCTGGTGATGGGCGAGGGTAACGGGCCGGGCCTGACCGACCGCAGACTGGGCGATGTTTATGGCGCCGATCAGCAGACCGCGACCGGGACCCCTCAGCATGCCCATACCGATGACGCGGGCGCTACGAGCGTCGCCGGCGTGGCGGACGCGATGCTGAACGTGATGGAGGAGTCCCTGACGATGAACTACATCGTCTCGCTCAACGGCACATACCCCTTGCGTGGCCCGGGCGGCGTGTCCAGCCCGTCTATCGAGCCGTTTCTCGGCGAAATCGCCCTGTTCGCCGGCAACTTTGCCCCGCGCGGCTGGGCCTTTGCGGATGGGCAACTGCTGTCGATTTCCCAAAACACTTCCTTGTTCTCAATCTTCGGCACAAACTTCGGCGGCGATGGCCGAACGTCCTTCGGACTTCCGGACCTGCGGGGCCGCGTGCCCATTGGCAGCGAAAATTTATTTGGCGACACGCGTGCTGGTGTCCAGGCCGTGTCGTTAACAGGCCAATATCTGCCAGCGCACACGCATGACGTGGCCCGCCCCGCACCTGTGCCGCTTCCAGCCGGCCTGGCCCTCATGGTTTCGGCATTCGGTGGGCTGATCGCCCTGCGCCGCCGCCGCGCGGCGTGATGATGGCTTGACCGCTCCCGCAGCCCGGGCCACGCTGGCCCGGTAAGCCGGGAGACCTCCTTTTATGACCAGCGCACTCTGGCGCGGAAGCTGGGCGACGCGGGCCCGGATCGCTTCGGGCCTGATCCTCTACGCCTATGTGCTGTTTCATTTCCTCAATATCGGGCTGGGGCTGGTCGGCCCCGCCGCCGCCGATGCGTTTCAGGACGCGCGGCAGGTCATCACCCGCTCGCTGCTTGGCTCGACGCTCCTCTACGGCGCGCTGGCCGTCCATGCCGCGCTGGCCCTCGCAAAGCTCACACAGCTTGGTCATAGGCGGCTGCGCCCGGTCGATCTGGTGCAAATCGGGCTCGGACTCACCATCCCGCTGTTTCTCGCCGCCCACATCACCTTCACCCGCGCCGCCCACGAGCTGTTCGCCACCAATGACACGCTGAGCTATCTCGCCGGGCTGATCTGGGACACCCGCTCGGGCTGGGAGCAGGCCGGGCTGGTGCTGGTGGTCTGGGTGCATGGCTCGATCGGGCTGCATATGTGGCTGCGGCTCTGGCGGGGATGGGCGCGCTATGTGCCGGTGTTCATCGGGGCTTCCGTCGCCGTGCCGCTCTTCGCGCTTGCCGGGTTCGTGACCGAAGGGCGGCGCGCCAAGGCCGTATTGCGCGAGGGCAGCGCAGACACGGCGGCATTCATGGCCGAGGTGAACTGGCCCGACAGCGCGGCCTTCGCCAGCCTGCTGCGGATCTCGGAGATCGCGTGGTGGATCGCCGTGGGGCTGCTCGGTGCCGCCGGGGCGGCGCTGGTCTTGCGGCGGATCGGTCGCCCTCGGCGCGCCTCGCTGAAGATCACCTATGAGGACGGCCACACGATCAACGCCGCCCCCGGCCCGACGCTGCTCGACATGAGCCGGGGCGCGCGGGTGCCGCATATGTCGGTCTGCGGCGGGCGCGGGCGCTGCACGACCTGCCGCGTCGTGATCACCGAGGGCGCAGAGAACCTGCCGCCCCCCTCCCCCGCCGAGGCGCAGGCGCTCACCGCGGTCTCGGCTCCCGAGGGCACCCGGCTCGCCTGCCAGATCCGGCCCGCCGCGCCGCTCACCGTGCACCGGGTGTTTCTGCCCGAAGGCCGCCGCCGCCGTGCTCCTGCCACGCAAGGCGAAGAGGCGCAGATCGCCATCCTGTTCCTCGACATGCGCGGTTTCACCGCCCGCACCACCGGGCAACTGCCCTATGACGTGGTCTTCCTGCTGAACCGCTTTTTCGACGCCATCGTGCCCGCGATCCGGCAATCGGGCGGCACCGTGGACAAATATCTCGGCGACGGGCTTCTGGCACTGTTCGAGACCGGCAGCCCGGACAGCTCCTCCAGGGCTGGTCTGGCCGCAGCCCGGGCCATCGGCGAGGCCCTGCGCCAGTTCAACGCGCAGCTTGAGGCGGAGGGCGCGGAGCCGGTGCGGATCGGGCTCTCGCTGCATCTCGGCACCGTGGTTCTGGGCGAGATCGGCGCCGCCGGAACCGCGCCGCGCACGTTGATCGGCGATGCGGTCAACACCGCGAGCCGGCTCGAAGGCCAAACCAAGACGCTTGGGGTCGAAGGGCTGATCTCAGCGCCGGTGCTGGAGGCCGCTGGTCTCGACATGGACGGGCTGGCGCTGACCGCGCTCAGCCTGCGCGGCGTCGCCGAGCCACTGCCCGCTTGGCCGGTGGCGGACCTGACCAAGGTGCCGCGCGCAGAGCGGGGCGTTCAGACGTGATCGGAGTAAGGCGAGGCGGCGAGGCCCCGGGTCAGGCCCGGGGGCATGCGTGGCGGCTGCTGGCTGCTCATAACAGCCATGACTATCGCGCATGGCCTGCCCGGGTGTAAAGAAATCAGGCGGTTACCCCGCGCCCCGCCCCCGCAGGATGCGTGACATTTTAACGATAGCCGCGGATTTCCGCCCGAGCCGCTGGACAGAGCGCACGGCTCCGGTGTACCCGGCGCGCGAGCAGGGCGCGCTTTGGCCGTCCCACACCATCCTGCCCGAGACGAAAGACCTTTTCCGATGACCCCCAATCTGGCCCCGATCCCCGAACTCTACGTGTCCTATGACAGCGCGCAAAAGATGAAAGTGGAGGCCGCCGATCTGGTGAGCCACGACCTCTCGCCGCGCCAGATCTGCGATCTGGAACTGCTGATGAATGGCGGCTTCAGCCCGCTCAAAGGCTTCCTCTCAGAAGCCGATTACGACAGTGTCGTCGAAAACATGCGCACCGCCGATGGCGCGCTCTGGCCGATCCCGATCACGCTCGACGTCAAGGAGGACTTCGCCGCCTCCGTCGAGATCGGGCAAGACATCGCCCTGCGCGATCAGGAAGGCGTGATCCTCGCAACCATGACCGTCACCGACAAGTGGAAGCCGAACAAGGCGCGCGAGGCCGAGAAGGTCTTCGGGGCCGATGACAGCGCGCACCCCGCCGTGAACTACCTGCACAACACCGCAGGCGACTGGTATCTCGGCGGCCCGATCACCGGCATCCAGCAACCGGTGCATTACGATTTCCGCGCCCGCCGCGACACGCCCAACGAGCTGCGCGCCTATTTCCGCAAGCTCGGCTGGCGCAAGATCGTCGCCTTCCAGACCCGCAACCCGCTACACCGCGCGCATCAGGAGCTTACCTTCCGCGCCGCCAAGGAAGCACAGGCCAACCTGCTGATCCACCCGGTCGTGGGTCTCACCAAGCCGGGCGACGTGGACCACTTCACCCGCGTGCGCTGCTATGAGGCGGTGCTCGACCAATACCCGGCAGCCACCACCACCATGTCGCTGCTGAACCTTGCCATGCGCATGGCGGGCCCCCGCGAGGCGGTCTGGCACGGGCTCATTCGCAAGAACCACGGCTGCACCCATTTCATCGTGGGCCGCGACCATGCGGGCCCCGGCAAGAGCTCCGCCGGTGACGATTTCTACGGCCCCTATGACGCGCAAGACCTGTTCCGCGCGCATCAGGACGAGATGGGCATCGAGATGGTCGACTTCAAACACATGGTCTATGTGCAGGACCGCGCACAATACGAACCCGCCGAAGAGATCGCGGACAAGGACGACGTCACGATCCTCAACATCTCGGGCACCGAGTTGCGCCGCCGTCTGGCCGAGGGTCTGGAAATCCCCGAGTGGTTCTCCTTCCCCGAAGTCGTCAAGGAGTTGCGCCGCACCCGTCCGCCGCGCGCCGAGCAGGGCTTCACCGTGTTCTTCACCGGCTTTTCGGGGTCGGGCAAATCCACCATCGCCAACGCGCTGATGGTCAAGCTGATGGAAATGGGCGGCCGTCCGGTGACGCTGCTCGATGGCGATATCGTGCGCAAGAACCTCTCCAGCGAGCTGGGCTTCTCCAAAGAGCACCGCGATCTGAACATTCGCCGGATCGGCTACGTGGCCTCCGAGATCACCAAAAACGGCGGCATCGCGATCTGCGCGCCCATCGCCCCTTATGCGGCCACGCGCCGCGCGGTGCGCG
Source organism: uncultured Aliishimia sp. (assembly GCA_965656085.1). Classification (GTDB taxonomy): domain Bacteria; phylum Pseudomonadota; class Alphaproteobacteria; order Rhodobacterales; family Rhodobacteraceae; genus Aliishimia. The sequence goes on along the minus strand of CBFHJA010000032.1, from coordinate 27,783 downwards.
AGGACGTGGAGGAATACGGAGCCTTTGTCGAAGTGCACGTCGCGACCTCCATCGAGGAATGCGAGAAGCGGGACCGCAAGGGGCTCTACAAGCTCGCGCGCGAAGGCAAGATCAAGGAATTCACCGGGATTTCCGATCCCTATGACGTGCCCGAGACCCCTGAGTTGCGCGTCGAGACAGAAAACGCGGAAGTCGACAACTGCGCGCAGCAGGTTCTGCTGAAGCTCGAAAGCATGGGTCTGATCAAGGGGTGAGCCAGCACGCGGCCAAGTCTTGCGAAGGGGCGCTCCGGCGCCCCTTTTGCCGTTTGGGGCTCCGGCCCGGTCGGCCTAAGGCAAGCGCCTGCATCATCTGGTAGCGCGCCACATCGGGCGCCTGCCCTGCCGCGCGGGCGAAATCGCCAAAGCCCGCATCCATCTGCTTCAGATAGAGACACCGCCCCCGTCCGCGCGCGAAAGATGGTCTCAAGAGGGCGTCGCACAAGGTCGACCTCACATGTTCGCCAAAACACAAGTGGGCCAAATCCAGCGCGGTTCAGGGGACAGACCTCAACCCGGCTTCACAGGTCCCAGTCTGCATGGGCCTTGCCCGGTCTGTCCAGCCGCTCGAACCCATGCCGTCCGAACACGTCGCGCTGCGCCTGAATGAGATTGGCGGTGCCGCGCACCCGCATGAGGCTGTCGGCCCAGACCAGCGCTGCGGCAAGCGCGGGCATGGCGATCCCGTTGGCCAGCCCCGCCCCGACGACGCGGCGCAGATGCGGCAGGGCCTCGGCCAGCACGGTTTGCACGGACGCATCGAGGACAAGCATATCTCGCGGCGCGCCATGCCGGAACGCGGCCGCGATGTCATCCAGCACCGCGGCGCGGATGATGCAGCCAGCACGCCAAATCTCAGCAATCCGGGCCTTGTCGAAGTTCCAGCCATATTCCGCCGAGGCCGCACTCAGCAGACCGAAGCCCTGCGCATGGGCGATCAGCCGGCCCGCGAGCAAGGCCTGCTCCAGGCTTTCCGTCGGGACCCCGATCAAGGCCGCATTCCCCGGCGCGTCTGTCGTATAGGCCTCGGTCAACGCCGCGCGCAGATCCGGCGCGGAGGACCAGTTGCGCGCATCCACCGCCGCCGCGATCACCGAAACCGACTGCCCCAGTTTCAGAGCCTCGATCACCGTCCAGCGTCCGGTGCCCTTCTGACCTGCTGCGTCGCGGATCATGTCCACCATCGGCGCACCGGTCGCGGGATCGGCGGTGCGCAGGACGGCCACGGTGATGTCGAGCAGGTAGGAGTCGAGCGGCCCCGCTTGCCACCCCGCAAAGGCCCCGGCGATCTTGCCCGCGTCCCAGCCGCTGCCGTCGCGCAGCAAGCCATAGACCTCCGCGAGCATCTGCATATCGGCATATTCGATCCCGTTATGCACGGTCTTGACGAAATGCCCCGCCCCGTCAGGGCCGAGATGGGCGACGCAGGGATCGCCCGCATAGCGCGCGGCGATGCGTTGCAAAAGGGGCGCGAGCCGGTCCCAGCTCTGGGCCGGGCCACCCACCATAAGCGAGGGACCATGCCGCGCGCCCGCCGCACCGCCCGACACGCCCATGCCGACATAGTGCAGCCCCTCCTGCGCCAGTGCAGCGGCCCGGCGCCGTGTGTCGTGAAAATCGGCATTGCCAGCATCGATCAGCGTGTCCCCCGCGCTCAGAAGCGGGCGGATCTGCGCCAGCATCTCGTCGAGCGGCGCGCCCGAGGGAATCATGAAGAGGATGAGGCGCGGGGTCGCAAGGCTGTTCACGAAGCCCGGCAGATCATGGGCAGCGGTCATCCGCGCCGCAAGCGGGCCGGCCTCGGCCAGAAACGGGTCGATCCAGTCGGCCTCGCGATTGGTCACCGCCACCCGCACGCCCTGATCGGCAAGGTTGAGCGCCAGCGCTTGGCCCATGGTGCCGAGGCCATAAACTCCGATTTCTGCTTGCATCCGAATGGCCTCCACGTCCCGGCCCTCCAACTTAGGGTCTGCGCCAGCCTTGGTTCAACCCTTGGCACGCAGATCGTTCGGACTAAGGCCCGGTGGCCCGCGGCCTGCCGCCTCCGCCTCCCGGATTGCAGCCACCACGCTTCGCATCAGCGGGCAGTCCACGCCCTCTGCCTCTGCCAGCGCCAACACCGCGCCCTGCAGCGCGTCGATTTCGGTCCGGCGACCTTTCGTGAGATCCTCCCACATCGACGAGCGCGCCTTGGGATCAATGGTGAGCATCTGCGCGGCGATCCGGCGAAAGGCCCAATCGGGCAGTCGCAGGATATGCGGCACCGACCGGACGGGCGCAGCCGTGAAGCGCGCAGGTCTTATACCGGCGGCGCGCAGCACCGCCAGCGCCTCTTCCATCTGATCAGCCATCAGCCGCCGCCAGCGCCGATCGTGCAATTGCTCAAGCAAAGGCAGATCCGCGAGCGCATTGAGCGCGTTGTTCAGGTTGACGAGGATCTTGCCCCAAGCCACCGCTGCGAAGTCATTGGTCTCTTGCCAGTCCAGCCCCGGCGCAGAGAGGTCCGGCAGGGGCGTCGCGCCCGCCTCCACGACGATCGCGCCGGAGGTGCCCCGGTGAAACGCCGCCGCGCCGGTCTGGGTGACATTGAACGGAACCATGCCGCCGCGCACGTCGCGCCCGGGCAGCGCCTCGGCCAGAACCGCTGGGTTGCCCACCCCGTTTTGCAGCGAGATCACCCGCGCGTCTTTCGGCGCATACTGTGCGATCAGCCGCGCCATCTCTACCGTCGCCGCCGATTTGACCGTGACCAGCACCAGATCGGCCTCTTCCAGCACCGCCGGATCGTCCGACACGGTGAGCCCTGTGAGCATGTCGTCGCGGCCCTCGTAATCGGTCAGCCGCAGCCCCTCCTCCATCACCGCATCGCGCAAGCGCGGACGGGCGAGGAAGCGGACCCGATGCCCGGCCTGCGCCAGACGCCCGCCGATGAAAAAGCCAATCGCGCCCGCCCCCGCGATGCCAATCCGCAGAGGGCTGTCAGACACCCAGACACCAGCGCATGATCGCCTTTTGCGCGTGCAGGCGGTTTTCGGCCTCGTCAAACACCACCGAGTTCGGCCCGTCCATCACCGAGGACGTCACCTCTTCACCCCTGTGCGCGGGCAGGCAGTGCATGAAGAGCGCGTCGGGCTTGGCATGGGCCATGAGCTCATCGTTGACCTGATAGGGCCGCAGCATGTTGTGGCGCCGCTCGCGGGCCGATTGCGCGTCATGCATCGACACCCATGTGTCGGCGAAGATCAGATCAGCCTCCGCGACCGCCTTCTCGGCATCGCGCTCGATGGAGAAGGTCTGGCCCGACTCCCGGAGCATCTTCTGCCATTCCGGCTCGGGATCGAGCTGCATCGGGCCGGTGAAGGTGAAGTCGAAGCCGAATTGCTTGGCGGCGTGCATCACCGAGGCGCAGACATTGTTGCCATCGCCGCACCATGTGGCCTTCTTGCCCGCGATGGAGCCGCGATGTTCCTCGTAGGTCATCACATCGGCCATGATCTGGCAGGGATGGGTGCGGTCGGTCAGCCCGTTGATCACCGGGACAGAGGCGTATTCGGCCATTTCCTGCAAGACCGCCTCGTCGAAGGTGCGGATCATGATCATGTCCACATAGCGGCTCATCACGCGGGCGGTGTCTGCGATGGTCTCGCCATGGCCAAGCTGCATATCGGCGCCAGACAGGACCATGGACTCGCCGCCCATCTGGCGGATGCCCACATCGAAGGACACGCGGGTGCGGGTCGAGGGCTTTTCGAAGATCAGCGCGACCATGCGGCCCTTGAGGGGCTGCTCGTCGTCAGGTGTGCCCTTGGGACGACCGCTGCGGGCGGTTTTCATCTGGCCCGCGTGGTCGATCATCGCCCGCAGGTCCGCGGGATCAGTCGTGTGGATATCGAGAAAATGGTTCATGTCGGTGTTTCCTGAGAGGGCAGGACCGGGGGCAAGCCCCCGGACCCCCGGAATATTTTTGTCAAAAGGAAGATCAGAGAAGCGATTTCGCGGCGGCATCGAGACGGTTCACCGCCTCGTCGATTTCTGAGTCCGTGATATTCAGCGCAGGCAGCAGTCGGATCACGTTATCGGCGGCCGGAACGGTCAGCACCTCGTTCGCATAGCCCGCCGCGACCACGTCCGTGTTGGGTTTTTTGCATTTGATCCCAAGCATCAGGCCCGCGCCGCGCACACTTTCGAACACCTCCGGGTTGCCTGCGACCAGCCCTTCGAGCTTCTGGCGCAGCAGCCCGGCCTTGCGTTTCACCTCGTCGAGAAAGCCCGGCGCTGTAACTGCATCCATCACCGCATTGCCTACCGCGCACCCAAGCGGGTTGCCGCCATAGGTCGAGCCATGGGTGCCCGCCGTCATGCCGGAGGCCGCGTCCTCGGTCGCCAGCACGCAGCCCAGCGGGAAGCCGCCGCCGATGCCCTTGGCGACCATCATGATGTCCGGCGCGACCCCGGCCCATTCATGGGCAAAGAGCTTGCCGGTCCGGCCCACGCCACATTGCACCTCGTCGAGGATTAAGAGGATGCCATGCTCGTCGCAGAGATCGCGCAGCCCCTTGAGGCATTGGTCGGGCAGCGGGACGATGCCGCCCTCGCCCTGCACCGGCTCGATCAGAATCGCCGCCGTCTGGTCCGTGATCGCCGCGTAAAGCCCGTCGTGATCGGCCCAATCCACATGCACGAACCCCGGCAGGACCGGACCGAAGCCCTTGGTCATCTTCTCCGAGCCCGCCGCCGCGATGCCCGCCGAGGAGCGGCCATGGAAGGAGCCGGTGAAGGCGATGATGTCTGTCCGCTCGGGCGCGCCTTTCTCGTAGTGATACTTGCGCGCCATCTTCACCGCCAGCTCGCAGCTTTCCGTGCCGGAGTTGGTGAAGAACACCGTATCGGCGAAACTGTGTTCCACCAGCTTGTCGGCGAGTGCCTGCTGCTGCGGGATCTGGTAGAGGTTCGACGTGTGCCAGAGCGTGCCGGCCTGCTCGGTGAGCGCCTTGGTGAGTTCCGGCGCGGCATGGCCGAGCACGTTCACCGCGATCCCCGAGCCCAGATCGAGAAAGCGTCGCCCATCGGCCTCGACCAGCCAGGAGCCAGCACCGCTCACGAAGCTCAGGGGCGCGCGGTTATAGGTTGGGAGAATCGTGGAAATCATCTCGTATCATCCATCTGTTGGAGGGCGGTCGGAAACCCCAGCGCCACCCGGGCAAGCCCAAGTTGTGCAACAGGCTGCAAGGGTGGTCAATGGCGCTGGAGGGTGAGGTTGGGAGCTGCGCGGCGCGCAGCAAAAGATCACCGGCGCGCGGGGCGCTCGGGCAAACGTCGGAAAAGAGGCGTCTGAGTGATCATGCCCGCCGTTTAATCCGTCCGGCCCCGGCTTGGCAAGGGGCATGTGACCGAAGGTTCCTGTGTCAATAGCGCAACGGCGCTTGAACCTGCCTCACGAGCGTTTAGAATAGGGTCTCTCATGGGTGGGCGGCTCCGATTTCGCGGGCCGCCTTTTGCCACCCGATCCAATGCCGCCAACAAGGACCCGACATGTCTTGGACAGATGAACGTGTAGAGAAGCTGAAAAAGATGTGGGGCGAAGGTCAGTCCGCCAGCCAGATCGCGAAGGAACTCGGCGGGGTGACGCGCAATGCGGTGATCGGCAAGGTCCACCGGCTGGGCCTGTCGAACCGGGCCAGCGGCGGCGCGGCGAAGACCGAGACCAAGCCCAAGGCGCCGGCCAAACCCGATCCGAAGCCCAAAGCCGCTCCGAAGGTGAAGCCTGAAGCCCCGGCCGCAGAGGCCGAACCCGCGCCCGAAGCCGCGCCGCGCCCCACACCGCCCGCGCGCAAGGCGATCATCCCCGCCGGACAGCCCCTGCCGCCACAGCCCTCGGCCAACGAAATCAGCCCCGAGGCCCTCGCCAAAGTGTCCGAAGTGGAGAAGAAGGCAAAGCGGCTGTCGTTGATGGAACTCACCGAGCGGACCTGCAAATGGCCCGTGGGCGATCCGGCAACCGATGATTTCTGGTTCTGCGGCCTTCCGGTTCAGCAAGGCAAACCCTATTGCGACGCCCATGTGGGCGTGGCCTTCCAGCCAATGTCCTCGCGGCGCGACCGCCGCCGCTGAGCCGGGCTTGCGAGCCGCCGCGGCCCGGACGGGATCACTCCGCTGCGGCCTGCTGCATCTCCGCATTGCCGCCTGATCTGTAGGCCGCCCGCAGAATGTCGCGCAGCGCAGCCTGATCGGGATTGGCGGGGTTCTGCATATAGAGCACGATCCGGGTCTGGCCGGGATCGGGCAGCGCGCCCTTGTGGTCGATCACGGCGGTCTGCGGCGGCAGTTTCCCCGCGACCAGCGCCGAGATAGCCATATCCGCGCTCATCGCCGCCTCGACCGCGTTGTCATTGGCTGAATCGACGATCATCTGCCAATCCGTGCCCGCCCGCGTCAGCCGCCGCAGCGCGCCCGAGCGGAAGATGCAATTGGTACAGAAGGCCACCGGCAGCGGGTCTTGCCGCCACGCGGACCCGCCCGCCGCGCCAACCCAGACAAGCGGCAGCGTGACGAGCGCCTCACCGCCGGGACCGGGGCTTTCCTCGGTGGTCAGGATCGCGTCCACCTCGCCGCGCCGGAACATGTCGAGCAGGTGCCGCGTGGGGTGCGAGAGCAGCTTCAGGCGCATCCGGGGGAAGTCCGCGGCGAATTTGCGCAGCACGGGCGGCAGGTAGGGGTAGATGATGTCATGGGGCAGCCCGAGGGTGATCTCGCCCTCGAACTCCTTGGCGGTCATGCGCGTGACGGCCTCGTCATTGAGATCGAGCATCTTGCGCGCATAGGCCAGAAGCTGCTCGCCTGCCGCCGTGAGCGCGATGCCGCGCCCGGAGCGGTCAAAGAGGGCGATATCGAGCGATTCTTCGAGCCGTTTGAGCTGCATGGACACGGCGCTTTGCGTCAAATGCAGCACGCCGGCGGCCCGGGTGACGCCGCCGCAATCGGCCACGGCCACGAAGGACCGCAGGGTGGTCAGGTCAAGAGTCCGCATTCATCACGCTCCTTGATGAAAGCCTCCACAAACATTCGTTTGAAGAATGAACCATAGTTTCGCATATTGATCAACAGAATTGATGAAAACAAGCGTAGCCATCACGAACGTTAACCAAGGAGCCTCTCCCATGTCCTTCTACGACCTCACCCTCCCCGCCCGCAGCCGTGGCTTCTCCGGCCTCTTCGACCTCGCCGCCCGCAGCGCTGCCTTGCACCGTCAACGCGCAGCCCTGCGCCGCCTCGACGCCCGCGCACTCGACGATATCGGCCTCACCCGCGCCGAAGCCGAGGCCGAAGCCAACCGCCCGCTCTGGGACGCGCCTGCGCATTGGTACCGCTAAGGTGCACGTTTCCGCCGGGTCCTTCCGGGTGCAGGACCGCGACAGTCCGCACAGGGGCAATGGCCGCACAACCAGCGGCTCTCGGCGGATCGGGCGACAATGCTGCGCTTCCACACGGCTTGGTAGAAAGAGCCGTCTGTTCTCAGAAAACCGTTGACCACGGGGGGCACTCTTCGGCTTTATCATGCCGACTGAAGCACTAATCTAAGGCATAAGCGATGAAATCGACACTCTTGGCCGCCGGCACAGCCCTTGCCCTATCCAGCGGAAGCGCACATGCCATCAGCATCGTGAATGCCGGGTTTGAAGATCCACAGGCGACGGGCACATTTTCGATACCCGGCAACGGCCCCCTCCCCGGCTGGAGCATTATCTCCGGCAATGTGGAAACCGTCGATGCATGGGCCCCATCAGAAGGGTTGCGCAGCCTCGATCTGAATGGGGTTCAGCCCGGGACGATCCGGCAAACGCTGTCGGGTTTTCAGGTCGGCGCAGCGTATGAATTGCTCTTTGATCTAGGCGGCAATTACCTGAACGAGCTTTCCACAAAGAGTGCGCGAGCCACCATCGGTTCAGCATCGCAGGTCTTCACCCATGTGCTTCAAACGGGCGACACGCGAACGGATTTCACATGGCAAGCGGAATCGATGCTCTTCGAGGCCACGGCTGAGACGCAGGAGCTGACCTTTGCCTATGTCAGCGGCGGAGCGGCTGCTGGGGCGGCACTGGACAACATTCGGGTCAACCTGATAGCGCCCGTCCCCGTGCCTGCCGGACTGCCACTGTTGCTCGCCGGGCTTAGCACCTTTGCATGGATGCGCCGCCGCGCCGCGTAAAGCGCAATCATGGAGGGTGGGCAATCTGCCCACCAGCGCCCCACGGTAAGCAAGTACCTCAAGCGGTGGGCTGGGGCTCTGCCCCAGACCCCGGGATTTTTATCACCAAACGAAAACAAGGCCGATGCGCCATAAAGATTGACGTGGGACGCCCGGTCTCCTTCCTCCGTCCTGCGCCGGTCTGCCGGGCGCTATGCCTCTAGGTTCCTGTGGCTGAAACGTCCCTCGGAGCGCGCGCATGGAGATGCCAAGAGGGGGACAGCGTCTCTCGCTTGCGCAGCCGCAAAAGGTTAACGCGCCCCCACCGTGCGGTGCCTTAACCCCGGAACGAATCAAAAACGAGCCGTACAAGTGCCATACGCGCAGCCATACGCCGGGCCATACCGCTGCCATCCCTTGTTTTTATGGCGTTAACGCTCGTGTTCACGTTTTTCGTGATTTTCGCGGCGCAGGGCGCTCGCTGCGTTAATCTTTCGCGGCCCTGCACCACGCCTCAAACCATAAAAACATCCTGACCCGCGTCAGAGCGCGCGCGCCATAGCGACGGCGGGGAAGGTCAGGCCACCCCGCAACGGGATCATCGTGTCACCCTGCGCCACAAACCCCATCGCGTCATAGAACGGCACCGCCGTCAGCGTGCTCAGGCACTGCATCTGCGCCATGCCGCTGGCTTTGGCGGTGAGCAGGATGTGCTCCATCAGCGCCCGCCCCGCGCCTTGCCGCGTCCGGTCAGGATCCGTCGCCACATGCCGGACATGACCCGTCCCGCGCGGGCTGGGTCGCCCTCCGGGCGCGGTCAGCGACCAGCCCCCCGCCGCCGCGAGCGCGCCAGCGTCTGTCTCAGCCACGAAGAAGAGCCCCGAGCGCACCAGATCGGGCTGGGCGCGCGCGATCACCGGCACAGCCGTCATCAGAACCGAGGGCGGATAGTCGGGCGCGAGCAGGCGCAGGTAACTGCGCTGGAACAGCCGGTCGAGCGCCGACAGATCAGCCATGGAGGCGGTGCGGATCGCAACACTCATCTGCGGGCAAGCCTTTCCATCAGAACGAAAAAAGCCGCGTCCGAGGGGCGCGGCTTTGACAGTCAAAAAGCGGGGCAGATTACTTGATCTTGCCTTCCTTGTATTCGACATGCTTGCGCGCGACCGGGTCGTATTTGCGGATCGACATCTTCTCGGTCATCGTGCGTGCGTTCTTCTTGGTCACGTAGAAGTGGCCGGTGCCTGCGGTGGAATTCAGGCGGATTTTGATCGTGGTCGGCTTCGCCATGGTCTTGTGTCTCCTGCGGCGGAGCCTGCCCAGCGGGGCCGCATCCGCGAAATGTCGTGTGGTCGTGCGCTTCTACTGGTGTGGGGGGCTGAGTCAAGGGCTTTATCGGACAAACCGCGCGGCCGGGTCCGGATTTCGCCGCCCCGCCCTGCGCCATCTTGTATGTGGGGCGGCTTTCCGGCAGACCGGACCGGTTACAATCACCACGCCGGGAGGCGCGCGCATGATCGCCTATGTCACCGTCGGGGCCACGGACATGGCCCGCGCGGAACGCTTCTATTCGGCGCTGCTGCCCGCGCTCGGCTACAGGCTCGAAACCTATCACGGAGACCTGTCCTACCTGCCGCCACAGCCACCCGGACAGACCATTGTGCCCCCGGATTTCTACGTCAAAACCCCGTTTGACGGCGGCCCTGCCACGGCAGGAAACGGCGCGATGGTGGCCTTTCAGGCCCGCGATCAGGCACAGGTGCGCGCGCTCCATGCCGCCGCGCTGGCCGCGGGCGGGACCGATGACGGACCACCGGGATTTCGCGCCGCCTATGGCGCGAATTTCTTTGTCGGCTATCTGCGCGATCCCGATGGCAACAAGATCGCCCTGTTCTCCAGCCATCCGGACGATCCGCGCCGGAGCGACACGGCGGAATGAGTGCGTGGAAGGCCTGTAAGCCGGATTCTGTACCCCTTGCGGGGCGATGACCATTCCTCTTGAGCGCCTGTTGCCAAGCGCCCTCTAGCTGCCTACCCGGACCTGCTGGGGCGAAAGCAGCCCCGCCTTTCGGCACGCGGTCCCTATTCGGCATTGCTCCCGGTGGGGCTTGCCATGCGGGCGCTGTTGCCAGCCCCCCGGTGGGCTCTTACCCCACCTTTTCACCTTGTCCCGTGCAGGCACGGGTCGTTTGTTTTCTGTGGCGCTTTCCGTCAAGTTCACGTCGGGGTTCCCCGACGACCCTGCCCGGGCGTTACCCGGCACCGTTGCTTTCTGGAGTCCGGACTTTCCTCGGAACGGTCGCCCGCCCCGCGGCCATCCAGCCTTCCACGCGACCGCTTCGGTAGTGTCGTGCGTGGGGCGCGTCAATGGCGGATCGCTGCGCGGGTGGTGAGGTGGGATGCCTCCCCTCCCATCGGTTTCTGCCAAAGCGACTGCCGGGCAATGGGCGGGAGTTTACGGGGCCAAGTGAAACAGGAGCGCGCGGTCAGGTCCAGAGGGCCGTGTGCCCGAGTGGCGTATAGTCCTCAGGAGCCAAGGGGCCGGTGGCCCGTGGGCGGTACCTCAGGCGCACAGCCTCCAGCAACGCATCATTCGGAACATCGGCGGTATACCCTGCGGCTCTTGCAATCGCCCGAAAGCCTGCCGGGTCCGGATCGCCCGGGCCCGGATCACACCCCCGCCGCCGCGCCAAGCCCAGCCGTTCGAGACGCATCCAGTCGAACCGCGGCCCGGGATCCGTCTTCCGGCCCGGGGCCATGTCGGAATGGCCGATGACCTCCTCTGGCGCAATGTCGTGGCGGGCCATGATCTGCGGAAGAAGGGTTTCGAGCACCGCCATCAGCGGCTCTGAGAAGGGCGACGCCCCGTCATTGTCGAGTTCGATCCCGATCGAGCGGGAATTCACATCGCCCCTCCCCTGCCACGATCCAGCCCCTGCGTGCCAAGCGCGCAACGCCTCTGGCACCAACTGGGTCAGCCTGCCATCGCGGGCAATCACGTAATGCGCAGAAACCTCCGCCACCGGGTCGCAGAGCCGGTCTATCGCGGCCTCCGCCGAGGCCATCGCGGTGTAGTGGAGCACGATCAGCGACGGGGTCAGCCCGTCCCGGCGCGGCCCGCAATTGGGCGAGAGCGGACGCATCTCGCGCCCTGTCACTCCGACGAGATCGCCATCGGGTCCGCCACCGGAGCTTGCGGCTTGGATGCGGCTCCAGTCCCAAGACCGCCGCGTGCAGCGCGGAACGGGGTCGGATCCCACGTACAGGCAAACCCATCGCCATCGGGATCAAGCCCGCGCCGGTCCCGCTCCGGACCGCCCGTGCTTAGAAACTCGGTCTGGGCAAGGTCCGGCGAGGGGAAGCGCGCGCAGTTGCGCAGGTGGCGCTGCGCCGATTGGAGGCCGGAGCGGCGGTAAATCTGCGCGCCGACCGGGTTGTTGGTGCGCAGGGCATATTCGACGATATTGGGCGCGTTCGTACCCGGCCGTGTCGGCAGGTCGGTGGGTTCGATCACCCGGTATTGGGCACGGTTGGCGGCAATCCGCGCCGCGTCGGATTGGATCGAACGCTCGGCGGAGACCGCGTCGAAATTCTGTTCAGCGGAGATTCCGGTGTTGTCGAGTACGGCTGGCGGCGGCGTGACCGGCACGGCCTCGCCTGCGGCGCTGCCCTCGGCGACAGCCGCCGTCACCGAGGCCGGCAAGGGCTCGGCTGCGCGGTCCAGAGGTGCGCCGGTGACTTGTGCCGGAGCGGGCAGGCCCGTCAAGGCCGCGTCGCGCTGCGCCGAAGCGCTGCTATCGGGAACTGCCGGTTGGCACGCCATCAGACCTGCCAGCGCTGCGCCGCAAAGAAACACTCTGATCATCAGACCTCCTTTTGCCTCTCTCCGAGGGCATTCCCGGAACTGACCGTGGAAATTACCACCATTTGTTCGGCTTGGCCACAAACCCTGCACGGCTCTCAAGCGCATAAGCGAGGTTCAGCAAATCGGCCTCTTCCCAAGGGCGCCCAATGAGTTGGAGCCCAAGCGGCAACCCCTTGGCGTCGAGCCCGGCGGGCACAGCAATGCCGGGCAGCCCGGCGAGGTTAACCGTCACCGTGAAGACGTCGTTCAGATACATCTGCACCGGATCGGCCTCGGCCATCTCGCCAAGCCCAAAGGCCGCCGAAGGGGTCGCGGGCGTCAGGATACCGTCGATGCCTTGCGCGAAGACATCGTCGAAGTCTTTCTTGATCAACGCACGGACCTTGCGGGCGCGGTTGTAATAGGCGTCATAGAAGCCCGCCGAGAGCACATAGGTACCGATCATCACGCGGCGCTGGACCTCATGCCCGAAGCCTTCGGCGCGGGTCTTTTCATACATCTCGGTGATGCCATCGCCCTGATCGAGTGTCGCCCGGTGGCCGAAGCGCACACCGTCATAGCGCGCGAGGTTCGAGGAGGCCTCGGCGGGGGCGATCACGTAGTAGGCGGGCAGCGCGTATTTGGTATGCGGCAAGGAGATATCGACAAGCTCCGCGCCCGCGTCCTGCATCATCTCGCGGCCCTTGGCCCAAAGATCCTCGATCGCCGAGGGCATGCCCTCCATGCGGTACTCTTTCGGGATGCCGATCTTCTTGCCCTTGATGTCGCCCGTGAGCGCCGCCTCGAAATCCGGCACGGCGCGGTCGGCGGAGGTGCTGTCCTTGGGATCGAACCCGCACATCGCCTCCAGCATGATCGCCGCGTCGCGCACGTTTTTGGTCATCGGCCCGGCCTGATCGAGCGACGAGGCAAAGGCGACGATGCCCCAGCGCGAGCAGCGCCCATAGGTCGGCTTGATCCCGGTGATCCCGGTGAAGGCGGCGGGCTGGCGGATCGAGCCGCCGGTGTCGGTGCCCGTGGCCGCAAGGCACAGATCGGCGGCCACGGCAGAGGCCGACCCGCCCGAGGAGCCGCCCGGTGTCAGGTTGCGTTCGTCGACCTTCCACGGGTTGACCACATCGCCATAGACCGAGGTTTCATTGGACGAGCCCATCGCGAATTCGTCCATGTTGAGCTTGCCGAGCATCACCGCGCCCGCGTCGAAGAGCTTCTGGGAGACGGTGGATTCGTATTCCGGCTTGAAGCCTTCGAGGATGCGGGAGGCGGCCTGAGAGGGCACGCCCTTGGTGCAGAAAAGATCCTTGATCCCGATCGGCAGCCCGTTCATCGACGGTGCGTCCGCGTAGCCGCGCGCATCGGCGGCCTTGGCCTGCTCCCGGGCGATCTCGGGCGTGTTGTGCACGAAGGCGTTGAGCGCGCCCGCAGCGTCGATCTCGGTCAGGCAGGCTTCGGTGAGGTCCATGGACGTGGTCTCGCCCTTGCGCAGCGCGTCACGGGCCTCGGCCAGCCCCAGCTTGTTCAGATCTGTCATTATTCCACCACCTTCGGCACGGCAAAGAAGCCCTCGCGCGCATCGGGCGCGTTGCTGAGGATCTTCTCCTGCTGGTTCCCGTCGGTCACGACGTCCTCGCGGCGATAGAGCCGCTGCGGGGAGACCGAGGTCATCGGCTCGACATTCTCCACATCGACCTCGCCCAATTGCTCGATGAAGCCGAGAATATCGTTGAATTCCTGCGCGAGGGCGGGAAGCTGGTCTTCCTCCACGCGGATCCGCGCAAGCTTGGCGACCTTCGCCGCGGTGCTGGTGTCGATGGACATATGAATGGCCTCTGATCTCAGGGTTTGCCCGCGTTTAGCGCGGGGGCGCGGCGATGCCAAGGGGAGGCGGCGGGCAAGCGGACCGTTGCAGCCCTGTGCTGCTCAGAGATCAGGCCCGAGCGCCCCCCGCCCCGGCCTTCAATGCCGCTGATGGCGCAGGAACACCTCGATCATCCAGCCGAGCATCACTGCATTGAGAAGATGCCAGCCGATATGCGTTCCGAACGGAAGCACGTCACAGAGCGGCGCGTCGAGAGACCGCAAGGTGATCGACAGACACAGAATAACGCCCCCGATCATCATCCCCCGCGCCGTTTCAGGCACCCGGCGATAGAGCAGCGGGCCATAGAGGAACAGCAAAAGCGGCACGGTCCAGTAGAAGTTGGATATGTGGAAAAACGGCAAAGCGTTGAAGAGCGGCACTGCTGCGGCGACATAGGGAAGGAACAGCGCCGTCGCGAACACCGAGACCCAGAGTGGCCAGCCCACGACATACCGGTGCACGAGGTAGAGATAAAAGAGGATGAAGAGCCCGATCGGCACCACATCGGCCAGCGCGGCCCACCGGGTTGCGAATGTGTGGAACAGGAACGAGCCGATGCCGATGGCAAAGAGAATCGCGCACAGCACCTGCGCCTGCGGCACGCCGCCGGAGCGGCGCCACATCACCACCGCCGCGATCAGAAACGCCGCATTGGTCACCGCGTTCAGGGGCTCGGACCAGAATGTCAGGTCCGTTCTCTCGCAATAGTTGTCGAATTGATGCGATAGCCCCATGCGTCCCTCCGTTTCAGCGGAAGATAGCGCAGAAACTTCCGCGAACAGGCTTTCCTCAGCAGAAATCACGGCTAACATCGCGGCCAAAGCAAGGGGAGAAATCATCATGAACATCATCTGGCTGGGCCATGGCTCATTCCGCATCGAAATCGCCGGGCAAGTACTGCTCATCGACCCTTGGCTGACGGGCAATCCGATGCTGCCCGAGGACCAACACGAGGCGGCAACGGCGGGCGCGACGCATATCCTGCTGACCCATTGCCATTTCGATCATGTCGTCGATCTGCTGCCGCTCTGCCGCAAGCTCGGGGTGCCTGCCGTGGGGCAGTATGACATCATGAATTACTGGGCCGAGCACGAGGGGCTTGAGACCATCGGCTTCAACAAGGGCGGCACAGTGGATCTCGGCGGCGTTCAGGTGGCGATGGTGCCCGCCTCGCATAGCTCGACCTTCATGGACGAAACCGGTCTGAAAGCGGCGGGCTCGGAGATTGGGTTCATGATCATGGGTGAGGGCAAGACCGTCTATGTCTCGGGCGACACCGGGATCATGGCCGACATGGAGTGGATGGCGGATTACTACGAGCCCGACATTGGCATCCTCTCGGCGGGCGGGCATTTCACCATGGATATGAAACAGGCGGCCTATGCGTCCAAGCGCTATTTCACCTTCAAGACCGTGATCCCCTGCCACTACCGCACCTTCCCGCTGCTCGAACAGAACGCGGGCGTGCTCAAGGCGGGCCTGCCCGGTGTCGATGTGATCGAGCCCGAGGTGATGCAAGCTATCGCATTGTAACCGGAGTGGCCGATCCCTTCACGCCGTCACCAGAGCTTGCCGCCATCGCGCGTCGCTGGCTGGAGAGCTATGCAGGGCGCAACGCAGATGCGGCCGCGAACCTTTTTTCGTCAAGTGACGCGCTGAGCTATATCGGGTCGGGCGAAGGCCAAATGTATTCGGGCGACACGTTGCGCGGGGGGTTTGCCGCGTTCACCCGTGAGCAGCCGGTGCTCGAGCCGGAGAATATCGAAGCGCATGGGTTCGAAGCTGGCAATTTCGGCTATGCCTACACCACGCTGACGATCCACGCGCCGGAGGCGGGGATGCGCGTGGCGTTCCGCAACACCTTCGTGTTCAGCCTTGAGAACGCAGTCTGGCGGATCGTGCATATCCACAACTCCAACCCGATACTCGGTATCGATGCGATGGGCTATGAGAGCGTGAACTTGGAAATGCTTGTCGACGCTGCAACACAAGACCGGCTTGAGCTCGGGCAGACCGGGATCGCTTCGGTGATGTTCACCGATATCGCAGACAGCACGGCTTTGGCAGCGGCAACCGGCGATCAGCGCTGGAGCCGTCTTGTCACGGCGCATTTCAACGAACTGCGCGCCCATGTCGAAGCGCATGGCGGGACAATGGTGAAGTCTTTGGGCGACGGCACCTTGTCCACCTTCCCCTCCGCCAGCGCCGCGATGCAGGCCGCGATCGCGATCATGCAGGCGCTCGACGCGCAGGAGAACGAGCCACGCTTGACGGTCCGGATCGGCATTCACACCGGCGATGTCGTCGAAGCCGGCGATGATTTTCTCGGCACCGTGGTCAACAAGGCGGCCCGTGTCGCCGCGGCCGCCGCGCCCGGAGAGATACGCGTCTCGGACGCCACACGCATCATGGTTGGCGCGAGCCCCAGTTTCGCGTTCAGCGATCCAGTCGAGGTGCCCCTCAAGGGGCTGGAGGGGCTGCACAGTCTCCAGTCATTGCAATGGCAGACATGATCCGGCCCTCGGCTGAGCTTTGCGCCATCGTCGAGCGATGGCTCAATGCCTATGCGTCCGGCGACAAGGACACCATGACGAACTTGTTTCATGATGACCCGGCCCTGACCTATATCGGCTCGGCGGAGGGGGAAACCTGGCGCGGTGTGGGCCTGCCGCAGGCGCTCGCGGCCTATATGGATGATGTCCCGCACTTCTCATGGGAGGCGCAGGACATCCACGGCTATTGCATGAGTCACTCGGGCTGGGTGGACATCGTCGCAACGATTGCGACCGCCGCGCGCGCGCAAGCCGTCACCTTCCGCAGCACCTTCATCCTGACGCTGGACAAAGGGGTGTGGCGCATCGTCCATGTCCACCACTCCAACGCGGTACCGAATGTGCAGTCGATGGGCTACGAGGCGCGGGGCTTCGACGAATTGCTCGACGCTGCAAGTGACATGGAATTGGGCGATGGCATCACCGGGCTCGCCACGATCATGTTCACTGACATTGCCGATAGTACCACCATTGCAGAAGCGGTTGGGGATTCGCGCTGGTCGCGGATGGTCAAGGACCACGTGGCCCAGACGGAAAACTTAATCCGCGCCCATGACGGCACGCTGATCAAATCGCTCGGCGATGGCACCATGTCGCGTTTCGGATCGGCCCGCTCTGCACTCAGCGCCGCGATTGCGCTGCAAAAGGGCATGGCCGAGCAGACCACCGAGCCGCATCTGCGCATCCGCGTTGGCCTGCATACCGGTGATCTGGTCGCCCGCGATGGCGACGTGTTTGGCAATGTGGTGAACAAAGCAGCCCGCGTGGCCGCCGCCGCCGCCCCGGATGAAATTCGCGTCTCCGACGCCACCCGCATCATGGTCGGCAGCAGCCCCGAGTTCGAATTCGGCGCGGCGGTGGAGATACCGCTGAAAGGACTGGAGGGGCTGCACCGCTTGTCAGAGCTTCAATGGAGCCCATGAGGGGGACGCCCTACCGGGGCAGCCGCGCTGGTCGCACTCTGGCGGAGCAGATTGGTGTAAGACGCCGCCATTAGGATGGGTCAGGACAGCGCAGCGCCTACTCTTCGCGCTCGGTCGTGAAAGCCAGCGGATAGCCCTCCTCGCGGCCATAATCATTCGCCATCTGCGCCTTGGTCTCGGCCACCTCGCGGGTAAACACCGCAACCACGCAGGCGCCCTTGGTGTGGGCCGTCAGCATCACCCCGAGCGCCTCGCCCTCTGTCATGCGGAACACCGCCATCAGAACCTTGGTAACAAAGTCGCGGGGGGTGAAGTCATCATTGAGCAAGATCACCTTGTAGAGCTTGGGGCGCTCTGTCTTGGCCTTCGATTTGGCGCGGATCTCGGTGTCGGTGCTCATCGCGCAAGACTTAGCAGAAAACCGCGCCCGGCGCTATCGGCGCGCGGCGAAAAACGCCCGCAGAAGATCCGCGCTTTCCTCGGCCCCGAGCCCGTCATAAACCTCTGGGCAGTGATGCGCCTGAGGATGCGCGAAGACCCGCGCGCCATGGGTCACACCGCCCGATTTGGGATCCGGCGCCGCGTAGTAGACCGCCCGGAGCCGCGCAGCCGCAATCACGCCCGCACACATCGCGCAGGGCTCCAGCGTGACGTAGAGATCATGACCCGGTAGCCGCTCCGAGGCGACGGCAGTGCAGGCGACGCGGATCGCCAGCATCTCGGCGTGGGCCGACGGATCGCTGGTCTCGCGGGTGCGATTGCCAGCCCGCGCGACCACCTCGCCATCCGGTCCCACCACGACCGCGCCCACCGGGACCTCGCCCCGCGCCGCCGCAGCGCGCGCCTCCTCGAGGGCAAGATCCATGTAGCGTGGGGGTCTCATACCTTCCCATGGCCCGAAACACGGCGCTTTCGCAAGAGCGCGAAAGGCGCTATTCGGCCTGTCATGACCGGCAAAGCTCCAAAATCCCCGAAATCCCCCGACGGCGACCGCATCGCCAAAGTGCTCGCCCGGGCCGGCGTGGCCTCCCGCCGGGAGGCCGAGCGCATGATCGAGGCGGGGCGCGTGGCGGTGAACGGCAAGACCATCGAGCGGGCCGCGCTGAACGTGACGGCGGCGGATAAGATCACCGTGGATGGCAAACCTCTGGACGCCCCCGAACCTGCACGGCTGTGGCTTTATCACAAGCCTACCGGGCGCGTGACAACGGCGCGTGACGAGCAAGGCCGGCCGACGATCTATGACGATCTGCCCGAGGACCTGCCCCGCGTGATGCCCGTCGGACGGCTCGATCTGAACTCCGAGGGGCTGCTCTTGCTGACCAATGACGGCGGGCTGAAGCGCAAGCTGGAACTGCCGCAGACCGGCTGGTTGCGCCGCTACCGTGTGCGGGTGCATGGCCGCCCGCAGGAGAGCGATTTCGAGCCATTGCGCAACGGGATTGAAGTCGACGGCACCAAATTCCAGCCGATGCAGGTCGCGCTCGACCGCCAGCAGGGCGCGAATGCGTGGGTGACGGTGGCGCTGCGCGAAGGCAAGAACCGCGAGGTGCGCCGCGCGATGGCCGATATAGGCCTCACGGTGAACCGGCTGATCCGGGTGAGTTATGGCCCCTTCCAGCTTGGCAAACTCGAGAGCGGTGCGGTCGAGGAAGTGCGCCGCCGGGTGTTGCGCGACCAGCTTGGCCTGCCGCCCGAGGAGGGCGAGCAAAACCCAAAACCGCGCCCCAAAGTGCAGCGCCGCCGACGACCATAAGGCGGTTCGCGCGAAGGCGCAGATAAAGACCCACGTCACGTTAACCAAGCCTCAATCGCGCCCCAGAACTGCCAGGAATGCCCGGCACACCAATCGCATGACCTTGTATATAATTGTTTTTGGAGGGCTTGTTGCCCTTGCCTTGTACCTGTGCGCGCGCGCTCTCCGATCGCGTGACCGGCCCGAGACGTCTTGCACGAGACCCGCGCCGGGTGGTTTGCACGCCTGCCTAAAGGCCCTGCGCGATGCGGACATGCTCGATGCGTGGTCGGATGTGCCGCCCGGTATCTGGGCCCAACCAGCAGCCCGCGCGGCTGCAGAGGCCGCGATCCGAGCCTACCTTAGTCAGCCCACCTGCCCGATAACCCGGGCGCGCTGCATGGACTGTCTCAGCGCTCTCGCCCGCCGACCCTAGGCTCAAAACGTACAGTTTTGGGCGCTTGGCTTGGGGGCGGACTATGTCTACACTGTGCGCGGGAACAGCAATCACCGGGCGCAGGCCCGCTTAGGGGCAACAGGCCAGCAAGATGCCAAAAAGCGCGCAAAACCTTGCCTATGCGGCCCTGATCGTCGTGCTCTTCGGCACTGCGACCGGCTGGCTCGGAGGGCTCTGAGCATGGCAAAGCGCTACGGCGGCAAGTATAGCCCATCCGACCCGGCCCCGACCCCGCAAGGCGCATTCGCACGGCGCACGGTCTCGCCGGTGGGGGCGCGCGCCAATATTCTGTTCATACCCGCCATTCCGCTGGTGGCTACGAGCCTGAACGACGGCGCCATCGCGCTCGCCACGGCGCTGGCGGGCGCGCTCAGTTGGACCTTGTCGGCATGGCTCTTGCGGGCAGGTCTCGAAGCCGAAGCCGCCTATCATGAGCGAAAAATCGCCAAACGCCCGGCGATCCCCCGCAAGCTCTTCTCTTCGGCCCTGACCGGTCTCGGCGCGGGGCTGGCGGTCATGGCCCATGCGAGCGGGCCTGAATTCCTCGCCGCGGGGCTCTTTGCCATGATCGCCAGCGGTCTCCATCTGGTCAGTTTCGGGCTCGATCCGCTGCAAGACAAGGGCGTCGAGGGTATCGACCAGTTCCAGCAGAACCGCGTGGCGCGTGTCGTGGACGAGGCCGAGAGCTATCTGACGGACATGAGCGACGCGATCCGCCGGTCTGGCGACCGCGAGATGGAGCGCAAGGTCGACACGTTCAAAACAGTGGCTCGCGACATGATCCGCACAGTGGAGGAAGACCCGCGCGATCTGACTGCCGCGCGCAAGTATCTCGGCGTCTACTTGCTCGGGGCGCGCGATGCGACGGCCAAATTCGCCGACATCTATGCCCGCGCGCGCGACACCGGTGCGCGGAGCGACTACGCCCGGTTGTTGGACGATTTGACTGAAAATTTCTCCGCCCGGACCCGCAAATTGCTGGTCGAGGATCGCACCGATCTCACGGTGGAAATCGAAGTTCTGCAAGACCGGCTCGCGCAAGAGGGCGTGCTGGTGCGCGAAGACTGAATTTAGCCGCTTATAATATCCAAGGGAGTTCCCATGTCCGACACGATCCGCAAGAAAGCTGAAGACGCCAAAACCCTCGTCGAGGAAGTCACGTCGGCGGCCCTGCCCACACCGCTGGAGGCGACCGAGATCGTTGCGCTGGAGCAAGCCGATGCGCCGGTCGGGGCCGAGATTCGCCGCCGGATGGACGAGATCGACATGGAAAACACCAATTCCATCGTGTCCTTCGGCTCGGCGGCACAAGCCGAATTGCAGCAGATCAGCCAATCCATGCTGACCGGTGTGCGCAACAAGGATGTCGGTCCGGCGGGTGACAGCCTGCGCGACATCGTCACCACGATCCGGGGCTTCTCGGTCTCCGAGCTTGACGTGCGACGCAAGCAAAGCTGGTGGGAGAAACTGCTGGGCCGTGCCGCGCCCTTCGCGAAATTCACCGCGCGGTTCGAGACCATCCAGAGCCAGATCGACAAGATCACCGACGAGCTTTTGCGCCATGAGCACACGCTCTTGAAGGACATCAAGTCGCTCGACCTGCTCTACGAAAAGACGCTGCAATTCTACGACGAACTGGCGCTCTACATTTCCGCCGGCGAGGCCAAAATCGCCGAGCTTGATGCCGAGGCGATCCCGGCCCGTGAGGCGGCGATGAACGCCGCACCCGAGGGCGAGCAGGTGATGAAAGCGCAAGAGCTGCGCGATCTGCGCGCCGCGCGTGACGATCTGGAACGCCGGGTGCATGACCTCAAGCTCACCCGTCAGGTCACCATGCAATCGCTGCCCTCGATCCGACTGGTGCAGGAGAACGACAAATCGCTCGTCACCAAGATCAACTCCACGCTGGTCAACACCGTGCCGCTCTGGGAGACGCAGTTGGCGCAGGCCGTGACGATCCAGCGCTCCGCCGAAGCCGCCGCCGCTGTGCGCGACGCCAATGATCTGACCAACGAGCTTCTGACCTCCAACGCGGCCAATCTGCGCCAGAACAACAAGATGATCCGCGAGGAGATGGAGCGCGGCGTGTTTGATATCGAAGCGGTCAAGAAGGCCAATGCCGACCTTATTGGCACGATCCAGGAAAGCCTGCAGATCGCCGACGAGGGCAAGGCCAAGCGCGCCGCCGCCGAGGAAGACCTCAAGAAGATGGAAGCCGAGCTGCGTGACACGCTGGCCGCCGCGAAAGCGCGCCGCGACGGCGTGGGCGACACCGCCGGAACCGCGGTTCCGGGCTGAATTCGGTGGCGGCGGTCGGCAAGATCGGACAGGACGGCACGGCGCGCATTGGCGCGCGGCTGCGCCGTGCTCTGGGCCTCCCCTTGCTGGCCCTGTCCCTGAGCGCCTGCGACATGCCGCCCCCGGTCACCCCGCCGGCAGAGGACGGCTCTACGCCGCCGCCCGCCGCAACCGGCACCGATGGCCCGTCGCCCCGCAGCGCCGCGCTGCGCTCCTATTACACCAACCTGCAAAGCAACCGCCTGACCTATGGGCTCCTGCGGACCGATGGCGGCGGGGCCGACACACCCTTCACCGGCGCCATGCTGCTGCGCAATTTCGAGCAGATCGCCTTCTTCGATGAATACGTGCGCGGCCCGGGCTCGGGCCGGGGCAGCGCGCAGCCGCTACGACGCTGGGAAAGCCCGGTTCGGATCCGCACCCATTTCGGAACGCAAGTGCCGCCGGAGACACGTAGCCGCGACGCCGCCGCCGTGGCGGGCTATGCGGCGCGCCTCGGACGGGCCACCGGCCATCCGATCTCAGTGACAAACAGCGCGTCGGCGAATTTCCACGTCTTCATCACCGGCGAGGACGATCGGCCTGCGGCGGTGGACCGTATCCGCGCACTCGAGCCCGGCACCGGGTCCGATTTCACCGATTTTCTGCTACGGATGCCGCGCAATACCTACTGCATCGTGCTGGCCTATGGCACTCAAAACGCGCCGCATGTGCTGCGCTCGGCGATCGTGCTGATCCGCGCCGAATTGCCCGACCTGATGCGCCGGTCCTGCATCCATGAAGAAATCGCGCAAGGGCTTGGTCTGCTCAACGACAGCCCCGAGGCGCGCCCAAGCATTTTCAACGACGATGACGAGTTCGCGCTTCTCACGACCCATGACGAAGCGCTTCTGCGCCTGCTCTACGACCCGCGTCTGCGCGCTGGCCAGCCCTTCGAGCGGGTCCGCCCGATCATTCTCGACACAACCGACATGCTGGCCAGTCCCGGCGCCGGGGCGTCCTGACCGCCGTGACATAAACGAAGTGTTCAACTCTTGTCTGTAAGAGGGTCCGGAGACTGCCCTAGAGACGCGCCGCCCATGATCACGACCACGCAGAAGACCCGCATCCTTTCCTCTCTCGACCGTTTGAATTGCCCTCCGATCGAGTTGACCGAACGCTTCTATGACACGTTGTTCGAGCTCGCTCCGGACACCGAAGCGCTGTTCAAGCAGGATATGCATGTGCAGTACGAAAAGCTGCTCTCCATGCTCATGCTCGTGACCCATTCGCTCGACAACCTCGGCAAGCTGGTCGTGGCCGTGGAGGAGCTTGGCGCGGCGCATACACAGTTCAATGTCGAGGAGCGTCACTACAAGACCGTGGGCGCTGCCTTGCTGGGGGCCTTGTCGCGCAGCGTCGAAGACTGGGATGCCTCCGACCATGATGCATGGGCAACGCTCTACGGATACCTGTCCGATCTGATGATCACCGGCGCGCGTACCGAGACCCGCGCCGCCGGTTGAGCGCGATCCTTCCCCTTGCCTTCCGGGGCCGGCTGGTCTGATATGCGCACAAGCAGGGGAGCACGCGCCAATGGGTATTTTCGATTTTCTGTCCGGTGAGTTCATCGACGTCATCCACTGGGTGGATGACACACGCGACACCATGGTCTGGCGTTTCGAGCGCGAGGGGCATGAGATCAAGTATGGCGCCAAGCTGACCGTTCGGGAGGGTCAGGCCGCTGTCTTTGTCCATGAGGGCCAGCTTGCGGATGTGTTCACTCCCGGTCTCTACATGCTGGAGACCAACAACATGCCGGTGATGACGACGCTCCAGCACTGGGATCACGGGTTCAGAAGCCCGTTCAAATCCGAGGTCTATTTCGTTAACACCACGCGTTTTTCCAATCTCAAATGGGGCACCCGCAATCCGATCATCTGCCGCGATCCCGAGTTCGGCCCGGTGCGTCTGCGTGCCTTCGGCACCTACACCGTGAAAGTCGCAGAACCCGCGCGCTTCCTCGTGGAGATCGTCGGTACCGATGGCGAGTTCACGATGGACGAGATCAGTTTTCAGATCCGCAACATCATTGTGCAGGAATTCTCGCGCACCCTCGCGCAAGCAGGCATCCCGGTGCTCGACATGGCCGCCAATACCCGCGAACTCGGCCAGTTGGTCGCCCGTCAGATCGCCCCGCGCCTTGCCGAATACGGCCTCGCCCTGCCCGAACTCTACATCGAGAACATCTCGCTGCCCCCTGCCGTTGAGCAGGTCATGGACAAGCGCACCTCCATGGGCGTCGTCGGAAACCTGAACGAATACATGCAGTTTCAGGCCGCCGAAGCGCTTGGCCGCGACGGTGGCGGCGCTGCGGCAATTCAGGCGGGCATGGGCGCGGGTCTCGGAATGCAGATCGCGCAAGGAATGCAGGCCGGACCGTGGGGCGCGCGCCCACAACCTGAGCAGGTCACGGCCCAACCGAGCCCGGCAGCAATTGCCCCGCCCCCGCCGCCCATCGAGCATGTCTGGCACATCGCCGAGAACGGTGCGACCAAGGGGCCGTTCTCCAAAGCATCTCTTGGGCGGATGGCCGCAGCGGCGGAGATCACGCGCGACACCTATGTCTGGACCCCCGGTCAGGATGGCTGGATGCGTGCCGAGGATGTGCAGGAACTGGCGCAGCTCTTTACAGTGCTTCCCCCGCCCCCGCCGCCGCCACCTGCCTGATCCGCAGGGCGCAAAAACAAACTCGTGCGCCGCAGGCGCGCTATCGGGTCAGGCCCGGATGTGTCAGAACCGGGGCCGGTCCTTCAGCGACCGTAAAAAGAGCCCGATCCCGCCCACCAGCAATACGAGGATCACGATCAGGTCGAACACGCTCATGCGCGCGAATTGCAGGTTGATCGACGCAATCACGCCCGCCACCAGCGCAAGGATCGACGCGCCGGCCAGTCCCCAGCCCAACCAGTTGCGCGCGTTGTAGAAAATCATGCCGACGCCGAACATGAAGGGCACCAGCACCATGCCCGAGGTCACCGGCACACCGCCCATGTTGAAGAGCGCCGAGCCAAACCCGAAATTCGGGCGCACCACGATGGATTGCAGCAGCAGGTAGCCGCCCGCGATCATCATCGCAATTCCGAGCAGGAAACTGCCCGTTCCTCCCTGATTTCCACCCGCGCCGCGCATTGGCATTCCGATCTCCCTGATCACCTTTTGAAACTATATGCACCGCGCCCGCGCGAAGACCAAGAGGGCTGCGCAAATACCGGTTCAAATGTCCGCACCGCGTTGCTACGGTCCGCACAATCAACAGGAACGATGCCCCTTGTCCGAGACACTGACAGCCCCGGTTGCCGAGCACAGATTTCCCTGTGATGCCTGCGGCGGTGATCTGCGCTTCGAGCCGGACGCAGGCGCGCTCATTTGCGCCCATTGCGGCAACCGGCAGGCGTTGGACGCATCCCCCGCGCCAATCCGCGAGCTTGACCTGCAAACCGCGCTTCAGGCCGAGCTTCCCGAGGCAGAGATGGAGGAAACCCGCGTCTCCTCCTGCCCCAACTGCGCCGCGCAGGTGGAGTTCGACGCCGCCCTGCACGCCACCGAATGCCCGTTCTGCGCCACGCCCGTGGTCACCGACACCGGCCGTCATCGCCACATCAAACCGCGCGGCGTGCTCCCGTTCATGCTCGACGAACGTGGCGCCCGCAGCGCGATGAATGATTGGCTCGGCGGGCTCTGGTTCGCCCCGAGCGGGCTGCAAGACTATGCGCGCAAGGGCCGCAAGATGCAGGGCATCTATGTGCCCTACTGGACCTTCGATGCGCAAACCGCCTCCAGCTACCGGGGCGAGCGCGGCACGGTCTATTATGAGACCCGCACCGTCATGCGCGATGGCAAGCGCCAATCGGTGCAGGTCGCCAAGGTCCGCTGGCGCGCCGTCTCGGGCCGTGTTGCGCGGTTCTTCGACGATGTGTTGGTCGTCGCCTCGCGCAGCCTGCCCAAGCAGCACACCGACGCGCTGGCGCCGTGGGACCTGTCGGCGCTGCACCCCTATAGCCCTGAATTTCTTGCCGGTTTTCGTGCCGAAGGCTATTCTGTGAGCCTCGAAGACGGGTTCGTGGAAGCTCGCGCGCTGATGGACAAGGTCATCACCCGCGACGTGATGTTCGACATTGGCGGGGACCGGCAACAGGTACACCACATCCAGACACGCATGTCGGACGTGACCTTCAAACACGTGCTGCTGCCGGTCTGGCTCGCGGCCTACAAGTATCGCGGCCAGACCTACCGTTTCGTCGTCAACGGCCAGAGCGGGCGGGTGCAGGGGGAGCGGCCCTATTCGGCGGTGAAGATCCTCTTTGCCGTGCTTGCCGGGCTGCTGATCGCCGCCGGGATTGGCTATCTCATCGCCACCACCCAGATGCAGGAGAGCCTATGAGCAACCCATCCGCCGACACCCTGAACGAGCTGATGCAGGCACGCTATTCGTGCCGCGCCTATGACCCGCAACCGCTCGCCGACAGTGTGATCGAAGAGATCGTCCGCACCGCCCGGCACGCGCCCTCGTGGTGCAACGCGCAGCCGTGGCAGCTTGAGATTACCCGGGGCGCGGGGACCGACCTGTTCCGTGAGGCGCTCTACGCCCATGCCACCTCAGGCGCCGTGCCCAAGCCCGATCTACCGTGGCCCTCGGGCTATCCCGGGGTGTATGGCGAGCGGCGGCGGGAATGCGGCTGGCAGCTTTATGACGCAGTGGGGATCGAGAAGGGTGACCGCGCGGCGTCGGCCAAACAAATGCTTGAAAATTTTTGCCTTTTCGGCGCGCCGCATGTGGCCATCATCCACAGCCCCGAGGCGCTTGGCCCTTACGGTGCGATGGATTGCGGGGGCTTTGTCACGGCCTTCTGCCTTGCCGCGCAAGCCCAAGGCATCGCGACGATCCCGCAGGCTGCCATCGCTGCCCATGCCCCCTTCGTGCGGGACTGGTTCGGGATCGGCGCGGACCGCCTGATCCTCTGCGCGATCTCCTTCGGGCGCCCCGACCCGGACCACCCAGCCAACGGCTTCCGCACGACGCGCGCGGCGCCCGAGGCCCTGATCAACTGGAAAGACGACTGATGCGCGCTTTGCTACAACGCGTGACCGAGGCCTCCGTAACAGTGGAGGGCGCGGTCATCGGCCAGATCGGCCCCGGTCTGCTCATCCTTGTCTGCGCCATGCCCGGCGATGATGAGGCCACGGGTGAGAAGCTGGCGGCGAAAATCGCCAAGCTGCGAATATTCAAGGACGAATCCGGCAAGATGAACCGCAGCTTGCTCGACACAGGCGGTGCCGCCTTGGTGGTGTCGCAGTTCACGCTGGCCGCCGACACCAGACGCGGCAACCGCCCCGGCTTCTCCGGGGCCTGCCCGCCCGAGGAGGCGAAGCGGCTCTATGAGGCGTTTGCGGCGTCCCTCGCCGCGCTTGGCCCTCATGTCGAAACCGGGCAGTTCGGCGCGGATATGGCGGTCGCGCTGACCAATGACGGCCCGGTCACGATCTGGATCGACACGGCGGACGGCTAGAACCGTTGGGAGTGTTTGCCCTTAGGTGGGGTGGTGGGCAGATTGCCCACCCTTATCTCTTTGCGATCTGCCATAATGTGGGTCAGCGGACGAGACCCCGTCCCACCCCTGGCCCTGAAGGCCGTCCTGTAGCGTGGGGCTCGTCCGCCTTGGTCAATGCACCTGAACAGTTGCCAGGGACGGCCGCATCACCGGACGATCCCGTAGATAAGGACAGGCCCCATGACGATCGCACAAACCCATATCGGTGTCGATATTGCCAAACACTGGATCGACACCCACAGCCTCGAGACCGGCGCGCGCCGCCGGATCGAGACCTC